>DATDLC010000140.1:0-14374 GCA_036519515.1 Pseudolabrys sp. | reverse complement strand
CAGTTTTTGTGGCTGCCAAGTTGACGCCGGCTCAGATCGCCAAAAGGCACAATGGCTCGCCTATGAATTTCGCCGCTGGCCCGCCCCTGATACTTGACTGCAAAAAGAGGGCACTGCCGCAAGCCCGGGCAAGTTTTCGATAAGTTGGCCGTGGTCCCACTGGCTCATCTCAGCTAAAACGCCGACAGTGAGTTCAGACCTTCAAAAAAGCGAGGTTCCTCTCGTGATCAATCCGCTCTTACGCACACTTATCTTTCTCCCCGTCTTCGCGGCACAAGCCGCGCATGCGCAGGTCACAGTCGATGTTTCGAAGATTACGTGCGAACAGTTCATCGTTCTGCCTAAAGCGGATTCGATCGCGATCTGGCTGAGCGGGTACTATCATGGCGACCGCCATATCTCGACCCTCGATGTGAATAAATTCGAAGAGAACGCCAGAAATCTCAGGGCGGCATGCAGATTACCGGATAATTTCAAAAAACCGGTCATGCAGCTTGTTGAAGGCAACATGCCGAAATAGATAGTCGTGCGGCAAAGAAAAAGCCCCGGAGCGATCCGGGGCTTTTCGCTCATGCAAATTGCTGTTCACTGAAGCTCAACTATTTCCACCCAGTTCGCTCCATTGCCGGCCGGATAACGGGTGCGCTCGCTCAGTTTCCCGGTGCCCTGATCGATCTTGTAGACCGACAGACGGTCGGATTTTTCACCCGACGCTACCAGATACTGGCCGGTCGGATCGATCCTGATACCACGAGGTTGGGCTTCAGTTGCGAAATTGGTCACGTAAGTGAGCTTGCCCGTTCCCGGTGCCACCGTGAACAGGGCGATCTTGTTGGTCGTGCGCTCGGTCGAATAGAGGAATTTGCCGTTGGGCGTGATCTGGATATCGGCCGCCCAGACTTTCAGTTTATCATCCTTTGGTGCCGCTGAAGCGGACGCCGATGCCGCGCCGACGGGTGCCGGAGGCGCGCCCCACGCAAGCCCGGCCTCGACCGGCACGGAGCTGATGCTGTCAACGAGAGTCAGCGTGCCTTTGCTCGGATCGATCGCATATTGCGTGACGTGGCCTGACAGTTCGTTGAGCACGTACAGATTCTTGTTATCCGGCGAGAACGCCAAATGGCGTGGACCGTGGCCAGCTTCCGGGCTGACCGATGCCGGGTCGTTCGCCGCGAGTTTACCGGTCTTGCTGTCGAACGTGAACTGCAGCACCTGGTTGGCGCCGAGCGTGGCGGCATAAACGAATTTGTTGCTGCGGTCGGGTAAAATCGAATGGGCATTGCGGCCGGTAGGAATGACCTGAATCGCTTCTGCCTCTATCAGTCCATTTTCTCCGATCGGGCTCACCGCAATTTTGTCGCCGCCATAAGAGGCCGTGAAAAGAAAGCGTCCGGTCTGGTCGGTCGAGACATACGGCATGCTATCGGGAAGCGGCGCTGATGCTTTCTGCGTAAGACCTCCTGTCGCAGGATCGATTGCGTAGGTCAAAACGCGGACAGGTTGGGAGCGTACGACGGCATACAGGTGTTTTTTGCTTGGGCTCACCGCCATCGGCATGACCAGCTTGGCGGCTTCAGCCTTTCCGACCGGCGTCAGCGCGCCGGTGCTCATGTCCATGACAAAAGCGTCGATATTTCCATCCTGCGCGTTTGATACGTATACGAATGTCTTGGCCACAGACATCGATGTAACTCCAACTACACACAAGAGCGCGAGCAGGAAGCTCGTCGCTCCACTCCTTGGCGTTTTCATTCTTCTCTCCCTGCGCTAATCGAAGGTCGGCTACATTCAGTTCAAATAGATTTTGGAAAGGCAAGAATGGCGTCCGCCTGGCTCTGCTGAATGTTACAGGAAAAGCGTGCAACCGGGCTCGAATTCTTCAGTCAGCCCAGGCTACGCAAGCCTTAAGCGCGGCCGCTCCGCAAAATCAAAGCTTTTTCAGGAAAGTGGCACCCAGGGACGGAGCCGCAGTTGTCAGACAGGGCTCTGGAAATATTGTTGTTTCTAGCGGCGAAGGGTCTCGATACCACCAATACCAACACTTAAAGGTGGCCGCAGATCTGGTTCGGCGACAGAGCGCCATATCCGCTTCACCCTCGAAAGCGGACATTCGGGGCTGCGGTTTGAATGTCCCCCAATGACCCAAAGCGGACTCTGCATTTTTATGACCGACACGCGAGACGGCATTTTAAAGATCGGTCATTTTGCGTTTTTCTTAAAAATGACAGGCAAGGAAAAGTCCAAACCCTCATCCGCAACGAGAGGGGGCGGCGGGGGCACCGGGCTCGCGCGAAACCATTGCAATTGCCGCATGATCGAATGCCTCGTCACCAGAGCCGGTAACATAGTGTCATTCAGCAGCCAATCGGTCGCTCCCGAGAATGCGTCCCATCACGCAGCTGTCTATGACCGCTCGCCGAAATGGTATGAATTCATTTGCAATGGAACCGCGTGCCCGGTCGGATTCCAATTCCAATCCGTACAATGTCTCGCGCGTGCCAGCGTTCGATCCGCGGGGCACTTCGGCCTATCCATTTGGTCCGGGGATAAACTTCCCATAATCCTCGCCCGATCTCGCCGGTGCACTGATGCGTGGCAAGGTGGAGGTGGCGTTTCTCCGACGTGAGGCCCAGGCGCCCGACTAGCCATCGCCTGGCCGCTCGCAAAGAGATCCGACCACAGGATATTGCCAACGAGATTTACATCGCGCCGACCCGCGTGGCACCTGTTTTGAACGCCGTACTCGATAACTACGCGGCAAAGCCCGGCATTAGTCTCAGGCCCAAATACGACGCAGAAGATCTATCGTCGGCAATGTCATTGGTGGCATCCACGGGCGGCGTGACCTTGCTGCCGCAGTACGCGCAATACGGTCGTCATTCGACCCTTGGCGGGCGATGCCAATGTCCGCTTTCGGGGGTAAAGGGGACATGGCTTCCGCGCCCGCTAATTGTCTCCTGATGACCCAAAGCGGCCGTCATGGAATCGTTGACCTGACTCTCAAATCGGCAGCATTGCTCTATATTCACGCTCATACCAGTTTCTTTTTGATGGAGCCACCACCGATTGGCGATCTAAATAACCGGACCTTGTTAAAAGTCACTCGCAAGCAGCTGCAGATCACAATACCCAGAAAAGGCTCTTCGACTATGGCTGTAGCACGTTCGACCATCGAAACGCGACGGGACCAGATGTTTCCGGTCCTGGACCGGTCTGAGATTGAGCGCGTCCGGCACTTCGGCGCATTGCGTTCGTACCGCAAGGATGACGCTCTGGCGAAGGCCGGCAGCGCCACTGAAGGTTTCACGATCATCTTGTCCGGCAAAGTCGCCGTTAACCAGCATGCCCCGTCGGGACAGGGCCCACTGATCGTCACGCACGGGCCTGGCTCTTTCATGGGTGAATTGGCGCAGTTGGCTGGCCAGCCGGCGCTGGTTGATGCGCGCGCACAGGAAGACGTGGAGGCCTTGATCATACCGCGCGACCAATTGCGCGCATTGCTGATTGCGGAGGCGGAGCTCGGCGAACGCATCATGCGCGCGCTCATTCTCCGCCGCGTCGGCCTGCTTGAGGTAGGTTCAGGCGGCCCTGTAATTATCGGCCACGCGGGCGATGGGAATGTGTTACGACTGACGAATTTTCTAAGGCGCAATGGCCAGCCGCAGCAGACGCTCGATCCAGAGATCGACGCCGAGGCCAAAGCGTTGATTGAGCGTTTGCACGTCGATCCCGGTCAGCTGCCGATCGTCTTGTGCCCGGGCGGTCAATTGCTGCGCAATCCAGGCGAAAACGAGCTTGCCCGTTGTATCGGCATGGTCGGGCCGATCGACCCGAACCGCGTCTATGACGTTGCTATCGTTGGGGCAGGTCCCGCCGGTCTCGCCGCTGCGGTGTACGCCGGCTCGGAAGGACTCTCGGCGCTGGTGCTCGACTGCCGCGCGTTTGGCGGCCAAGCCGGGGCTTCGGCTAGAATTGAGAATTATCTTGGCTTTCCTACCGGCATCAGCGGCATTGCTCTGATGGCACGCGCCTATAATCAGGCGCAAAAATTCAGCGTCGAAATGGCTATTCCCGATGAGGCGGCTCGCCTTGAGGTGCCAGCCGCCTCGAGTTCCGATTGCTTCATTCTAAATCTCGCAAACAATGAACGAGTGTCCGCTCGCTCAGTTGTGATCGCAAGCGGGGCGCGATACCGGCGGCTTGCAGTGAAGGGATTGGAAGATTTCGAGTCTTCGAGTGTGCATTACTGGGCATCACCCCTAGAGGCAAAACTTTGCGCCGGGCAAGAGGTGGTTTTAGTTGGCGCTGGCAACTCGGCCGGCCAGGCAGTGGTCTATTTGGCAAGCCAAGTCGCCAAGGTCTGGCTCCTCGTGCGCGGAGCAGACCTTTACGCAAACATGTCGAGTTATCTCGTCGATCGCATCAGCAGACTGTCCAACGTAGAATTGCTCACGAGAACGCAAATCAGTGGCCTTGAAGGCGCCGATGGTATGTTACAGGCGGTCCGCTGGCAGCAAGGCGCATCTGTTGAAGCACGGCGGTCCGTCCGCCACCTTTTCCTCTTTATCGGGGCGGATCCGAACACGGATTGGCTCGCCGGATCCGGCGTGGCGCTTGATCGCAAGGGATTCGTACTGACCGGCGCCGAGGCCGGCGGCAATCGCCATTTGCTGGAGACAAATTGCCCAGGCGTGTTCGCGATCGGCGATGTCCGCTCGGGCTCGGTCAAACGCGTCGCCGCGTCGGTGGGCGAGGGTGCGCAGGTCGTCTCGGCGCTGCACGATTTTTTGGCCGCTTCGGGGCGTGTGCAGGACGACGTCGCGATATAAAATGTGCGTACGTGTCACGGGGAATGCGCTATTTCTCTATTTAAACAAAACGCGGGATCGGGCCGTTGTGCGGAGTCATGCGATCCGACAGATCGAACGCGACTTCGTCAACGTAGCACCAGCCCCATCCTTCGGGCGGATCATAGCCTTCGATAATCGGGTGTCTGGTTGCGTAAAAGTGCTTCGTCGCGTGGCGATTGGGGGAATCGTCACAGCATCCAACATGCCCGCACGTACGACACAGACGTAAATGGACCCACTCGTCGCCGGTCTTCAAGCACTCCTCGCAGCCGAGAGCGCTTGGTGTGACGTCACGAATGGTTTTCAAGTGACTGCATCCATTGACCATCTGGACTTCCTTTGAGCTATGAACTTTTGAACGGATGATCGGCGAATGTCCGCTTTTGGACCAAGGCGGACATCGAAGCCACACCGACGAATGTCCGCTTTAGCGGATACAGCAAACATAGCCCCAACATTGGGACTAAGACTTTGGGCAATCAGCCCGCTGAAAGCCATTGATGAATGCACTTACCAGCCAAACATCGATGGGTGCGCTGTTATGGCCAAAAGCTGTAGCGTTGCGAAAAGAACTCGAAAGTCTTGCGCACAAGAAAGCGGACATTAACGCGTTGTTTATGCCCCATAGTCCAACTCGATTATGACAGGCGCAGTCTAGAATACCCTATCCGGGAGCAGGTATGCGATGCCGCACTAACGATGGCTTGCAAATGCCAGAGAGTGGCTGTGCGAGAAGGAAGAGGCGGCAGGCAACATCGCTCACGGGCCGAGCCATCGGCGTCAAAATCCAGCGGCGTCGAATTGGAACCCGAACGCTAGCGTTCCGGTTAGTCCTATTGGGCTCATCCGAATTGGGGGTCGCGGATGATCGATCGCAGTGAGGCCGTCGATGCCCGCCAAGGTCATTTCGAGAATTGACGCCCCGTTGGACCTATTTGGCCGCGAATCCGGATCCGATCGCGCCATCGGTCAACTCTGCATCAATACCATTCGCACACTTGCCATGGACGCCGTGCAGCAGGCCAATTCCGGCCATCCGGGCACGCCCATGGCATTGGCGCCGTTAGTTTACGCCATCTGGCAAAATTTTCTGCGATTTAATCCGGAGGATCCGATCTGGCCCAATCGCGACCGCTTCGTCTTGTCAAATGGTCACGCTTCAATGCTGCTTTACGCGATACTTCATCTCAGCGGTGTGAAGGCCGTGAATTCCAAATACGAGCCTTTCGATGAGCCCGCGGTGTCGCTCGACGATATCAAGCGGTTTCGGCAGCTCGGCAGCAAATGTCCCGGCCATCCTGAATATCACCTGACCTCGGGCGTCGAAACGACAACAGGTCCTCTTGGTCAAGGTTGTGGCAACAGCGTGGGCATGGCGCTGGCCGGACGGTGGCTAGCCCACCACTTCAACCGGCCGGATTTCACGATGTTCGACCATGACGTCTATGTCATATGCGGCGACGGCGACATGATGGAGGGCGTATCGAGCGAAGCGGCCTCGCTCGCGGGTCACCAGATGCTCGGCAATCTTTGCTGGTTCTACGACAGCAACCGCGTAACTATCGAAGGGCACACGGATCTGGCCTTCAGCGACGATGTTGCGGCGCGTTTTCTTGCCTACGGGTGGAACGTGCAGCGCGTAGGCGATGTCAACGATCAAGAGCGGTTGGCGCAGGCGATCGAATTTTTCCGTCGGGCTAACGACGCGCCAACCCTAATTATCGTCGAGAGCCATATCGGCTACGGCGCACCGCACAAGCACGACACCAGCGCCGCCCACGGCGAGCCGCTCGGCGAAGAGGAGATACGTCTGGCCAAGCGGAGCTACGGCTGGCCCGAAGACGCCAAGTTTCTCGTTCCCGACGGCGTACGCGAGCATTTCCGGGATGGCGTTGGTCAGCGTGGCCAAAGGCTTCACAAAGCTTGGCTCACCCAATTTGAATCTTACCGCAGAAAGTATCCCGACCTTGCCGAGGAGATCGGGCGCATGCAACGGCGCGAACCTCCAGCAGACTGGGACATAGACCTTCCGGTCTTCACTCCCGATGTGAAAGGCCTTGCCACACGCGACTCGTCCGGCAAGGTGCTTAATGCCATTGGCTCGCGTTACCCATGGCTGATCGGCGGCTCTGCTGATCTCGCCCCGTCTACCAAGACGCGGCTCACATTCGACGGCGCCGGCGATCAGGAAGTTGACACGCCGGGCGGCCGCAATCTGCACTTCGGCATTCGCGAGCACGCCATGGGCGCAATCCTGAATGGGCTCGCAGTGTCCAAGATTCGTCCCTTCGGGTCGACCTTCCTAACCTTCTCGGACTACATGAAACCGCCTATTCGCTTGAGCGCGTTGATGGAGCTTCCGGTGATTTATGTGTTCACGCATGATTCGATCGGCCTTGGGCAGGACGGCCCAACGCACCAACCGGTCGAGCAGCTCATAGCGCTCCGCACCATTCCCGGCCTCATCACGCTACGGCCTGCTGACGCCAATGAGGTCGTCGAGGCATGGCGCGTCATTATAGGGCTGAAACATCAGCCCGCCTGCCTGGTGTTAACCCGCCAACCACTCCCGACTTTCGACCGCACGCGCTTCGCGTCGGCAGCAGGTGTCGCGCGGGGCGCTTATGTCATGGCTGATGCCAAAAGAGGCAAGCCGGCCGTAATTCTGATCGGCACCGGCAGCGAGGTTGCGCTTTGCGCTGAGGCCTACGAGACGCTTACGCAGGAAGGTATTGCGACACGTGTTGTCAGCATGCCGTCTTGGGAGTTGTTCGAACAGCAGGATCAGGCTTATCGCGACAACGTTCTGCCGCCCGAAATCACGGCGCGCGTGTCGGTCGAAGAGGGTTCGGTAATGGGCTGGGATCGCTACGTTGGCATGCAAGGTGCCAAAGCTGGCATGTACACTTTTGGCTCGTCCGCACCCATCAAAGATCTGATGACTAAATTCGGCTTCACGCCGGAGAAGGTACTGACCATCGCCAAGGATCAGATAGCGAAATCCCGGAGGCAGACGGCATGAATCCGTTGAAGCAGCTCGAAGCATGTGGCCAGTCGCCTTGGCTGGACTACCTAAAGCGCAGCCTCATTGAAAAGGGCGAGTTGCGTGATTTGATCGAACGCGACGGACTGAAGGGAGTCACCTCGAACCCGTCAATCTTCGAGAAGGCAATTGGCGAGAGCGATGAATACGCGGATGCGCTGAAACAGTTCCAAGTCGGAGCTGACCACAGCATCTCTGCTATTTACGAGCACTTGGCGATCGCCGATATCCATGGCGGTGCCGACGTATTGCGCTCGGTTTACGAGGGAACGCAGGGTCGGGATGGTTACATTAGCCTGGAATGCTCCCCCTACCTGGCTAACGATACCGAAGCCACAGTGGCCGAAGCGTCGCGGCTCTGGGCCGCGGTGAAGCGTCCCAACCTGATGGTAAAAGTGCCGGCGACCTCGGCTGGTATTCCGGCGATTCGCGAATTGATCGGTCGCGGGCTGAACATCAATATCACGTTGCTGTTCTCCGTGAGCGTCTACGAACAAGTAGTCGAAGCCTATATTTCCGGGCTCGAGGATTTGGCGCGGGCGGGCGGCGACATCGCCAGTATTGGCAGCGTTGCCAGCTTTTTTGTCAGCCGTATCGACACGGCTATCGACAAGAGGCTGGGCAAACTCGATGACAAGCGAGTGGTGGATCGGCTCCGTGGCAAGGTGGCGATCGCTAACGCGAAACTCGCGTATCTTCGCTACAAGGCGCTGTTCTCCGGCCCACGCTGGGAGCGTTTGGCCGCTGCGGGCGCGAAGACGCAACGCCTACTCTGGGCTTCCACCAGCACCAAAAATCCGGCCTTTAAAGACACAATGTATGTCGAGGCGCTCGTTGGTCGGGACACTGTGGATACCATGCCGCCGGCGACCATGGATGCATTGCGCGACCACGGCAAGGTTACACCCGACGTCATAGAGCACGATGTTGCGGGCGCCCGCGCAATACTCGCCGAGCTAGAGCAGCATGGCATCTCGCTGAAGCAGATCACCGAAGAGCTGGTCACCGAAGGCGTGCGGCAATTCGCGGACTCCTTCGACAAACTGTTCGGTGCAATTGCGCGGCATCGCCGAGGCGATCGTGGCAAATTCGTCATAGGGCTGGGCACTTCCGAGCTAAAATCTGCTTTCGATGAGGAAATGGAGAATTGGCGCAAAAAGGGCCGCGTTCGCCGACTTTGGGCCGGGGACAAATCCTTGTGGACGGGGACGGATGAAGACAAATGGGTCGGCTGGCTGCACATCGTGGAGGAGGAACTGGCCGACGTCGATCGCCTGCAGGGCTTTGCCGAGGAGATAAAGAAGCGTGGGTTCACCGACCTCGTCTTGCTGGGGATGGGTGGCTCGAGCCTTGGCCCGGAAGTCATGGCCGAGACCTTTGGGCGGCAATCCGGTTGGCCGCGCTTTCATATGTTGGACAGCACCGATCCCGCACAAATCAGGGCGATCGAGCGAGCGGTTGATCTCGGCAACACGTTGTTCATCGTCTCCTCCAAATCCGGCAGCACGCTCGAACCTAACATTTTCATGGAATATTTTTTCGACCGCGTCGGTGCCGTGCGAGGTAAAGAAAAAGCCGGTGAACAGTTCGTCGCGGTAACCGATCCAGGATCATCACTGGAGGGCCGCGCGAGGCAGCTAGGCTTTGCCCACATCTTCCATGGCGTGACTTCGATCGGCGGCCGTTATTCCGTGTTGTCGAAGTTCGGTCTAGCGGTGGCTGCGGTAATGGGTATTGACGTCAAACGCTTTCTCGAGACCACGCAGCCGATCGAGCGAGCCTGCGGCGCGGACGTGCCGCCGGCAGAAAATCCGGGCGTGCAGCTCGGTATCGCCATGGGCGTCGCGTCTAATCGGCTCGGCCGCGACAAGGTGACCATCGTTGCATCGCCCGGCATCGCTGATCTCGGCGCCTGGCTGGAGCAGCTTCTAGCGGAGAGTACGGGCAAGCGCGGGCGCGCGCTGATCCCACTGGCCGGTGAGCCGCTCGCTGCTCCCGAGTGTTACGGGAGCGACCGGTTCTTCGCCTACCTAGAACTGGACGGGTCGACTGATCCATCGCAACGACAGGCGATGGACGCGCTGGAGCAGGCGGGTCATCCGGTCGCGCGGATCAGGGTGAAGGATATCTGGCACATCGGTCAGGAGTTCTTCCGCTGGGAGATAGCTACCGCGGTGGCCGGCGCGATCGTCGGCATCAACCCATTCGACCAGCCCGATGTCGAGGCAAGCAAGGACAAGACGCGGGCGCTAACACAGGACTACGAGAGGTCGCATCGCTTGCCTGCAGAAGCTCCGATGTTCCGCGAAAATGGTCTTGCCCTTTATGCCGATCCCCGCAACGCAGCCGAGCTCGGCCGGCACAATACCCTGTCCGGCTATCTGAGGAGTCATTTCAGCCGTGTGCACGGCGGGACAAAAGCGGGCGACTATGTCGCGCTGCTGGCCTACATCCAGCGCGACGAGGCGTATACACAGGCACTGACCGGGATGCGCACGCGTATCCGCGACAAAACCCGCGCTGCCACCTGCCTTGGCTTTGGGCCTCGTTTCCAGCATTCGACCGGGCAGGCCTATAAGGGCGGGCCGAACTCCGGCGTGTTTCTGCAGATTACATGCGACGATCCAGTCGATATCGAAGTGCCCGGCCATTCCTACAGCTTCGGCGTGGTCAAGGCGGCGCAAGCTAGCGGTGACCTCGACGTCCTGGTCGAACGCGGTCGCCGGGCGCTTCGCGTCCATCTCAAAAACGTCGATACGGGGTTGTCGGAGCTTGCTCGCGCAGTGGATTCGGCGCTCGAGTAACGGATTTTCAGGAGTGGGACAAATGCAGATCGGCGTTATCGGACTGGGCCGCATGGGCGGCAACATGTCCCGTCGTCTGATGAAGGCGGGACATACCTGTGTCGTGTTCGACGCCAATGCCAAACCGCGTGAGGCGTTGGCGAAAGATGGCGCCACGGCGGCGCGATCGCTGGAGGATGTAGTCAAGGCACTGACGCAAAAGCCGCGCGCCATTTGGCTGATGTTGCCTGCAGGTCGGGTCACTGAAGAGACGGTGGAGCACCTCGGCGGCCTGCTTGAGGCGGACGACATTATCATCGATGGCGGCAATTCCTTCTACAAGGACGACATTCGCCGGGCCAAGAAATTGGTCGACAGGCGCATTCGCTACGTCGATTGCGGCACGTCCGGCGGGGTCTGGGGTATCGAGCGCGGATATTGCATGATGATCGGTGGGCCAAAAGAGGCGGTGGATCACCTCGATACGATCTTTTCGGCGCTCGCTCCCGGGCTCGGTGATATACCCCGGACGCCGGGACGCGAGAAAGGCGACGCCCGCGCCGAGCGCGGCTACATTCACGCCGGTCCGTCCGGTGCCGGACACTTTGTCAAGATGGTGCATAACGGGATCGAGTACGGATTGATGCAGGCCTACGCAGAGGGCTTCGACATCCTGCGTAGCAAGGACTCGACCGATCTACCTGAGGATGAGCGCTTCACGCTGAACATTGCGGATATCGCGGAGGTTTGGCGCCGCGGCAGCGTCATCTCATCTTGGCTGCTCGATCTCGGCGCCGCCGCGCTGGCCAAAGATCCTCACTTGAAGGATTTTTCCGGCTTCGTCGAGGATTCAGGCGAGGGCCGGTGGACGGTCGAGGCCGCGATCGAGGAAGCGGTGCCGGCAGATGTGATCACAACTGCGCTGTTCGCCCGTTTCCGCTCGCGGCAAGGGCACACCTTCGGCGAAAAGATGCTTTCAGCCATGCGTTTTGGCTTTGGTGGGCACGTCGAGGGTCACGGCCCCGTCGACCCCGAACTCAAGCCGAAGGATTCGCAACGTCACTCGGCGGCACCGCGCGTAGCCGAGTAGGGCCATGCTGGACAACCCTCCGATCCGGACGCCGCAGACAACAACGCAGGTGATCGCGTGCCCGCCGCGGCGCAATGCTACGCCGGCTGATCCCTGCGCAATGGTGATTTTTGGTGCGACCGGCGACCTGACCAAGCGTCTGGTGGTGCCGGCCCTCTGCAATCTCTTGCGCAGCAAAGTGTTGCCAGAGCAGTTCGCGTTAATCGGCGTCGCTCTAGGGGAGGGAACCTCTGAAGGGTGGCGTGACCAGCTTCATGGCATGCTGACAAGCTTTGTCGACAGCGCCGCGGAGTTCGATGCCGAACATCTCGATGAGGGCGTGTGGAAGCGGCTCGCTGAGAAGATGATTTATGTCCAGGGCGACCTGAGCAAGCCCGAAGTGTACGAGAAACTTCGCAGCGCTCTCAACCAGGCCGAAGAGACCCATGGCACCCGAGGCAACGCTATCTTCTATCTTGCCGTCGCCGATCGGTTGTTTGGCACCGTGGTCGAGCAGCTTGGCAAGGCCAAGTTAACCGATCAGAACGAGGACCAGAGTGGCAGGCCTCGATGCTGGCGCCGCGTGATAATCGAGAAGCCGTTCGGCCACAGCCTGGATTCTGCGCGTGAGTTGAACGACCGCATCCTGCGCATTCTGCACGAGAACCAGATCTTCCGGATCGACCACTTTCTCGGAAAGGACACGGTGCAGAACATCATGGCGTTCCGCTTCGCCAATGGGCTGTTCGAACCAATCTGGAATCGCGATCGAATCGATCACGTGCAGATCACCGCGGCGGAGACGGTCGGCGTCGAGCAGCGCGGCAATTTCTACGAGGCGACCGGCGCGCTTCGCGATATGGTCCCAAATCACCTGTTCACGTTACTTTCGATGGTGGCCATGGAACCGCCCACCGGCTTCGACGCAGCCGCGATCCGCTCAAAGAGAGCCGAGGTGCTAGCGGCGATTCCCGCCGTCAAGCCGGCAGCGGTGGTGCGCGGCCAGTACGGCGCCGGCGAAGTACTGGGCAAAAAAACGAAGGCCTATCGCCAAGAGCCCAATGTGGCGGCAGGTTCGAATGTCGAGACCTATGTCGCAATGCGGGTCGAGATCGATAACTGGCGTTGGGCCGGCGTGCCATTTTACCTACGCACCGGCAAACACATGGCGCGACGTAATACCGAGATAGCAATCCGCTTCAAGCAGGCGCCTTACGCGGCATTCCAGAACACGCCCGTCGACACTCTGCGACCTAACTGGTTGGTGCTACGCATCGCGCCGGACGAGGGAATCTCCCTGCAGTTCGAGGTCAAGCGTCGCGGGCCAGCGATGGACCTCGCCGCCGTTAAAATGGACTTCCACTATGATGACTGGTTCCCCAAAGAACCAAATGTCGGATACGAGACGCTGATCTACGACGTCATGATCGGCGATCCCACATTATTCATGCGCGCCGACATGGTGGAGCAGACTTGGCGCATCGTGCAGCCGGTGCTCGACGTTTGGGCCAAGGGTGACGGGTTAGATTTGCCAATCTATCCAGCAGCGAGCCCTGGGCCGAGCGAAGCGGACGCGCTTTTGGCGCGAGATGGCCGCCGCTGGCGCAGCGTCCATGGCGATGACGATGGACATCCGTCATGAGTCGCGCACGACCGTTGCCATTCAAGTGTTCGGCCGTGATTTCGGATGTCGATGGCACTTTGGTGACTGATGACAAGAAGTTGACCGCGCGTACCCAGGCGGCGGTCGAAGAGCTGCGCGCATATGGAATCATTTTTTCGATTGTCAGCAGTCGGCCGCCACGCGGCTTGCGCATGTTGCTCAAGCCGCTCGGAATTACGACGCCGGTCGGCGGTTTCAACGGCGGGGTGCTGGCAACTCCCGATCTTGCGGTTATCTCCGAGCATCTTCTGCCAGCTGAGGTCGCCCATCGGGCGGTGGACACACTCGATGCACGCGGCGCCCAGGTTTGGATTTTCAGCGGTCAAGACTGGCTCGTACGCCATTCCGACGAGCCCTATGTCGTGTTGGAAGAACGCACGGTAGCATTCCCGCCGAGAATGGCCGAAGATTTCAGACCTGCTCTGCATACCGCCGCCAAGATCGTCGGTGTAAGCGCGGATTTTGAGTTTCTAGGACAATGTGAGCGCGATGTGCGTGCCGCGCTTGGCGATCAAGCCTCCGTCGTGCGTTCGCAGCCTTACTATCTGGACGTTACTCATCCGCTCGCCAACAAAGGCGTCGCATTTTCAGAGATCGCAAAACTCTTGGGTGTTCCGTTGGCGGAAATTGCCGCCATCGGCGACGGCCGCAACGATGTCGCGATGTTCGAGCGAAGCGGACTCAGCATCGCCATGGGCAATGCCAGCCCAGAGGTGCAACGGGCAGCGGATTTCGTTACTGACAGCAATAGCGAAGATGGTTTCGCTCGCGCGATCGAGCGGTTCATCTTGGGTCGCTCGAATGGGCAGGTTGAGGGCGCGAAACCGGGAGATCGCGCATGGTAGGACGCGCTCGCGCCGCATCGAAAATCTCGCTTGTCCTGGCCGATGTCGACGGCACGTTGGTCACTGCGGAGAAAGTACTGACGTCACGCGCGGCTGCTGCCGTGAAGTCTCTCCAAGACTC
>DATDLC010000139.1:0-9714 GCA_036519515.1 Pseudolabrys sp. | reverse complement strand
GTCATCGGCTTTCTCAAGCAATCGGTGATCGGCGACAATGCGGTCGCGTGCGCCATCTCGCTGGCCCCCGGGCCGCAGGAATTTTGGCTGCATTTCGGCGACCACCAGATCCGCGGCGAAACAAAAAAGCCGGTGCGCGAGATCGAGAACATGACGACCGGTGAGCGCCTGCTGCTTGAATGGGGCGGCGTGCGCCTGCGCATCGATCCGGACTTCGATCCCGCCCTCTTCTTCCGCTGCATCGCTTGAGCCGGCCATGAATATCCGCCCCGACATCGCCGCTGCGCCCCAGACTGTCGGCGATGGCCTATGGTTCAAGGACGCCATAATTTATCAGCTGCATGTGAAGGCCTTCCGTGACAGCAATGGCGACGGCGTCGGCGATTTCGCCGGCCTCACCGAGCGGCTCGATTACCTACGCGACCTCGGCGTGACCACGCTGTGGCTCCTGCCGTTCTATCCGAGCCCCGGCCGAGACGACGGCTACGACATCTCCGATTACGGCGACATCAATCCCGCCTTCGGCTCGATGCGTGACTTCCGCCGGTTTATGCAAGAGGCGAAACGCCGCGACTTGGGCGTTATCACTGAACTAGTCATTAACCACACCTCGGATCAGCACGATTGGTTCAAACGCGCCAAGCGCAGCGCGGCCGGCACCAGCGCGCGCAACTGGTACGTCTGGAGCGACACCGACAAGAAATACCGGGGCACCCGCATCATCTTCACCGACACCGAGAAGTCGAACTGGACATGGGATGCCGAAGCGAACGCTTTCTACTGGCACCGCTTCTTCGCGCACCAGCCGGACCTGAATTTCGACAATCCGCGGGTGGTCAAGGCCGTGCTGCAAGTGATGAAGCGCTGGCTCGACTGTGGCGTCGACGGATTCCGCCTCGATGCGGTGCCCTATCTCTGCGAGCGCGAAGGTACCAACAACGAGAACCTGCCGGAAACACACTTGGTGCTCAAACGCCTGCGCGCCGCACTCGATGAATATGCGCCCGGCAAGGTACTGCTGGCCGAAGCCAACCAATGGCCGGAAGATGTGCAGCAGTATTTCGGCAGCGGCGACGAATGCCACATGGCCTACCACTTCCCGCTGATGCCGCGCATCTACATGGCAATCGCGCAGGAAGACCGTTTTCCGATCACCGATATCATGCGGCAGACGCCCGAGATCCCCCTCAACTGTCAGTGGGCGATGTTCCTGCGCAATCACGACGAGCTCACGCTCGAAATGGTGACCGACTCCGAACGCGACTATCTGTGGTCGACCTACGCCGCCGATCCGCGCGCTCGCATCAACCTCGGCATCCGCCGGCGGCTGGCCCCGCTGATGGACAATGACCGGCGCAAGATTGAGCTGATGAACTCGATTTTGCTGTCGATGCCCGGCACGCCGATCATCTACTACGGCGACGAGATCGGCATGGGAGACAATATCTATCTGGGCGACCGCAACAGCGTGCGCACGCCAATGCAGTGGACGCCCGACCGCAATGGCGGCTTTTCGCGCGCCGATCCGGCGCAGCTCTTTCTGCCCTGCATTATGGACCCGGTCTATGGCTACGACGCGGTCAACGTCGAAGCACAGACGCGCTCGCTGTCATCGCTGCTCAATTGGATGAAGCGCCTGATCAACGTGCGCAAATCGACCAAGGTGTTCGGCCGCGGCACCCTGAAATTCATCCGTCCGGCCAACCGCGCGGTGCTGGCCTATGTGCGGCAGCTCGGTGATGAGGCCATCTTATGCGTCGCCAACATCTCGCGCTCGGCACAGGCCGTCGAACTGGACATGAGCGAATGGAAAGGCCGCGTGCCACAGGAAATGCTTGGCCGCACGCACTTCCCGCGCATCGGCGACCTGCCCTATTTGGTGACTCTGCCACCCTACGGCTTTTTTTGGTTCCAGCTCAATGTCGATCCGAAGAGCGAGCCGGAAAAAGTCCTGCCACGCGACATCACAACCCTGGTGATCGGTCACGACTGGGAAAACGCGCTGTCGAGCTGGACCCGCCGCACCTTCGAGGCCGAGGTGCTGCCGAGCTTCATACCGGAACGGCGCTGGTTTGCCGACAAGGGCGCGCGATCGATTTCGCCAAAGGTCTCGGCTATCGTGTCGGTGGAACACGGGGAAGGCCGCGTCGCCTTCGTGGTGGTGGACTCGCCCGGGCGCAACGACGTGAGCCGCTATTTCCTACCGCTGACGGTGCGCTGGTCGCGCTACACGACGATCGACAAGGATCCGGCTAGTGTGCTCGCCGCCGTCCGCCGCGGTGCCACTGAAGGGACTCTGCTCGATGCGACATCCGAGCCGGATTTCATCACGGTACTGCTGAGCAAGCTCCGCGCCGGCGAAACGGTCGGCAACGACGGACAGAAGATCGAATTCCGGCCTACGTCGGCCTTTGTAGAGCCGCTGTCCGAGATCAAGTCGATCAGCGCGATCGACCGCGAGCAGTCGAACAGCAGCGTGATTGTCGACAACCAGTACGTCGTCAAGGTCCTGCGCAAGGTGACGGTCGGCATTCATCCCGAGTTCGAGGTCGGCCGCTTCCTGGCCGATGTCGCGCATTTCGGCAATTCACCGGCGCTGTTCGGTACGGTGGAGCTAGTCGAGGGCGAAAACCGCACGGCGCTCGCGGCCGTGCATGCCTTCATCCAGAACCAGGGCGATGCCTGGGGCATCACCAGTGCCTCGCTCGACCGGCTGATCGACGAGCAGCGCATGCTGCCCGACGAGATCGCCGCCGACACATCCGAGATGACATCGTTGTTCCAGCGCATGCGGCAGATCGGCCGGCGCACCGCCGAACTGCATCGCGCATTTGCAAGCCACGATGTCGACGGATTCACGCCGGAGCCGATCTCCCTGGAGGATAGCGCGCAATGGAGCGAGGCCATCGCAACGCGCGCCACCCGCGTGTTCGAGGCGCTCCAGAACAATGCCGACCAGCTGGGCGAATCCGCAGCGGCGCTCGCGCAACAACTGCTTGGCCAGCAAGAGGCGATTGCCGCGCACATCGAAGGGCTTAAGGGCGCCCGCTTTGATGGCAGCAAGATCCGCCACCACGGCGATTTCCATCTTGGCCAGGTGCTGATCGCCAAGGATGACGCCTACATCCTCGACTTCGAAGGCGAACCGCAGCAGAGCCTCGAACAGCGCCGGCGCAAGGCGCCACCGGCCCGCGATGTCGCGGGATTTCTGCGCTCGATCGATTACGCGATCAGCGCAGCGCTCGATCGAGCGCCGAATCTCACCGCCGAAGAGCGCTCCGTGCTGGCGCAGCGGATTCGACTGTGGGGGACTCGGTTGTCCGGGGCGTTCTGGGGTTCGTACCGGGAGACACTCATCGGAACGACAATCTGGCCGGCCGACGAGGCGCAGGCGACCCAACTGCTGGACATTTTTCAGCTCGAGAAAGCCTTCTACGAGATCGAATACGAGGTGACCAACCGGCCGACCTGGACGCATATCCCACTCGATGGCACGTGGCGCATCCTCGAAGCGCATGGGGTGGTGCGATGAGCGAACTCTCCGCAAGTGCCCGCGAGATTATTGCCGGCCGCAACGCCGACCCCTTCCATTATCTCGGGCCGCATATCGAAGGCGATCACACCGTGGTGCGCGTCTTCCTGCCCGATGCCAGCCGCGTGTTCGCCATCAGCAACGGCCACGAACGTGAGCTGGAGCGCATCGACCCGGCCGGCCTATTCGCGGGGCCGCTCGATGATCCTGAGCATTATCGCCTGCGCGCGCGCTTCGGCGACAACGAGGTTGAGTTGGAGGATCCCTATCGCTTCCCCCCGTTGCTCTCCGATTTCGATCTCTATCTCCTCTGCGAAGGCAATCACCTCACCCTCTACGACAAGCTAGGCGCGCATCCGATCGAGGTGGAAGGTGTCTACGGCGTTTCCTTCGTGGTCTGGGCACCGAACGCGCGGCGCGTGAGCGTCGTCGGCGATTTCAATTTCTGGGACGGCCGCCGGCATGCAATGCGAGTGCGTGGCAACGGCTACTGGGAGATCTTCGTGCCCGGCGCCGCGGCCGGCGACAAATACAAATACGAGATCATCGCCCGCTCGGGCGAACTGCTGATGAAGGCCGATCCGGTCGGCTTTAGCAGCGAGATGCGCCCCCTAACTGCGTCGGTTGTGATAGACAGCGCGCGACTGCCGCGGCCGCAGCCGTCGCACACCAGCATCAATTCGCTCAGCGCGCCGATGTCGATCTATGAAGTTCATCTTGGGTCATGGCGCAAGAAAGGCGCGCACGGTGAATGCTGGCTCACCTACCGCGAACTGGCCGAGCAGCTGCCAGCCTACGCTGCCGACATGGGATTCACCCATGTTGAGTTGCTGCCAGTAATGGAGCATCCCTTCGACGGCTCCTGGGGCTACCAGCCGACTGGCCTTTTCGCGCCGACTAGCCGTTTCGGCACGCCGGCGGACTTCGCGAAGCTGGTAGACGCCTTGCACGCCACGGGAATTGGCATCCTGCTCGACTGGGTGCCTGGCCATTTCCCGGACGATCCGCACGGGCTCGCGCACTTCGACGGGACGGCGATTTACGAGCACGCCAATCCGTTGCAAGGTCGCCACCTCGACTGGGGCACGCTCATCTACAATTATGGCCGCACAGAAGTGACGAACTTCCTGATCGCCAACGCGCTCTTCTGGCTCGACCGTTATCGCGTCGACGGGCTGCGCGTCGATGCCGTCGCTTCGATGCTTTATCTTGACTACAGCCGGCCCAAGGGCGGCTGGATTCCGAACAAGTACGGCGGCCGCGAAAACATCGAAGCCATCTTCTTCATGCGGCGCACGAATAGCGAAGTGTTCCGGCAATTCCCCAACGCGACCACGGCAGCGGAGGAATCGACCGCTTGGCCGATGGTGTCACGGCCGGTCGACTGGGGCGGGCTCGGCTTCGGATACAAATGGAACATGGGGTGGATGCACGACACCCTGCAATACATTTCGAAGGACCCGATCTACCGCCGGCATCACCACGGCAACATTCTGTTCGGCCTCAAATACGCCTTCTCGGAAAATTTCATCTTGCCGCTCTCGCACGATGAGGTCGTGCATGGCAAACGCTCGATCCTGGGCCGCATGCCGGGCGACTCGTGGCAGACTTTCGCCAACCTGCGCGCCTACTACTCCTTCATGTACGCGCATCCGGGCAAGAAGCTGATGTTCATGGGCGCGGAATTCGGCCAGGATACCGAATGGAATCACGATATCAGCCTGCCCTGGCACCTGCTGGACCGGCCCGCGCATGCCGGCATCCAGCGACTAGTGCGCGATCTCAACCACCTTTACCGCACGTTGCCGGCACTGCACACGCTCGATTGCGATGCCGCCGGCTTCGAATGGCTGGTGGCCGATGATTCTGGCAACAGCACCTATGCCTGGCTGCGCAAGGGCCACGATGCGCGCGAGCGCTGCGTGGTGGTGGTGAATTTCACGCCGCAGGTTCTGTACGACTACCGTGTGCGCGTACCGTTCTCCGGCCAATGGCGAGAACTATTCAATTCCGATGCCGCAATCTACGGCGGGAGCAATGTCGGGAACGCCGGGGCGGTATCCACTGTTGCGACACGTGAGAGTCCGGAGCTTCGCATTGTTGTCCCACCGCTTGCTGCCGTCTTTTTCGTTCCTGAGATCGGGTAACGGGCACGTCTCGGCGGGCTTGCCGCATCCGCTCGGCGCCAGCTGGGACGGTCGCGGAACAAACTTCGCATTGTTTTCGGCCAACGCCACAAAGGTGGAGCTGTGCCTATTTAGCCGCGACGGCCGGCGCGAGCGCGAGCGCATCACCCTGCCCGAGCGCACCGACGATGTGTGGCATATCTATCTCTCGCACGTGGCGCCCGGCCAGCTCTACGGCTATCGCGTGCACGGCCCGTATGAGCCGGAGGCCGGTCATCGCTTCAACCCGCACAAGCTGCTGATAGACCCTTACAGCAAGCAGCTAGGCGGGCAATTTGTCTGGAACGATGTGCATTTCGGCTATCGCACCGGATCAAAGCAATCCGATCTGTCGTTCGACCGGCGCGACAACGCGCGCTTCATGTACAAGTCGATCGTCGTCGACACCGCGCATACTTGGAGCCGCGAACACCGTCCGGCGACGGCGTGGGAAGACACCATCATCTACGAGGCGCACGTCAAAGGCCTCACGCAGCAATGCGAGGTTGTCCCCGCGGAATCGCGTGGCACGTTTCGCGGCCTGGCGGAGCCCGGCACCATCAATCATTTGCGAAAGCTCGGTGTTAGCGCGATCGAGCTT
The DNA here is from genome assembly GCA_036519515.1 of Pseudolabrys sp. Classification (GTDB taxonomy): domain Bacteria; phylum Pseudomonadota; class Alphaproteobacteria; order Rhizobiales; family Xanthobacteraceae; genus Pseudolabrys. Next base: position 3,416 of record DATDLC010000139.1, on the reverse strand, counting down.
TTACCCATCCATGCCTTTCTCGATGACCGTTATCTCGTCGATCGGGGGCTGAAGAACTACTGGGGTTACAACACGCTCAGCTTTTTTGCGCCTGAGGCGCGCTACGCCACAGCCAATGCGATCAACGATTTCCGCTCGACCGTCGCGGCGCTGCACGACGCCGGCATCGAAGTGATCCTCGATGTCGTCTACAATCACACGTGCGAAGGCAACCATATGGGCCCGACGCTGTGTTTTCGCGGCGTCGACAACGCATCTTATTATTGGCTGATGCCTGACAAGCTGCGCTACTACGAAGATTTCACCGGCACTGGCAATTCGCTGAAACTCGTGCATCCACGCGTTTTGCAGATGGTCATGGATTCGCTCCGTCTGTGGGTCGAAGCCTTCCACGTCGATGGCTTCCGCTTCGATCTCGCAACGACGCTCGGCCGCTGCACCAGCTTTGATAGCAACGCACCGTTCTTCGCCGCGGTGCGCCAGGACCCGGTGCTCTGCAACGTCAAGCTAATCGCCGAACCGTGGGACGTGGGTATTGGTGGCTATCAAGTCGGCGGCTTTCCCACCGGCTGGTCGGAATGGAACGACTTCTACCGCAAGACCGTGCGCCGCTTTTGGCGCGGCGAAGGAAACCTAATCGGTGATCTGGCGCACTGCATGACAGGATCATCGGCGCAGTTCCAGCATAATGGCCGAGGGCCGCGCAGTAGCATCAACTACATAACCGTGCATGACGGTTTCACGCTCACTGATTTAGTAAGTTACGAACAAAAGCACAATGCGAAGAACGGCGAAGGTAATCGCGACGGTTCGGACAACAATGACAGCACCAATTGTGGCGTCGAGGGTCCAACGGAGGACGTAGGCATTCTAAAACTGCGCCGCTCGTTGCGCCGAAATCAGCTGGCGTGTCTATTTCTCGCACAAGGCGTGCCGCTACTGTTGGCCGGCGACGAAGCGGACAACATGCAGAGCGGCAACAACAATGCTTATTGCCAAGACAACGAGACCGGTTGGGTCGATTGGTCGCGGCTCGGCAGCGATGACGACTTGACCGGCTTCGTTGCCGAATTGACGCAATTGCGTCAGCGTTTCCGGCAGCTCAAGCCGCATCACTGGGTGGTAGGCAAGAAGGCGGACGGCACCTGCGACGTCAAATGGCTGACGCCAATGGGCGGCGAAATGGCGGAAGCCGACTGGAATTTCCCTGACGGCCGCTTCCTCGCCTATATCCTTGGTGCGATTGTCGAAGGCGGCGAGCCTTTGCTCATCGTGCTTAACGGCGCCGACGAAGCGGTCGACATGACCGGGCCGGAGTGGCCCGCCGTCGCGCGCTGGCAGTGCATCATCGACACCGCGAATGGGCAATCGAATTCGGCGGCGCTTGACATCGGCGGACACTGGAGCTCACAGCCGCGGTCCGTTCTTGCCTTCGCAGGCGAGCCATGAGCGGTCTGACGACGCGGTTTGGTCCTCACACGGCGGCGTGACCACCCAACTCAGCACCGCCAATAACGCCGTAAGAGATCTCCTGACTTCAACTGACGTTAGGCGGATTGTAGGACTTAGCAGGAAGTCATCTGAATAAAACGCCCCGACTTTCACCGAGGGCGAGCCGCGCTTAAACTATGGGCCAATCATTTGGCCGTCGCCATCGCACAGGCTAACGGGGCCAACGTCACCAAGCTGGAACGCAGGCTTAGTTAGCTTTCAAGCAATCGAGCAAGGCCGTCGACGGCAGCGTCAGCGTAACCGGTCGCGAATCGCCGCATCAAGCCGGTCAATTCTTGTTGTTCTAGATCAACCGGCTAAGAACAAAACTCGAGGGAGGCACCGACCGGTCGCTCTGCGCAAATCGATCTTTTTGTGATGCACGACACAGCGGAAGCGGACAATTGAACCTAGTGTGATGATAATTCGAGAGCGAAAGCTCTCTCCCGAAAAGCCAGAGGAGACCTCACATGCGCACCCTGTTCGGCATCGCGATAATCGCACTCGCTCTTCTAATCACCACCTGGTCAGTCGAACCGACGGTCGGCAAAACCCCCACCGTTTCCGTGGACCCACTTGGCCTGATGGCCACCACGACCATTCTGCCGCAAGCGCATTACAAAGATTATAGCACCATTTACTAACAGATCGTGCGGTCCGTCATCGATACTCTGGCTACTTGGCTGCTTTGCATTCTGCCCTGGTCGCTTTCTCCTCCCCGGCGACCGGGGCAGTTCCGCTATATATCGTCCCCATGTTGTGGCGTGTGTTAATACCTGTAGTTCGGCCATCAAAGGCGTGACTGAAAATCAAAAATCCGAATGAACAAAATGTCAGGACTGACAGACGAAGGGTGAGAGAAAAATCTGACAAAATGTCCCGGCGGTCCGCTAACCGGGGTCGAGCCAGATGCCGATCAGCGCTGCGATCGAAACCATACCAAGAATGCCATTGACCAAGACTAGTATCGCCGGATGTATGTGGGTCGCATCGGGCACCGGCGGCGGCGGCCCGGGATAAAGATGTCGCCAAACGCCTGCCCCGAACAGAAGACACTAAACAGCACAAGCACACTGCCGCTAGTCATAACGAGCCAATGCGGCAATAGGTTTGTTAGGAGCGCCTTTGCGCCGATCCCGCTTGCCATCGCGACAAGACCCGTGCGCACCCACGCCGCATAGGTTCGTTCCGCAGCGAATACAGTGTGGTCGGCGGCGAGTTCTGTCCGCCGGTCGGCGCTGTCCTCGACGCGCGCCGTACTGCGCTCCATTTGGGCGGCGCTATCCTCTATGTGGACGGCGCTTTCCTTGAGCTTCTCGCCACTTTCGACAATCTTCGGTTTTGCGCCCTATAAGGCACGAAATGCTGCCACGGTTCCTTATCGAAAGGTCAGCCATCGCGTAACGTGCGCCGTCGACCGCGTCATGTCCGATTTACCCCCAGTAGCGGACATAGTTGAGAGGTCACCCCTTTTCTCCCGCGAGGGGTGAGTCTCCGAAAACACCATCACCACGGTCCACCGGCCAAATACCGCGTTTGCGTCGAAGGTGTTCAGCGCAGGCTCTCCAGGCTGGCGCGGTGGCGCTTTAGCAGCTCGGCGATCCGTCAAACCATCGAGCATTTCTACGCTGTGTTCGCAGAAGACGGCGACGGTGTGTAGGGGAGACACTGCCGCGTATATCCACGCTATTGGCCCTTCCTAGGAAGGCCGACGTACTGTATTGAGTTATTGACTGTCCGTGGGTCCAATTGCCCCGCACCCTCGTGGTCTCGGACAGTCGATAGTCGCAAAGAGGAGCCGCGTTGGGGACGCGGCTCTTTTATTTCAGCTTCAGATCGTTGCCGAAGGTGCTGGTCCGCCCGCTGCGCCCTAGACCTGCTTACCCATTTGTCCATTGCGGACTCGGTCGAGGACAAACAGACGG
>DATDLC010000138.1:0-121152 GCA_036519515.1 Pseudolabrys sp. | reverse complement strand
GTATTTTCGTTTCTGTCTGGGAGAACGTCCTCGTTTAACTGTAAACGTGGGATGACCTTTGATTAGATTACGCCGTCGCTTTCTTAGCAGCTTTGCATCTCGTTTTTTCTTTAGCGCCTTTGATCCCGGTTTGTGACTCATGGCTCAGTCCTCCCATTACGGTAGATGATAATCAGAGGCTTGTTTTCCATCGCGCCTGATTGCGCTATAGCCCGCTTGAGTCTCTCGGGGCGCTCACTCTCGCTTTAAGAACCTGTGGCGCTAGTAGGCTTAGGCCTTAGGGCTTTTCCTTTCAAAACCTTTCCAACGCCTTTCAAAAGACCTTCAGGGCCTCGCCTAAATGGCGGGGCCTTAGGTTATGCGCTTGTAACCGTTGCCCTTGCTCGATAGCTCTATCTGGCGTTGGCCGGCGTAGCCGCTGACGGATCGAGCGCGGCAAGAGCGAATGAATTGCCTGACCGTTTCGGTGTATTCCTCAAGCATTAGACCTAATTGAACCAAGTCCGCCTCGCTGAGATTATCGAAGCTATCAACTAGGTCACCGGCAACCATCGCGGCGATTTTGGGAGTGTCTTTGCCGTCATACTTGTTCACGTTGCTAACCTCGACTTCGGCCTTGACCCTTTCGGTTAACAGGCCGGCCAACTTTGCCCTCAGGGTCGAAGCCGAAACCATCGCACTCGCGCTCCCGCTGGCTCTTGCAACCGCGTTCGCTTCGTCTAACTCGCGGCAAATACTCTGAATGGTGATCTCCGTTGACCTAGCCGCCGCCTGTTGCAATTCGACTAGACGCTCGCGCACCCTTGGATTTCCTTTAAGCCGAATGCAGTTGCCGGAATTCCACTTGTAGCCTGCCGCTGTGTAACTTTCAGCGGCGCTTTTGCCGGAAGCCAGAGCCAAGACGAAAAGCTCATGTCTGTTATTTTTAAGCGGTCCTGCCATGTCGTTCCTTTGCGCGAATGGCGGCGATGAATTTTTTGAGTACGGCAACGCCCATAGCATGGCTGCCATCACCTAGCCGTTCTAAAACCTCTGGGCCAACCGTGCCGCCGTGTAACGGGGAAATCTTGAGCACGTCCGCCAAAATGGCAGCGCCGGGCACGTCATCATTGCCAAGCCGGTCGATCACATCGCGGGGCACCCGAAATGAATCTTTCGCCGGCGCATCGGCCTTGAGCGGAATTCTCTCGTAAAAAACTTTCGTCACCGGCTCAATCCTCTAAAGGTTGCGCCCCGCATCGGGCCAAAGGGAGAAGCGATGCGAGGCGCTGGCTTTGCACCTGTACGTCCGAGGCGCACAGCCAACCGGTGAACGCGCCCGCCGGTAACATCCACTAACCGACAAGACGCGCCCACCATTCCGGCACGAGATGGCACTCCGCGCCGTTTGGAAACGAGCCTCCAGTGACGCGGCGTTTGAACCGGTCGCCCCGGGGAAGGAGAATACAACCCCGGTTTGAGAAAGCCGCCGGCCGCGACTGGAGGACGGGCGGGTGTCAACTCCCGCCCGGCGCTGAGCGCGGTAGGCTCCCAACGCTGCGCCGTTTTCATTAAACGATTTCTCCCGATAGTTTTTTGCGTTGCAAAGTCAATTTCCCTTTGGCGTATTCTTCGACACTGATGCCGCTGAGCTTGGCCATATCCATTTCCTCGGCGCTCAGCCTGACTTTGTTGTTGTCCGGTCTTGAGAGCCGCTCACCACTCGCAACATCGCCACGGGAGACGGGCGCACTCGTGAATGACGCCGGCGATGGCTGTGACGGCATGCGAGGCGCTTCTGGCCTGAAAAAAGCCGGGCTTTCCGCTCGGGCTTGCTCTTGGAAATGGCGCAAGTGTACGTCGAAGTTTTTCCGAACCGTTGGCAGAAATTCCGGAGCGCTGCGGGCAACACCGGCTCTTGTAGCCGTTTGAATAGCTGCCGCCAGAACGGGGTCGTTATCCAACATTTCAGGGTGGGCGATCAAAAAGCTTTTTTCACTTTCGCTTAAACCCCACGCCTCCAATTTTTGCTCTCTCGTGACCGGCGCATGCGGGGCCGCCTCGGCGGCTTGCTGGTGCTGGGCCTGCTGCAACGCTTCGGCTTGCCGGTGCGCCGCGAGTTGTGCTTTCAGTGCGTTGGCCGCCGCATCGGCCTCGATGGCGGCTTGCTCAGCCTGCACAGCTTCAGGATTCGACTCAGGCTGAGGCTCAATCTCTGTGGCCGGCTCGACTGCCGGCGGCTCGTCGGACGGGACTGCGAGCGCTTCCGGCAATTCCTCAGCGGGAATATTTGGGGCCGGAATATTTTTATAGGCGCTTTTCGTGTGCATTATTAATTTCCAAATTCGGCTGTGCCTGATTTTCGTATCGGGCAAAGCCGGGGTGCCGCAAATATCCCTCGCGACATAATTTTTCGAGGATTGCTTGCCGGCCAAATTGACTCGGCTTCAAGCCGCAAAAATTCTCGACAACCTCCAATGCCGATTTAATTTCATCGGTCACGCCAACCGCGACTTCACTTTTTATTTTTGCTGCCATTCTCGTTTCTCTTGCTGGGTCTTGCCTGTTAATTCCTTGGTGATCCTTGGTGCTACCTCTGCGAGCCTCAGCATTCCTCTGCTTTACCAATCACCATTTTGACTTCTCTAACGGCCTTGCCGGCTCACCTCGTAACCTCGGGTCAGACAAGTCGAGACTCGCGCCGCAGTTTTTGCACTCTTGGACTCTCGCCGCCAAAGTGTCAGCGTCGTAGCCGGCAAAGCGCTGATCGTTTCGAATCCAAGACTTCAGAACGTCCCGCGCCGCGATTTGATTGTAGTTACAACGCTGACGGGCTTCTGTTTCCATGCTGGAGAGCGTCTGACACAGATCGCGAGGGGTGTTGTCAAACATGGTGGCTCACTCCCCGCGCTGGCGGCGACGTTGGGCTTCTCGATAGCCTCGGAGCATGTTGGGGTCGTCGGGCTTTAAGTCTGTCGCGTATTTGCAAGATCTCGCCAAATTGACGACATCCTGCCAATCCATGCGCTCGGGCGGGCGGGCAGCACGTTCCTCGGCGCTAACTTCCTGCGATGCCGGCGGGTTCTGACTTGCGATATATTCTTGGGCCAAACTCGCTAAGTTCCTCTGTTGGGCGCGTACGTCGGCAATCTGCTGCTCGCTTTCCCCGATGCCATCCTCATCGCCGTTGGCGACATGGGTAGCAAGGTCTGCACGGGCCGCTGCCTCAGAGGCTTGGTTGACAGCCATTCTTCGCTGTAGCCCTCGCAGATAAGGATCGTCATTTGCCATGGGTCATTTCCCTTTTTTGGAGTGATCGAACTGAGGATGGTGGCAATCACCGTAACCTCTGAGCGAGTTTTTCTTGACAATGTTGTCGTATGAGACGCCGTGCTGATCCTCGCGGTTTTGTTTTTGGATGGCCGCTGAATTGTTTTTCGGGTCAAGCTCCCACTTGGGGACGGGGATGCTGCCGTAGTTGGCATCCATTTTTTTGCCGTACTGCCGACCGGCGTACATGCCGTCGATAAGTTTTTCCGCTTTGTTGGGTGCGACTACCCTTCGAATGCCCATGGTTTCGGCCTCTTGGTTCATATTCAGATTCTGCTATATGTTGTTAGCACGATCCCCGGCGAATACCAAGGCTAGACCCCTAATGACCCGGCCTTTGCCCAATCCGTTCGAGCTACCGACCGAACCGCTGCGCGAGAACCCGTTCGAGATATCGGAAGAATTAGCGGCTGATCTGGAGCGCTATCTCATTGTCCTGCGTCGCTCACCAAACGAGACGTTGCATTGAATGGCGAACGCTCCCGTCAAAAAAATTAAGCCGGTGAGCGATTGGATCAATCGCCCCGTCGAAGTGAGAACCGACCTACTCGAAAAACGAAAGAAGCTTTGGGACGCACTCGCAAAATTCATCCACGATTCCGGCGGCCACGTAACATCAGCGCCGCACACAAAAACTTTGCGCATTGAGGTGCCCAAGGTTCAGCATTGCCAGCCAAATTGACCGAGCTTGGCTATTCACCGCGCCACCTCAGCACCGGCGTGAGAATACAAATCGGCGCTTTCCTGCCGGTTGACGTGATCGAGATTTCGTTACCGGTGAAATGATCGCAGACGCTCTGAATGTCTGCTTTCGAGGGTAAAGCGGACGAGACGCTTATCGCCATCGATGTGAGCGACGTATTGAATCCGGCAACGAGGCCGCTCAAAACCTGTAACTGGGTCCGCAAGTGAGGGCCCCGCTAATGGTTCAGGGTCCCGTGGAAATCGCGGGCGGTGCGCAAGCCGCCACCGCCTGTTCGCGTGGCATAGACATTGCTATCGTTTGTCATTCAGGCCAACTCAGGGGTGATGGATGCAATTCTCCCAGCCAGTTACGGTTATCGCTGCGGCGATCATCTGGGCCATCACGAGCGCGGCAGCTCTAGCGCAGCTGCCACCCTCGGCACAGGCCGCGGCGCAGAAACTAATGAGCGTACCCGGGTCGAAATATCCGGGCCGCATGCATGTCCTGCCGGCGACAATGGAGACGACACAATGGGGCTGGTTCGACAATGCCGAATTGCCGCGCCTGTTTATCGACTCCGGCGATACCGTCGCCATCGAAACGATGTCGCATTCGCACGGCCAGCTTTGGCCGGGTCGCACCATTGAAGAGCTGAAAAAACTCCGTACCGACTGGCCAGGTCGCGGTCCCATGACCCTGACTGGTCCGATCTTCGTCAATGGGGCAGAGCCCGGCGACACCCTGCAAATCAAGATCCAGAAGATCGTACCGCGGCCGTGGGGCGCAAATTTCAACATTCCGGGACTGTTTGGGCAATTCCCCAGCCGGTTTCCGGAAGGGCAGGTGAAATATTTCTATCTCGACTCGGAGAAAAAGACGGCGCAGTTCGCGCCAGGAATCGAAATCCCCCTGCGGCCCTTTCCGGGCACGCTTGGCGTCGCACGTAAGGAGCCGGGCCGCTACAACGCGGTGCCGCCGGGGCCATTCGCTGGAAATCTGGACAACCGCGACCTGATCGAGGGAACAACGCTGCATGTTCCCGTCTTCGTGCGCGGGGCGTTGGTCTGGCAGGGCGATTCCCATGCGGCGCAAGGTAATGGCGAGGTCAATCTGACGGGGCTCGAAACCGCGTTCCAGGAAATCACGCTCACAATTACGGTCGATAAAACGACGAAGCTCGAGTGGCCGCGGATCGAGACCCCGACCGAGTGGATCACGATGGGCTTTGACGAAGATCTCACCAAGGCGCTTGCGAACGCCAAATCAGAAACCGCCAAGTTCCTGGTCGAGCAGCGCAAGATATCGCCCGATCAGGCGGTGGCGCTAGTGTCGAAAACGTCCGATTGCCGGGTGACGCAAGTCGTGGATATCAAGAAGGGTGTCCACTGCATGACATCGAAGGACGCCGGGAAGTCGCTCGCCGAACCGAGACCGACCGCCGAGACCCCGCAATATCTGGTGACTTCATCTGCCGACGCGGACATGAACAAGGCCATGGATAACGCCTCATGGGCTATGATCGAGCTTCTGCAGAAAGAAAAGTCGCTGACGCGGCTGGATGCCTATTCGCTCGCCAGCATGACCATGGATTGCCGTCTCGGCGAGATGGATGCAGCTGAAAAGAGCGTGCATTGCCTTGTCGCAAAGAGCATGTGGACGAAATGACGTGATTCAAACGTGCCCAGCATATGAAACCTGGGTCCCGCAGAAATATTTTTATCTGCCCCGATAGATCCTAAACAGGTTCAAGTCATGTTGGCTCATTCCTAGACCCGCGGAAATTATCGCTGCCATCTAATTGGAGTAAAGCGATGAAAACTCGAAATCTAATTGCGGCGCTGGTCGTTTTCACCTCAATTTTAATCTCGGCTCGAGCGCAGGAGTCGCTCGTCACCTACAAATCATTAAGCACAGAGCTTGCGCTCAATCTCGCCCGAGCCGCGCTCGCGGATTGCCAACGACGCGGCTATCAGGTGGCGGTAGCGGTTGTCGACCGCTTTGGCATCACTCAGGTAATGCTGCGGGACCGTTTTGCTGGTCCGCACACGCCAGCGACGGCCTCCGGCAAGGCTTGGACCGCAGTGAGTTTCCGAACCAACACCACGGAGCTAAACGCGATCAGCCAGCCGGGCATGATGCAGGCGGGTATGCGCAATCTGCCCGGCGTGGTGATCATTGGCGGAGGCATGATCATTGAATCGAGCGGTTCGCTGGTCGGCGCGGTTGGCGTCTCCGGTGCACCCGGCGGAGACGAGGATGATGCCTGCGCCAAGGCCGGCATAAGCGCAGTTCATGACAAGCTCGATTTTTAACAACCGTTGACGGCTATTGGCACTTAGGGGAATGCGCGTACTACTAAGCGATGCGCTAGTGCACCGCACATGTCCGCTTTCAGGGGTAAAGCGGACATGACTAGCTACAGCACCCTCGGCAAATCCGGGCATCGTGCGCCGCATGGATGATTCATATTGTGCGCTTGCTTCTTTGGACAACCGGCGGTGATTTCATCAAGCCAATCGATGATCTTCGCATCGCGGCCACGGTCTTTGATTAAGCGATCCAGCACGTTCTAGCGCTCATCTGCATCTAAAACAACAGGCCCAAAAACATCGAGCTTAGGACTAGACCACTTTTTAGGCTTGCTTTGCTGCGCTATTTCGCTTGGGTTTGATAATAGGTTTCTTTGCCGTTCGCTTTTTGGCTTTTCGCTTGCGCTTGATAATAGGTTTCTTTGCCTTTCGCTTTTTGGCCACGTAGTTGCCCCCTTGATTTCACTTCAGCCCAGAGTACAGCCAACGGACAAAATGTCCCAAGCACCCGCAACACGTCGAGCTTGCCGATTAGATCACCGAATATGATTGCGCCGTCGCGGGGCATTAGTTGCTCATAAGATTGTCACGCCCATACCGTCGCGGATTACCACCGGATGGAAGTCCACAAAAAAGAGGAACTTTGTGACGGCCATCACAGAACTTTGGCGCAATCGGCATTATCACTCCACGATGAAGAAGGAGGGCTGCCATGCGTCACATACTCTCCGTGATCGTTGTCGCCGCTCTGCTCGCCGCCACCGCGGTCGATGTCGTCGCCGGCTGGACCAAAATGGACGCGCCTCGGAAACACTACGCGGCGCCAGCGACTAGCATCTCCGTAGCACTGCCCAGCGGCATGAAAAGTTTTCCGGTTGAACTGCCGCAGTAAGGCCAAGCAAGCGCACGGCCAAGGCGCAGCACCTAACAAGATCGCCGCCCTCAGCAATGGGGGCGGCTTTTCATTTCCCGTCAGCCGTCTGGCGTCTCGTCATTTTTGGGCAGGGGCGGAGCTGCGGACATTAGCCCACGGATCAACCTTTTTCTGTGGCTGGTCTGGTATCGCCTTTAATGTTGATTGGTATTCCTGATCAAGTTGCTTTTTATAGGCCTCACTTTTTGGGTCAACCGGCGGCTTGTCTCCCTTAAAATTCAGCCCTGGCTTGAATTGGGCAACTGCTGACCCACTTAGCGCAATGGACAAAACTGCAAAGCTGATAGCCAAAAGAACCACTGAATAATGGCGCAAACGAATAGTCTTCATGACGGCCTCACCGCGTCCATAAACTAGATTAACCCGCAACTAATTTGCAATCGTCCTTTTGACTTCAAGCCGCCCTCAGCAATGGGGGCGGCTTTTCAATACAATTGCCCGCTGATGCATTCTGCTCGCTTGCCGGGTGTCTGAACACACCGACCGCGATTACGAACGCATAGACGGCCACAAGTATTAGCCGACAAGCCGTAACTTTTTCCCGCGCAAGTTGTCGAGATAGTCGGCCCAGGCCTGCATCATCTTGACACGTTCAGACCAGTACTCTGTGGCATGGGTATAAGCACGACGCACAGCGTTCGCCTCTTGATGTGCAAGTTGCCGCTCGATTGCATCCGGATTCCAGCCCATCTCGTTTAGCCGAGTGGCAGCCATCGAGCGAAATCCATGCGAAGTCATTTCCTCCGGACCATACCCGAGTCGGCGCAGTGCCGCGTTCAAGGTATTCTCAGAGATCGGCCGTTCGTCCGTACGGATTGACGGAAACAGGAACCGTCCAGCTCCGGTAACGTCTTTTAACTCACGAAGAACGGCAAGCGACTGCTTTGCCAGTGGCACGCGATGCGGACGCCGCATTTTCATCTTCTCTTTCGGAATGCTCCAGACCGCTGCTGCAAGATCAACCTCTTGCCATTCCGCCCACCGTAGCTCGCCGGGACGAACGAACACTAGCGGCGCAAGCCGCAGTGCTGCCTTAACCGTCGCTTGGCCGCTAAAGCCGTCAATGGCACGCAGCAACGCGGCTATGCCAGCCGGATCAACAATCGCGGCACGATGGTTCACACAATGAGACGTGAGCGCACCGCGCAAGTCGCCTGACGGATCACGGTCAGCACGGCCGGTTGCAATGGCGAAACGAAACACCATGCCACAGGTACTACGAAGGCGCTTAGCAGTCTCGTAAAGTCCTCGGTCATCGACCTCGCGCAACAATGCCAGCAGCTCGCGTGCATTGATCTCCGCCACAGGACGGTCAGCAAGTGCTGGATAAACAAGACTGAGCAGCCAACGCTTTTTGACAATTGTTGCGGGAGCACGCCGCTCGCGTTCGAGCTTGGCAACCAATTCCTCTGCGACAGCCCGAAAGGTGTCTTCCGTCGCGGCTTTGGCAACCCGCTTCTCGGTCTTGCGCTGCGCCGAAGGATCAACGCCTTGCGCTATCAGCTTCCTTGCATCGTCTCGCCCACTGCGGGCCTGCGCCAACGTGACGAATGGATAGGCACCGAGCGCAAGTGTCTTTTGCTTGCTGTCGTAGCGATAGGCTTGTCGCCAAAGCTTGCTGCCGTGCGGCTGCACCAGCAGATACAACCCGAAAGCATCAGACATCTTGTAAGGCCGCGTGCGGGGCTTAGCATTACGAATACGGGTGTCAGTGAGCATGTTGGTATCGACTCCCCAGCGGCCGATTGAATGGGCCAGAATACCAACAGAATACCAACAAAATATGCGGATGCCAGCGAATTAGGGTGGAGGCCTGTGACTAAAAAGCCCTGTATTTATTGATATTGCGGAGGGCAGCGGAGGGTGGCGAAGGGGTAATGGTGCCCAGGAGAGGACTCGAACCTCCACGGCTTTCACCGCTAGTACCTGAAACTAGTGCGTCTACCAATTCCGCCACCTGGGCTCGTCGGGACCAGATACGGAGCCGCTTCCGGCTTGTCAATGAAGGGGCTTTGACACTGTACAGTGCCCGGTCGATCCTGTATTTCCCGGGTTTCGAGGCACCCCCGCCCGGCAATGAATTGAGAGCGGCATGACCGCGCGCAGCCCCTATGACACTTTGGTCACCGTCTACGGCGGCTCCGGTTTTCTCGGCCGGCACGTGGTTCGCGCCCTGGCCAAGCATCACTATCGCATAAGGGTTGCGGTCAGGCGGCCCGAACTCGCGAACTTCCTGCAGCCGCTTGGCCGTGTCGGCCAGATCCATGCCGTGCCAGCAAATCTGCGCAACGCTCCTTCGGTGGAAGCGGCCGCCCGCGACGCGCACGTCTTGATCAATCTGGTCGGCATTCTGTTCGAACGTAGTCGCCAGCGATTCGAGGCGGTTCATGCCTATGGGGCCGAACAGGTGGCGCTGGCGGCCAGTGCGCATGGCGCGCATATGGTCCATGTGTCCGCGATCGGCGCCGACGCAAACTCGACCAGCGCCTACGCCCGCTCAAAGGCCACCGCGGAGCAGCTGGTGCTGGCCGCACAGCCCTCGACCGTGATAATGCGGCCCTCGATCCTGTTCGGTCCCGAGGACGATTTCTTCAACCGCTTTGCCGCACTCGCGCGCCTGTCGCCGGCATTGCCGTTGATCGGCGGCGGGCTTACCCGTTTCCAGCCGGCTTTCGTCGGCGACGTTGCCACCGCGGTCGCCGACGCCGTCGACGGCAAGGCACGCCCCGGCACGATCTACGAACTGGGCGGCCCCGACATCCGCACGTTCAAGGATCTCATGCAATTCGTGCTCGCGACGGTCGAGCGCAAACGGCTTCTTGTGAACTTGCCGTTCCCCGTCGCGAAATTGCAGGCGATGCTTCTACAATATCTGCCGAAGCCTTTGCTCACGCCCGATCAGGTCGAATTGCTTCGCACCGACAACGTGGTGTCGGAAGCCGCAAAATCCGAAATGCGAACGTTTCAGGGCCTTGGCATCGAACCGGAGCCGATCGAAGCGATCGTCCCGTCCTATCTCTGGCGTTTCCGCAAGACCGGCCAGTTCCGCAAGCGTCTCACCGCATAGCCTTCACAAGACATACAGCGCAAGCAGTCCGCCAGCGCCCACCAGGATCCGCCACCATGCGAACAGCGCGAAGCTGTGACGCTGCACGTAACCGAGAAACGTCTTCACAACGATCCAGCCGAATATGAACGAGAACACGAATCCGACCACCGTCACCGCGACATTGCCGCCGAGCGCGAGTTCTCCCCGGCTCTTGTAGAGCTCGTAGGCGAACGCACCGACCATGGTCGGCATCGCGAGCCAGAAGGAGAACTCCGCCGCCGAGCGTCGATCGGCGCCGAACAACATCGCGCCAACGATCGTCGCACCCGCGCGCGACACGCCGGGAATCATGGAAATGCATTGGATGATCCCGATGCCGAGATACATGGGAAGCGGAAAACCGGTTGCTTCGTGATAGCGCGCCTGCAAGTTCAGCCGGTCGACCCACATCAGGACAAAACCGCCGACAATAAGCGACACGCAAACAACGCGTACGTCGAACAGATATGACTTGATGTAGTGATAGGCTAGTGCACCGATCACTGCCGCCGGCAGGAAGGCGAGCAGCACGCCGATTACGAAGCGCGCCGCGGGCCACGACGTGAACATATCTTTGGCGAGCGCCAACAACCTGCCGAAATAGATCGACAGCAACGCGAGAATAGCGCCGAGCTGGATCAACACGGCAAACGACTTGCCGAATGCGTCGTCGCCCCAACCGAACACGTGCTCCAGTAGCAGCAGATGGCCTGTCGAAGAGACCGGCAGGTACTCCGTCAGACCTTCAACGATGCCGAGAACCGCCGCTTTGATCAGGTCGATATACGCCGCGCTCCAGCCGAATGCGGCCGACTTGAGGGCATCGAATTGCATGAGTTGCTCCGGAAGGAAATTGCGCGCTTGCCGCCGGGGACATGGAGGCCAGCGCTTTTGACGCAAAGGCGCCCGTGAGGCAACGAAAAAAGACGGTAATTCGCGGCGGTTTGCACCCCCGCCGCGACTTTCTATAGTTCGATATTGATTCTCACCAGCGCGGGCTCGCATATCCGCACGTCATGTTGACACTTTTCCATCAGCCGCTTTGTCCGCATTCGCGCTATGTGCGCCTGATCCTCGGCGAGTACGGCATCACCGCTCGGCTGGTCGAGGAGCGCTTCTGGGAACGGCGGGAAGAATTTTTGCTGCTCAACCCGGCGGCGGAGCTACCGGTTCTTGTTGCCGAGGGCGAACCGCCGATTCCAGGCGCCGGGATCGTTGCCGAATACATCGAGGAAACCCATCACGGCCAGAATGCCGAGGATCGCCTGCTGCCGCCGCAGCCCGGGCGACGCGTCGAAGTGCGCCGGCTGGCGCACTGGTTCAACGACAAATTCCACGCCGAAGTCAGCGGCCCGCTGGTGAACGAGCGCGTTTTCAAGCGCCATATGACTCAGGAACAAGGTGGGGGGCCGCCCGATACCGAGGCGCTGCGCGCAGCCCGCCATAATATCCGCTATCATCTCGCCTATATCGGCTGGCTCGTGCAGACGCGCGATTGGCTGGCCGGCAACCGGTTGACCTTGGCCGATCTTGCAGCGGCTGCCCATCTCTCAGCCGTCGACTATCTGGGCGAAGTGCCGTGGAACGCAGACGAAGCGACAAAGAACTGGTACGCGCGGGTGAAGTCCCGTCCCTCGTTCAGGACGATCCTCGCCGACACGCTGGCCGGTCTTCCGCCGTCGAAAACCTACGCCGACCTCGATTTCTGAAAGACCCTCTCGCGATAAAAGCCACGCTTGCGGAGAGAGCACGCGCGCTCGGATTCGACGCCTTCGGCGTTGTGAAACCTGATGCCGCACCGGAATTGAAATCGCGACTCGAGCGTTTCCTCGCCGATGGCGCGCACGGCGACATGACGTGGCTCGAGTCCACCGCCGAACGTCGCGCGTCCCCACTGATGCTGTGGCCCGACACGCGCTCAATCATCATGCTCGGAATGAATTACGGGCCGGATGACGATCCTCTAGCAATCCTGAGACAACGCGGCCACGCGGCCATTTCCGTTTATGCGCAAGGCGATGACTATCACGACCTCATCAAAGCGCGCCTGAAAGATCTGGCGCGCTGGCTTACGGCCAACGGCGGCGGCGACGTGAAAGTCTTCGTTGATACGGCCGCGGTCATGGAAAAACCGCTCGCCGCCCGCGGCGGACTCGGATGGCAAGGCAAGCACACAAATCTGGTGTCGCGGCACTACGGGTCCTGGTTGTTCCTCGGTTCAATTTTCACGACGCTCGATCTTCCCACGGATTCGCCTGAACCCGACAGCTGCGGCACCTGCCGCGCGTGCCTTGATATCTGCCCCACCGCGGCGTTTTCTGCCCCGTATCAGCTCGATCCGCGGCGATGCATTTCATATTTGACCATCGAGCATAAAGGCCCGATCCCGCGCGAATTACGCGCCGCGATGGGAAATCGAATCTTCGGTTGCGACGATTGTCTCGCAGTGTGCCCCTGGAACAAGTTTGCCAGCCGCGGCCGGGAGGCCAAGCTCGAAGCGCGTGACGCTTTGCGCGCGCCGCGCCTGGCAGATCTTGCCCGTCTCGACGATACGCAATTCCGCGCGCTCTTTGCCAAGACATCGATCAAGCGCACTGGTCGTGACCGCTTTGTCAGAAATGTGCTGATCGCGATCGGCAACTCAGGCGATAAGGCGCTTGCCATCGAAGTCGGGCGCTTGGTTGACGACCCATCGCCTCTGGTGCGGGGCGCCGCGGTGTGGGCGCTGTCTCGACTATTGCCGCGTGAAAAATTCGCAGCTCTCTCGCAACGCACGCGCGATTCCGATCCGGACGTGCGGGAGGAATGGAACGCGGCGCCTGTCTAGAACTCTTTGATGGCCGCGATCAGTCGCTCGATGTCTTCAGGACGCGAGAGTCGATGATCGCCGTCCTTGATTAAGGTCAATACGACGTCATCGCGGGAAAAGCGTGACATAAGCTCAACGGCGTGCCTCCAGGGCACGTCCGGATCTTCCACGCCTTGCAGGATGTGCACCGGGCAACGGGTTTCGATCAGTCCGCCGAGCAGCAGATGTTTACGGCCGTCCTCGATCAGCGTACGCGTTATCGGATAAGGCTCTTCGCCATAGGCAGACGGACGCATCCAAAGTCCCTTTTGTTCAATCTCACGCCTGGTGACGTCCGGAAACTGCTTCCACATCAGCTCCTCGGTGAAATCGACCGCCGGCGCAATCAGCACCATACCGATAACCGGAGCGGCACCGCTGCGCTCGGACAGCGCGCGTGCAAGCAGCAACGCCAGCCAGCCGCCCATGGATGAACCGATCAGCACCTGCGGGCCGTGCGCAAAGCGCAGATAGACGGCGAGACTTTCCTCCACCCACCGGCCGATGGTCCCGTCGGTAAAGACTCCACCCGATTCGCCGTGGCCGGAATAATCGAACCGCACGCACGCGCGGCCTTTCTCTCCTGCCCAAC
This sequence comes from Pseudolabrys sp., assembly GCA_036519515.1. Taxonomy (GTDB): domain Bacteria; phylum Pseudomonadota; class Alphaproteobacteria; order Rhizobiales; family Xanthobacteraceae; genus Pseudolabrys. Next base: position 107,387 of record DATDLC010000138.1, on the reverse strand, counting down.
GATCCAGCGCGTCGGCTTTTGTGCCTTTCATGTCGGATTTGAACCCGCTTAGCCAGAACAGACCCGGATTCTCGCCCTCGCGGACGCGCACGGCGACGGTCCTGTCGGGCAAAGAAGTATTTACTGCAAGAGAGGTCAGGCGGGCGTCATTCATGGGCAAGAAAAATCCGGTTGGGCCTGCCCTCCTTGTCGCCGCAAGGCACGCGCCGGCGCAAGAGGCAACCGTTGCCCACGTCAACCGCGCCGTCTATACCCTAAGTTCGGCACGCGACGAGAAGCCTGCTGAAATTCGTTCGAAAACAATGTCGCCCGGGGGCAAAACAGATCATGTCGAGTTTGCCTGCATCCGCACCACCGCCGGTCGGAACGGATGATGTTGCTTTGAAGGGCAAGGCTCGCGCACCTCTCGCGGCGAATGCATCGATGACAGCGCTTGTCATCGTGCCGGCACTCGATGGCGGTGCTTCCGATGCCGGCGCGGTCGAGCTCGTACGTATCCTCGCCGCTGCAGGACATTCGACAGTCCTCGTGTCGCGCGCCGGCCGACTTGCAGCAGATGTCACGACAGCTGGCGGCGCGTTCGTCCCGCTCGATGTGTCGAGCAACAATCCCGTCGTGATTTTGCGCAACGCAATCATTCTCGGTCGTCTTGCGCGGGAGAGGCGCTGCCAGGTGATCCATGCATTCGGCCGCGCCGGCGCATGGAGTGGATTGATTGCCGCGCGGTTGAACGGCATCAAGTTCGTGACCAGTTGGCACAAAGGTTTTCGTGAGCAGAATCTTTTCAAGCGCCTCTATAATGGGATCATGGCTCGCGGTGATCGCGTTATTGCGTCGAGCGAGCAGATCGCGCAACTGATCAATGATCGCTACGGCACTCCCTGGGACAGGATCACGGTAGTGCCGTGCAGTATCGATCTGGAGCGTTTCAATCCTGAGATCGTCACGCGCGAGCGCACCGACGCCATGCGCGCCGCCTGGGGAGTCCACCGCGGTACTAAGGTCATTCTGATCAGTGGCCGCATTCTGCGGCGCAAGGGTCATCATGTGGTCGTCAGGGCGGCCAAGCGGCTCAAGGAAATGGGGCTGAAGGATTTTCTGTGCGTTTTCGTCGGCGAGGACAGAGGGCGCACCCGCTACACAGGCGAACTCTGGGACCTCGTTCTGACGACCGGCACCATGGACGTCGTTCGCATGGCATCGCCCGTTCCCGACATGCCGGCGGCTTACGCCGCCGCATCAGTCGTGGTGTCGGCGGCAATCCAGCCGGAAGGCGTGCAGCGGGCAATTCTTGAAGCTCAGGCGATGGCCCGCCCGATCGTTGTGTCCGACCTTGGGGCGGGTCCCGACGTCGTCCTCACGGCACCGGCGGTTCCCGAAAGCCGGATCGCAGGGTTGCGCTTTCAGGCGGGTGATGATGCAGCCCTGGCGGCGGCCTTGCTCCGGTTATTTTCCATTCCGGAACCGAACCGCGCGACCATCGGGCGTCGCGGACGTGAGTGGGTGCTCGGGCATTTCAATTCGGCCGCCGTTACCGAGCAGATGCTGCGGATTTACGGCGAGATTGCCGCGTCAACCAAGATACCCGGCCGGCCGAAATAAAATAAGCGGACAAAATCAGAGTAATTTGAATAGTTTGGCCGCGAATGATAACCACTTGTCGAATGTGACAACGGAACCGCGTTGACTTCTTCACGGTTTCTACCAATCTTTTGCAATTCCCGCGGCGTTACGCCATGCCGGGGGACCAGTCGCAACAATAGAGGGAGAAAATAGCCATTCGTCGTCCGATGAAGTCCGCGCTGCCCGTTCAGAAGGACGGCCCGCGCATTAACGAGGATATCCGCGTCCGCGAGGTCCAGCTAATCGATGCCAGTGGTCATAACCACGGCCCCACACCCATCCAAGCCGCGCTAGATATGGCGCAGGCGGCGGGGCTCGACCTGGTCGAAATCGCCCCCAACTCGTCGCCACCCGTCTGCAAGATCCTGGATTACGGGAAATACAAATACCAGGCGCAGAAGAAGGCGGCGGAAGCCCGCAAAAAGCAGAAAGTCGTCGAGATCAAGGAGATCAAGCTCCGGCCGATGATCGACGATCATGATTATCAAGTGAAGATGCGCTCGATGAAGCGCTTCTTCGAGGACGGCGACAAGGTCAAGATCACCTTGCGCTTCCGTGGTCGCGAAATGGCGCACCAGGAACTCGGCTTCAAATTGCTGGATCGCGTAAAATCAGACACCGGCCCCCTCGCGAAGGTCGAATCAGAACCGCGGTTCGAGGGCCGTCAGATGATCATGGTGCTGGCGCCACGCTAGGCACCGAAACGCTTTGCATTTAAGTCACCGCGCCGCCCCGCCCGGATCGGGGTGGCGCGCCGGTACTTCAAGGTCACTCACCTGCCCGGAAGCTGGTGGTTGCGTGGGCCCACCGCCTCTGCCATAACGCCGGCCATCGCCGCCCGGCTAGTAAGGGCTGCCGTGGCGGCGATTAACGCTCAATCCCGAGCACACCGCTCTAGGCCTAATCCGGCTTGAGCATATTCCGGCCGTGCGGGCTTCGCCCGTTGCGCGCCGATGAGGAGAGCAAAATGCCCAAGTTGAAGACCAAATCGGGCGCCAAAAAGCGCTTCAAAATCACCGCGACCGGCAAGGTGAAATACCAGCAGACCGGCAAACGCCACGGCATGATCAAGCGGACGACCAAGACGATCCGCGAGCATCGCGGCACCAACGTGCTGTTCAAGACCGACGGCGACAACATCAAGAAGTACTGGTTGCCGAACGGCTGACCTTTCCGCGCCGCCTTCTGGCGGCGGTCTCTCGTCACCTATTCGCACGTTCTGCAAGGAGATTTCCCATGGCCCGCGTCAAGCGTGGTGTCACGTCGCACGCCAAACACAAGAAGGTCCTGAAAGCCGCCAAGGGCTATTATGGCCGGCGCAAGAATACGATTCGTGTCGCAAAGCAAGCCGTCGAGAAAGCGAACCAATACGCCTTCCGCGACCGCAAGCGGCGCAAGCGCACGTTTCGCGCGCTCTGGATCCAGCGCCTAAATGCCGCTGTGCGGCCCTTCGGACTTAACTACAGCCGGTTCATTGCCGGACTGGCGAAAGCGGGGTTGACCGTCGATCGCAGGGTGCTGTCGGATCTCGCCATCCGCGAGCCGGCCGCGTTTCAGGCGATCGTGGAAAGGGCCAAAGCTGCGTTGCCGGCGTAAGCCTTTTGACATCATGGTCGGGTTTGCCCGGCCGTTCCGCTCGGGCAGGCGCAGTGCCATCCCAAGCGGGATGCGCGGGCCAAGCTCGCGGATGACAGGGTGGTGAGCCATGTCCAACATCGCAAAGCTAGAACAAGAGATTCTCGCAAGCGTCGTCTCGGCCAAGGACGAAGCGGCGCTGGAAGCGGTGCGCATAACGGCGCTGGGCAAAAGCGGCTCGGTGTCGGCGCTGCTTAAAACGCTCGGCAGCATGACGCCGGACGAGCGCAAGGTGCAAGGTCCCGCGATCAATGGACTGAAGGATCGCGTCACCGCGGCAATCGCGACGGCAAAGGACAAGCTTGCCGCGGCCGCACTCGACGCCAGACTCAATACCGAAACCGTTGACGTCACTTTGCCGGTGCGCGAAGCGCCAGCCGAAATCGGTCGCGTGCATCCGATAAGCCAGGTTACCGACGAACTGACCGCGATATTTGCCGACATGGGCTTCGCTGTCGCCGAAGGTCCCGATATCGAGACGGACGACTACAACTTCACCAAATTGAATTTCCCGGAAGGCCATCCGGCGCGGGAAATGCACGACACATTTTATTTTCCGCCGAAGCCCGACGGCTCGCGGATGTTGCTGCGCACGCACACTTCGCCCGTGCAGGTGCGCACCATGCTCAGCAATAAACCGCCCATTCGCGTGATCTGTCCGGGCCGCACGTATCGCAGTGATTCAGACCAGACGCACACACCGATGTTCCATCAGGTCGAGGGCCTGGTCATCGACAAGGGATCGCATCTTGGTCACCTGAAATGGATCCTCGAGGAATTCTGCAAGGCCTTTTTCGAGGTCGACAACGTGAAGATGCGTTTCCGGCCGTCATTCTTCCCGTTCACCGAGCCATCGCTGGAAGTCGATATCCAGTGCAAGCGCGACAAAGGCGAGATCCGTTTCGGCGAAGGCGAAGACTGGCTGGAAATTCTTGGCTGCGGAATGGTGCATCCGAATGTGCTGCGCAATTGCGGCCTCGATCCGGATGAATATCAGGGTTTCGCCTGGGGATTGGGTATCGATCGCATCGCGATGCTCAAGTACGGCATGAACGACTTGCGTGCGTTCTTTGAAGCGGACGTGCGCTGGATCGCGCATTACGGATTCCGTCCGCTCGATTTTCCGACGCTCGCCGGGGGCCTCAGCTCATGACACCGTCGAAGCCTGCGAGCTCGCGGCTTGATCGCGCGTTTTTCGCGCTGGTTACGCGAGGTTGGGATTCGGGCAAGATCCACAATTATGAAGAGAGCTTGCGCAAGCGGGACAAAGCGATGTCGGTGGAGGCCTCTCGCACTTTTGCCTCCATCGATGCGAAAGCGACAGGCTTGCTCACTCACACTTCGATGATGATCGCCGGGCTTGGGCTGATCGCTCCGATCGTCGCCGACAGTGATCTAGAGGTCGGCATCGTTGTCAGCGAAATTGCCATTTATCTGTTGATCGCGCTGGGCTGCCTGCGCTGTCTGTCGGTATTCCAGGCGCATGAAATAAACAATGCCGGCGATGGCCTTCAGGACATCATACACCGTGAACTTATCATTCGGTCCGAGCTGTACAGCCTTTGCATCCGCAGTGCGATTGTCTTTACGATCATAGTCTTTTCGCTGCTGCCGATTCTCTATTCCTCCTCGCCGGGAAAGCCAGCATGAAATTCACGCTGCCCTGGCTCAAGGAGCATCTCGAGACCGACGCATCCCTGACGGAGATCGTCGACCAACTCACTATGATCGGCCTTGAGGTCGAGAACGTCGAAAACGCGTCAAGCCTGCTCAAGCCGTTTGTCATTGCGTCGGTCATCTCGGCCGAAAAGCACCCCAACGCGGATCGTCTCAGGGTCTGCATGGTCGACATCGGTGACGGCAAACCGATTCAAGTCGTCTGCGGGGCTCCCAACGCACGCGCCGGCATGAAGGGCGTTTTCTCGGCGCCCGGCACTTTCATTCCGGGCAAGAACATGACCCTTGCGGTCGGCACAATACGCGGCGTGGAAAGCCGCGGCATGCTGTGCTCGCCAGCCGAGCTGATGATCTCCGATGATCACGACGGGATCATCGATCTGCCCGCCGACGCACCCGTCGGCAAATCCTACGTCGAGTGGGCAGGCGCCGGTGACCCCGTCATCGAGATCAACCTCACGCCCAATCGGCCGGATTGCACCGGCGTTGCCGGGATCGCCCGCGATCTCGGAGCAACATCGATCGGTACATACAAGAACAAGATTCCAAAGCCGGTAAAAGGAGCATTCCCCTGCCCGGTCAAAGTCACGCTCGATTTCGGGAAAACGCCGTCGCTGTGTCCGGCTTTCGGCCTGCGCCTGGTGCGCGGCGTCAAGAACGGACCTTCACCTGACTGGCTGCAGAAGCGACTCACCGCAATCGGATTGCGTCCCATCAACACGCTCGTCGACATCACCAATTTCGTGACGTTCGATCGTGGCCGGCCGTTGCACGTGTTCGACGCGGCAAAGGTCCACGGCAACCTGACGGTTCGTCGCGCGAAGAACGGCGAGAAGTTGCTCGCCCTCGACGGCAAGATCTACACGCTTGATGAGGGCATGTGCGTTATCGCCGACGAAAATGGCGTCGAGTCACTCGCCGGCACCATGGGCGGCGAAGCGACCGGTTGTTCGGAATCCACCACCGATGTGCTAATCGAGTCCGCGCTGTGGGACGAACTCAATATCGCCCAGACCGGGCGCAAGCTCGGGATCAATTCCGACGCGCGCTATCGCTTCGAACGCGGCGTTGATCCGGCCTTCATGGTGCCGGGGCTCGAGCTTGCGACGCAAATGGTTCTCGATCTGTGCGGCGGTCAGGCATCCGAATTCGTCGTTGCCGGTGACCCGACTCCGAAAGAAAAGGTCATTGATTTTCCCTTGAGCGAACTGCCGCGCCTTGCCGGCCTGAAAATGCCGCTTTCGGACATTCGCCGTTTGCTGGAAAAACTCGGATTTTTCGCCGCCGGCCAGGGCGAGCGCATGAAGGTGGCGGTGCCGTCGTGGCGGCCGGACGTGCATGGGCGCGCTGATATCGTCGAGGAGATTGTGCGCATCGTCGGTGTCGATCGCGTCCCGTCAACGCCGTTTGCCCGCGAGCATGCGCGCAAGCCGGTGCTCACCGTGATGCAGAATCGGACTCGCAAGGCGAGACGCGCGCTGGCGGCACGGGGACTTGTCGAGGCTGTCACCTGGTCGTTCATATCGAAGCAGGAGGCTGAATTGTTCGGTGGCGGCAAGCCTGAACTGTCTCTTGCAAATCCGATCGCTGCCGAATTGTCCGATATGCGTCCGAGCCTCCTTCCGGGCTTGATCATGGCGTCGCAACGCAACGCCGACCGGGGTCATGTCGACGTGAAATTGTTCGAGGTCGGCCAGATTTTCAAGGGCGACGGGCCGGAGGATCAGCTGACGGCGGCCAGCGGACTGCGCCGCGCGCTTGCCAAACCGTCCGGCAGCGGACGCCATTGGTCGGACAAAACAGGCCCGGTCGACGCCTTCGATGCGAAGGCAGACGCCTTCGCTGTACTTTCGGCGGCGGGCAGTCCGATGCAGGCCCTGCAAGTCGTGCCTGGCGGCCCGTCATGGTTTCATCCGGGCCGCAGCGGCACGATCCAGATCGGCCCGCAGAATATCCTCGGTCACTTCGGCGAACTGCATCCGCGGGCCGTCGCCGCCCTGCGGGCGGAGGGACCAATTGTGGGGTTCGAGGTCATTCTGGAAAGGATTCCAGAGCCGAAAGCGCGCGCCACGCGCGCAAAAGCTCTGCTCGAACTGTCGCCGTTCCAGCCTGTCGAACGGGATTTTGCTTTCGTGATGGATAGCGCGGTCAAAGCCGCCGACATTGTCCGCGCTGCGCAAAATGTCGACAAGAAACTCATCAGTGACGTCGTGGTGTTCGACGTTTATGAAGGCAAAGGAATCGAGCCCGGCAAAAAGTCGATCGCTATCGCCGTGACCATTCAGCCGCGCGAAAAGACAATGACCGATGCCGAGATCGAGGCGCTGTCCGCAAAGGTTGTGGCGGAAGTCACGAAGCGCACCGGCGGTGTATTGCGCGCCTGACGACCCGGGGCTAGCGATTACGCCTGCGCGAACGCTGTGCCGGCTTCGGCTTGTCTACTTCGGGGCTTTTCAACGCGCCCAGCTGTCGTAGCGCTGCTTCCGCGGTGCGTTGACCCGATTCCCAGGCGCCATTCACCGTCCCCCACTGCGTTTCGTGCAAGGCTTCGCCGGCCAACCATACGCGGCCGGCGAACGGCTCGGCCAAAATCTTTCGCGCATCGACACTGCCCGGGGTGGCTCCCGACATCGCCCCCAGAACAAATGGGTCTTCGTTCCATCGGGTGGCATAGCTGCGCTTGATTGCGTTCTTGGCCGTCGAGCCGAACAGCGATGCGATCCATTCGCGGGCAAACTCGATCATCGCCGCTTCGCCTTTGGCCGACAACTCGCGGCCGAAATCGCCCGCAACATCGACAAGATGCAGGCTGGTGCCCGACACATTGGCCAGCAGGGCCGCGGTACGCCGGCCGGAGGATTTCTCGAATACGAGGTCGTCGCGTTGCAGGTTCGTCGGATTGCGCGGAATGTCGAGCGCAATGTGATCGTAACTGCCGAGCGACAGCGCCGTAGCGGCATCGAGATGTCGGCGGGCAATCTCGGGCTTGAACGCAATCTTTCCGGAAGCAAGCACATTCGTCGACACGGTGACGATAGCGGCACGCGCGCGCACCGGACCCTTGGCCGTCACGACGTCGACGCCGTTGCGATCCCACTCGATGCGCGTAACGGGCGTTGACAATCGAATCGGAAGGCCGGCCGCGAGTCTCCCGATCAGCGCGCCGTAGCCCTGCCGGCAAAAAGCATCGTTTTCGCGTTCCGGCACCCGCGCAAGATCCGCCGCAGAAACCGCTGCAAGATCCTTGCCGCAGGTGAATGGTCCAAGCACGAATTCGATCGTCGGCCGCCAGTCACCAAGATCGGCCGGCAAAGCACGCGCTGCCGGACCGTCCGCTCTGCCCCGACCCGCATCGACGATGGCGCGACGGGCCCGCACCATGGCGGTAACAAAGCCCTCCAGCTCGGAGTCGCGCGCATTTCGAGGACCAATGCGAACCGTCTGGCCCCGCGGAGCGGAATAGATGTCGAGCGCCGTCGCCTGAGCCGAGCCTGTCAAAAGATTGCCGTCCGGCCGATGAATCCAGTGCGCACCGAGATCAAAGGGGACGCCAAAGATGGCGGAATCGGTGACGCAGCGCCCCCCGGGCCGATCGCTCGCCTCCAGCAGGACAAACCGGCGGTTGGCGGCAGCAATGCGCCGCGCCGCAGCAATGCCGGCCGCGCCGGCTCCGACAATCGCCACATCGAGGTCGGCGCCGCTCTGCGCGCGCACGACCGACGGTGCCGCGACAACTGCCACGGAGACGGCGAGAAATGAACGTCGGCTGAGCCCCGACATGGTGTCCGATCGCTTGCTGGAGGCCGACAGGATGCCTGAACACGCCTCCAGCGGCAAATTTTATGGCTAACGATTCGTAAGTTCCGGCGGGATCGCCACGCGAAAATCAGTGAACTAAATTGCAATGAGTTTTCACTTAAATTTCATGCTGAGCCGCAGAGGGCAAGACTTGAGCGCCAAGAACTGGCGCCGGGGATCGGTCATGAGCTGGGTGGTCGACGGGGTCGGACGCGTTCTGGCCCACTATCTGGAAAAGCCCGTACAAGGCTACGAGCCTTTTACGCCATCCGATCCCGATGCTTTGCGAGCGACCCTGCAACCCGGCGACGTGCTGCTGGTCGAGGGAAACAATCACATCTCGGGCGTCATCAAGTATCTCACCCAATCCACCTGGTCGCACGCCGCGCTATATGTCGGTCCTATCGGGGACCGCGCCACTTCTGACGGCGAACCGCTGGTCCTGGTAGAAGCCAATATCGGACAAGGCGTCGTCGCCGCGCCGCTGTCGAAATATGCCCGTTTCCACACCCGCATTTGCCGCCCGACCCAACTCGATGATGAAGATCGTGCACGCGTCTGCGCCTACGCAGCCGAGCGAATTGGCTTCGACTACGACCTCAAGAACATCATCGATCTCATGCGCTATCTTTTCCCGATGCCGCTGCCGCAACGTTGGCGCCGCCGCATGATCGCGCTCGGCTCCGGTCATCCCACGCGCATCATCTGCTCGGCGCTTATCGCACAGGCCTTCGAAACCGTGCGCTACCCGATCCTGCCGAAAGTCACGCGGCTCGACAGCGAAGCTGCCTGGCGGGAAATCCTGGAAATCCGGCATTCCTCGCTCTATGCCCCGCGGGATTTCGACATCTCTCCGTATTTCGAGGTGGTGAAGCTGACCATTGTGCGTGGTTTCGACTACAAGGCGATCGCCTGGGCCGATGTACCGGTTACCGATCCCGAACAGATCGTCGGGCTTGTACCCGCGGACGAAGACAGACTCTCGCCGGTCGCGTAGACGCCGGCCTTGCCTGCGGAGACAACCGACATTACGTCTGCCGGCATGATCGATGCCGCCATCAAAGCTCTCTCGCAAATGTTCGCACCAGCCTTGCGCCGCGTGTTGCTCAAGGCCGTCGGGCTTGCCCTCATCCTCATCGTGACCATCGGCGTTGTTCTGCAGCGCGTGCTGGCTAGCTGGGCGGAAACTGGCGCCAATTGGGCCGAGCAGACGGCAGGCGTAGCGCCGCATGCCGCTTGGGCTGCGCTCGCCTGGGTGCTGTCGATTCTTGCCAGCTTGGGCATCATCACCGGCGCGCTGTTTCTCATGCCGGCCGTGACCGCCTTTGTCGGCAGCTTTTTCGTCGACGAAGTCGGCGAGGCGGTCGAACGAGAGCACTATCCAACCGACCCGGCCGGAAGTGCTTTGCCATTTCTGCTGGCCTTCGTCGAAGGCGTCAAAGTCGCCGTGCTGGCACTCCTGGTCTATCTGTGCGCCCTTCCATTCGTGCTGTTCGCCGGACTCGGCCTCATCATTCTGTTTCTGGCGAACGCCTACCTGCTCGGCCGTGAATATTTCGAACTGGCCGCGATGCGCTTTCGTCCTCCGGACGAAGCCAAGGCCATGCGCAAGGCCAACGCGGCCTATCTTTTCACCGCAGGCATGTTTATTGCCGCCTTCGTATCGGTCCCCATCATGAACCTGGCGACGCCGATTTTTGCGATGGCCTTCATGGTTCACGTGCACAAGAAGCTGTCCGGGGCCCGGACGGAACTGATCGAAGCACGCCGCTGACTGTCAGGTCTTCGTCCGCAGATCGATCACCCGCTCGGCCTTGCCGACAGAGCGCTCGATGGTGCCCGGTTTTACCGTGCGCACGGCTGCGGTCACTCCGATGAAAGCCTTGATATGATGCGCGAGATCGCGGTCGCACGCGGTGAAGACGCCATCATCCGCATCCGGGCGAGCCTCCACGACAACGGTGATTTCATCAAGACGCTCGACGCGCCGCAACTCGATCACAAAATGCGGCGCCAGGCGCGCGTCCTTGAGAATGATCTCCTCGATCTGGCTGGGGAATACGTTGACGCCGCGTACGATCATCATGTCGTCGGATCGCCCGGTCACCTTCTCCATTCTCCGCATTGAACGCGCCGTGCCCGGCAGCAGGCGAGAGAGATCACGTGTGCGATAACGCACGATCGGCATTGCTTCCTTGGTAAGCGTTGTGAACACCAGCTCGCCGACCTCGCCATCCGGCAAAACCTTGCCGGTCGCGGGATCGACGACTTCGGGATAAAAGTGATCCTCCCAGATGTGCGGACCGTCTTTGCTCTCGATGCATTCACAGGAGACGCCGGGCCCGATGATCTCGGACAGCCCGTAGTTATCGATGGCGTGCAGATCGAATGCATCCTCGATCTCGGCGCGCATGGCATTGGTCCACGGCTCGGCGCCGCACATTGCAATCTTGAGAGAGCTTTGTCGGGGATCGACGCCTTGGGCGTGGAACTCATCGAGCACCGCGAGCATGTAGCTCGGCGTTACGAAAATGACGTCGGGCCTGAAATCGGTGATCAGACGCACCTGCCTTTCCGTCATGCCGCCCGACACCGGCACCACCGTCATGCCCAGCCGTTCGGCGCCGTAGTGAAACCCGATACCGCCGGTGAACAATCCGTAGCCGTAGGAATTCTGTACCAGCATGCCGGGCTGACATCCTGCCGCGCGCATGCAGCGCGCCATCACTTCGGCCCAGGTGTCGAGATCGCGTCGGCTGTAGCCAACGACCGTGGGCTTGCCGGTCGTGCCTGATGAGGCATGCACGCGCAGCACCTGTTCGCGAGGGATTGCGAACATACCGAACGGATAATGGGCGCGCAGGTCGTCCTTGCTGGTGAATGGGAATTTTCTCAGATCGTCCAAAGATTTCAGATCGTCCGGATGGACGCCTGCCTTGTCGAAGGCCTTCTTGTAGTGCGCGACATTGTCGTATGCATGATTGAGTGTCGATTTCAGCCGCTTGAGCTGAAGCGCCCCGATCTCATCGCGCGTTGCAATCTCGATCGGCTCGAAGGCCTCCCGGCGCGGCGCAAGATTGACGGCCTTGAGCTGCAGACGCGGCATTCGCCTCCCCTGGGATGCCTGTTCAGATTTTCCGCTGCGCGGCGTTCCAGTGCTTTTCAAGATTTGCAATGAGCGCCGGACTGAAATGGCAATAGGCCTGTTCGCGGCAATACACGGCCATGTAGCGGCGGAATGTATCGAGCGGCTCTTCCCCGACACGGAAGGCACGGCGGTTGCCCGCCGCGCTGACCACGCCGGAGCCCGTGAAATCTTCGACCACGCGCGCGATCGCAGCGTCCATATCGCCGGGTGGCACGATGAGATCGCAGATCATCCGACCCTCCGGACTGTCGCACTCGAAGCGGCGGCCCATCATGATCGCCTGGCGTGCCGCCCGCGCGCCAACAAAGCGCGTCAAACGCAAATTCGCCGCCCCCGGAATGATGCCTTCCTTACGCGCCGGCAGAGTCATATAGGCATCGCTACCGGCAACCACGTAATCCATTGCCAAGAGATATTGACAGGCGCCGCCGATTGCGAACACGTCGACGCCCGCGACCCAGGGCTTCTCACGCGTTCCGCCGTACACTTCGTCCGGGTTTGCGTGTGCAATCGCCAAACCTCGCAACATCTTGTTCACGATGCCCATGTCGCGGCGGATGTACCAAAGATATGGAATCTTGCCACGGTAGAGATGCGTGAGATTGATTCCCGCCGAAAAAATCTTGCGGCCGCGGTATTTGGGATGATCGACGAGGTCGCCGCGTAAAACGCAGATTTCGCTCGCGGGATCGAGGATGGCGATGTCGGCGGCCGTCTCGGTATCGTCGAGAGTGTCGTCATCTTCGGCGTTGAGAAATCGGGGATTGCAGACCGTTACGACCGCGGCCTTGCCCTGCCGTTCGGCCTTCGCCGGACCGAAATTGATCGCTCCGCGTTTGGCGAATTCGTCGCCGCGCTCGATCGCTTCGCGCTTGGGGAGCAGCATCGACTTGCAGAGGTGTAGTCCGGCAGCAGGAATGGCGAGCACCTGCGCGAGAAAAATGCCCTGGTCAACCTCGACCCCGTCTTTCTCGGATTGCATCAATGTGCTTTCGGCATCGACCTGCTTGTGCGTGGGCGTCAGGCCGGGAACGAGCTTCCCCGCCTCATAGGCCAGCTCATCCACACGCACAAAATTCGAGAGATTCCCCGTAAGTTTGCGATAGACAATCTCGGCGTGCCGCTGAAGGAAGTCCTCCCGCGCGCGCCGGCAACTTGAAATGATGATGTCCGCCGCCAGCTTTTGTTCGTCGCTGCGCTTGGGCTTTTTGGGCAGCTTCGCGAGCAGGTCGGCGCCGGCGCGCCAGTATTTGCTGCCTGCCACGGCATCGCGCTTGAAATTCCCGGTGACGCGAAGCCCGGTCTTGTGCCACTCAGCGGCTGATTTGGCTGGAAGGCCGGCGCGCTCGAAGCAAGCCTTGGGGTCAGCGCGCGTGACGAGCGTGGCCCTGCCGCTACTGCTGCCTTCCATACGCGCTCTCCCTCTTACGCGACCCTTTTTCCCGGCCATTGGCACAGGTCGCTGATGATGCACTTTCCACACAGCGGCTTGCGCGCCACGCAAGTGTAGCGTCCGTGCAGAATAAGCCAATGGTGGGCGTGGCGCTTATATGTCGCCGGAACGACCTGATCCAATTTCGTTTCGACCTCAAACGGTGTCTTGCCGGTGGCCATTCCTGTACGGTTGCCGACGCGAAATATATGAGTATCGACGGCGATTGTCGGTTCGCCGAAGGCGATGTTGAGCACGACATTGGCGGTCTTGCGGCCGACGCCGGGCAGTTCTTCCAAGGCTTCGCGCGAATGCGGCACCTGCCCACCATGGTCGGTGATGAGCTTGCGCGACAATGCAGTTACGTTCTTTGCCTTCGTGCGGAACAGACCAATGGTCTTTATCAAATCCCGCACACGAGTCTCGCCGAGGGCCGCCATTTTTTCAGGCGTGTCGGCAAGTGCAAAGAGCGCTGGCGTTGCCTTGTTGACGCCGGCATCGGTCGCCTGCGCTGAAAGCACAACCGCCACCAACAGGGTAAACGGATTGAGGTGCTGGAGTTCGCCCTTCGGTTCCGGATTGGCGGCCTTGAAGCGGCGGAACGCTTCCTCGATCTGCGCGGTTGTCCATTGCGGAAGTACGCCTGCAGCGGCCTTGGCATCGGCCGCCGCGCGTTTGCGCGCCGATTTGACCTTTGCGCGTTTTGGCACCTTGCGTTTAGGCGCTTTGGTCAGAGTTCTAGGCGCGGGCTTTTTTGCCATGATTTCGGTATACTGAGCACAATGGTCACCGACAACGCCGACGACCTCGAACCCACGATCTTTTCAGCGACGTTGACACCGCATCGCTCGCTTGGTCGCGTCGGGTTTCTCATTCTGATGCTCCTGTTCGGAAGCATCAGCTTTATTGCCGGGATTCTGTTTCTGCTGGCCGGAGCCTGGCCGGTTCTCGGTTTCTTCGGCCTCGACGTGCTGCTGCTGTATTGGGCGTTCCGACTCAACTACCGCCATGCCGAGGCGTACGAACAGGTGACGGTTACCCCCTCGGTACTCACAGTCCGCAAGGTCAGTCATTTCGGTCGTGTGCGGGAATGGGTGCTTAATCCTCTCTGGGTCCAACTCGACAAGGTCGAAATCGATGAGTTCGGAATCGATCGGTTGTTTCTGATCTCATGCGGCAAAAAGCTGACAATCGCAGGCTTTCTAAGTCCGGACGAAAAAGCGGGTTTTGCCAAGGAACTTCTGAAAGCGCTGAGTGAGGCGCGTCGCGGGCCCACACGAACTGTCTTCAGCTAGCCAGAAATCGGGTGGTTCGGCGCTCCTGGTTCTCCTAGATACCGGTCATGAACATGAACCTTGCAAAGTCAGCGCTGACCGAGCGCTTCACGGAATTCGCCCCACTCTCGACCGCGGCGGCCGACTACGATGTCGTGCGCCGCGCCATCGCCCACATTCGCGGAAACTGGCGGTCTCAACCGGAGATCGATGTGATCGCAAATGCGGCCGGAGTATCCGCGACCGATCTGCACCACCTGTTCCGCCGCTGGTGCGGACTGACACCGAAAGCCTTTCTCCAAGCCTTGACGCTCAATCGAGCGCGGGAATTGTTGCGCTCTTCGGCAAGCATTCTCGATACGGCCTACGAGGTCGGTCTGTCAGGCCCCGGCAGGCTCCACGATCTCTTCGTCACCCACGAGGCCATGTCGCCGGGCGAATGGAAAGCGGGCGGTGAGGGTCTGACCATCACCTACGGGTTTCATCCCTGCCCGTTTGGAATGGCACTTGTGATGACGACGCCGCGGGGGTTGGCGGGGCTTGCTCTCGCCGACGCCGGCAAGGAACGGGCGGCGCTCAAGGACATGAGGACACGCTGGCCGAGGGCGGACTACGTCGAGGACTTCGCCGCGACCGCCGCCACCGCACGACGCATCTTTGATCCGGCATTGTGGCGCAAGGACCAGCCTCTGCGCGTTGTCCTGATCGGCACCGATTTCGAAGTGCGCGTCTGGGAAAAATTGCTCGATATCCCGATGGGCGCGGTCACCACCTATTCGGATCTCGCCGCCAGCGCCGGTTCGCCGAAAGCGGCGCGCGCCGTCGGCGCGGCCGTCGGCAAAAATCCGATCTGCTTCGTGATTCCGTGTCACCGGGTCATCGGCAAAGGCGGCGACCTGACCGGCTACCACTGGGGCATAACTCGAAAGCGGGCAATGCTCGGCTGGGAAGCTGGAATGTCGGCAGCTGCGTAGCTAGGCCGCCAGATCGAGCTTCGAAGCCACCGTGGAATCGGCATTGAGCCGGTAGATCATCGGGACTCCGGTTTCAAGATTCAATTTGGTGATGCTCTCCGGCGTGTGCTTGTCGAGCACCATGACAAGTGCGCGCAGCGAATTGCCGTGAGCCGCAACGAGAACGTGTTCCCCGCGCAAGACCCGCGGCAGGATATCCGTGATATAGTAAGGCAAAGTGCGCGCGAGCGTGTCCTTAAGGCTCTCGCCGCCTGGCGGCGCCACATCGTAGGAGCGGCGCCAGATGTGCACCTGCTCCTCCCCCCATTTTTTGCGTGCATCGTCCTTGTTGAGTCCGACAAGATCGCCATAGTCGCGTTCGTTGAGCGCCTGGTTCTTGATCACCGGAATGGAAGTCTGGCTCAATTCGCCGAGCATAAGGTCCAGCGTGCGCTGCGCGCGCTTGAGCGCCGATGTAAAGGCGACGTCGAATTTGATTCCTTGCGCCTTCAGCTTGCGCGCGGCCTCGCGTGCTTCAGCAACGCCCTTTTCAGTCAGATCGACATCGCGCCAACCGGTGAAAAGGTTTTTCAGATTCCACTCGCTCTGACCATGACGCACAAGCACGAGAAGGCGATCAGTCATCCTCAGAAGTCCTTCAATCCCAGAACATCAGTCATCGAATAAAGTCCGGGCTTCTGACTGCGCGCCCAACGCGCGGCGTGCAAGGCACCGCGCGCGAAGATCATCCGATCTTCGGCTTTGTGCGCCAGCTCCAGCCGCTCGGCCGGACCGGCAAAGATCACACTGTGCTCGCCGACCACGCTGCCGCCGCGCAATGTGGCAAAGCCGATATCGCCGGACCTCCGCGCGCCGGTGTGGCCTTCACGGCTCTTCACCGACTGTTTGTCGGGATCAATCCCCCGTCCGTCTGCCGCCGCTCGGCCAAGCAGCAACGCCGTGCCCGACGGCGCGTCAACTTTCTGATTGTGGTGCATTTCCAGAATCTCGATATCGAACGACCGGTCGAGTGTCTTCGCCACCCGCTTGGTGAGCGCGGCCAGAAGATTGACACCAAGACTCATGTTACCTGACTTGACGATCACCGCGGTTTTTGCGGCTTCATTGATCTTTGCCTCGTCGGCAGCACTGAGGCCCGTGGTCCCGATGATGTGAACCTTGCCAGCTTTCGCCGCGAGCGCGGCAAAGGCAACGCTCGCGACGGGCGCGGTGAAATCGATGATCCCATCGGCCTTCGCCAACAATGGCGCCGCATCCCCGGCCAGCTTGATGCCGTTCTCGGGCAATCCGGCAAGCGTGCCGGAGTCCCAGCCGATCAGCGGCGAACGCGCATCTTCCAAGGCGCCCGCGAGCGCGAAGTCCTTGCTGTCTGCGATCGCCTTGACCAGCGTGCGGCCCATCCGTCCGCCGGCGCCGGCGACCACGAGCCTCATTTCGGCCATGGATCCAACTCCCGGAACGTGAGCGTGGGTATAGCGGGATGGATTGTGAAAAGCACTAAGTGTCCTTAAGGCTGCGGGCCGTCGTAACCTTCCAGAACGACGATATCCGCGACCGACGCCGATTCGCGAAACTCTTTCGCAGCGGCATATTCCGGTGAGTGATAGCAGGCAAGCGCCGCATCAAAACTCGGGAACTCAATGAGAACGATACGCGAGCGCAACTTGCCTTCAACTATTTCCGATTTGCCGCCGCGCGTCAGGAACCTGCCGCCGTATTTGTGGAACGCTACGGCATTGGCCGCGACATATTTCTTGTATTGGTCGAGATTTGAAATATCGACGTTCGCAACCCAGTAACCCTTAAGCATCCATCACCCTCATTGAACCGCAGCATCGATCTCCGCGACGATCTCATCCGCCGCGGCTTTTGGATCCGCTGCCTCCACCACTGGCCGTCCCACCACAAGGTAGTCGGCGCCGGCCTTGATCGCCTGCGCCGGCGTGACGATACGCTTCTGATCGCCGACATCGCTGCCCGTCGGCCGGATACCGGGCGTCACCAGAACCATCCCGGCTCCGGCGATGTCGCGCAGTGTTGCAACCTCTTCCGCGGAACACACCAATCCGTCGATCCCGATGTCGCGCGCCTGTGCCGCGCGCGCCGAGGCAAGTTCCTTGACATCCATCTCGTAGCCCGCGGCAGCGAGATCCGCGTCGTCATATGATGTGAGCACGGTCACCGCCAGGATACGCAGTTTTGACCCACGCCTGCCCTCGATCGCCGCTTTCATCGTTTGCGGATAGGCATGCACGGTGAGAAACGTCGCGCCGAGTTGAGCGACGCTCTCGACGCCCTTGGCGACCGTGTTGCCGATATCGTGCAGCTTGAGATCGAGGAAAACCTGCTTGCCGGATGCGACCAATTCCGTGGCGAAGGGCAAGCCCCCGGCAAAAGCGAGTTGATACCCGATCTTGTAGAAGCGCACCGAGTCGCCGAGGCGCATCACCATGGCTTCAGCCTTTGCCACTGATGGCACGTCGAGAGCAACGATCAGCCTTTCGCGTGCTTCGAGCGCCACGTCATACTCCCTTTGCAACAAGTCGCGACATCTCCACGAGACGTTCAAGCTGCGCGCGGAAGAGATTGCCGACGCCGGTATCGGCAATGTTATCCATCTCGTCAAAGGCTGTGTCGGCACGCGGGATCGCCAGTTGCTCGGGTATCACAAGTGCGCCGCAGCCGAGCTCCAAAATCTGGCGTAATGCCATTAGCGAGCGCAGACCACCGGCGCGTCCCGGAGACGCCGAAGCGATCGCGAATACGCGCCCCTTGAAGGCGGCATAGGTCGGATCACCTCGCTCGCGAACGCGCGATACCCAGTCGATGGCGTTTTTCAGAATTGGCGTTACCGATGCGCTATACTCGGGACTGGCGATGAAGACACCCTGATGCGCCATGATCATCTGTTTGAGTTTCAGTGCATTTACGGGTTGTCCGGCGCGGGCGTCGAGATCGGCCTCGTAGAGCGGCAGGGGATAGTCGGCGAGCGAAATGCGGGTCACGTCGACATCGAGCAGCGTCAGCTCTTTTGCAGCCAATGCCGCCAACTTGACATTGTGCGAGCCGACGCGCGTCGATCCGGGTAGAACGAGGATTTTGGGGATCGGCATCAACGGCTCCGCTTTCGCGGGCCATGACACCACACCGTCAGTAGCTGCGATAGACCCACACGCGAGCCGGAGGCAGGTTCATCCAGATCATTTCCGAAGCTTGCGCGCGCACGGCCGGTAGCTTTTTCGGAATTGGTGGCAACATCGCGTAAGTGAATTGCACAAACGGCGCGTCTGGCGCGAGCAGCGTCATTGCATCGGAAATCAGACGTAGCCGCGTGCGCAGCGGCTTGGTCACGAGCGGAAGTCCCGAAACCACGGCGGCAGCCGGCTCGTCCACGTAGTCTTCCAGCAGGCGACGCAAGCGGTAGGCATCGCCCTGCACGACAGTCGCCGCCGGATAACGCGCACGCAACAGACGGCAAAAATCGGGATTGAATTCGACAAGAATCAATCGCGCGGGGTCGATGCCACGGCGAACGAGCGCCTGTGTGACCGGACCGGTGCCTGGACCGAGTTCAATGACCGGGCCATCCGTTTTGGGATCGACGCAACGCGCCATGGCGCGCGCCAGAATCCGGCTCGACGGCATAACGGCGCCGGTCGACAACGGTTTCTCGATCCATGAGCGGATGAATTGCACCTCGTCGTCGAGACGCAGACTCTTTTTTTCGACGCGGGCTAATGAAGGTGAAGCCATTGATGCGAGGTCACGCGTACAAGCGGCGGGCTCAACCGCAACATAAACGGGTATAGGGACCGGCGCAGGGGGTCAAGATGGTCTCCCCGATTGACTGCTCCGGCTGGCGAGAGCGTCAATAAACTCTTTGACTCGACTGAAGAAACTGGCCGATTCCGGCTGGGTCTCCTCCGACGACAGCTTTTCGAACTCGGCCAACAATTCACGTTGGCGTCTCGTAAGATTTTGCGGCGTTTCCACCGCTACCTGAACGTACATGTCGCCCGTTTGTTTCGATCGCAGCACTGGCATACCTTTTCCGGCCAATCGGAAACGGCCTCCGGTCTGCGTCCCGGGTGGAACCTTGACCCGGACCTTGCTGCCATCAATTGCCGGGACCTCAAATTCCCCACCTAGCGCGGCGCTCGCCATGGAGATCGGCACCCGGCAATGCAGGTCCGCGCCGTCGCGCTGGAAGAACTCGTGCGGCGCAACTTCGAGGAAAATGTAGAGATCGCCGGTCGGTCCGCCCCGCAAGCCGGCCTCGCCCTCGCCAGCAAGGCGAATGCGAGTCCCGTCTTCCACGCCGGTCGGGATGTTCACCGAAAGCGTGCGCTCGCGAGTCACCCGCCCTCCGCCGCTGCACACTTTGCACGGATCGTCGATAACCTGGCCACGGCCATGACAGGTCGGACAGGTGCGTTCGAGGGTGAAAAAGCCCTGCGCGTGCCGAATCTTGCCTGCCCCACCACAGCTCGAGCACGATTTTGGCTTTGTACCGGCCTTGGCGCCGCTTCCGGAGCAGGCCTCGCAGGTCACCGACGTCGGAATACGGATCTGGGCTGTCTTGCCGGCAAAGGCCTCGTCGAGGGTGATCTCCATATTGTAGCGCAGGTCAGAACCGCGCTCGCGACCGGAACCGCGGCCGCGCGTGGATCCCATTCCGAAGATGCCTTCAAAAATGTCTGCAAAGGCCGAACCAAAGTCGGCGCCGAAGCCGTGGCCGGCACCGCCCATGCCGTGCTCGAAGGCGGCATGACCGAAACGGTCATAGGCAGCGCGTTTGTCGCTATCCTTGAGGACGTCGTAGGCCTCGTTGATTTCTTTGAAACGATGCTCGCACTCCTTGTTCCCCGGATTACGGTCCGGGTGGTGCTGCATCGCAAGTTTGCGGAACGCTGCCTTCAGCTCAATCTCGGTGGAGGTCCGGGAAACGCCGAGAATTTCGTAATAATCGCGCTTGGACATTCGTATTCCGCCCCAGATTCACAGCGCCGGAAGAGCCGTACTTGATTCGGGCTCCCTTGGCCCCCGCAAACATGCACCCCCGGACTGATGCCCGGGGGTGGCATTTTTCACGGTCGGCCTGCCCATGGCTTACGCCCTACGGTCAGGCGGATTTCTTCTTGTCGTCGTCGACCTCGGTAAACTCCGCGTCGACCACGTCTTCTTTCTTTTCTCCGGAGGCGCCGCCCTCACCGCCGGAGCCGGAAGCGGCCTGCGCTTCCTGCTGTTGCTTGTACATCGCCTCGCCCAGTTTCATCGAAGCCTGGGCCAGCGCGTTGGTTTTGGCCTGGATGGCCGATGCATCGTCGCCCTTGAGCGCCTCTTTCAGGTCCGCCATGGCGTTCTCAATCGCCCGGCGCTCCGTGTCGCCCACTTTCGAGCCATGCTCGGAGAGCGCCTTCTCGGTGGAATGCACCAGCGCCTCAGCATGGTTCTTGGCCTCGACCGCGGCCTTGCGCTTCTTGTCCTCTTCGGCGTGCGCTTCCGCATCCTTGACCATCTTTTCGATGTCCGCTTCGGACAGGCCGCCCGAAGCCTGGATGCGGATTTGCTGCTCCTTGCCGGTCGCCTTGTCCTTCGCCTGAACGTTGACGATGCCGTTGGCGTCGATGTCGAACGTGACCTCGATCTGCGGCACGCCACGCGGTGCCGGCGGAATGCCAACCAGGTCGAACTGACCGAGCAACTTGTTGTCAGACGCCATTTCGCGCTCCCCCTGGAACACGCGGATGGTGACCGCGTTCTGATTATCCTCGGCGGTCGAGAAGACCTGGCTCTTCTTGGTCGGGATGGTGGTATTGCGATCGATGATCCGGGTGAACACGCCGCCCAGCGTCTCGATGCCGAGCGACAGCGGAGTCACGTCGAGCAACAACACGTCCTTGACGTCGCCCTGCAGCACGCCCGCCTGGATGGCCGCACCGACGGCAACCACTTCGTCCGGGTTGACGCCCTTGTGCGGCTCCTTGCCGAACAGCTGCTTCACAACTTCCTGCACCTTCGGCATACGCGTCATGCCGCCGACCAACACGACCTCATTGATCTGTGCGGCCGAGATGCCGGCATCCTTGAGCGCCTGCTTGCAGGGCTGGATCGTCTTCTGAATGAGATCGTCGACAAGCGCCTCGAACTTGGCGCGGGTGAGCTTCATCGTCAGATGCTTCGGACCCGAAGCGTCTGCCGTGATGAATGGCAAATTGATTTCAGTCTGCGTCGTCGACGACAGCTCGATCTTCGCCTTCTCCGCGGCTTCCTTGAGGCGTTGCAGTGCGAGCTTGTCGCGCCGCAGGTCGATGCCTTGTTCCTTCTGGAACTCGTCGGCCAGATAGTTCACGAGCCGCATATCGAAGTCTTCGCCGCCCAAGAACGTGTCGCCGTTCGTGGACTTCACTTCGAACACGCCATCGCCGATCTCAAGGATCGAAATATCGAAAGTACCGCCGCCCAGATCGTAGACCGCAATGGTCCCGGTCTTCTGCTTGTCGAGGCCGTATGCGAGAGCGGCTGCTGTCGGCTCGTTGATGATGCGCAGCACTTCAAGCCCGGCAATCTTGCCGGCGTCCTTGGTGGCCTGACGTTGCGCGTCGTTGAAATAGGCCGGAACGGTGATGACGGCCTGCTCGACCTTCTGGCCGAGATTGGCTTCCGCCGTCTCTTTCATCTTCTGAAGGATGAAGGCGGATATCTGCGACGGCGAATAGGTCTTGCCGTCAGCTTCGACCCATGCGTCGCCATTCGAGGCCCTGGAGATCTTGTAGGGGACGAGCTTCTTGTCCTTCTCGACCATCGGATCGTCGTAGCGCCGCCCGATCAGGCGCTTGACCGCGAAAATGGTCTTTTCAGGATTGGTGACCGCCTGGCGCTTGGCCGGCTGGCCGACGAGACGCTCGCCATCATCGGTGAAGGCGACAATCGAAGGCGTCGTCCGCATGCCTTCGGCGTTCTCGATAACTTTCGGCGTTTTGCCTTCCATGACGGCAACGCACGAATTGGTGGTGCCGAGGTCGATGCCGATGACCTTGCCCATGGTTCTTCCTCTCAAATTGCGGCAGGCCGGCCGGGCCGCTTGGCGCCCGAGTGGGAATCTCAGCGGCTCATCCGCAGACCCCCGATCCAGCCCCTGGATACGCGTTTCGCCGCATTTCTGCGGCTCAATGGCTCATATAGGAGAGCCCCGGGGCCCCGCAAGTCAGTTGGTCACGAAATCGCGAGCTTAGGGCTCATGGGTTCATCAATGGTTATTGGGCCATTGCCGCAGCAGGCAAGCCCGGTTACGCAGGCCCCCGGGGTGGCATCTTTTGGAGTCCGCAAGGCATGTTCCGTCGTCTGTTTGTATTTGTCTTCGCGGCCTGGGCCGGGTTGGCCAGCACCACTCTCATCGTACCAGCCGAGACGGCTTTTCCGCCTGGTTTGCGGATTGGCCTTGACCCGCCCGGGGACATGAAACTGAGCACTCGCCTTCCGGGGTTCGAAGACACCGAACGCAATGCCGTCATCGCCATCCTCGATCTTCCGGCCAGTGCGTACCGCGACCTTGAAAATTCGGCTTTCAGCCTGACTCAACAGGGCCTCGACCAATTGAAGCGCGAAAGCTTTCCGTTCGAGAACGGCATCGGCTTTCTGATCAGCGGGGTGGCACAACAAAACGGCGGCAAGGTGCACCGCTGGTCGCTGCTGGCCATGGCCATCGGCCAGTCCGTGCCCGACCTCACCATGCTGGTCAATGTCGAGGTGCCGGAAAGCGCGCTGTCGGTCTACTCCGATTCGGTCGTTCGCAAAGCGCTCGCAAGCGTCACGTTCCGACCAGCGCCGATCACCGAACAACTCAGCCTGCTGCCCTTCAAGCTCGGCGATCTGTCGGGCTTTCAGGTCATGCAGGTCATGCCGGCGGGCACCGTTATCCTGGCCGATGGCCCGCCCGACAACAATGAACGCAAACCTTTCATGATCGTGTCGATTGATCGTGGCGGGCCGCCCGAGGCGGCCGATCGCGCGCAGTTCGCGCGAAATCTGCTGACAACCGCCCCGGTACGCGAACTCTCGATACAATCATCGGAGTCGATGCGCGTTGGTGGCGCGCCGGGTCACGAGATCCGCGCAAATGGCAAAGGTCCGGCGGGCGATTCGGTGTCGCTGGTGCAATGGGTGCGCTTCAGTCCAGGCGGCTTTTTGCGCGTGATCGGCGTAAGCCCCGCTGAAAAATGGGATCAGGCGTTCGGGCGTTTCCGAACGGTCCGCGACGGCATCGCGTTGCGCTGAAAACTATTGTCCCGCAGGCCGCGGGTTGTCATTGGCAGACGTCGGCGCTTTCGAAACGGCTTTGCTCACAGCCACAAGCGCCGGACGCAGGACACGATCGCCGATCATATAGCCGGCTTGAATGACCTGCGCCACTTGTCCTGGTGGCTGATCGGACGTCGGCACTTCGTACATCGCCTGATGGAAGTTCGGATCGAACTTCTCGCCCTGCGGTGAGAATTTCTGCACGCCGTTCTTCTCCAGGATTTTCATGAGTTCGCGTTCGGTGAGTTCGACGCCTTCGATCAGCGCTTTCACTTTGGGGTCGGCAGCTTCTCGCAGGTCAGGGCCGATCGCTTCCAAAGCGCGATGCATATTGTCGGCGACCGCCAACACGTCGCGCGCAAACCCCGCAATGCCATAGACCCGCGCATCGAGAACTTCTCGTTCCGTGCGCTTGCGCAGATTTTCCATTTCGGCAAGCGTGCGCAGCAATTTGTCCTTGAATTCCGCTGCTTCTCGCTTGGCTTCGACGATTGGGTCGGCTGTTTCGGGCGTGTCTTCGGTCGCGGCAGCCATCGCTTCGGCCTGGCGGGCGGTGGGGTCCGTCATTGTGATCAATCCATCCTCGGCAATATCCGGATGTCCCGCATATCAGGGCTCCGGCATCAAAAATCAAGCGTTTATGGCGCGAGCAAACGGCTCACCACCCGCGCCGTATAGTCGACCATGGGAATAACGCGGGCATAGTTAAGCCGGGTGGGGCCGATCACGCCGATCACGCCGACAATGCGCCCCTGGCTGTCGCGATAGGGCGCGATAATGGTCGAGGAACCGGAGAGCGAGAATAACTTGTTTTCCGACCCGATGAAGATGCGTACCCCGTCGGCCCGTTCAGCCCGGCCGAGCAAATCGATCACCCCGCGCTTTGCTTCCAATGCATCGAACAAAGAACGCACGCGCTCAAGATCTTCAAGCGCGTGAAGATCTTCCAGGAGATTGGCGTGGCCGCGTACGATCAGCTGCCGGTCTTCACTGTCACCGCCTGACCAGCTTGCAAGTCCGGCCGCAATGACCTTCTGGGTCAACTGGTCAAGTTCCGCCTGGCCTTGCGCAACCGCATTTTCGATTTCACCGCGCAATTCCGCCAGTGTCTTGCCGCGAATGCGGGCGTTAAGAAAATTGCCGGCCTCTGTGAGCGACGACGTCGGCAGGCCGGCGGGAATATTGAGCACGCGATTTTCGACCTGCCCGTCTTCGGCAACGAGAACGGCGAGCGCCCGCTCGGGCTCAAGCCGCACGAATTCGACGTGTTTGAGCCGGACGTTGGTCTTCGCCGTGAGCACCACGCCTGCCGATCGCGTCAGCCCCGACAGCATTTGCGAGGCTTCGGTCAGCACGGCTTCCAGTGACTTGGATGTGTGCGCCCCCGCCACCTGTGCTTCGATCGAGCGCCGATCCTGTTCCGACAGGTCGCCCACTTGCATCAACGCATCGACGAAGAAGCGAAGCCCCAGTTCCGTCGGAAGGCGGCCCGCCGAGGTATGCGGGGCGTAGATGAGGCCGAGCTGTTCCAGGTCCGACATCACGTTGCGGACGGAGGCCGGCGATAGCGTAATCGGCAACAACCGCGACAGATTTCGCGACCCGACCGGCTCACCGGTTGCCAGATAGCTTTCGATGATCTGGCGGAAAATCTCGCGCGAACGCTCATTAAGCGCTGCCAGACTAACCTGTGTCGCTCCAATCGGAATGTCGTGGGACGCCAAGGGTCAACTCCTCCAAACCGACCAAGAATTGACCATTAGGGCGGTCTTGTTCAAGCCGGGCGTATGGTTAAGGTGTGCGGCCGAAATGCATGGGAGTATGCCGATGCGGCCAAGCCGCCGACAAGCCGACGAACTCCGCGCCGTATCGCTCGAGCGCAGCGTGGTCAAATACGCCGAGGGCTCCTGCTTCGTGAAGTTCGGCGATACTCATGTCCTGGTGACCGCGAGTCTGGAGGAGCGGCTCCCGCCGTGGCTCAAGGGTCAGGGGCGAGGCTGGATCACCGCTGAATACGGCATGCTGCCGCGCGCCACTGCGGAACGTACGCGCCGCGAGGCAAGCGCCGGCAAACAGGGCGGTCGCACTGTCGAAATCCAACGCCTCATCGGACGCAGCCTGCGTTCGGTCGTCGATCTGCCGGCGCTTGGCGAGCGGCAAATCACGCTTGATTGCGATGTGATCCAGGCGGACGGCGGCACCCGTACTGCGTCCATTACCGGCGCGTGGGTCGCGCTCGCCGACTGCCTCAATTGGATGAAAGCGCGCGAAATGATCAAAGCCGAAGTGCTGCGCGATCACATCGCCGCTGTATCCTGCGGCGTATGCAAAGGCACGGCGGTGCTTGATCTCGACTATGCCGAAGACTCGGAAGCCGATACCGATGCCAATTTCGTCATGACCGGCTCCGGCAACATCGTTGAAATCCAGGCCACCGCCGAAAAAACTCCCTTCAGCGAAGATCAATTCGGCGCGTTGCTCGCCCTTGCACGCAAAGGCATCGAGAAACTGGTGAGTCTTCAGAAAATGGCCGTGATGTGAGCAGAAAACTCACAGGCTCGGTGGTGATCGCCACCCACAATCCGGGCAAGCTCAAAGAAATGCGCGAATTGCTCGCGCCTTACGGCATCGCCACGCAGGCCGCAGGCGAGCTCGGTCTTCCCGAACCGGTGGAGACCGGAAAGACCTTCGCCGCCAATGCGCACATCAAAGCTGTGGCGGCGGCGCGCGTCAGCAGCGCCGCGGCATTCGCCGACGATTCTGGCCTGGTCATCGACGCGCTCGGCGGCGAGCCCGGTATTCATTCCGCGCGGTGGGCAGGACCGGACAAGGACTTTCGGGCCGCCATGAATCGTATCCAGAGTTTGCTGATCGAACGCGGCGCCAAGGCTCCCGAGCAGCGTCGGGCGCATTTCGTGGCCGCGTTGTGTCTCGCCTGGCCCGATGGTCACGTTGAGGAATTCGAAGGCCGGGTCGACGGCGTCGCCGTCTGGCCGCCGCGCGGCGACAAAGGCTTCGGCTACGATCCACTTTTCCGTCCTGACGGATTCGACCGCACATTCGGCGAAATGAGCGCGGAGGAAAAACACGGGCTGCCTCCGCAAGGTCAGGGGCTCTCGCATCGCGCTCGCGCCTTCATCAAACTGGCCGAAGCCTGTCTTTCCAGAACTTGAGTTTGGTCCAATCGTTACAATTTTAATCAATAGTCGCGAGCGAGGTCGCATGTGCGCTGGCTGTCACGCGCCGTCCCGCCTATGATGCCTAAACATGAACTTAACAGCACCTTTTGCGGTTTACGTGCACTGGCCGTTTTGCCTGTCGAAATGTCCGTATTGCGACTTCAACAGTCACGTCCGCCACGGCGGTATCGATGAAGCGCGTTTCGTCCGCGCCTATGAAACCGAGATTGCCGCAGCCGCCGCGCGAGCGCCCGGTCGTACCGTATCGAGCATTTTTTTCGGCGGCGGCACGCCGTCGCTGATGCAACCTTCGTCGGTGCAGGCGATCCTCGATTGCATCGGCAAGCACTGGGCCACCGCTCCGGATGCGGAAGTCACGCTCGAAGCAAATCCGACCAGTGTCGAAGCCACACGCTTCCGCGGCTTTCGCACCGCGGGGGTCAACCGCGTTTCTCTCGGCGTGCAGGCGCTCGATGATGCAGCGCTGAAGGAACTCGGCCGGCTGCACACCGTGCAAGAGGCGCTCGACGCTGTCGCGGCGGCTCGTTCGATCTTTACCCGTTATTCCTTCGACCTGATTTACGCGCGACCGCGGCAAACGCCCGATGCCTGGGCGGCCGAGCTCACACGCGCAATCGGCGAAGCGGCCGAACATCTTTCCCTCTATCAATTGACGATCGAGCCGGATACGCCGTTCTTTGGTCTGCACAAGGCGGGAAAACTGATCGTTCTTGACGAAGATCTTGCGCGCGATCTCTACGATGTCACGCAAGCGATTTGTGCGGACGCGGGGTTGCCGGCGTACGAAGTTTCAAATCACGCGCGGCCCGGCGCGGAGTGCAGGCACAATCTCGTGTACTGGCGTGGACACGATTACGCCGGTGTCGGCCCCGGTGCGCATGGAAGGCTGACGATCGAGGGTCGCCGGGTCGCAACCGAAACCGAGAAGCGGCCCGAAACCTGGCTCATGCGCGTGGAAGACAGCGGCACGGGCTTAATTGTCGAGGAGAAACTTACGCCGGGTGAGGCCGCCGACGAATATCTCCTGATGGGCTTGCGTCTCGTCGAAGGCATCGATCCCGCGCGCTACACGGCACTCGCCGGTCGCGCACTCGATCCACGGCGGATTTCAATCCTGCGCCAGGAAGGTGCAGTGGAAACGACGAAAGACGGGCGCCTGCGTGTGACGCAGAGTGGCTTCCCGCTGCTCGATGCGGTGGTCGCGGATCTCGCTGCCTAGATTTACGTTCCGGGCTGGAACGAGTGCGGCGCCGGGCTCAGCACCTGGCCACCCGAGGGCGCGACACGCAGCACGGCCAGGCCGCGCTCATTGGTGCCCTCAGGGCGGAAGCGGAATACGCCGTCAATACCTGCGAAGCCCGACGGATTGGTCAGCGCCGGCTCGCTGAAACGTTGCGGGCCCTGCGTTTTCACAAGCGCCGCCACGAGCGCAACCGCATCATAGGCGAGCGTCGCGGTGCGCACCGGATCCTGTCCGTAGCGAACGCGGTAGCGGGCGGAGAAATTCCGAAAGCCGGTCGATTCCGGCGCTGCGTACCAGGCGCCGTCAAGCGCCGGGGTCGAGGAGATCCGGGCGTCCTCCCAGAGACCGGAGCCGAGCAGTTGCACACGTCGCAGATCGACGCCGTTGGCAGCGAGCGCGCTTACCACCTGCGGTACGGCATCCGGACTGTCCGGGATGAGGATACTGTCGACCTGATTGGCGGCCTGGCTCACACGACGCGCCGCTTCATTGATCCTGTTCCCGTCGAGCGCATATCGATCCAGAACCAGCACGCGGCCACCGCGACGCGACACCTCTTGTTGGAATGCGCCTTCCACCACCGTTCCGTAGGCATTGTCCGGCAATAGCGCGGCGAACGAGCGCTTGCCGCGCGATATAGAAAAGTCGACGATGCGACGGACGTCTGTCTCGGGCAGGAAACTCAGCAAATAAACTCCTCGCGCCGCCACACTGACATCGGTGGAAAACGCGATGACCGGAATGTTGCTTGAGCGCGCAACTTGTCCGACCGCACTGACCGATTGCGCGAAGAGCGGACCGATGATGATCTCCGCGCCCTCGGATATGGCTTGCTGGGCGCCGGCTTGCGCGCCTTGCACTGTGCCACCATCGTCCTTCACCAGCAGCTGAATGTTGGGACTCTTGAACTCCGCAAGCGCCATTTCGGCCGCGTTCTTCATCGACTGGCCGGCAGCGGCGGCGTTACCTTGACCGGACAGAGGTAGGATTAAAGCGACACGTACCTGGCCTTCACCGACTGCAGCATTGGCGTTAGCCGCCTGGCCAGGCTGCTGGGCCACCGGCGGCCCACTACCCAATTGTGTGCTGCACGCGGCTAGAAACGCAGCCATCGCCGTAGCGGATAGCGTCGCGCGCATGCGCGTCCACGCATCCGTCAAAACCCCCATCCTTCGCGACATGACCACCATTGTCGCTCCCCGTGCGACAGTTCCGTGTCAGTCGTAACCGGTATCGCCGGTTTTGTCGCGCGAAAGTTAGAGTTATGAAAAACCAGAAGGAATTGTGACGCATGACGCGGCTCGGGCAGCCGACTAGAGTTCCGACCATGGCGAATGAAAACAAAGCGCGACTGCGCCGCTATGCCCCGTTTGGCGCTGTAATAGATGCCAGCAAGGCCGAGCCGGGCCTTTATCTGGTTGCCACGCCGATCGGAAATCTCGGCGACATCACCTTGCGTGCGCTGGAGTTGCTCGCGGGAGCCGACGTGATCGCCTGCGAGGATACCCGCGTGACCCGCAAACTCATCGATCGTTACGGAATTACGACGCCGCTCACGCCTTATCACGAACACAACGCGGCCGAAGCGCGGCCGAAGCTGCTGGCGCGTCTCGCCGATGGTGAAGCGATTGCGTTGGTGTCTGACGCAGGTACGCCGTTGATTTCCGACCCTGGCTATAAACTGGTGCGTGCGGCATGCGAGGCCGGCCACGCCGTGACGGCGCTTCCGGGTCCCTCTTCAGTGCTGGCCGCGCTTTCGGTCGCGGGCCTGCCAACCGATCGTTTTTTCTTCGAGGGTTTTCTTCCGGCAAAACAGGCGGCGCGCCAAAAACGCGCGGCCAAGCTCGCGAATATCCCGGCGACTCTGGTTCTGTTCGAGAGCGGCTCGCGTCTTGCGGCAATGCTGGCCGACCTTGCTGCGACGTTTGGAACCCGCGCGGCCGCAATCTGTCGCGAGCTGACCAAATTGCACGAAGAAGTCAGACGCGGAGACCTTGCAACGCTTGCACGCGAATATGCCGTCGGCGGCGAGACACGCGGCGAATTTGTCATCGTCGTGGCGCCGCCCGCCAATGAGGGAGGGATATTGGACAATGTCGACGAGTTGCTGCGCCAGGCGCTAAGGCGCGTTTCGGTCAAGGACGCGGTGGGCGAAGTCGCGCTCGCCACCGGGCGTCCGCGCCGCGAAGTTTACCAGCGCGCACTGATCCTCTCCAGGGATGCGGTTGATGACGGAAAGTGACGAGCCGCGCTCACCACTGAAGCGCGTCCCGCGGCCGGAACGGCAGGCTGCATTCCGGGTCGGAATTTCGGCTGAAAGCCGCGCCGCCGCTTTCCTCATCGCCAAGGGCTTCCGTATCCTGGCGCGTCGCTGGCGCAGCCCGGTCGGCGAAATTGACATCGTCGCGCGCCGGCGTCGGCTGTTGGTGTTCGTAGAGGTAAAAGCACGCACGAGCCTTGAGGACGCGGCTGAACCAGTCAACCCGCGGCAACGCCGCCGGCCGGCTGGTTTTTGGCGGCCCATTCGCGCGCGGCCTTGGGCCCCGACTGCTTGGCGATCGGTGCAAGCTTGTACAGAGAATCCTGATAATCGTTGAGCCTGACCGCGAGGTTGCTGAACGCGAGCGCGTCGCTGTTACGGACACTGCGCTGCCAATCGCCGGTTACGGCGCTGATCTGATCCGTTGCCTTGAGCAGGGAGTCGGCATATTTGCCCGCATCGGCCGCATCGACCGCATCGGCCGACATATATATGCCACGCGTCTCCATCACCGTGGCATAGATCAGCCCATTGATGCGTTCGACGTTCCAACTGCCGGCATTGGCGGATTCGAATTCCTCCGTGAGGGCTGCATGAAAGCGCGCGTTCGAAACGGCCGCGACCGAGAGCGCGACGGTGGTCGCGGCCATCAACGCGAAGATTGCATATAGTCTGGCGGCAATCGAAAGCTTTGGCAGTTTCACCGGCGGCCCCCCGGCCGTGCAACAGCGGTCCCGAAGCGGCTATAGTGCGGGTAATTTGTTAACGCTTTATTCGTCTAAAGGTCGCCATGAGTCTCAAAATCGCTGTGCAAATGGATCCCATCCAGCGGATCAACATCAAAGGCGACTCGACCTTTGCCCTGCTGCTGGAAGCGCAAAAGCGCGGCCACCAGCTTGCCTATTACACGCCCGACCGGCTGGCGTTGCTCAACGGCCAGGTGTTCGCGCATGTCGAGTCCCTCAGCGTCCGCGATGAGCCCGGCGACCATTTCACGCTGGACCAGGCGAGGCGGGTCGCCCTCGCCGAATTTGACGTTGTGCTGCTACGCCAGGACCCTCCCTTCGATCTCGCTTATGTGACGACCACGCACCTGCTTGAGCGTATCCATCCGAACACTCTTGTGGTCAACGATCCCGGACATGTTCGCAACGCGCCGGAGAAAATGTTCGTCACCGAGTTTGCCGACCTGATGCCCCCAACCCTGATCTCGCGCGACCTTACCGAGATCAAGGCGTTTCGCGCAGAGCACGGCGACATCGTGATGAAGCCTCTTTATGGCAGAGGTGGCGAAGCGGTGTTCCGCCTTGAACGCGAAGACCTCAATTTCGGGTCGCTCTATGATCTGTTTACGAGCACTTTCCGCGAACAATGGGTGGTGCAGAAATTTCTGCCCAACATCAAACACGGCGACAAGCGCATCATATTGGTCGATGGCGAATACGCCGGGGCAGTCAACCGCATACCGGCAGCCGACGATCTGCGTTCCAACATGGTGCGCGGCGGTGCTCCGTCCGCCACCGAACTGACAAAACGCGAAGCCGAGATCTGCAGGCGCATCGGCCCCGCCCTGCGTGGGCGCGGCTTGTTGTTTGTCGGCATTGACGTAATTGATGGCTATCTCACCGAAATCAATGTCACTTCGCCCACCGGAATTCGCGCCATCAAGAATCTGGGCGGACCTGACGTGGCGGCGTTAATCTGGGACAAGATCGAAGCCAAACGCCGGGCATGACTCCGCGTATCACCTCATGAGCGTCGCCCTCACCATCGCTACGACCGATTACGACCACTTCCGTGACTTCCGACTGGGAATGGTGCGTGCCGAAGGCATCGAGCCGAACTGGCTTACGCTCGGCCATCACGAAATTTTTTCGCGCTTTACATTCAATCGAGAATGGGATGTGTCGGAGCTTTCCTTTGCCAAGTTCATGGCGCAGGTAACCCGAAAGGATTCCGACATCATCGGCCTGCCAGTCTACGCCTCGCGACTGTTCCGTTTCGCCTCGTTCTACGTAAATCGCAAAGCAGGCATCAAGACCGCAAAAGATCTACGTGGAAGGCGCGTCGGCGTTCCTGAGTGGGCACATACTGCCGCGGTCTACATGCGCGGCTGGCTGATGGACGAGGAAGGCGTCGCACTGTCCGATATCGACTGGGTGCAAGCCGGCACCAATGAGGCCGGGCGCATGGAAAAAGTTGAACTATCGCTGCCTGAAGGCGTCCGGCTGACGAGCATGCCGGAGAAAACTTTGAGTGTCATGATTGCCTCGGGCGAGATCGATTGCGTCATCATCGCGCGGCCGCCAAATTCGTTCCGCGAAAAGAACCCCGACGTGGTGCGTTTGTTTCCCGATTACGAGGCTCTTGAGCAGCGGTACTACGAACGAACGCGCATCTATCCGATCATGCACATTATCGCGATGCGCAAGGCTGTTCTCGACGGCAAGCCCTGGGTTGCACGCAATCTCTACAATGCATTCGAGGAGTCAAAGCGCCGCAGCCTCGAGCGGATCCTCGATCCCGCAGTGTCGCGTTATCCGGTGCCTTGGCTGACGAGCTACGCGATACGCATGCAGCAAATGCTTGGCGGCGATCTTTTTCCGTATGGCATCGAGGCGAACCGGCCGACGCTGGAATTGTTTCTGCGTTACGCGTACGAGCAAGGTATCGCGCACCGACTTACGAAGCCTGAGGACATTTTCCCGGCGGGGATTATGGCGGCGGTGAAGATCTAGCTAGCTATTTGGCAGTACGCTTTATTGCCTCCGCACGAATTTCTATATCGACGATTTTTCCGAGATCGATCGCAGTCTTCATATTGCCAGCTCTCACCAACTCGTCTTGCATCCAATTTAATTTGTCGAGAGGCAGTGCAGCTTCCGAATCCATGGCTTTCTGCCTAATCGTGTCATCAAAGGC
Organism: Pseudolabrys sp.; assembly: GCA_036519515.1. GTDB lineage: Bacteria > Pseudomonadota > Alphaproteobacteria > Rhizobiales > Xanthobacteraceae > Pseudolabrys. The sequence goes on along the minus strand of DATDLC010000138.1, from coordinate 73,900 downwards.
ATAGGCTGGGCGTGGATCGTCAGGCTTTGCGTTGATGGCTTGCTGAGTGACCTTTATCGTTTCGTCGCGGTGGCTGACCGCGAATTTAAGCGCGTCCATTTCCGCAGCAACAAAATTGATCGCATCGTCGCGCCGTGTGGCAATCGTTTTGCCGGTCATGGTCAGGCACAGGCGAACGTAATTGGGCAACGCTTCATGACCCGCGACCAGCATCTTTACTTCCTTCGGCGCGACCGCCATGAACTCGGCCGCAACGATGCCGCCCTCGGCGACACCTGCAATCACAGCTTTGAACCGCTCGAGGTCGCCGCCGAGATTTGCAAACCGAACTTCGCTCGCCGGGATTTTATGTTGCTCGAGGATAGCGTTGATCAGCAGATTCGGCAGCGAGCCTGGTGCCGCCACGGCGATGGTTTTGCCTCTGAGATCCTCGACCTTGCTGATGGATGATTTCACCATCAACCCGTGCGGCACACCCGGCCAGTCACAACCCAGGATCTTGATGTCCGCACCATGAGCGCCCGCGAGAATCGTGGCGCCCGGACTGGACTCGATGCTGTCGAGTTCGCCCGCCAGCAGCGCTTTGTGTGCCGTAGCCCCGTTCTTCAGCGGCACAATCTCGATCTTGAGCTTGTGTTTTGTCCCGAAGTCACGCTGGCCGACCATCAACATGAAACCGGCATCGCCTTTCGGCTCGATCACACCGTGTTTCCAGGGTTTGAGGTCCTGAGCCGACACCGTGGCGGAGAGCGCCGCCAGCAGACTTACGCACAATAAGCAATGACCGACCGCCATCCAGGAGTGCTCCGGCTTACGACATTCCATGATCGTCGTCGAAAAGTCCGAGATCAATCAGGTCTTTGCGGGTGAAGCGGCGAAATTTTGTTCGGGCACTGTTCTTGTGCCCAATGCTTGCTTCGGATACTACTTTTACGGGTATCCCGCGAGATCAGGTTGTATGGTTCAGCGCGTCGCCACAGTGGCATTTGAAGGCATCGAAGCCCGTACGGTCGACGTCCAAGTCCGGGTCGCGCCGCGCTTACCTGCCTTCACAATCGTCGGCCTGCCTGACAAGGCGCGGTATCTGAAGCCAAGGAGGGTGTACGTGCGGCACTTGTTGCCTGCGGCCTCGCATTGCCGGCGCAACGTATTATCTAGCGCCGGCCGATCTGCCGAAAGAAGGCAGCCATTACGATTTGCCCATCGCGCTTGGCCTCATGGCCGCCATCGGCGCCATTCCGCATACGCACTGAGCAGCTTCACGGTTTTAGGCGAGCTGGGTCTCGACGGCTCGATCGCCGCGGTTGCTGGCGTGTTATCTGCGGCGATCGCCGCCAATGGACGCGGCCAGGGATTGATCTGCCCATACGCGTGCGGATCTGAAGCCGCATGGGCCAGTCCGGAAATCGAGATCGTCGCAGCCCAATCGCTTATCCAGCTCGCCAACCATTTCAAAGGCACGCAGGTGCTTGCGCGGCCTCACCCGAAAATCCGTGAGCGGGACGGCGTTGCGCTCGATCTTGCAGACATCGCTCGAGGTTGCTGCCGCTGGCGGGCACAATCTGCTGATGATCGGTCCCCGGGCGCCGGAAAGTCGATGCTCGCAGCACGATTACCGACGATCTTGCCGCCGCTATCGCCGACTGAGTTGCTTGAAGTGTCGATGATCGCGTCGATTGCGGGCGAAATCGACAATGGTGCATTGACCAATAGTCGCCCTAGCGAGAGCGCTGCTCACGCGTCTGGGCCATCGGCCAACGATTGCAGGCAACGGAGCAGCGGCTTTCGAATCCTGGCTGGCGGCGCGCGCAGCGGGTGCTCCCTACGACCTGGTTGCTATGGATGTGCAGATGCCGGAGATGGACGGCCTGGAAGCGGCACGACGGATCCGTGCGGCAGAAGCGCTCGCAGGGGATGCGAGGACCTATATGCTCGCGCTTACGGCCAACGTACAGGCAGACCACCGCGAGGCCGCGCTCTCCGCCGGCCTGGATGGCCTCCTCATCAAACCGCTCAATCGCGAGCGTCTGCGCGAGGCGCTAAACGCCGCGTCAGCGCGCGCTTCCGCCCCGCTTGCAGCCTGACGCGAGTTTCCCCACACTGTCATAATTCCGTGGTCGGCCCGTGGTGTAGGGGACAACGGCAATCCATCGCTGATTCGCCAGTTTGAAACGAAGCCAGACGCAGGGTTTTCGCGCATTTCGCCGAAGAGGACCCAAATGCCCATCGCCACACGCGGTACTTTTCATCCTCAATGGGGCCTGTTCGAGCGTTTTCTCCCGGCGCCCGGCGGCCTTGGCGTTCCAGGCATCATACCGTCGTTGCAAGCATACGGTGGATTGCAGGCTTGGGCCGCGCGCGCGCATCGGCCGTCGCAGAGTCTCGGCCGCGTAGGATCGCTGGAAGTCCGGCTAGCGCAGACCGCCGCCGAAGTGCGACAGGCGCAGAAGCTGCGTTATCACGTTTTCTATGAGGAAGGCGCCGCCATCCCCAATCCCGGACGGCTTTTTGCGCGTCGGGACATCGATGGCTACGACGCCATATGTGATCACTTGCTGGTTCTCGACCACGCCGCGCGCGACCGCAGTGCGCTGAGCCGCCCGGCTGTTGTCGGAACATATCGGCTATTGCGGCAGCCGCTGGCCGAAGAATATGGCGGTTTCTATACAGCAGGGGAGTTCGACATCGGGGCCCTCCTTGCACGCCATGCCAAACTTCAGTTTTTGGAGCTCGGCCGTTCCTGTGTGCTCGCGCCGTACCGCAACAAACGCACGGTCGAACTTCTTTGGCATGGCATTCACGCGTACATCCTGCAGAACCATTGCGACGTCATGTTCGGTTGCGCGAGCCTCGACGGTACCGACCCGGAGCGTCTCGCACTACCTTTGGCGTTCCTGCATCACTATGCCTCGGCGCCGGAGCCTTGGCGCGCTCGTGCGTTGCCGGAGCGCTATGTTGAAATGAACCGGATATCGAAAGAAACAATCGATGCAAAGGACGCTCTGCGAGCCCTCCCGCCGCTGATCAAGGGGTACCTAAGACTCGGCGCCTATATCGGCGAAGGTGCAGTGGTCGACTACGAATTCGGCACGACCGACGTATTGATCGTTTTGCCGGTGTCGGCGATCAAAAAACGCTACTTCGAACATTTTGACCTCAGCCGCCGCGCAGCGTGACTACAGCCGCCGCAACGAAACATTCTCGACCAAGTGGCTTTCATCTTTCTTCAATATGAGGTCGGCGCGCTGCCGCGTCGGCAGAATATTCTCGTGCAGATTGACTAGATTGATGCGTGACCAGATCGATGATGCGGTTTCGATTGCTTCCTGGTCGGACAGACTTGAATAGCGGTGAAAGTACGATTTCGGATCGCGGAAGGCAGTACCACGCAGCGTTAGAAATCGGTCCACGTACCAGGATTTGAGCACGTCTTCATTGGCATCGAGATAAACCGAGAAGTCGAAAAAATCCGAGACAAACGGAATCGCCTTGCCGTCCTTCGGCAGACGGCCTGTCTGCAGCACGTTCAATCCTTCAACAATGAGAATGTCCGGTCTGTCGACCTCGACTGACTGGTTCGGCATGACGTCGTAGATCAAATGCGAGTAGATCGGAGCGCGTGCAGGGCGGCGTCCCGCCTTTACATCGGAAAGAAAACGCAGCAACGCTGGCAGGTCGTAGCTTTCAGGAAAGCCCTTCTTTTCCATCAGGCCTTCGCGTTCCAGAACCGCGTTTGGATACAGAAAACCATCGGTCGTTATCAGATCGACCTTCGGGACATTCGGCCAGCGCGCCAGCAAGGCCTGCAGAACACGCGCCGTCGTTGACTTGCCAGCTGCAACAGATCCCGCAACCCCGATGATGTAGGGCATCTTCGTATCCTCGGTGCCGAGAAAGCGCTGTTGTGCCCGGAACAACCGCTGGGTGGCCGCCACATACATCGAAAGCAGGCGCGATAGCGGCAGATAAATTTCTTCCACCTCGGCCATATCGAGACGATCGTGCAGCGAGCGTAGCCGCGTAACCTCCTCCGCGGTCAACGTCATGGGCGTGTCTTCGCGCAGCATTGCCCACTTCGCCCGCGAAAAGGTGCGGTAGGGCGAGAGGTTTTCGTCGGTTCGCTGTTCCATCATCTGAGATCAACCGCGCGAACGTGAGGCTTTTTCCTCATGACCGCTTTGCGCCGTACGCTTGTCGAGCGCCGCTTCGACCTCGGCCAATGAGACACCGCGCGCTTCGAGCAGCACCAGCAGATGGTAAAGCAGATCGGCCGCTTCCGCGATCAAACGTCCTTTGTCCTCCTGGACGGCGGCCAGACCGGTCTCTGTCGCTTCCTCGCCCAGTTTCTTCGCGCAGTGAGCGACGCCCTTGTCGATCAGCGTCCGCGTATACGATTCCGCCGCGCTCGCCTTTGCGCGCTCGTGCACCCGTTTTTCCAGATCCGCCAGCGTGAACTTGCTCATGACTGCCTCTTCGGCGGCTCAATAGCATTGTTGCGGTCAGGGATCGAGCCGCATCGGTAGGCCCGCCTTGGCCATGTAGGTCTTGGCCTCGCGTACGCTATGTTCGCCGAAGTGGAAAATAGAGGCTGCCAACACTGCGGTAGCGTGCCCGTCGCGAATACCCTCGACCAGGTGCTCGAGAGTGCCGACCCCTCCGGACGCAATGACCGGGACAGTGACCGCGTCAGCGATCGCGCGCGTAAGGGGAAGGTCATAGCCCTTCTTGGTGCCGTCGCGATCCATCGACGTCAGCAGAATTTCTCCAGCCCCCAACGCAACGACTTCCTTCGCATAAGCAACGGCTTCGAGGCCGGTCGGATTCCGCCCGCCATGAGTAAAAAGTTCCCACCGGTCTTTTTCGCTTACCTTCGATACTTTCTTGGCATCGATCGCTACGACAATGCACTGGTCACCGAATTTCTCCGCCGCCTCTTTCACGAAAGCGCGCCGACTTACGGCGGCAGTATTGATCGAAACTTTATCGGCACCACACGTAAGCAGCCTGCGGATATCGTCCACTGTCCGTACGCCACCACCGACAGTGAGGGGCATGAAGCAGGCTTCCGCCGTACGCGTCACAACGTCGTAAATCGTGTCGCGTTTTTCGTGGCTCGCGGTGATATCGAGAAAACAGAGCTCATCGGCACCGGCTGCGTCGTATGCGACAGCAGCCTCGACCGGATCGCCGGCGTCGCGCAGATTGACGAAATTGACACCCTTGACCACGCGGCCATCTTTCACGTCGAGACAAGGGATCACGCGGACCTTGAACATCAGACGGAAGCCTTCGCGGCACGGATGAGCTTGAGCGCCTTGGCGGCGTCAAGGCGCCCATCGTAAAGCGCACGCCCGGCAATTGCCCCGGCGAGTTTTCCTGCACGCGGCGAAAGCAACGCCTTTATGTCCTCTAGGGAAGCAAGTCCTCCGGACGCAATCACGGGGGTTCTGATCGCATCGGCCAGCGTTACAGTCGCCTCGAGATTAAGACCTTGCAGCATTCCGTCGCGCGCGATGTCGGTGTACACGATCGCCGAAACGCCGGCATCTTCGAACCGTCGCGCGATGTCGAGCACTGAAAGCTCCGATGTTTCGGCCCAGCCCTCGACGGCAACCTTGCCATCGCGCGCGTCCAACCCGACCGCGATGCGCCCAGGATAATCGCGCGCAACCTGTTTGACGAAAGGTGGATCGCGCACTGCAGCGGTCCCTATGATGACGCGATCAATTCCTTTCTCCAGCCAGCTCTCCACCGTTGCGGTATCGCGCATGCCACCCCCGAGCTGCACTGGAATACTGACGGTTTCGAGAATGCGATCGACGGCCGCAGCATTCATCGGCTTGCCGGCAAAGGCACCGTCGAGATCGATGACATGCAGATACTCGAAGCCCTGTTGTTCGAAGGCGCGCGCCTGCGCCGCCGGATCGCGGTGGAATATTGTCGCCCGCGCCATATCGCCTTGCTCCAGCCGCACGGCGAGGCCTTCCTTGAGATCGATAGCAGGAAACAGGATCACGGCGCCCACTTCAGGAAATTCGTGATCAAAGCAAGACCCAGACGCTGGCTCTTCTCCGGGTGAAACTGTGTGCCAACCATGTTGTCGCGGCCGACGATGGCCGTGAGCGGGCCGCCATAGTCCGCCTTCGCGACCAGGTCATCGCGATTCGCTGTTTTTAGTTCATACGAGTGCACGAAATACGCGTGCAGTCCGTTGGCCCCAACCGGTATGTCGGAGAGGAGCGGATGAGCCTTCTGCACACTAAGTGTGTTCCAGCCCATATGCGGAATTTTCAAATCCGGATTCGATGGCCTGATGCGATCGACTTCCCCGGCAATCCAACCCAGGCCCGGCGTTACCTTATATTCGCGGCCACACTGCGCCATCAATTGCATCCCGACGCAGATACCGAAGAACGGCCTGCCTTTTTTCCGAACGCTCTGTTCAAGCGCATCGACCATGCCCGGAATTTCGTCGAGCCCGCGACGGCAATCGGCAAATGCGCCGACGCCAGGCAGCACGATTCGGTCGGCGCGCGTGACCACATCGGGATCGCTGGTAACGGTGATTCGTTCTTCGAAACCGCTTTCACGCGCCGCGTGTTCGAAAGCCTTTGCGGCCGAATGCAGATTGCCCGACCCATAGTCGACGATAGCAACGCCACTCATCGTTGAGCTCCCGGCTCGGGAAACAGTCCGATGACATCGGACGGCGACGGGGGTCCACGCCGCACCGGTACCACATGCCCGGAGTCGGACGAAGATACCGGCGGAGGCGAACTCGCTGCGCGCCTGGTCCATTCGGAGAAGAAACGCTGCTCGGCGATCTCTGTGTCCTCGCCGACGACGAAGCCGAGCGTGGTCCACCCGCGGCGTCCCAAAGTCCAGCGCCAAATGCTTGGCGCTTCGAACCCGACGAACAAGGCGATCAACAGGCCGACCAGGAATTGCGCATTCGCCGAGGCATGCAGGACGGCGAGCCCACCAGTGATTATTCCATAGCCGACGACATACATTACCAAGGCAAGCCAGAGGCCGTGCAAGAGCAACCAGAGTGGAGCCAGCAGGAAAGCCCAAAAGTAAAAACCATCGCGCACGAACACGAAGCGCTCCAGAGCGCTCATTGTTTCGCCGTGACGCGGTGGCGGTGCGTGAACGGTATAAGTAGGCATTTCATTGGTCCTGTGTGCCGCAGTCCTGCCGCCCGAAAGCAGGACGTCTCGTAGTCATTGAATCCGGCAATATAGCAGCAGACCTTGTCTCTCATCCTGTGTCGGTGTCTCGGCCGTCAGGAATCACCCGCCGAGCGAACCCTTCGTGGAGGGTATTTCGTCCTTGGCGTGCGGATCGATGGCCACGGCCGTTCGAAGGGCACGCGCCAGGCCCTTGAAGCACGACTCGGCTATATGGTGATCGTTGCTGCCGTACAAGGTTTCTGCATGCAGCGTGACGCCCGCATTCATGGCAAAAGCTTGAAACCATTCCTGCACCAGCTCGGTATCGAATTCACCAACTTTGTCGCGTACGAACTCGGCCTTGAACACAAGAAAAGGACGACCCGAAATGTCGATCGCAACCCGCGTCAGCGCCTCGTCCATCGGCACGTGCACATCGGCGTAGCGCGTGATCCCCTTCATATCGCCGAGTGCCTGCTTCACCGCCTGACCGAGGGCAATAGCGACATCCTCCGTCGTGTGATGCTGGTCGATGTGCAGATCGCCCTTTGCTTTGACGGTAATATCAATTCGCGAATGACGGGCCAGCAAGTCGAGCATATGATCGAGGAACCCGATGCCGGTCGCGACTGATGCGCGGCCGGCTCCGTCGAGATCGACAGCAACCTCGACGTCGGTTTCCTTGGTCTTGCGCTTTACGGCGCCCTTGCGCATGGCGAATATCCTTTGTTCGCGCGCCTTTTATCAGGCGTTTGCCGGATTCGCCACAGGCGTTGCGAATGGTTTGCAAATGCGCAACGTCATACCTAAATGTCGTTGGTCTCGGGGGTTTTAAGCGCATGTCACCGAACGAACTTCCCGCCTGGCACGGCACGACCATTTTAACTGTCCGCAAGGACGGCAGCGTCGTTATCGGCGGAGACGGACAGGTTTCGATCGGCCAGACCATCGTCAAATCCAATGCCAAGAAGGTACGCCGACTCGGCAAGGGCGACGTGATTGGCGGCTTCGCCGGCGCCACCGCAGACGCATTTACCCTGTTTGAGCGCTTGGAAGGCAAGCTCGAACAATACCCGGGGCAGTTGACCCGCGCCGCCGTCGAGCTCGCGAAAGATTGGCGCACCGATCGCTATCTGCGTCGCCTCGAAGCCATGATGATCGTCGCCGACGCCAACGTGTCATTGGTCCTTACCGGGACTGGCGACGTGCTGGAGCCGGAGAACGGGGTCATGGGCATCGGTTCCGGCGGCAACTACGCGCTTGCCTCGGCCCGCGCTTTGCTCGACGGACCACTCGATGCGGAGGCCATCGTCCGCAGGTCGCTCGATATCGCAGCCGAAATTTGTGTGTTCACCAACCGCAACGTCACCGTCGAGACGTTGAAGGCCTGACAACATCGTCGTTGCATGTACGAGTTTCGTCCCATGACCGCCGACCACTTGCCGCTGGTTCGGCGCTGGCTCGGCGAGCCGCACGTCGTAAGATGGTGGGGCGAAGCTGAGCAGCAATTCGATCTCGTCCGAGGCGATCTCGATGAACCGGCCATGGACCAGTTCATTGTAACCAGCGGCGCTCGCCCTTTCGGCTATCTGCAATGCTACGATCCCAAATCCTGGGACAATTGCTGCTTTGGGATGCAGCCCGCAGGAACGCGCGGAATTGATCAATTCATCGGCGAGGTTGACATGCTCGATTGCGGCCACGGCTCCGCTTTTATTCGCTCTTTCATCGACCGCCTGCTGACGGCGGGAACACCACGCATCGTTACAGATCCGGATCCCGCGAATGCACGCGCTATTCGCGCATACGAAAAAGCGGGTTTTCAAAAAGATCGCCTCGTCGACACGCCCGATGGACGTTCTCTCCTAATGGTACGCAACGCATGACCGACTTCTCTCCGCGTGAAATCGTATCCGAACTTGATCGCTACATTGTCGGCCAAGGCGACGCCAAACGCGCGGTTGCCATTGCGCTGCGCAATCGCTGGCGGCGTCTGCAGCTCGATGAAAAACTCCGTGAAGAAGTCCTGCCGAAAAATATTCTGATGATCGGGCCGACGGGTGTCGGTAAAACCGAGATTTCCCGGCGCCTCGCCAAGCTTGCCGGCGCGCCGTTTCTCAAAGTTGAGGCGACCAAGTTTACGGAAGTCGGATACGTTGGACGCGACGTTGAACAGATCGTCCGTGATCTCGTCGAGATCGGCATCGCGCTAGTCCGCGAAAGAAAACGCAAGGACGTGCAGGCGCGCGCCGAGCAGTCGGCTGAAGAACGCGTGTTGAGTGCCCTCGTCGGGCCCGGTGCAAGTCCGGCAACGCGCGAGAGTTTCCGCAAGAAGCTGCGTGAAGGCGAGCTCAACGACAAGGAAATCGAAATCGAGGTGCAGGCCGGCGGTGCCAGCATGCCGATGTTTGAAATTCCCGGCATGCCCGGCGCGCAAATGGGCGCGATCAATATCGGCGACATTTTCGGAAAGCTCGGCGGTGGCCGCACCAAGACACGTCGTGTCACCGTCGAGGAATCCTACGACATCTTGATCAACGAAGAATCCGACAAGCTGCTCGACAATGATCAGCTGGTTCAGGAATCGATCCGCGCCGTCGAACAGAATGGCATCGTTTTTCTGGATGAGATCGACAAGATCGCCGGCCGCGAAGGCTTGCGTGGTGCTGACGTGTCGCGCGAGGGCGTGCAGCGGGATCTATTGCCCCTAATCGAAGGAACCACCGTGAATACCAAGCACGGGCCGGTAAAGACCGACCACATTCTGTTCATTGCTTCCGGTGCTTTTCACATCTCCAAGCCATCGGACTTGTTACCCGAATTGCAAGGCCGCCTGCCAATCCGCGTGGAGCTCAAAGCGCTTACCCGCGATGATCTCCGCCGTATTCTCACCGAGCCGGAAGCCTCGCTGATCAAACAATATGTGGCGCTGTTGGACACCGAGGGCGTGAAGCTCGAATTCACTGAGGACGCCATCGATGCCATCGCCGACATTGCTGTTGCCGTAAATGCCAGTGTCGAGAACATCGGTGCTCGCCGGCTTCAAACGGTGATGGAGCGTGTCCTCGACGAAGTGTCATTTGCAGCGCCAGACCGCTCGGGTGAGACGGTCAAGATCGACGCCGACTACGTGCAGAAGCATATTGGGGACCTGGCCAAGAACGCAGACCTGAGTCGATTTATTCTTTAATCCGACTTCAGGCCCTACTTGATCGCCGTATCCGAACGTAAAGTGCGCCCTCGCCCCCGTGGGTGATGTGCGCCTCCTCGAACCCGACAACGCACGCACGAAATTCCGGCAGGCCCAGCCAGTGCGGCACCTGCCGCTTGAGGATGCCCCGCTCACTTTGGCCGGTGCCTTTCCCGGTGATGACCAGGACCAACCGGGCGCCGCGCGAACTCGCCGCACTCAGGAAGCGCAACAAAGTAGCGTGAGCTTCGCGCTGCGTCAGCCCGTGCAAATCGAGGCGCCCATCGATCGGTTCCTTGCCGCGCGCAACGCGTTGTTTCGCCCTGCGGCCGAGTGACGTCAGCGGGGGGAGCGGCTTCTTCTCCGGAATTGGTCGCGGGATCGATGCAGATCGGACTGCGGGCGCAGCCGGCCGAGCAGTCGCTGATCCGTGCTTCACTTCGTATTCGCCAGGCGCAGTCTCCCGCATCGGCGCAATCGTTCTCGTTACCGTGGTCCACAACACACGTTCCTCGGGGGAAAGAACGCGACGCCGTTTGCCGTCGCCGGAACTCATGGTCTCAGGGGCGTGGCTTGGGTCGGGGCGCCGGCACGTTCGCCGTTGCTGGCGTGCTCGTTCGCGCAGCGGCAGTGACAACCATTGCCGGGCGCGGTTTCGGAAGCGGGATATCCTTGGAGGCCGCAATCGCGGTGCCGCCAACAGGCACGTTCTGAGGCACCAGCATGACGAATTGCCCGAATTGCTTGATGCGACCCGCAATATGACTGATCTCTTCGCCGTGCCCGAAATAAATATCGGCCCGCGCCGGCCCGACGATAGCAGAACCTGTATCTTGTGCGAACAACAAGCGGCGGAATCTGGTTTCGGGCTTTTCGCTCTCGATCGGCAAATGGGCTTCCACCCAGATCGGGGTCCCATAAACGTGGATGCGCTTGTCCACCGCCAGCGAGCGCCCAGCAGTGAGCGGAACACCTTGCGCGCCGATGCATTCGTCGCTCGCACGCAATGGCGTTTCCTGGAAGAAGACGAATGATCGGTTTTTGCGGCGCAACGCTTGGCCCTCTTCCGGGTTCGCTTCCATAAAGTCGCGGATCTTGTCCATCGACATTTCTTCCTTGGAAACGATGCCTCGGTCGATCAAATATTTTCCGACCGGCGTATAGGGCATGCCGTTGCTCGCAATATAGTTGAGGCGCAGGAGCTTGCCGTTATCGAGCTTGACCCGCGTAGAGCCTTGGATCTGCGCAAAGAACGCGTCAATCGAACTCTTGACGTAGCAAATCTCCAGGTCTTTTCCGGCCAGCGCACCGTCTTCAATCCTGCTGCGATCGAGATCAGCAAACACCTTGCTTTTCTTGCGCCTTACTGTTTCAGCCGGCGCGGCGTAAATCGGCACCGTGTATTCATCGCTTGGAAAGCGCGAGCCATCCACCTCTGTTTCGTAGTACCCAGTAAAGAACCCTTCGGGCTGACCTCCCGGCATGACCCGTACCGGCTTGAAATTGCTCTCGAAGAACGCCCGCGCCTGGTCACGATCAAGTTGACCAGCGGCTACCGCACGTTCGCACGCCTTGAACAACCCGCCCAAAATCGGTCGTGCCGAACGCATTGTCTTGTTTGCGTTCACGATCGCGCGACAGCTGTTCAGGAATGTGGCGAAGGCGGCGGCTTGGTCATCGTCCCGCCAGCCGTCTAGCACGGAAAACGAGAGCATCTCCAATTTGGCATTGCGCACACTGAGCGCGTCCGCCGGCGCGCACGCGGCCGCGACGAAGCAGAGACCCAATCCGAATTTAGCGAGTGAGCAAAGGCTCGTGCGCGGCATGCCTATTGCCCGGCCTCCGTTGCGAGCAGCTTCCAATTTGGATCGCGTGAACTTACGTCGCGCGCAAATGTCCAAATGTCAGTGATATCGGTTACCCGCTCAGCATTGCCGTCAATAACGTTGCCTTCTTTGTCGCGTGTCACTGAAACAAGCTTTGACTGAAAGCGAACGGTGACTTGCGCGTTGCGCCCGCGCAGTTCGGCTCCAGTGATGTCAGCATTGTCGATCGACACAAAACGGCTTTCCACCGTCTCGCCGCGCTTTTCGCGCTCGCTGATCGCAGCTTCGAATCCATCATACACTTCGCGTGCGAGCAAATTCTTCAAGCTGCGCCGGTCGCCCTCGGCGTAAGCATTGACGATCATTTCATAAGCCGCCCGGGCCCCGGTCAGGAAATGTTGCGCATCAAAATTTGGATCCGCGGCGGTAATCGCATCGAGGCCGGCTGCGACGGTTGAGCCGGGCTCGGCAATCCCCTTCCAACGCTCACCAGAAACATCGGTCGGTTCGGCCGGCTTAGGTACAACGGTGTCCGCTGTGCGATTGGGCAACGAGACGACTTTTTCGGCCGCGGGTCGAACTGGCTCGCGCGCGGAGTAAGGATCATACGGCGGGCGCTCGCGGCCGGTCCGTTGGCCGAGCACGCTACGCAACCGCAGGAAAATGAACACTGCGAGCGCTAAGAAAATGATGGTGTAGATATCGAACACGTCTCGCATGCTTTCGGCTGCAGTAACGGCGCATCGGCCGATTAGCGTTTTCGCCCTCGCCTGCCGGACGACGGAGTGGCCGGCCCCACACCGCTCTTGCATCCGCCGGTGGTGGCACCAGCTAAGGGCCGGATCGCGCCAGAAGCTCGGCGCAATTCAACTCACTTGACCGAACCAATTCAACTCACTTAACCGAACCTTAGACGATCAGGCGGCCTAGGCCAACATCACCGGCCGAGAAACACCGATGAATGTGGCAAAATGGTTGCTGTCCATGTTGCTGGTGCTGCCCCTCATGGAACTGGCGGCATTTATAGCGGTGTCGGCGTTCATTGGTTTCGGCTGGGCTTTGGGTCTGGTACTGGCGGGCTCGCTGGCCGGACTGCTCATTCTTCGGCACGTTGAGCGCCTCCGTGTCGCCTTAGACCACGGAAATTTCACCGTTTTGCGGGCCGATAGTTCCGGTGGCCTGACGCTCCTAGCCGGGATTCTGCCGTTAGTTCCGGGCTTTATCACCGACCTTCTGGCTTTGCTTCTGCTGCTGCCGTCGCTGCGACGCGCCGCCACCACCATATTCGATACCGACGCGGCGAGGCGTCACAGTGACGGTGTGATCGATCTTGCGCCCGAGCAGTGGCATCAGATCCAGGACCCGCGCGACCTGAACGACCCCGCGACACGAACACGCTTTGAGAGGCATTTTTTCGAAATGGCTTGCTGCGGCTTCACCCGAACGGAGTGGCTTCGAGAAATCACGCGCGACACAACACGATACCGTCCTTGTTCCCATGCGGACCGTATGTTAGCCAACCGCCGCGCACGCCGGTTCGCGGCGCCAAGGAGTTTTTATGACGACGACGACGAATGGCGGTCCGGCTCAAGCGGCGGCGCAGGACGCGCAGCCGCAGCTCACCGTGGTGTCACAATATATCAAAGACTTTTCCTTCGAGAATCCGAACGCACCGCAGTCGCTCACGTCGCGTCAGGAGCATCCGCAAATCGGTATTCAGATCAACGTCGGCGCAAATCCGATCTCTGATACCGATATTGAAGTTTCGATAAAGCTTGAGGGTAAAGCCGAAACGGGTGGCGCCTTACTATTCCGCTTCGACTTGGAGTTTGCGGGCGTATTCCGCATCCGCAATGTTCCGCAAGAGAGTCTGAATCCTGTCGTGCTGATCGAATGCCCGCGACTCCTGTTTCCATTTGCCCGAGAGATTATAGCGACCGCCGTGCGCAATGGCGGCTTTCCCCCGCTTCTGCTTGATCCGGTGGATTTCGTCAGCCTCTATCGCCAAAAAATGGCGCAGGCTCAGGCAGCGGCTCCCGCCGTGCCTAGTTGAGCGGTCAGTCCACATTCGGGCGATAGTCTCGCCACAGCGCATTCTCGCCGAGGCTCACCACAAATTCACCGTGCGCCGCAATGTCCATTTCGCTCAGCCGCACCGCAAGTGGCTCGGGCCTCTCGCGAATGACAATAAAACCTTCAGCCCCATCAGCGCGGCGGGTTCCGCCTTCAGCCAAGCCTAGCTGTGCCTGGCGCGCGCCAATCAACTCGACATAAACCTCGGCCAGAATTTCGGCGTCAAGCAGCGCGCCGTGTTTGGTACGGCGCGAACTGTCGATTCCATATCTCGCGCAGAGATCATCGAGCTTGTTTGGCCCGGCGGGATGCTTGCGACGCGCCAACAGCAGCGTGTCGACGAGCCGCTCGCGGGCGATCAACATGCGCTCGGCTCTCTTAAGTTCGGCGCAGAGAAAGCCATGATCGAAGCTAGCATTGTGGATCACCAGTGGCGCGTCACCGATGAACACCAGAAACTCATCCGCAATTTCGATGAAGCGTTTGTGCTGTTTCAAAAATTCGGTTGAAAGTCCGTGGACCGCGAAAGCTTCAGCCGGCATATCGCGGTCGGGATTGAGATAGACGTGAAAGGTAGAACCTGTCGGGATTCGGTTCAGCAGCTCCACACAGCCGAGTTCGACTATGCGATGATCTTGACTGGGATCAAGGCCCGTTGTTTCGACGTCGAGAACGATTTCGCGCATAAGTAGCCCGCTTCAGAGAATCACTTGTACCTTTTCGGTATTGTAGCAACACGCGCAAGAATTTCACGCACTTGAGCGCGTGCGGCTTCAAAACCCTTTGACGTATCCACCACGAAATCGGCGCGTGCGCGTTTCTCGGCGTCGGGCATTTGTTTGACGAGAATCGCGTTAAACTTCTCTTCGGTCATCCCGGAACGCTCAAATACGCGGGCGCGCTGCATGTCTGCCGGCGCGGAGACGACGACCACTGCGTCGCACCGTTTGTCGGCGCCAGTTTCGAACAGAAGCGGAATGTCGAGCACCACCACTGGCGCGCCTTTCCGAGCGGCTTCAGCCAGAAAAAGCTCTTCGGCGCGACGAACCAGGGGATGAACGATAGTTTCGAGCTTTTCGATCGCAGCTGCATCGCCGAGTACTCTTTTGGCAAGCTTGTCGCGGTCAACCTTGCCGCCGGCCGTCGTGTGCGGGAATGCTGCCTCAATCAACGGCGTTGCGGCGCCATCATAGAGTCGGTGGACGACGGCATCCGCATCGTGGAGCGGCGCGCCCTCCTCGGCGAAGAACTTCGCCGTGGTGGATTTCCCCATCCCAACGGAACCTGTCAGACCCAGTACAAACATGGGCTAGCCATTGACGAGCTTGTTTTGCCTGAGGAAGGCCAACAGCGGCAAAAGTGGTAGGCCGAGAATCGTGAAATAGTCCCCCTCGACCCGTTCGAACAAGTGGATGCCGATGCCTTCGACCTGATAGCCGCCGACGCTGCTCATTGCCGTGTCTCCAGCAAGGTCGAGATAATCATTCAGGAAACGATCAGAAAAGTCGCGCATGATGAGCCTCGCGGTATCAAGGGAAGAAAAAATCGTTTCGTCGTCCCGTACCAGAGCAAGCGCCGAGTGAAGTTCGTGCGTTTGCCCACGCAATATCCGCAATTGCTCGGCGGCCTCGGCCCGATTGGCAGGTTTCCCCAGGCGCTTTGCGCCGCTCGCCAGCGTTTGATCGGCCCCCAGTATCAGACGTCCCGGCAACGTGGCTGCCACGGCCGCGGCCTTGGCGTGTGCCAAATGACGAGCCACGCCAATGGCATCGACCAGGCCGGATTCAGCCTCTACCGCCCGCTCATCAATTTGTGATGGCCTGATGTCGAACCGCAAACCAGCGGCTGCCAGAATCTTTCCGCGAATATCGCTCCTGGATGCGAGTACCAGCGGTTGAGGAGAAAGCCAAAGAGCCATGGATCACGCCACAGGATGCCGGCGTCGCTCGCTCAAAAGCCGCATGACCGCTGCCGCTGTTTCCTCGATCGAGCGTCGGGTCACATCGATCGTCGGCCAACTCTGCTTGGCGCAAAGCCGGCGCGAAAACGAAACCTCCTCGGCGACCGCAGTCTTGTCGATATATTGATCGTCGTCACGATGCGCTTTCAGTCCAAGCAATCGATTTTCGCGGATCTGCACGATTCGCTCAGGGCTCGCATAAAGCCCGACCACAAGCGGCCGGGTCAGTTTTTCCACCGCGGGCGCCAATGGCACGCTCGGCACCAGCGGTACATTACCGGTCTTGACCCCGCGATTGGCGAGATAGATCGAGGTAGGTGTTTTTGAAGTTCGCGATACGCCGACTAGAACGACATCGGCGTCTTCAAGACCTTCAACATGTTGGCCGTCGTCGTGCAGCATGGTGAAATTGAGCGCGTCGATGCGCTGAAAATATTCTGCATTCAGGACATGTTGGGCGCCGGCGCGGTGGATGGTTTCAGTCCCAAGGTAAGATTGGAACAGCCGCAATACCGGTCCCAACACCGACATGCAGGGCAATCCGAGCTCACGACATTTTTTCTCGAGCAGCTGAATCAGGTCTTCTTCAAGCAAGGTGTACAGAACCAAACCCGGTGACTCGGTGATTTCCGCCAGCGCATTATCGAGCTGCTTTTTCGAACGGACCATTGGATAAAGGTGCTCGACAGGCGACACATTGGCGTATTGGGCCGCAGCGGCACGTGCGACCGTAATCAAGGTCTCACCTGTGGCGTCGGATACCAGGTGAAGATGGAAATAACCGGTCTCAGGCATCTGTATAACGGTCGGATGGCGTGTGGATATTAGGGGAAGAGGCCACGGCTCGACCTTACAGGCAACACGACATCGGTTTGAAGTCCAATATCCATCCACATCGATGCCAATGGGACGGACGCCAACATAGGTCCAGTTCATGTCGCACTATTGTGCATACCCATCTGGGGAAGAACGGGGACAGTTGCCTAAAACCCCAGCAAAACAGGCATCAATCGTGTGGAAGGGTTTCGCACCTGATTAAGCCCGATTCTGGATAGAGGCCTTCCATCCAGTGGACAGAATGTTGACTGGCAGGCATGAGTCCAATCAACGCTCTAACAATCACAACAGATTCTTAGAAGAGTTTTTAATGCAAGAAGCCGGATCGGCAGGTGCCGTGGGGAAAAAGCTGTTGCGCGTGCTTGCTGGCAAGCATGAAGCTATTCCGCCAGTTTGGTTGATGCGACAGGCAGGACGATATCTGCCGGAATACCGCGCAGTGCGCGAAAAAGCAGGCGGGTTTCTCGATCTTTGTCTTAATCCGGAATTAGCTGCCGAGGTGACGCTACAGCCAATACGGCGTTTTGGCTTCGACGCCGCGATTCTGTTTTCCGACATTCTGATTGTCCCGCTTGCGCTTGGGCGCAAGGTTGAATTCCTCACTGGCGAAGGGCCAAAGCTTGAACCGCTTGCTGATGCTGCTGGGCTTGCGGCTCTGCGCGACAACCTTGATGAGAGAGTGGTAGGCCCGGTTTATGAAACAGTGCGCTTGGTCAGAGGGATGCTCGGCAGTAAAACCGCCTTGATAGGATTTTGCGGTGCTCCATGGACCGTTGCGACCTATATGGTTGCGGGAGAAGGTACATCCGATCAGGCACCGGCCAGGCGATTTGCATACTACGATGCTGAAAATTTCCAGCGATTGATCGATCGCCTGGTGAAAGCCTCAATCGCATATCTGATCGGTCAGTTCAGGGCTGGCGTAGAGGTTGTGCAGGTCTTCGATACATGGGCTGGTGTGCTCCCACCCGAGCAATTCGATCGCTGGTGTATCTTGCCAATGCAAAAAATTGTCGAGGGAGTACGAAAAGAGATACCGGGTGCAAAAATCATAGGGTTTCCACGCGGTGCAACCGCAATGGCGCTGCCCTATGTCGAAATGACCGGAGTGAGCGCAATCGGTGTCGATTGGACATTCCCCCGCATGATTGCGCGTGAATCGCTGCAGCGGCGTGTGCCTGTTCAGGGAAACGTCGACCCGCTGGCTTTGCTCGCCGGAGGCCCGGCGCTCGACCGGGAGGTGGATGACGTCATGAAAGAACTTGGCAGCGGACCGCTGATTTTCAATCTCGGCCACGGGATTCTTCCGGCAACCCCGATTGCAAACGTTGAGCGCATGCTCAAGCGCGTTCGTGGATAACCTTCATGTATCTGTGGCTCAAAGCCCTGCATATCGTCGCTGTCATCGCATGGATGGCCGGCATGCTCTATTTGCCTCGACTGTTCGTTTATCACTCGGCGGCCCGGCCGGGGTCCGAACTGTCCGAAACTTTGAAGACGATGGAGCGGCGGTTGCTCAACTTCATCATGATGCCGGCGATGATGGTCACTTGGATTGTCGGTATTGTCTTGCTGCTGCAAGGCCAGTGGCTCAATGCCGGCTGGTTTCATGTCAAATTTGTTGCAGTCGTCGTTATGACCATCCTGCACGGATTATTTGCGCATTGGGTAAACGAATTCAGATTTGACCGAAACAAGCATTCCGACAAATTCTATCGTATTATCAATGAGGTACCGACAGCATTTTTGATTGTGATCGTGGTGCTGGTGGTCGTAAAGCCGTTTTAGCCATCGCAACAAACACACACAGTGCGCTCCAACCTCTTGCGTGCGAGGCCGGCTCAACCTATGTTGGGAATATCCCACCGAACGCAGGCGGATGCAGTCGCGTTCCGGCACCCGTGTTTGGGCCGGTCGTAGCATCGGGTTCCGGGATCCTTCCCAGCTTTCTCGTCACCCAAGACCTGCGATCTCTCTCCTAAGTCACACGGCGCAAGTCTTTCATTTTTCAAAAACTCCGCCGTAACGATCCCAAGGACGTAAACCCCCAATGCGGGAAATGAAACTCCAGGACCTTAAGTCCAAGACACCTGCCGAACTCGTCGCATTCGCTGAAGAGCACCAGGTCGAAAACGCCAGCACCATGCGAAAGCAGGAGCTGATGTTTGCAATTCTGAAGCAACTCGCCACGCAGGAAGTCGATATCATCGGCGAAGGTGTGGTCGAGGTTTTATCCGACGGTTTCGGGTTTTTGCGTTCGCCGGAATCAAACTATCTCTCCGGACCTGACGACATATATGTCTCTCCGAGTCAGATTCGCCGCTTCGGTCTGCGCACCGGCGACACGGTCGAAGGACACATTCGTTCTCCGAAAGAGGGTGAGCGCTATTTCGCGCTGCTCAAGGTCAATACGATCAATTTCGAGGATCCTGAGAAGGCGCGGCACAAGGTCAATTTCGACAACCTGACACCGCTCTATCCCGACGAGCGGCTCAAGATGGAATACGAGGATCCGACCAAGAAGGATCTCTCGGCGCGCGTCATCGACATCGTCGCGCCGATCGGCAAAGGACAGCGCGCGTTGATCGTTTCGCCGCCGCGCACGGGCAAGACCGTATTGCTGCAGAATATCGCGCACTCAATCACCGCTAATCATCCGGAGACTTACCTGATCGTGCTGCTGATCGATGAGCGGCCGGAGGAAGTCACCGACATGCAGCGTTCGGTGAAGGGTGAGGTAATCTCGTCGACGTTCGACGAACCGGCTTCGCGTCACGTTCAGGTCGCGGAGATGGTGATCGAGAAGGCCAAGAGGCTTGTTGAACATCAGCGCGACGTGGTCATTCTGCTTGACTCGATCACGCGTCTCGGCCGCGCTTACAACACGGTCGTCCCTTCCTCCGGCAAAGTGTTGACTGGTGGCGTGGACGCAAACGCATTGCAGCGCCCGAAGCGCTTCTTCGGGGCGGCACGCAATATCGAAGAAGGCGGCTCGCTCACAATCATCGCCACTGCGTTGATCGATACCGGCAGCCGCATGGACGAAGTGATTTTCGAAGAGTTCAAGGGCACCGGTAACTCCGAACTGATCCTCGACCGCAAGGTGGCCGACAAGCGAACCTTCCCGGCGATCGACATCACGCGCTCCGGCACGCGCAAAGAGGAGCTGCTTACCGATCCGGGTATCCTCAAGAAAATGTATGTCCTGCGCCGCATTCTCAATCCAATGGGTACAATGGACGCCATCGACTTCCTGCTGGACAAGCTGCGCAACACGAAGAGCAACGCCGAATTCTTCGAATCGATGAATACCTGACGATTTGGCGTCGAGAATCTAAATGGCCGGGCTTTTTGCCCGGCCATTTTCTTTGCACGTGACGGACTTCGTCAGAGCGTATTCAGGAAATTGACGAGATCCGTCTTCTCTTTGCGGGTGAGGCCGATATTGAAGCGCTGGTCATAGAAATCGACCACGTCCCGCAAAGTCGCGGCCGAACCGTTGTGGAAATAAGGTGCCCGCGCCTCGAGACCGCGGAGGATTGGTCCTTTGATCCGGCCGATATCCTTGCATTTGCCGGTGATCATTGCGCGTCCCGGATCGGTAACCTTATAAACCTTTCCGGCGAGCGGGCCCTCGTTGAGCATGCAGGTGATCGTGAACACCGGCAGACCGGCAATATCGAGGACAGGGGGAGCTCTTTCGCCGGCATCGGGAACACCGATGTCGAGGGGCGCCTTCAAAAGCCCGGGATGGTCGCAACATTGAGGTCATCGTTGAGACCGGCAACGCCAGTGATGTTGACCTTTGCGTTGTTGAACACCTCTTCGCCGCGCGCGACCGAGCGACGATGCTCGCTCACCATGCCACGCTCGTGGTCACTGTGGCGCCAGTCGTCGGTGATGTTGACGGTCTTGAAGATCTACGCGGCATTGGTCACAGGCACGCCGAGGTCGCGGTAGTCGTGGCGATGACCGGCATTAAGCCAGGGCCGGTACAGATCGAGCACCTGTGACTGGAGTTCCTTTCGGATTGAGTCCGAGCGGGTCATTGATCCCGATAAAGAACTCTTGCGTCGAAAGTGCAATCGGTCCGCCTTTGGCATTGTCGCTGGTCAGGAACTTCGCCTTGTGGTCGAAAATCTGCGCGTGAAGATGCCAAGCTGAAAGGAAACGATTTCGTCCAATTGGGCATCTGTGGGCGACGCGGCAGCCTCCGCGTGACTGAGTGTGGCGTCGCGCGCTTGGCTTTTGAGGTCTGCAGTCAGCCCCTTACCGGTATTCTCCCGGCCATCCCACATAACCGCGCTGAGAAAACCGATATTAGTCGTCGGCAGCGGGCGCCGGTACATCGACAGAATGCCGGAACCGGTTTCTGGGTTGGTGCTGCAACGATAGGGGTCATCGATCGCCGTGACGACGAATTCCGCAGTTGCGGGGACAGCAAGGCCGACGCGGATCAGGCCCTTCTCTGTCAGTAACTTGTAGGCGCGCTTTCTTGCGCGCAGCGTTGATACGTCGTCGCTGGGACAAGTCGCACCATCGACCAGTCGGAAGATCGGATCAGTGCCCGCGCTCCTCTCGAACCGTTCGGCAACATCCTTCGCGCTTACGCCCCAACCGTTCTGCGGCTGATGGCAGGTGAAGCAGGTTCTGCCGTTGGTGCCCATATCCTTGAAGCTCGCGTTGTCGCGGTGAAGGTCGCGCCACTAGGCTGGAATGACGCGATCGCGCCTTTCGGATCTGCATCAACTCTGAAGCGGTCGATCACATGCGGCGTGTGTTGTGTGCTGTGATCGTGATCCTTGTACCGCCGCATCTTGCGCATGTGCTCGAGCATGGCAGGCGCGAACGCCGGCATGCTCAGGGTCTCGGGCGCACTCTGCGCCATCGCTGTTTGCGGTGCACTGGTACTCAAGCTGACAAGTGCGATTCCGAAAACAAGAAATCTCGAAGCCTTGAAGATATTGGAGTTAACAGAAATCCTGGTTTGCATGGTGATTGTCCCCGCAGTTTTAAATGCAAATTTGACCGCTCGGATTGCAGCTCAGGCAGTCAAATTATGCTGTGGGAACTTTGGCGCGCGTCGTGCGATCGGGGGGAGATGCTTGTTAATTTTAATATATGTTATCCGGCGATCGGTGGACTTTTAATCTCAACTGTTCGGCTGACAAGTTAAGAACTGCGCATCGTTGCGACTGTTGCGGCGACTTCATTTGGCTCCAGGATCGGTAAGGAGCAACGCTCTCCAATGCATACGAAGATTGCATTCGGCGCGGATTTTATTTTCTCCTGTGCCGGGTGTGATGCAGGCAGATCGGTTATGTCAGCGGCACGCAGGACAATTCGTTCAACGAATGGCAATTTCAACGCCACCCGCGCATTGCGTTCGGAGTCTTCTCCAGTCACGACGATCTCGGCTCCTCCCAGTCGGAGATCCAGTGCATTCAGCAGCGCCACGTGGCCGAACAGATTGCGCTCGGCCGCGGAGAGAATTCCCTCGATCAGCCGATCGGCCTTCTCCCGCCATTTCGCCTCGCCCGTAAGCGCGGCCAAGCGTACAAGATTTTGCGCGGCAACCGCGTTGGGATTGGGCGTCGCATCATCCTGCGTCGAATGGGGTCGTAGGAGCAGGTCGGACGCATCGTCGGCGGAAAGGTAATACCAGCCAGTCTCTGAATCGGCGTAGTGCGTGTCGAACGCAGCTTGCCAGGTAAGCGCTAGCTCGAGGTACGCTCGCTCGCCGGTTGCCTCATAAAGAGCGAGCGCAGCGCGGATCACGGCGGCAAAATCCGACGCGAGGCCGGGAAAAAGCAACTTGCCATCGCGCCAGGAATGCCCGAGCCGGTCCCCCTTGGTCATCCTGCGCGCGATGAATTCGAATGCACGCCTAGCCATCGCGAGCCAATTCGGTTCATCCAGCGCGATACCGGCATTGACCAGAGCGGCGATCATTAATCCGTTCCAGTCGGCCAGAACCTTGTCATCGAGCCCCGGACGCACGCGACGAGAACGTGCACGCAGCAGGGGTGTGCGCAGGCCCGAAAGACGCGCCTCATCTGCGTCTCGCCGTGGGACGTTCTGGAGGCGGTTTAAAATATTGTGGCCTTCGAAGTTTCCCGATTCGGTTACGTCGTAGTGGCGGGCAAAAAATTCACCGTCATCGGGTCCAAGAAGCTCGAGGATCTCGCTCTTCGACCAGACATAGAACTTGCCTTCTTCGCCTTCTGAATCGGCATCGATTGAAGCGGCAAAAGCACCAGCTTCCGTTGTCATCTCGCGCATCAGCCACGCCACGGTTTCGTGGGCGCGATCGGCAAATAACGATACACCGCTGTGCTGCCACGCGAGCGCCAACAGTTCGAGAAGTTGGGCGTTGTCGTAGAGCATCTTCTCGAAATGCGGCACCAGCCATTTTTCGTCCACGGAATAGCGCGAGAAACCACCGCCGAGATGGTCGTAAATGCCGCCCTCACTCATTCTTTCGAGGGTGTGTTCCACGGTCTCAAAGAAGCGTGCATCTTTCGTGCGCAGCCCTGCCCGCCACAACATTTCCAGGATGGCGGGCTGCGGAAATTTCGGTGCCCCGCGCATGCCTCCATTGGTGGAATCAAACATATTGCCGACCTGCATCGCGGCGGCGTTGAGCTCTTTCGATCCGATCGTCACGCGGCCCGCCGGTCGGGCCTTGTCGGCCAGACGCGCTAGCAGCGCGGCACGATTCTGTTCGATTCGGTTTGGTTCCTCGCGAAACAGGCGGGCAATCTCGCGCAACACGTCCACGAATGCCGGTCGGCCGAAGCGCGCTTCTTTTGGAAAGTACGTGCCGCCCCACACCGGCTCGGCTTGCGGTGTGAGAAACATCGTCAACGGCCAGCCGCCCTGCTCGCCCAGGAGATGCAGCGCATTCATATAGATCTGGTCAATGTCAGGCCGTTCTTCCCGGTCAACTTTTATGTTGACGAACAACTCGTTCATGACGCGCGCAGTGGCTTCGTCCTCGAACGACTCGTGCGCCATCACGTGGCACCAGTGGCACGCGGCGTAGCCGACAGAAAGCAGGATCGGCCGATTTGAGGCCTTCGCTTCGGCCAGAGCCTCGGGTCCCCAGGTCCACCAGTCCACCGGATTGTGCATGTGCTGGAGGAGATACGGAGAGGTCGCCTCGCTGAGGCGGTTGACGTGCGTGGTACTTTGAATAGACGCCATCACTGCAGCCTAGCGCGGATTGACGCTGACAGGAACCTTCAGCGCGTGCTCGTCTGTGCTGCCTGCGTCACGCGCCAAACGGTGTTGCCGACGTCATCGGCAACCAGGAGCGAACCATCGCGCCCCACGCTCACTCCGACCGGACGACCGAGCGCTTTCTCTTCGGCGTTCACAAAACCGGCAAGGACATCGATAGGCGAACCGGTTGGCTTCCCATCGTTGAACGCAACGAAAACGACCTTGTAGCCGCTTAGCGGTCTTCGATTCCACGAGCCGTGTTCGCCGATAAACGCGCCGTGCGCGAATTGGTCTCCCAGCTTGGCGCCATCTGCAAAAGTCAGACCCAGCGGCGCGACGTGGTTCCCGAGCGCGTAGTCGGGCGTGATTGCTTTGGCGACAAGCTCGGGATTTTGCGGCTGCACGCGATCGTCGACATGCTGCCCCCAATAGCTGAACGGCCAGCCATAAAACGCGCCCTCTTTCACCGACGTGAGATAGTCTGGCACGAGGTCGCTGCCCAATTCGTCACGCTCGTTGACGACCGTCCAAAGCTGCCCGGTTTGCGGTTCCCATGCCAGGCCATTCGGATTGCGCAGCCCGGATGCGAATATGCGCGACTGCCCGCTTTTCAGGTCGATTTCCAGAATAGTGGCGCGCATTTTTTCGGCTTCGAGACCATTCTCGGCAACGTTGCTATTGGATCCGACCGTCGCATAGAGCTTCGTGCCGTCCTTGCTGGCGACAATGTTTTTGGTCCAGTGATGGTTGATCGGTCCACCGGGCAGATCGACGACTTTATCTCCACTGCCTGCGATTTCCGTCGCGCCGTCCTGATATTTGAATCGCAGAATGGCGTCAGCGTTGGCGACGTAGAGGTCGCTGCCGGTCAAAGCCATACCAAACGGCGAATGGAGATTTTTCAAGAAAACGCTACGCGTCTCGGCAACGCCGTCGCCGTCCTTGTCGCGCAGAAGCGTTATGCGATCGGCGCTGGGAACGCCCGCGCCTGCCCATTTCTGAACTGTTTTGTAGATCCAGCCCTTGATGCCCTTTGCTTCCTCGGGCCGCTCCGGCGCATTGCTTTCAGCTACCAGCACGTCGCCATTCGGGAGCACGAATAGCCAACGCGGGTGTTCGAGCTCTTTGGCGAAGGCATTGACGCCGAGGGTTGCAGCCGGAGTTGGCTTGCCATCTGCCGGCCATCCCTGCGCGGGTGCGATCTTGACTGTCGGGATGTAGGATTTTGTCGGCGGGGGGATCGTCGGGTTCGCGCCGACCGAGGCTTGTTCGGGGAGTCTGGCATTGTCGTCGCAACCAGCGAGCAGGATCGTTGTCGCTCCGGCGAAGAGCAAACTTAAAAACTTCCGCATGGAATCACCGATTTTCGGGGACAACATTCGCGACGACGATAGAACGGCAAGCTACGCGAAATCGTTCCCGTGTCGCGTGTCCGATGGTCGTCACGGCAATATTGCGAACGCCCGCGCCGGGAACCCCAACCCTTTGCGCACCTTCGGCCAAGTGACAACGATCAAAGCGCCTTTCAGAGGGACTTTGTCGAGATTGGCCATGATCTCAATCTGATAGTGGCCGTGCTGGAGAAGGTACGTTTCGGAGTCCATCTTGTCGGTTGTGTCGGTATCCATTGCCTCGTGACCGGTCGCAATGACGCCGCGTTGTTCGTACAGAAATTTGATGGTCTCAAACGCCCAGGCAGGGAATGGCGTACGCTTGAAGCGGTTCGGATTGCCGTCCCAATCCTTGTACATGTCGGTGCGTAGCGCGACGAAAGCACCGCGCGGGATGCGACCGTTCTTTTTCTCCCACCGTTGCAGATCAGCGACCGAAAAAGCGTGGTTTTCGTCCTTCACTTGATAAGGCGTATTATCGAGCACAATCAGCGGCAAAATCATCTGCTTCAGCGGAATCTCGTCCATGGTGATCCCTTTCTCATCGAAATGGGCGGGGGGATCGACGTGCGTGCCGTATTGCCCGACCATTTCGTAGAACGTCGCGCGGAAGCCGTCTTTGGTGATCGTGTAAGGCTCACGCGTTTTCGGATCGGCTGCCGGCGTCATCCTTGCCTGGCCAAAGCCCGACCACACAGGCGTTTCCGGCCCGAAACTCTGAGTGAGATCGACGAATTGCTTGGATGCGATCACACGGTACGCGCGAGCGAGATCACTCTGTGCCTTCGTTGATGATCCTGAGCAGATTGAAAATACGACGGACAGCAGGACGACAAGTCGGAGCTTCGTAATCATGATGCGTCTCCGATAGATCGAAACACACGATCATATCGTGATCGGCCTTCATGATCACGCGCGCCGTCAAACGACCCGGTATATCTCCCAACGCGCGGAGCCGGACACAACGTACGGCTCCATGTCCCTGCTCCATTTCTTGTGCGCGTCGGTTTGCCAGCGCGCGATCATCATTGCCCTTCTTTTACTCGTCCCAGGCCTGAACGACCGTCTGGCGCGCAACCCTGCCGTCCTTCAGCTCACACACGGCAAGGCACAGGACTTTCATGCCATCCGGATAGGCGCAGGCCTGGCTGAAAGCGAGCTTGCTGCCGTCGATGATGCTTGTTTCGACTCGATGAGTCATCGCGCGACTGCAGATATCATCCCAGAACATCCCTATCGCGTTCTTGCCTTTGACTTCTCGTGGTTTGCTCGGTGGATTGTTTCGGTCGACGATCCGCAGGACAGCGTCGTCGGTGGTGAAGCGGGTCAGCGCACGTCCGTCGCGAGTCTCAATAGCCTTGGTGAGTGCCGCGCACGTAATAGCGTTAGTGATTGCGTCCATGGTGTCCTCCGAAAATCAGCGCGCAAGCGCCGCGCATCGTGAGGTCACAGTAGGATGGAAGGATTGAGTGAAACTTCGCCCAAATGGGCCAATTTGCGATGGCCCGTGCGGGCTATAGTCCGCCGCGCTGGCTTGTGCGGCCGATTAATGCCGCTGCCGCAGCGCGCGTTGGCGGATCGAGTTTGAGTAGTATGTTGGCGACGTGTCTTTTGATCGTGTGATCGCTTAGATTCAATCTTGCGGCGATGCCAGCATTGCTCAGTCCATCCGCGACCAGGATCAGAACTTCGCGCTTGCGCGCTCAACACGTCAAGGCTTGCGGTTCGCGGGGTCTGCGCGGGCTCCAAATGTTGCACATCGGTCACGGCAAGCAGCCGTAGTTCTCCAGGCATTCCATCGATGGTTTGACTGCCGTGCTCCTGAAAATGCAGACCGGAGCCGGCGACGAGATCAGCGACCACGCCTGAGACAAGGGTCTCGCCGGTATGCGCTTTGCTCGCAATGCTTTCGGCGATATGGATGGTCAACCCAGCGAAATCATTTTCACGGAGCTCGATCTCCCCTATTGGACGCCGGCGGCGAGATCGAGGCCGAGGCTGCGCGCGACATCTTGAAGCGCGAGACCACATCGCATTGCGCGCGCTGGTCCATCGAAACGACCAATGATTTCTTCCGGACCGATCGTGCCAAGCTGACCGTCGTAGCGAGAGAATGCCAGTGTGGCGGCTTTCGCGCAGTTTGTTGATTCTTTCGTGCCAGGCCCGGTCGCCCAGGCGCGCGGTCTGACGGACGGGTGACACAAGCCTGATGGCAAGCACGGTCGCAAGCACGCGATTGCCGGTGGGGGTCGGACGCGTACCAGTGAGAGACTCTCGATCTCATCGATGATCGGATCGATGTCCCGCGATTTTCTCGGAGAGATATTGTCCGCCTGAAAATTTGATGCGCGCATCGTCGCGCCGGCGAATAACAAGCGTCGGCACGCGAATCGTAGCGGGCACCGAGCGAACGTCGATCGCAGCGTTCATTCTCGCCAATGCAACTGCGGCGCTGGGGCTTGCAGAGTTGCGTTCGTATCGACCCCACCAGGCCGAAAAGCGACCGTCCTTTGATTGTTCAGGTGCGAAACGGGTTGCGTTTGCGCCGGAACCTCAGCTACGTTCGATGCCAAGAATAAATTCCTCGAGCGCTTCGCGGTTCATGACCCAGGTATGGAAGTGTGCATACGCGCCGAGAATCAGGGCACGGGTGTTTGGGATAGGTTGCGGCGAAAAGGATGGACATCGGCCCGCCTTCTGACGCGCCAAGCAGAGCTGCACGCCCGCTGCCGACGGAATCCATCACTGCACGAACATCGTCCATGCGCGTTTCGAGTGCCGGCAAATGATGCGTATCGACGCGGTCGCTGCCCATTGTTTGGAAATGAAGCCTGGAACGAAGACCAGGTCGAGCGGCCCGTTGCCTATGACCTGATAGGCAATTCGGGTGTCGCCGCTTTTGGCGTAACGGGTTTCTGCCAGTGCCACGTCAGTCGTCCCACCGTGCGGCATTGCGCCAATTCAGCGGAACGGGCAGCAGCGCAAGCAGCAAGCAGGTCGAAACTAGGACGGTTCACGAACTGTGCCAACGAGTTTGCAGGGCTTGACCCCTGCCCGAGCCGGCGCTTCCGTGCGCCGCGATGTCTGTGCAAACGCGCGAGACCATCTATGCCCTCTCGTCAGGCCGGCCACCGGCGGCGATTGCGGTCGTGCGCATTTCTGGCCCAGCCGCGGCAGCGGCCCTCAAGGCAATCGCCGGAAAAATTCCTGAACCGCGAAAAGCGGCCTTGGCGCGTGTGCGCGGATGTGATGGCGAAATCATCGATGAAGCCCTGATGCTGTGGTTTCCTGCACCCAACAGCGAAACCGGCGAAGACGTTGCCGAACTTCAGCTTCACGGAGGGCGAGCGGTCATTGCATCTGTGTTCGCTGCACTTTCGCGCGTGCCCGGTTTGCGCCCGGCCGAGGCTGGTGAGTTCACGCGGCGCGCTTTCGAAAACGGCAAGCTCGATCTCACTGCCGTGGAAGGTCTTGCGGACCTGGTGATGGCAGAGACCGAGGGTCAACGTCGTCTCGCCTTTCGGCAGATGACGGGGGCATTGGGTCGCCGCGCCGAAAACTGGCGAGCGCAACTGATCCAGGCGCTGGCACTCGTTGAAGCACGCATCGATTTTTCCGAGGAGGCCGACGTTCCCCAGGATCTGGTGACGCCCGCGTTGCGAATCGCGCGAGCCCTCGAAGCGGAGATTGGTTCTGTTTTGGCAGACCGTGGTCGCGGCGAAAGACTACGCGAGGGCCTGATTGTAGCAATTGCCGGTCCACCGAATGTCGGAAAGTCGACGTTGCTCAATCGAATTGCGAGACGCGAAGCAGCGATCGTTTCGCCTTATGCTGGTACGACTCGCGATGTCATAGAGGTGCACCTCGACCTGGGCGGACTCCCGGTAACGCTTCTCGATACGGCGGGCATTCGTGAAACCGACGATCCTGTCGAACTCGAGGGTGTACGGCGGGCACGCGAGCGCGCGAACACGGCGGACTTGGTCGTCTGGATGGTGGATGCGAGTGAGAAAGCGACGTCGCCCCTAGCCGCTGGACCGCCCGCCAATAAAGTGCCTGGCTCCGTCACAGTCTGGGTCGTCCGTAACAAAATCGATCTAATCCAGGACGCTCAAAGAAATGAACTTGGAAACCAAAGCAACGGAAGCAATGAATCCAGGTCTCGGGTTAACAAGTTTCTAACGGACATGGTTAACGATCAGTTACCACGTACTAATGAACTTGCATTCAATGCCAGCGAATCGACATTCAATCTTTCAGCTCAATCCGGCGAAGGGTTTGATGCGCTGATCGGGCGGCTGACGAAGTACGCCGAGACTTTTTTGGCCGGGGCCGAATCAGCATTGGTGACCCGCGAACGGCATCGGCGCGTCCTGGAGGATGTCACGGCGGCGTTACGGCGGGCGCTGCAAAGCGACCTTGCGGGTCGTGAAGACCTACTGGCGGAAGAGTTCCGACTCGCTGCGCGCGCCCTAGGTCGCCTTACCGGCCGAGTCGATGTTGAAGATGTGCTGGACGCGATTTTCCGTGACTTTTGCATTGGCAAATAGGCTGTTTCGTCGCCAAAAGCGGGACCGGCGGGCCCGAACAGCGTCCCTGCCCGGCTCTTTGAAATGTTTCACGTGAAACACTTCGCTGAAGCTGATGTTTTTGACCCCTCCCCACACCTCAGCTACAACCGCGCCCTCTGAGGTATCGATGGCTATCCGATTCGACGTCGCTGTGATTGGCGGCGGCCACGCCGGCTGTGAAGCTGCGGCTGCGGCCGCCCGTATGGGCGCCCGAACTGCCCTGATCACCCACCGATTTGCGACCATCGGAGCCATGTCCTGCAATCCGGCTATTGGCGGTTTGGGTAAAGGTCATTTGGTTCGTGAGATCGATGCCTTGGATGGGCTTATGGGTCGGATCGCCGATTTGGGCGGAATACAATTTCGCGTCTTGAACCGCCGCAAAGGTCCAGCCGTCCGCGGACCGCGAGCCCAGGCCGACCGGAAGCTTTATGCGGCTGCGATGCAAAGCGCGATCCGCGCGAGCCCAAACCTGGAGGTGATCGAATCCGAGGCCGATGATCTCAAGGTCATAAACCGTCAGGTCTGCGGTGTGAAATTGGCCGACGGACGCGAGATCTCGGTGGGTGCCGTTGTTCTCACGACTGGGACGTTTCTGAGAGGTCTGATTCACATCGGCGAAAAACAAACTCCCGCGGGTCGTGTCGGCGAAGCGCCGGCGATGGGCCTTTCCCGAACACTCGAGAATTTTGGGTTTTCGATGGGCCGCCTGAAGACGGGAACGCCACCGCGATTGGATGGCCGCACCATCGACTGGTGCGCGCTCGAGATGCAGCCTGGCGATGATCCGCCTGAGCCTTTTTCAATTCTAACCGCACGAATTGAAAACCCGCAGATCGAATGTGGCATTACGCGGACCGTTGAAGCGACCCACAAAATCATTCGCGACAACGTGCATCGCTCGCCAATGTATTCGGGACAGATCGAGAGCCGTGGTCCGCGCTATTGTCCTTCAATCGAAGACAAGATTGTGAAATTTGGCGAGCGGGAAGGGCACCAGATATTCCTGGAGCCGGAAGGACTCGACGATCACACCGTTTATCCAAACGGAATCTCGACATCACTTCCGGAAGAAGTTCAGCACGCTTTTGTCGCGACAATTCCTGGCTTGCGCAATGCGCGATTTATTCGCCCAGGGTATGCGATCGAATACGATTATATCGATCCGCGAGAACTTGCACCGACGCTCCAAGCGAAACGTTTGCGCAGTTTGTTTCTAGCTGGGCAGATAAACGGTACGACAGGTTACGAGGAGGCGGCCGCGCAAGGCCTTCTTGCGGGCCTCAATGCAGCTGCGCTGGCAGGAGAGGGGGATGAAATCATCGTCGATCGTGCACAGGCCTACCTTGGCGTGATGATCGATGATCTCGTTACGCGCGGCGTTAGCGAACCGTATCGCATGTTTACGTCGCGCGCTGAATACCGTTTGCAGCTTCGCGCTGACAATGCCGATCAGCGATTGACAGACATCGGAATTGCTATCGGATGCGTGAGCAATGAGCGGGCACGCGCGCACAAAACAAAATCTGTAGCGCTGAAAGATGCGCGCGCGTTTGCAAAGTCAGTTTCACTCACACCGAAGGAAGCCGAGCGCTTTGGGCTTTCGCTCAACAAAGATGGACAACGACGCACCGCGTTTGAGTTGTTGTCATATCCGTACGTCACAATTTCCGATCTCAAAAAAATTTGGCCGCGCTTCGACGAACTGCCGGCGAAGATCGCAGAGCAGATCGAGATCGACGCGAAGTATGAGGTCTATCTTTCGCGCCAGGCCGCCGATATCGTGGCGTACCGGCGCGACGAAAGTTTTGAATTGCCGGACAACATCGACTACGCGGCGTTGCCTGGTTTGTCGAATGAAATGAAACAGAAATTGCAGACGCATCGTCCGCGTACGATCGGTCATGCAGGTCGTATCGACGGCATAACACCGGCGGCGCTTACATTGCTTGTCGCGCACGTTCGACGCGGCAAAAAAGCCGCAACGAAATCTGCGTGAGCAAAAGCGGGCAGGGGGCTCCCGATCTTGCTGTCGATAAAGCGCGCGCACTCGCGCTCGTTTCTGTTTCACGTGAAACGGAAGCGCGGCTCGACGTTTTCGTAGACGTCTTGATGCGCTGGCAGAGCAAACTCAATCTGGTTGCGCCGTCGACGCTTCCTGAGCTGTGGACGCGCCATGTTGCTGATTCGCTGCAACTCCTGGCTTTGGCTCCCGAGGCCCGCGTTTGGGCTGATTTCGGCTCGGGAGGTGGCTTCCCAGGGCTACCAATTGCCTGCGCGCTGGCCGGAGTTGGCGGCGCTAAAATCCATCTCGTTGAAAGCAATGGAAAAAAAGCGGCGTTTCTGCGGGCAGCGGTGAAAGCGACTGCAGTCCCAGGCATTGTCCACCATATGCGCGTCGAGAAATTTGGGGAAAGCTGTGCAGAAACCATTCAGGTCGTCACCGCCCGCGCGGTGGCCCCATTGAAAACATTGTGCGTTCAGGCGTTTCCTTTCATCTCAGCTGGCGCCATCGGTCTGTTCCCCAAGGGTCAAGATGTAGCGGCTGAATTGACCGATGCCGCTAAATATTGGAGACTTAAAGCGTCCAGAGTGCCAAGCCGGACCAGCCCCGACGGCTCAATTATTGTGATTCGGGCCCTTGAATCCTTGCGCGAATCTTAAGACTGTCATTTCGGCAGCAGTTTCATAGGCTTATGAGAGGGCAGGCGTAAACCTGCGGAATGCGGAGCATGACCGACGTCCCGACATTCGACCAACCCGTAGATCCCCTGCTCGTGCCTTTCGGCAAACAGGTTGTGCGACCCGATACGGCTCGCCCACGCGTGCTGGCGATTGCCAATCAGAAGGGTGGAGTGGGTAAGACCACGACAGCGATCAATCTTGGTACCGCGCTTGCTGCCATTGGTGAGCATGTGCTGATCGTCGACCTTGATCCGCAAGGCAACGCCTCGACCGGTCTCGGCATTGAACGCAAATCGCGGCGAACGTCGACCTACGACGTTCTGACGGGTGCGGCTCCGATGCGCGACGCTGTATTGCCAACCGCTGTACCGCAACTCTGCATCGCGTCGTCGACGCTTGATCTCTCCGGTCTTGAGCTTGAGATTGGTCAACAGCGCGATCGTGCATTCCGGTTACGAAACTCGCTTCGGCAACTTAACAGCGGCGCACGCGCGCAGGATTTCAACTATGTTCTCGTCGACTGTCCGCCATCGCTCAATCTGCTCACCGTCAACGCGATGGCGGCTGCAGATTCGATTCTTGTTCCTCTGCAATGCGAGTTCTTCGCGCTCGAAGGGTTGTCGCAACTTCTAAAAACGGTTGAGCAAGTAAAGACGACGCTCAATCCAACTTTGTCAATCCACGGCATAGTGCTGACGATGTATGACTCACGTAACAACCTTTCCAACCAGGTTGTCGCGGACGTTCGTCAGTTTATGGGCAACAAAGTGTACGAGACCATAATTCCGCGCAACGTTCGAATATCGGAGGCACCGTCCTACGGGAAGCCTGTACTTGTCTACGATCTCAAATGCGTTGGCAGTGAAGCCTATTTGCGCCTGGCCACAGAGATCATTCAGCGTGAAAAGACATTGAAAGCCGGGTAGCTCGTTCGGCGGAAGCATGACGGCCGTGGAATTGAAAGGATAACTTGATGGCGCGCTCGGGAGCGGCGGCGATGGCAGATCGTTCGCGATTAGGACGCGGTCTGGCTGCGCTGATTGGAGATGTCGGCGACGAAACCTCCGTCTCAGATAGCGGGCGCAAGCCGCGACGGGCACCCATCGAAAATCTGCGGCCCAATCCTCGGAACCCGCGCCGTGTGTTCACGGATGACGAGCTCGATGAGCTGTCCGAGTCAATTCGCCAACGAGGAATAATTCAACCGATCGTAGTCCGCGCGTTGCAAGGCGATAACTTCGAAATCATTGCTGGCGAGCGGCGGTGGCGCGCGGCACAACGTGCGGGCTTGCACGACGTGCCCATCGCAGTCGTGGAGGCGAACGACGCCCAGTCGCTGGAATTTGCCATCATTGAAAACGTGCAACGCGCCGATCTAAATCCGATTGAGGAGGCGAGTGGATATCTCGCGCTCATGGACGACTTCAACCGAACTCAGGATGAAGTGGCACAGATCGTTGGCAAAAGCCGGCCACATGTTGCGAACACCATTCGTCTGCTCAAGCTCCCGGAGCCGGTGAAGCAGTTGGTGCGCTCAGGCAAGATCTCAGCTGGCCACGCCCGGCTGCTGCTCGGCCAACCCAACGCTGAGGCGATCGCGCATGAAATCATCGACAAAGGCCTGAGCGTGCGCCAGGTCGAAGTGGCGGTGCGCAAAGACGATGAGGCGCATACCGGCAAGGCACTCGCCAAAACGGAGGGTGACGCCGGCCGTGGAAAAGATGCGAACACGCGTTCGCTGGAAAAGCGGCTGTCCGATGCATTGGGTCTTGAGGTGATCGTGGATCACCGAGGCGACGGCGGTACCTTGAGAATCAAATACCGGAATTTGGAACAACTGGACGCGGTATTAAAAAAGCTAAGCCGCTAGCAGCTGCCGGCTGCTAAATTCTTGCCTTATCAGCTCATTTTGCGGAACCGGCTTGGGGGCACGGCAGAAAGTCCGTCGTCCTTTTGGTTCCGCAGGTTCATTACAAACATCGACATCCGGAGAATAATTGACGAAGATCAACGGCGTCGGAGCGGCTGGTGGTGGAGTATGTGCGGCATCGGGAGGTTGAGATGTCGAAGCTTGGTCACGTGGCGTCCTGTGTAGTTGCCTCTCTCTTTGTGTTTGCAATCGTTTCTGGAATAAACGAGGCGAGCGCCAGAGGTGGCCATGGAGGCGGAGGCGGAGGCTTCAGAGCTGGCGGTGGTGGCGGACACATCGGAGGCGCGAGTTTCCGTGGAATGGGCGGTGGCGGCCTTCGCAGCGGAATGGGCGGAGGTTTTTCCCGGAGTGCAGTTAGCCGGAATTTTGCTGTGCGCTCGTCGCCAATGGGGCGGTCGTTTTCGGCCGTTCGCCCGAGCCGGCAATTTCACACATCGCGAAGCTTGGCGTCGCGAAATTTTACACGCATGAGCTCTAGCCATGCGTTGACGCGCAGCGGCAATCTCAAGCTCAGTTCAAGTTCGCTCGGGACCCGAAGTGGCATCAACCAGAAATTTGCAGGCGCCAACCGTAACTTGGTTACCGGCTCGATCAAGGGTGTCGGTAAAACCTCGCTTGTGCGCAATCCCGCACTCGCTTCATTCGCATCTCGCAACGGAAAAGCCGGGATGTTGAAGCAGGCAAGTTTCCACGGTGCGCTGGCAGACAAGAATTGGAAGAATTGGAATGGCGGCAACTGGCACGGTAACGGCGGATGGTGGTGGCGACACAATCGCCCGATAGTCGTGATCGGCTGGTTTGGTCCCGTCTTCTGGCCCTTCGCGTATTGGGATTTCATCGACTATACGTTCTGGCCTTATGCGTACGATGCTTTCTGGCCCTATGCCTTTGACGATGTTTATGTGGGCGTCTTTGGGCCATATGCGTATGAGGGTCGGGCTTACGCGAATGTGATTTCCTCCAGGCGGCACGCGCGCCGGGCTCGCGATAATTTGACAACAACGTCCGTTGTCTGCGGCGAGCAGGCTCCCGCGCTCACCAATTGGCCGATCGAACAAATCACGCAGACCGTTCAACCCACCGAGGCACAGCAGGCGGTCTTGAATGAGCTAAAAGACGCGACAGGCAAGGCCGTGAGCGCGTTGCAATCGGCTTGCCCGGAGGGTCTGCCGAGCACGGCTCCGGGCAGGCTTGCAGCCATGGACAAACGAATCGCGACGATGTTGCTGGCACTCAATATCGTGCAATCTCCGCTGCAACGATTCTATGACTCTCTATCTGATGAACAGAAGGCCCGCTTCAACGTCGTCAGTTCGGATCCTCAAGCGGGTCGCACTGCTCGCGCCAGTGACCGCTCTGCCGATCTTTCGCAAGTGTGTGGGGCCGAGGCTCTAAAGCCCGTCAATGTACCAACCGATCGCATCGCGCATACGCTCAATCCAACTGACGCCCAACGCAGCGCACTCGACAGTCTCAACGATGCGACGAGGAAAGCAGCAGACTTCCTGAAGGCAAATTGCCCCACCGATCAGGCTTTCACACCTCCGGGACGTATAGCGGCGATGGAGCACAGACTCAATGCAATGCAGGCGGCAATTAAGACCGTGCAACCAGCGTTAGAGAATTTCTACAACCAACTAACAGACGAACAGAAGGCGCGCTTCAATCTGCTCGGCTCCCAGCAGAGCTGAAAACATCTAGCTCGCCAAGAGTGGCTGTCCATACAACAACGCCGAGCAAATCGACGTTTTTGTATTGGAATCGTGGCCTGAAAAAAATAAGTTTTCATTTCATCAAATTGCATTTCAGGTGAGGAGGCCGATCAATGGCCAGCGAAGGATCGACGGCGAAGCGAATCCTGCACGTAAGAATAAGAATGCCATCCGCGGACATGACATCTCTTCTCACCGCGACGATGAAAAATGCATTGTCCGTGTTCAGCGCATTTGGCGACGCGCAGGTGCGGCTGCTCAGGAACGCTGATGATCGAACTCAGTTCCTCCAAATGATTGAGTATCAAATGGATCAAGCGATTGAGCTCAATCGTCAAAAGTTCGCCAGCGATCCCATGGTGCAAAATTATTTACAGGCTTGGCGCACGCTCTTTCCGGGGACGATCGAGATCGACGTTTACGAGGACATCACTGAAAGCCCCTAGCGCATATTGCGCTGCCACAAAGCCTTGAAAGTAGATGGCTAAACTGCAGTCCTTTTGTCGCATTTTTCCCATTGAAAATAATGGAATAAGTTAACCTCCGCGCTTGTTATTTTCGCGCAACGATTGAACCGGTCTGCCAACAAACGTCAAACGGGGAAACGTACCTATGAGCTCAATGGTCCAAAACAGTTCGCACCCTTCTTTGTCGCACGCTGACAACGTCGCAACTAGCACGTCCGACTTCATTCTACTGGTAGGCCGGATCCTTCTCGGGTGGATTTTTGTGCGCAGCGGCTATGGAAAAATTTTTGATATTCCCGCCTATGCCGCTACGTTCCCAGGGCGAGGACTTCCCACTTTCTTGGCCTATATCGCCGTGCCCGCGGAGTTCTTCGGTGGGATTGCGCTCATTCTCGGAGTTGCGACCCGCTACGTCGTGCTCGTGATGATCATCTTTATGCTCGTGGCGACGCTTAGTTCGCACCGCTACTGGGAATTCACGGATATAGCCGTTCGACGTGCGCAAGACTCGAGCTTTTACAAGAATCTGGCGATGCTGGGCGGATTTCTCTTTCTTTTTGTTGCCGGGGCGGGGCGTTTCAGCGTCGACGCTTGGCTGCGTCGACAGCGCTAACTACGAACAGATCAGCTGCCGCTTTTCAGGCTCGCTTCGACGCGGATCTCTTCACTCGCGAAGGGATCCGCGAGCGGAGCGAGTCGGCGCGCCATCTCTGTATCTATTTGCCAGCCTGTTAAATCGATTGACTTGGATTGGGTC
Source organism: Pseudolabrys sp. (assembly GCA_036519515.1). Taxonomy (GTDB): domain Bacteria; phylum Pseudomonadota; class Alphaproteobacteria; order Rhizobiales; family Xanthobacteraceae; genus Pseudolabrys. The sequence continues at coordinate 36,105 of DATDLC010000138.1, read as the reverse complement.
GAAACGGTCCGCTCGGGCGCGAGGTTAATTGCATACGTGCTACTGACGGGCCGGGGGGTCCAGTTTTCGCTAGGCAGGAGAGTAATCCTGACATCGTCGAGAAGGCCTCGCGTCATGGACGGATCAGAATGCCGCATGCTTCGCTCGTTAAGGTCGAGCACACGCCCCGGCCTAAAGCGGTCCAACATCGTTGATCTTGACAATCAGCTGTTTGTCGCCGCTTTCCACCAGCGCAAAGTCGGCTGATAGAGCCTTCCATACCGAACCCCACGGAATTGATCGCGCAGGTCCGTCTTTATTGCTGCAGTCCAAGCTTCGGGGTCGTAGGCTTCGCCGGATGCGGTCTGGGCCCACCTTCTTCCTTGCCGGCACGAAACGGATTGTAGGTGGAAACAGTACCGACGATTGTCGCGTGCGCGAACGCCGCCTCCTCCTGGAGACGCGTAAGGGCCATCAATGCGACCCGCTTCACAATATCACCGTACGCGGCAGAAAAATCCGGCACGATCTTACGTCGAGCATAGGCGACAAGGTCCAAGCTGCCGATGCTAGCCAGCGCAGCACCCATCGTGTCCAACATTTCTTGCCCCCTCTGCGGAATGGTCAGGAGTGGGGCCGGGTTCAGAGCCTGTTGCGTCAATTCGAGAAGCGACAAATCGAATTTGCCAGCCTTGATCGGGCATGATGCGGACAGTTGCGATCTCGACTCCACGTCGTCGTCCCCAAAGGAGACACTGGCTTCGCGCGCGTCCGATGGAGGTTCGGCGTCGATAACAGTCAGAACTACGAAATCAGAATCGGTGCGCAGCTCGGTCAAATTTGGCGTGACGTTTTGCTGCTCATCGTCCCAGACAATCCAAGGCAACACGGCAATCGCAATGGCAAAAGCGATTACTATCCTGTCGCGGGGTGCGCTCCACGAATCTGATTTCCGCCTTACTTTGGACGATGACGCTGGCGAGAACATCAATACCATCACTCTTAAACTGCCTTCGACTAGGATTCCTACAGGGGCCGCCTGAAACGGCCGTAAAAAACGTCGTGAAAAAATTCATAGATTTTGATGTAAATGCACAATGAGAACCATCGTCCGTTCGGGCTATGACGCGTGCGCGACAATTAGTGTCTGGAAAAAACTAAGACCGCTTTCCGACGGTCCTCCAAAATAGCGAAGTGTTCGATCGGCTTTGGCTCACACCTTTGCGTGCGCTCCAGGCCCAACACGCAGACCACGCCTCAAGGTCGTTGACGTCGGTAGCGAACATGTGTCGCAACGATTGGTTTCGGCCGGCAGTAAGTCGGCTTTATCTCTTCATCGGCATCTTTGTGCGATTTTCTTGTGCAAGGCGGCAACGTCTTTCGTGAGACAGCGCGGTACCAATAATTTTGTCGTCGAACGATCTGGCTGCTGGTGAGCGCAATGCGTCAGATGCCTGTCAAACAGGATTGTGCCGAACGTGGGCCCGACGGCCGCATTGTGGCGGAACTTGCGTCTGCGTTTGAAGATGTTGCCGAACTGCTGCACCGGAGGGCGAGGTCAGCCTTTTCTTCTTTTCATGGATAGGTATCCCGAATACATTCATAGCCCCGCTTAAAGAGTTTTGTCGAATGCGCGCGCGCCGTGATGCCGCTCTACGCCTCCTCAAAACGATGCTGGTGGCCTCGATTGTCATCCCGGTGGCGATTTTCTCCTACGCCAGCTGGATAAATTATCAGAACGCTCTTGGACGGGCGGATGACGAACTTGCGGCCTCGCTGAATATCCTGTCCCAGCAGGCATCAGGAATTTTCCAGTCGGTCGATCTGACTTTCACGGCCGTCGATGCCATCCTCGGCGACCTTACCGATGAACAGATCAAATCGTCCGATCAAACGCTTCATCAGCAGTTGGGAAAACTCGAGAAATCCGTAAAGGCCATCGACGCCATATTGGTTGCCGACAGGACTGGACACACGATCGTTTCGTCGGCGGTCTTGCCAATTCCGACCGGCCTAGACGTTGCCGATCGCGACTATTTCCAGATGCAGGTGGAGCGCGATGCGGGCACGTATGTCGGCGCGGCCTCACAATCGCGAGTGAGACAGGAGTCGTTTTTCGGCATCAGTCGGCGGCGTTCACTACGCGATGGGCAATTCAACGGGATCATCATGATCTCGGTCACACCAAAAGTGTTTACTGAATTCTACCGGCAGCTTGCTGGCGAAACGAGGGCCAGTTTCACTCTCTCGAAAAGCGATGGTGCAATTCTAGCCCGCTATCCGATGCCGACCGGTGACGTCACACATTTCCGACCCGATAGCGGATTCATGCTCAGCGTTGTCGATCACCCCGAGGGCGGATTTGTAACCACCTCGTACTCTGTTGATGATGTTCAACGCCGTTTCGCATATCTCAAGCTTGGATATGCAGACCTCTATGTTTCGGACGGGCTACCGATCGACACGATTCTGTATGCCTGGATGGGTACAATGGCCAGCCATCTTGTTTTCGGAATTCCGGCCACGCTGGTGCTCTTCACACTTGTTCTGCTTGCGATGCGACGCACGAGAGCCCTGTATGCTGAAGCCGAACGTCGCGATCTGGCAGAGCAGGCACTCCGACAATCGCAGAAGATGGAGGCCGTTGGTCAACTGACCGGGGGCGTTGCACACGATTTCAATAATCTTCTCACGATCATTATTGGAAACCTAGGAATTGCCAAACGAGGTGTCGTCGAGGCGCGAGCAGAACGAGCGCTCAACAATGCCCTCGTGGGTGCGGAGCGTGCTGCGCAGTTGACCCAACGACTGCTTGCCTTCTCGCGCCGGCAGCCACTTGATCCTCGTCTGCTCGACATCAACAAGCTTATTGTTGCTATCTCTGACCTGCTGACCCGCACGCTTGGCGAAAATATCGCACTCGAGACAATCAGCGGGGCAGGTCTTTGGAAGGTCGAAGTTGATGCATCGGAAATGGAATCAACGTTACTCAATCTCGCGCTGAATGCGCGCGACGCCATGCCGAATGGCGGCAAACTTACGATCGAGACGAGCAATGCCTATCTCGATGAGGAATATTGTCGCGAGCACGAAAACATTGCGCCCGGCCAATACATTCTTGTCGCCGTGTCTGACAGTGGTGCGGGTATGTCGGCGGAAACAATCGATCGCGCCTTCGAGCCGTTTTTCACGACAAAGGAGGCCGGCAAAGGCACCGGATTGGGGCTGAGCCAAGTCTATGGCTTCATGAAACAATCCGGGGGCCACGTAAAGATCTATAGTGAGCCCGGGGAGGGCACCACGATCAAGCTCTACCTGCCACGCCGAGAAGGCGATGAAGTGGTCAGTTCTGGAGATGATCAGCTGAATTCCCAACGTGGCGGCGGCGAAACGATACTCATTGTCGAGGATGATGACGGTGTTCGCCAGTATGCATCGGAGATCCTGAGGGACCTGAACTACCAGGTTATCGAGGCCAAAGACTCGGCAACGGCGTTGCGGCTTCTGGATGCTGACAAGAAATTCGATCTATTGCTTACGGATGTAGTGCTTCCCGGCAAGAACGGTCGTGAGCTAGCCAATGAGGTTGAACAACGCCGGCCGGGGACGAAAATAATTTTCATGACCGGTTATTCGCGAAACGCGATCGTTCACCACGGCCGATTGGATCCAGGGATTGAGCTCATTCCAAAGCCTCTGACCGAACGCGTTCTTGCTCGGAAGATCAGGCAACTCCTTGATCGCCCGTCGAGTGGGCAATGACATGATGATGTGCTTGTGAACCGCTAGTGCCGCCCGTTTCCTTCCAGGAGCGCACTGAGCGTGAAAGCGTTGGGGCAGAACTCGCGGAAATGTTCGGCGACCGTTCCCTTGGTCAGCTCGCGTTGACAGCGGCTCTTCTGCCGGCAGACGATGCACAACCGCTGAAGATTACGCATGATGGATGGATCGAGTGCAGTCCGCTCGACGCGCAATTCAGTTAACAGTGTTCCCACAAGATCGGCGGCGCCGGATCCTTTTGCGGCGAGGCCTCGGAGTTCGCAAGCCGAGATGCCGAGGTCTTTGGCAATCGCGACCAATTCCTCCACACTACACCGGTCAAAATCCTCGGCTGGTCGACTTGTTCGACTATGTTTGCCGAACCAGCCACCAACAGTATCGAGTACGAGTTCGACCACTGGATAATTTGCCTGACGAATTTTCGGCATGACGCCCTCAATCTGCAACAAATTGAATTTTCTCATACTCAGCACAAGCAAAGATTTTGGAGCCGACAGCTGCGGCGCTGCGACGGAACAAATATTGCGAATTCAGCGTTTCATCCTGGGCGTTTTGCCGAGGAGGCGAGGATGCGTGGTCCTGGTAATCGTTTTGATTCTGGTCCTGATGGGCCGGGTCTGACAGCTACTCGGTTTCTGACGTTGCCGGGGGCTCCATCTTGTTGCGAAGCTGGTCAGTTCCTTTGACCGTATCCGCAACGGCACGATAGGCGCTCTTAACTCTATCGATTACCATGCGCGAGCGCTGCTTCTGCGTTCGTGCTCTGACGCTGCGTCGACTTCGCTTTTTCAGCGGAGCTCTCGATTTTTTCCTTTTTTTGCCATCAGGCAATTTGCGCTTTTTTCGGGCCATTCAACGATTCCTGCCGTTCGCTGGATTGCAGGGCGAGCATAGAGCGCGAGTGCGATCCCAGGGAAGGCACTGGCCCGTGTTCATTTCTGTGCTGGATCGCTGCCGGCCCTGGCTGCTAAGGATCGGCGGTAGGCGTGACAACAATCGGGAGGAGCCCAACGTGCCTGCTTCACTGAAAGGCGAATTACAGCCGACAATCTATCGTTTTAAGCTCGGGGCGTTTGAAGTCGCCACAATCCTGGACGCCAAAGCGATCCGCGACGGATTACACCCTCACTATGGCGCAAATGCTTCTATTGATGAGGTACACGCGCTTGCCCGCGCCAACAATATCGATACCCAACGGTTCGAACATCCCAACATTCCAACACTCGTGAATACCGGGAAGCAATTGGTGCTGTTCGATACCGGCAATGGTGCCCTTCCGCGCGAATATGAACAGCTCAGCAAACGGTTGCCACCCGGACAAACGGCTGCGCGACTCGCGGCTGCTGGATATCGTCCGGAAGACATCGACGTTATTGTCATTACGCACGGCCACCCGGATCATATCGGCGGTCTGGTCGAAGGCGGAAAGCCGGTTTTTCCGAACGCCAACTATGTATTCGGCGCTGCCGAGTTTGATTTCTGGAAACGCGGCGAGAATGTGCGAGAAGCACGCAAGTTCAATCGCGAGCTATTCGTGAAAATCTGTGTCCCGCTGGCGGATCGTTCGAAATTTATCAAGCCGGGCGATCAGGTTGTCCCGGGCGTCACTGCAGTCGATGCAGCAGGCCATTCGCTTGGTCTGCTGGCATTTCACGTCGAAAGCGAGGGAAAGCGGGTGATGATTACTGCTGACACGTGCACGCAATACGTCATGGCTGTACAGCGTCCAGAATGGCACTTCGAGATGGATGACGACAAAGAAAAAGCAGTGACGGTGCGTAAGCGCATGCTGGACCTGCTTGCGGCCGACAGGATCTTTGTCGCCAGCTTCCACATGCCATTTCCCGGCATCGGTTACATCGACAAGGGGCAGAGCGGTTACCGCTGGGTGCCGCACAGCTACCAATTGAATCTTTAGATGGTCCGGCGACTTTATCTGCCCCAGCTGAAGGTTCCTGGTCTCTCTTTTTTTGGCTTGGGCTTGTCTTCATCGCAGCGGCCAACCCGGTCCTCGACTGCCGTCGCGGTCTTGTTGTCAAAGACGATATAGTGGCAGAGTTTTCCGTTATGCAGTGAGCGAGCGATACGGCCGGTACGCCGGTACGCCGATCCGCCGTTAGCTCATTTAAGCCGTCACCTTGAAGCGTCCCTATGACCATGACGGCGCCCAGGAACAGCCCGGAGCCAACGACTGCCACGAAGAACAATGAAACGATCGCGAAATGCCAGAACTTGGCGCGCGGGCTTCGATGGTCAACATGTCGACTTCTGGGCGAGTGATCGCAATCATCCAAAAATGTTTAACGAAAAATGATTGATCAGTCCTAAATGTCTTAGTTTGGATTTTGACCTTTCATAAAACAGGACGGATTTTGCTAGCTTGTTTTGCGCGCACTCGTCGCGAGCGACAGTAGAGCGCGCTGCGCGATCGCTTGCGCCAGAGGGGCATTCCGTCGCATCTCCAGCGAGGCATCGGCCAACTGCTCCATCGCGCGCATCAGCCGCAGCGGCGTCCAGACGCGCAGCGCTTCGCCGACGCTGCGCTCGCGAGAAAAATGCACTGGTGGCGCACCGCGCTTCATCACGAATTCAATTGAATCGCCACTATCAATTGCAAGCTTCATCTTATGCAAATTGGCGACCTGGCGGATTGCTGCCGAAACGATAGTTGGCGGAGATGAGCCGCTTGCCCGTGCCTTGGCGAATTCATTATCGGCTTCCGCCGTTTTTCCGGCAAAAACGGCATCGATCAACCCATCAAGCGCGATCTGTGAGGCGTCCGCAACGATCGCCATTACGTCGGCAAGTTCGATGTTTTTTTGATCTTTTGCATAAAGCACGAGCTTGCGGATCTCGTTACGAGAGGCCAACCGATCCCCCCCGATCAGTTCCAGCAGTGCGCCGCGGGCGTCCGCCGCGATGGTGAGGCCAGCCGTGCGCAATTCCTCATCAATCAATTGGGCGAGTGCGCGTTCGCTGTCGGCGTAGCAGGGTAGCGCGGCAGCGACCTTAGCCTTCTCACAGAGGGAACGCAGCGGAGCGCTCTTGCTGAGATTGCCGGCTTCAATGATGATCCGGCATTCGCTGGAAGGGGCGTTAATAACGGTCTCGACCGCGGACGCGATATTGCGTCCGCCGACCTTTACCAAAACAGCTCGCCGTCCGCCAAACAGCGGCACCGTATGCGCCTCTTCGACGAGCCGCGACGGATTGCCCGCCAGTTCATCACCCTCGATGCGTGCCAGCGCGAACGGGTCATTTGGGTTGTCGACGGATGCGTGCACCAGCGCGTCCACCCGTTCCCGCACAAGACCTGTGTCGGGCCCGAAGACCAGCACGATAGGTTGCGCCGGGTTTGGATTGGCAATGAAACGGTCGACGTCGGCGGCTTTGATGGCAGTCATGACGCCGCGTGAAATTTATGTGCCCGCTACGAAGAACGAGGCGAGTCGCGTGCGGATATTTTCTGCGATTTCCTTGGCGGCACGGTTTTCGGCGTCGCGCAGACCACGCTCACCGGCAAATCGTTGCTGTTGACCTGGAATGTTGTAGGACACGCGTGCGAAAGTTTGCCCTTTGACAACGACTCGTCCGGTCGCGAGTTCGGTCAACGTGTAGGTGCCATCGATGCCATAGTTATTGATGTCGGGACGGGCGGTGTTGATGTCGACGATCACCTGCAACTGAGTTGCGACGAGTTTCACATCCAGTCGATGCGTCGGCGAAAAACCGCCGCCGCCGCCTGTTAGGTCGTAAATCAGCTCGTTACGTACATTCACGCTGACGCGGGCGAGACGGCTGCCGGCGGCGGCGTCGATTGGGGCGACGTCGACGCCGCGCATCTGCCCGACGACACCCGGACCACCGGCCGCACCGCCGACCGGCAAAGGATGCTCGGCATACAGCGGCTGGAAGCACCCGGCGACAAGACCCGCGAGCCCCAACGCGAAAAAGATCCGGCCGACCCGCGCGGCGTCGGACGGCCTCAGACGCGGGAGGCAGGAGAATGACCGCGCGGCGCGAGAAGACCCCACACGCCCGAGAAACGAATACAATCGCATGCCGTCAGACGACCCGATACAGATCGTGTCGGACGAGGTCGGCCGCGAGGTATCAGACGACGACATTGACTATCCTTTGCGGGACGACAATGACCTTTTTCGGGCTTTTGCCCCCCAGCGCCTTTTTTACCGCATCGAGAGCCAGAACGGCAGCCTCTATGTCGGAATTTCTCGCATCGCGGGCGACCGTCACATCGGCGCGCTTTTTGCCATTGATCTGAACCGGCAAGGTAATGCTGCTTTCGACCAGCAAATCCGGCTCGACCTGGGGCCAGGCCTCGCTGGCGACCAGGGTTTTGTGGCCAAGCACCGCCCAGCATTCCTCGGCCAAATGCGGCATCATCGGGTGAAACAGCCGGATCAGGATATTACCAGCCTCCCGCAGGGTCCAGCGGAAATCCTCAGCCGGCGCCTTTTCGACGTCGCCCAGGGCATCGCTGAGTGCATTGGCGAATTCGTAGATGTGCGCAACGCAGCGGTTGAAGCGCAACTTGTCGATATCCTCGGAGACATGCGCAAGCGCGCGGTGCGCCGCCTTGCGCACGACCAGTGCCTCTTCGCCAAATTTGGCCGGTCGCGTATCCGGAGCGTCGATATCCGCAATTTCGCCGACCAGCCTCCACAAGCGCTGAACGAAACGCCACGCGCCCTGCACGCCTTCCTCGGTCCAGATCACGTCGCGATCAGGCGGAGAATCGGACAGCATGAACCAGCGCGCGGTATCCGCGCCGTAAGCCGCGATGATGTCGTCGGGATCGACCGTGTTCTTTTTCGATTTCGACATCTTCTCGATCGAGCCGATCTCGACCGGCTCGCCGGTCGAGGCAATCAGCGCACGCCGCGCATCGCCGACGCCTTCGATCTTCACATTGGCCGGCTCGATCCATTCGCCGTTCTTCGCGCGATATGTTTCATGAACCACCATGCCTTGCGTGAACAGCCCGGCAAAAGGCTCGTCGATGCCGGCATGGCCCGTCTTGTGCATGGCGCGGGTAAAGAAGCGCGAGTACAGCAAATGCAGAATGGCGTGCTCGATGCCGCCAATGTATTGATCGACCGGAAGCCATTCATCCACGATCTTGCGATCGGTTGGTGCCGTCGCGATCCACGGATCGGTAAAGCGCGCGAAGTACCAAGATGAATCGACGAACGTATCCATCGTGTCGGCTTCTCGACGCGCCGGCCCCGAGCATTTGGGACATTTCACGGTTTTCCACGTCGGGTGACGATCGAGCGGATTACCCGGCCTGTCGAAGGTCACATCTTCCGGCAGCGTTACCGGCAGATCTTTCTCCGGCACCGGCACGACACCACATGTCTCGCAGTGAATGATCGGAATCGGGCAACCCCAATAGCGTTGGCGGGAAATGCCCCAGTCGCGCAGGCGGTAGTTCACCTGGCATTGCGCGACCGGCCTGTTGCCGCGCTTCTCTTTTTCCAGGCGCCTTGCGACTTCTTCCTTCGCCTCTTCGATCGTCATGCCATCGAGGAAACGCGAATTGATCATGCGGCCGTCGCCGTCATAGGCGACGTCGGTGATGACGAAAGTCTTGGGGTCCTGGTTCGGCGGGCAGACAACCGGCGTGTTACCGAGGCCGTATTTATTGACGAAGTCCAGGTCGCGCTGGTCGTGCGCAGGGCAGCCGAAAATGGCGCCGGTGCCGTAATCCATCAAAATGAAATTGGCGACATAGACGGGCAGTTTCCAATTGGCATCGAACGGATGCACGGCTTTCATACCGGTGTCGAAACCGAGCTTCTCGGCGGTGTCGATCTCGGCCTGTGCGGTGCCCATCCGGTGGCACTGTTCGATGAAGGCCGCGAGCTTCGGATTTTTTGCCGCGGCAGCCTGGGCGAGAGGATGGTCCGGCGATAGCGCCATGAACTTGGCACCGAACAAGGTATCCGGCCGCGTGGTGAAAATCTCCAACTCGGTCTCTTTGTTCGGAGTCGTCGCAGGATCGAGCGCAAAGCGCAGCAGCAGCCCTTCCGAGCGCCCGATCCAGTTCTTCTGCATCAGGCGCACCTTGTCCGGCCAGCGGTCGAGCGTGTCGAGCGCCTCCAGCAGATCTTCGGAATAGTCGCTGATCTTGAAAAACCACTGTGTCAGTTCGCGCTGTTCGACAGGAGCGCCGGAGCGCCAGCCGCGGCCGTCGATGACCTGTTCGTTGGCAAGGACGGTCTGATCGACCGGATCCCAATTGACCTTCGATTGCTTGCGCTCGACCAACCCGGCCTTGAGAAAGTCGAGAAACATCTTCTGCTGGTGCCTGTAATAGGCCGGATCGCAGGTGGCGATCTCGCGCGCCCAGTCGAGCGATAGGCCCATCGACTGGAGCTGCTTTTTCATCGCCGCGATGTTGTCGTAGGTCCAGGCCTTCGGATGTACCTTGCGATCGATCGCGGCGTTCTCGGCCGGCATCCCGAAGGCGTCCCAGCCCATCGGGTGCAGCACTGCGTTGCCCCTGGCGCGTTTGAAACGCGCCACCACGTCACCCATCGTGTAGTTGCGCACGTGCCCCATGTGGATGCGCCCCGAGGGGTAAGGAAACATCTCGAGCACATAATATTTCGGCCGTGGGTCGCTGTTTTTGGTCGAGAAGATGCCGTGGTCGGCCCAGATCTTCTGCCAACGGGCTTCGGCCTCGCGGGCGTTATAGCGCTCGTTTTTGCTCGACGTGGCGGTCATTGGGACGTCTTGTTACGGCGCGCGGAACTGACACGAAACCGGCCGAACGGTCAACCGGCGCAAAGCAATTCGCCTGAAAAATCATAGAGAACTGGCTGCAGTACGGAAGGGTTAGCCCGAAAACAGGAGGTGCTGAATGATCAATGCACAATCAATCAAGGAACACATGGAAGTTTGCGGCTCGGACGGCGCGCACGTCGGAACGGTCGACTACCTGGAGGGTGAGACCACGATCAAACTGACAAAAAGCGATCCGAAATCGGGAGGCCAGCACCACATCATTCCGCTCGACTGGGTCGACAAGGTCGACGACAAGGTGCGCCTGAAAAAGTCGGCAAAGGACGCCATGGCCGAGTGGCAGACTGCCGCCTAACTTACGGCTCCGCGCGCTTGGTGGTGAGCGCGCGGCGCACCGCGTCGAGCAGTACCTGGGCGTCGTAAGGCTTCTCGATGACCGGTGCTTGCGGGAATTGCCTGGCGTGCACGTTGTCGACGCGCATTCCGGTCAGAAATACAAACGGCGTGCCTTTTTTTGCAAGCAGACTTGCAACACCAACGCTGTTGTCGTCCGGCCCGCTCAGCTTCAGGTCGAGGACGGCGAGATCGAATTTCGGCTCACGCCGCACCAGCTCGATGGCCTCGGACGCGGTCGCGACAGATGCCACGTGCTTTGCACCGGCAAGCTCAAGTATCTGCTGGATGTCGAGTGCGATGAGGAATTCGTCGTCCAGGACAAGATAGCGCTTGCCGCTAAGCAAGCTATCCGACATAGGCAAAGGCTATTTCTCCCGATTGAACTTTCTTTTGTCCTACGGATTGAATCGGACAGCATTTAAAAATGACATAGGCCGCGAAAATTCATGTTTAGGCTTGTAACGGTCAATTTGCATAGCCTCTCGCGGAGACGATTTTTCTGAAGCCGGCAGGGGGCCTGCCATGATTCTGGGAAACGGACGGCCAAACGGATTCACCCCTTGCGACCAATGTCCGCTGCGAAAGCGGCCGGCATTACGCGAATTCTCCGCTGAAGAACTTGCGTTCGTAAGAACGCTAAAGGTTGACGAGCTCCGCGTCGATGCGGGTGCAAGCTTTCTACGCGAAGGGACGCGAAGCGAATATCTCTACACGGTGCTTACGGGCTGGGCGTTTCGCTACAAAATGCTCGACGACGGACGCCGGCAAATTCTCAACTACGCATTGCCCGCCGATATGCTCGGCCTGCAGGGCGCCCTGATGCATGAAATGGAGCATTCGGTTGAAGCGCTGACGCCACTCGTCCTGTGTGTCTTCCCCCGATCGAAACTATGGGATCTCTACAGCAAGCTTCCCTCGCTGGCTTTCGACATCACGTGGCTGGCTGCACGCGAGGAGCAACTTATTGACGAGCATCTCTTGAGCCTCGGCCGGCGCACCGCGCTTGAGCGCGCGGCCTATCTGCTCCTGCATCTTTATGTGCGGGCGGAAGAAGCAGGCCTGGTCAAAAACGGAAGCATCCAGTTTCCGTTCACCCAACAGCACCTCGCCGATACGCTCGGCATGTCGCTGGTTCACACCAACAAGACGCTCAAACGGTTATTCATCTCCAACGCCGTTCGCTGGAAAGATCGGATATTTGAAATCGTCGATCGCCCGATGCTGATGAACATCGCCGGGAGCGAAATTCCTCAACATCGTCCCCGGCCCTTCATTTGAAGTGGCGGCGGGCGGCGCGGTGGGATATAGGCAGCGCATGGCCGCTGCCACCTCGAAAAATCTTGAGCATGTCCGGACGGAAATCGCGCGCGCCTGCCGCGATGCCGGTCGCGATCCGGCCGACGTGACGCTGATTGCGGTTTCAAAGACATTCACCGCAGACGCGATCGAGCCGGCAATCGGTGCGGGCCAACGCGTGTTCGGGGAAAATCGCGTGCAGGAGGCGAAAGGAAAATGGCCATCCTTGCTTTCGAAGCACCCGAGCATCGAATTGCATCTCATTGGTCCGCTGCAATCGAACAAGGCGAAAGAAGCAGTCGCGCTTTTCGATGCGATTCATTCCGTCGATCGCGCGAGTCTCTGCGAGGCGCTCTCGAAAGAAATTGGCAAACAGCAACGGCGACCAACACTGTTTGCCGAAATCAATACCGGTGCCGAGCCGCAAAAAGCCGGCATCCTGCCTCAGGATGCGGATGCATTTCTGGCGGCGAGTCGCGATAAATACGGGCTCACAATCTCCGGGCTGATGTGCATACCTCCGCTCGAGGAAGCGCCCGGGCCGCATTTTGCGCTGACAGCAAAGATCGCCAGGCGGAACGGATTGAAGCTCCTCTCAATGGGTATGAGCGCGGATTTTGCCGCCGCAATTGCGCTTGGCGCGACGCACGTTCGTGTCGGCAGCGCGATTTTCGGCGAGCGCGCGAAGTAGCGGCTACTCGACCACGATTCTGGTGTGTGGACCGAGACGCGACAGGATTTTCCGCAAAGCGCCAAGTTCAAGGGCAACGCAGCCGGCGGTCGGGGCAAAGCCCTTCCTGGCTGCGTGGATGAACACCGCGCTGCCGCGTCCTGCAATGCGCGGACGTGTGTTGTGATCGATCTCGATAATGAAATCGTAGAGATTATCCTTGCGCGTGAGCCGGTCGGCGGCCGCATCGGCAGGCACTTTGATCGGGCGATTGTAGCGGCGGTCGGCGGGGTTCTCGCACCATCCGTCGGCCGGCGTGATACGTTGTACCGGCAGTGAAGTGGCCGGCCGTGGGTGCTTGTCGGCCCGCCACCAAAGCTGCCTCAGTCGAAAACTGCCGCGCGGCGTGCCACCGTCGCCCTCGCGTTTGTTGGCCTTGATCCCGCCACGACCGAGTGCCACTGGTAACGCCAGCATTCCTGCTATGAGCCAGCCGCGGCTTGAATCGCCTGCCTTGCGGCGTACTGTGATCCGGGACAGGGATCGTTTCTGCATTGATGAAACTGGATCGTTTGAATCTTGAGTATCAGTTCCTGCTTGCTCTTTTAGCGCTGAATGTTGTACTGCGCGACAATGACAAGGGCCTCATTTCATGGGCCTTTGGAGGGGCCTTTAAACGATGGCCAATAGGCGGACAATCCTGATCGTCGATGATGATGCCGAACTTCGCGACGCGCTGGTCGAGCAATTGGCGCTGCACGAGGAATTCGATGCGATCTCGGTCGACAGCGGGACCAAGGGCGTGCAGGCCGCGAAGAACGGCCAGGTGGACCTTGTGATCATGGATGTCGGCCTTCCGGATGTGGATGGCCGTGAAGCGGTGCGCATCTTGCGCAAAAATGGTTTCAAGGCGCCGATTATCATGCTGACCGGTCACGACACCGATTCTGACACGATCCTCGGTCTCGAATCCGGCGCGAACGATTACATTACCAAGCCGTTCCGGTTTGCAGTGTTGCTTGCGCGCATCCGCGCACAGCTTCGGCAACACGAGGCAAGCGAAGACGCCGTATTCGCCATCGGGCCTTACACGTTCAGGCCGAGCTCGAAATTGCTGCTCAGCCCGAAGGGGAGCAAAGTGCGGCTGACGGAAAAGGAAACGGCGATCCTGCGCTACCTTTACCGGGCCGGGCAAAAACCGGTATCGCGCGAGACTCTGTTGCAGGAAGTCTGGGGTTACAATTCGGGCGTGACCACCCATACGCTCGAAACGCACATTTACCGCCTGCGCCAGAAGGTCGAAAAGGATGCCGCCATGCCGGCGATCTTGGTGACGGAAGCCGGCGGCTATAAGCTGGTGCCGTGAGAATAACGCAACGGCAGTCGCAGTCCGCTCATGATTGGCGGTGCCCGCTTTTGGGCAGACGGACGGTAAAGCAGCCGCGAGCGTCGGCCATGACCTTGCCGTAGCCATGGGTCTCGAAGACGACATCGCATTTTTCGAACAAGTGCCGCCGCTGGCGGCGCTCGGCAAACAGGCACTGCGCATTCTCGCAATCGGCGCCGAGACACGGCATCTGCAAAGTGGGGCAGTGCTGTTTTATGCCGGCGAGCTTGCCGACGGCGGTTACGTCGTGCAGGAGGGGTCGTTGCTGCTTGAACCGGGCTCGGCGGCGGAGGGCAGGGAAGTCACGGTCGGTCCGGGCACGCTGGTGGGCGAACTGGCCTTGCTCACCAACACGGTCTGTCAGGCAACGGCAATAGCGAAAGAACCGACGGTCGTCGTGCGGATATCACGCAGCCTTTTCCGCAAGATGCTGGAGGGCTATCCGCATGCCGCGGACAAATTGCGCGAGAGCATGGCCGAGCGTCTGCAGGTCTGGTCAAAAGAGCTCGCAGGCGTGAAACGCGCGCTGGAAAAAGGCGAGAAGAGCTAGCGGCTATAATTCGATCGTTGCCGTCACCGGCACGTGGTCGGAGGGCCGCTTCGCGCCGCGATAGCTCTTGGCGATGTCGATCGTCGATACTTGCCCGGCGAGCGCATCCGAAGCCCAGACATGATCGAGCCTGCGGCCGCGATCGGCGGCACGCCAGTTGTCCATCGCGCGGTAGCTCCACCACGTGTAGAGCTTTTCGGGCTCCGGCGTATGCACGCGCATGCAGTCGATCCAGCCGCCCGACTTTTGCGCGGCAACGAGTTTCTCGCATTCGACCGGCGTGTGAGAAACCACCCTGATCATCTGCTTGTGACTCCACACGTCGTGCTCGAGCGGCGCGACGTTGAGATCGCCCACGAGGATCGCGCGCTCGGATTTTTCCGGTTTCAGGCCGGCATGCGCGCGCATTTCATCGAGGAAACCGAGCTTGTGCTGGAATTTCGGATTGATCTCGGGATCGGGCTCGTCCCCGCCGGCGGGAACATAAAAATTATGCAGGGTGACTTGCTCTTTCAGCCCGGCTCGCTCTCCCATCACCACCGAAATATGCCGGCAGTCCACTTTGCCGCAAAAGTTCTGCACGTCGATCCGCTCGAACGGCACGCGCGAGAGCACGGCAACCCCGTGATAGCCTTTCTGTCCGTTGAGCGCCGCGTGCTCGTAGCCGAGACGCTTGAAGCGTTTCATCGGAAAGGCATCGTCCGGACACTTGGTCTCCTGCAGGCAGAGCACATCGGGTTGAGCGCCTTTCAGAAACCTGGCGACAAGATCGATACGCAACCGGACCGAGTTGATATTCCAGGTCGTTATCTTCAGAGGCATCGCGGGAATCTATGATGCAGGAGACGGAATTTCCAATCACACGGCCGGGATTCGCTCGGCCATCCACGTCTTAATTTGCGGCCGCAGAAACGAAGATGCCCGACACAAGGCCGGGCCGTCGCTTCGCTCACGTGAGCAATTTCAATTGTGGTAGCGCGTATAGTCTATCTTGAACAATGCCGGATCCGGACGCTTGCTTGTGTCGAGATTGTACACGGCAACGGTCGTGTCATAGCCCTGCGGGTCGGTGACGGTCCATTGTTTGAGCTGCATATCCTTGGCGCTGAACATGATCATGAGCCGGCTGGTGCCCACAATGCCGCTCTTTTCCTCGACCACGACGGTGACGAATACGTCATCGGCATAGACGGCGACCAGGTGCGTATCCTTCGAAAGATCGACGCGATCGGCCAGCAGAAACCGCAACGGCGTCTGCGACAACGGGTAGACGTCCTGGGTCGCGAGCCGGCGATCGCGCACCACCACCGATGAACCGTCGGCAATCAGCTCGATGGGGCTTGGGTCGTCATATTCGAAGCGCACCCGGCCCGGCTTGGAAATGACGAAATCACCCTGGGTTCGCGTGCCGTCCGGACCGATCTGGATGAATTTTCCCGACAGCGCCTGCACTCCGGAGAGGTAGCCGTTGACGCGTTCGACGATGGCGCGCTGTTCCGCGCTCAGGTTGTTCGGGGCGGTGGGTTTGCCGAGCAAGGCGGCGAATGGATTGAACACAGGGCTCGGCGATTGCGGCGCCGGCGCGCTCTGGCGACCTGGAATCGGGGCAGCGGGCTTGCCGGCAGGCGCAGGAGCCGGGGGGCTCGCCTGGGCCTGCGAAGCGGAGGGGCGCGCGGACGGGAGAGGAACCTGGGCAATGGCCGGGGCCGCAAGACAGGCAAACAACACTACAAATGCCACTTTGCAGGCCGCTCGCCTCTGTTGCTCTGCCATAACGTCCTCTGCCTCGCGCCCCTGCGGTATCTCGATAGTCTGTATATGGGCCGGCTGTGGCGATTTCGCGGCCCCCAACGCAATTCGCCTGAATTCGGCTTAATCGCGAATCCGGCGATTCTCAATAGCGGTCGTCGGACGGATTTTCCGGAATCAGGATTTCGCGCTTGCCCGCGTGGTTGGCCTGCCCGACGATCCCTTCTTCCTCCATGCGCTCCATGATAGTCGCCGCGCGATTGTAGCCGATCTGGAGGCGGCGCTGGATGTAGGAGGTGGAGGCCTTGCGGTCGCGCTTCACGATGGCGACGGCCTGCTGATAGATGTCGCCGCCTTCCGCGAGCCCCATGCCGGTCGAATCGAATACGGGATTTCCATCCTCGTCTTCTTCGCCGCCCTGCGTCACTTCTTCGAGATATTCCGGCACGCCCTGCGCCTTCAGGTGGCGCACCACTTTCTCGACTTCGTCATCCGATACGAAGGGTCCGTGCACGCGGCTGATCCGGCCGCCACCCGCCATGTAAAGCATGTCACCCTGGCCGAGCAGTTGTTCGGCACCCTGTTCGCCCAGGATAGTGCGGCTGTCGATCTTGGAGGTGACCTGGAACGAGATGCGGGTCGGGAAATTCGCCTTGATGGTGCCGGTGATCACGTCAACCGAAGGCCGTTGCGTTGCCAGTATGACGTGAATGCCGGCGGCGCGCGCCATCTGCGCAAGACGCTGAATCGCGCCTTCAATATCCTTGCCGGCGACCATCATCAGGTCTGCCATCTCGTCGACGATCACCACCAGGAAGGGCAGCGGATCGAGTTCGAGATCTTCCTTCTCGTAGACGGCTTGGCCCGTTTCCTTGTCGTAACCGGTGTGAACAGTTCGGGTGAGCGTCTCGCCCTTTGCGCGCGCTTCGGCAACGCGCGCGTTGTAGCCTTCAATGTTGCGCACGCCGAGCTTCGACATTTTCCTGTAGCGGCCTTCCATCTCGCGCACCGCCCATTTGAGCGCGACGACCGCCTTTTTCGGATCGGTGACGACCGGCGTGAGCAGATGCGGGATGCCGTCATAGACGGACAGTTCGAGCATCTTGGGATCAACCATGATCAATCGGCACTGATCCGGACGCAGCCGATAGACCAACGAGAGGATCATTGTATTGATCGCGACCGATTTGCCGGAGCCGGTGGTACCGGCAATCAGCAGATGCGGCATGCGCGACAGATCGACGATCACGGATTCGCCGCCGATCGTTTTGCCAAGGCACAGCGGTAGCTTCGCCGCGCTCTCGTTGTAGTCCATCCCGGTCAGCAGCTCGCGCAAATAGACCTTTTCGCGGGTCGGGTTGGGCAATTCGATGCCGATGGCATTGCGGCCCGATACGACTGCAACGCGGGCCGATACCGCGCTCATCGAGCGTGCAATATCGTCGGCGAGCCCGATGACGCGGGAGGATTTGATGCCGGGCGCCGGCTCCAGTTCGTAGAGCGTGACCACGGGTCCCGGGCGCGCATTGATGATCTCGCCGCGCACGCCGAAGTCCTGCAGCACGCTTTCCAGTGCCGTCGCGTTGCCATCGATGATGTCGCGCGACAACGTCGTGCGCTCGCTGGCGCGCGCTGCGGCCAGAAGATTGAGCGAAGGCAGGGTATAGCCGTTCCCGCCGCGACGCGTGGCCGCACGCGGGGCGGCGCGCCTGCGGGGCGCCGGGGACTCCTCATCGTCTTCTTCCTCGATCTCGTCTTCGGAGTCGTAGTCCCCGCCGTCAAAACGCGGCTCGTGCCGCGGGCTTTGCGCCGCCGGCATCGGTGTGCGCGCACGCACGTCACCGCGGATCATGCGCCCGATGCGCGCTTTCCAGCTCAGAAGCGCGTGGACAATCATGCCGAGCCACGCCGAAGCGTGATCGCCGTCGGCTTCGTCTCTTTCGCTGTCCTCCTCGTCGTCGATCTCACGCGTAACCGGTTTTTCAGCGTGATCGGGCGATCGGGCGGCCAGTACCAGCGTTACCATTGTTGCCAGACCGAACACGATGCACAGGACGAAGCGCGTAAAGCCCCCAAGCGGCGAACCGAAAGCCCAGCCCGGCACGCGCAATACCGCGTCACCGGCAACGCCGCCGAGCCCTGTCGGAAGCGGCCATGCGCCGATATGCGGCAAGGTCGATGCGAAAGCGGCCGCGAGGAACGTTGCGACAATCCACAGCAGGCCGCGCCATTTTTCGCCGACCGACCTGTGCGACAGCAGCCGCCAGCCAAGCAGCACTTCCGGCACCAGAAGCAGGATAGAGGCGAGACCGAGCAACTGCATCGCCAGATCGGAGAAGATTGCGCCGGGGAAGCCGAGCAGGTTGTGGATCGGCTTCTGCGTGGCATGGCTGAGAGAGGGATCCTGAACGGACCAGGTGGCCAGCGCTATGGCGCCGAGCAGCGCCAGCGAGATCAACGCGAGGCCGGCGAGTTCGCTCAGCCGCCGCCGGATGATGTCGCGGAAGTGCTCCGAAACGAAAGCGATGATGTCGAGGCTGCGATCTGCTGCCCGCATGCGATTACATCCCTACCCCAGCACGGCGACGAGGCGATGCAGCGCCTCCGCCGTAGCTTCCTTGTCCTGCACCATGGCGACCCGGATATAGCCTTCACCGGGATTGCTGCCGTCGTTCTGTTCGCGCGCGAGGTAGCGTCCCGGTACGACGCGCACGCCGGCTTCGGCCCACAATTTCTTTGTCACCATCTCGCTGCCGCCGTACTTTGAAATGTCCAGCCAGAGAAAAAATCCTCCGGCAGGTCGCTCATATCCGTAACGGCCGCCGACGATCTGATCGGCGAGATCGAATTTCGCCGAATAGAGTTTGCGATTCTCTTCTACGTGCGCTTCGTCGCCATAGGCGGCGATGGCCACATGTTGGGCCGGTGTCGGGACCTGCGGCGCAGCGATATTGCGCAGTTCGAGATACGGGGCGAGAAACCGCCGGTCGCCAGCGGCGAAACCGACGCGCAGGCCCGGCAGGTTCGAGCGCTTCGAAAGCGAGTGAAAGACGACCACGTTGGCGAAATCGGGTCCGCCGGCCTCCAGCATTCCGGCCGGCGCCTCGTCGCTATAGATCTCGCAATAACATTCGTCGGCGAAGACGAGGAAGCCAAAACGTCGCGCGAGATTTGCAAGCCTCTCGAGATAGGCGCGGTCGGCGACGGCGCCCTGGGGGTTCGAGGGCGATGCTATGTAGCAGGCGATCGAACGCGCCAGCAGCACCTCATCGAGAGCATCGAGATCGGGCAGGAACCCGCTCTCGCGCGTCGCCGGCAAATAGACCGGCTCGCAATCTGCCGCGAGTGCGCCGGCGGCGTAGGCGGCATAAAACGGATTTGGAATGAGGACAGCCGGCCTGCCCGCGCGACGCGTGACCCAGCGTTTTGCAGCGATCGCTGCAAGGAACAGGCCCTCGCGTGTGCCGTTGAGCACCAGCACTTCATTTTCGGGATCGACCGCGCGTGCGAGCTTGTAGCGGCGGCCGAGCCAGTCGGCGACCGCGCGGCGAAACGGTTCGATGCCTTTGTTGGCGGGATAGCGACCGAAGTCGGCGAGATGCGCGTCAAGCGCCGGGCCGACGAAGTTCGGAATCGGGTGCTGTGGCTCGCCGACCGAGAGATTAATGACAGGCTTGCCGGGCTCGATGCCGGCAATGAGCGCGGTGAGCCGCACGAAGGGTGAGCGGGAATCGACCGCTGGAGCAGGTGAGGACGTGGGCTCGCGCTTGGCGGTCATCATGGACATGCGTCAACACAGCGGGCCGGGCCCGCGGCACAGGGTTTCGACACAATAAAGAGGGCGAGGTTAAGACCCGATTAACCATCGGAAATCGGGCTGTTTTCGCTCATGGCAGGGCAAACATGAAGGCCAAAAAGAGAGACCCCAGTCCTTGCGAACCGGGGTCTCGACGGAAGGGACAGTGCCGGGTTTCCGCCCCTACCGCTAGTTTGATCGCTCTACTGCACAGTCTCGCCATGCAGTGCGAGATCGAGACCTTCGCGCTCCACTTCGTCGGACACGCGCAGGCCGATGATCGCATCAAGGATCTTGAGGATGATCAGCGAGACGATGGCATCGTAGACGAATACAATCACAATGCCCTGGATCTGGTTGACCATCTGGGCAGCATTGCCCTCGATCAGGCCGGCGGTGCCGCCATATTGCTCGATAGCGAATACGCCGGTGAGCAGCGCGCCGACGATGCCGCCGACCGCGTGGACACCGAAGCAATCGAGTGCGTCATCCACACCAAGCATGCGCTTGAGGCCGGTGACGCCCCAGTAGCAGAACACACCAGCGGCAATGCCGATCGCCATCGCACCAACTGGGCCGACGAAACCAGAAGCGGGAGTAATTGCGACTAGACCGGCAACCGCGCCCGAGCACATGCCGATGACAGTGGGTTTGCCGCGGGCAGCCCATTCAACGAGCATCCAGGTGAAGGCCGCAACAGCAGTGGCGATCTGGGTTACGGTCATCGCCATGCCCGCCTGCATGCCGGCGGTGACGGCGGAACCGGCATTGAAGCCGAACCAGCCGACCCACAGCAGCGAAGCGCCGATGAAGGTGAGCACCATGTTGTGGCCCGGGCCGCTATCCTTGCGTTTGCCGAGGCAGATCGCGCACATCAGGCCGGCAACGCCCGCATTGATATGCACCACCGTGCCGCCGGCGAAATCGAGCACCTTGAAATAAGCGTCCGAGTTACCGTTGGACATGAAGCCATCCGAGCCCCAGACCCAATGTGCGATTGGCGCATAGACCAGAATTGCCCACAAGCCGATGAACCACAGCATGGCAGAGAACTTCATGCGTTCGGCGAAAGCGCCGGCGATAAGTGCCGGCGTGATGATGGCGAAGGTCATCTGGAAGCAGAGATAGACCGTCTCAGGAATGGTCAGCGCCAGGCCATTTGGGTTGCCAGTGCCGGTCGAGATATCGCTCAGGATGCCTTGCAGGAATGCGCGGCTCGTCCCACCGATAAATGGCCCGCCTGGAGTGAAGGCCAAGCTGTAGGTGATGATCGCGTAGAGGATTGTGACGAGACACGTGACGGCGAAGCTCGTCATCACCGTGTCGCCGACGTTCTTCTTACGCACCATGCCGCCATAGAACAAGCCAAGGCCGGGTATGGTCATCATCAGCACCAACGCGACTGAGGTGAGCATCCACGCGGTGTCGCCCGAATTGGGCGTGCACTTTTCAGTTACGGCTTTTTTCGGGTCTGGGTCGGCTGCGCAAGCCGGCGGAGGAGCCGCCGGTGCGGGCGGTGCCGCGGCTGGCGCGGCCGCCGGAGCCTGCGCCTGAGCGTAGGAAGCTTCATAAGTAGCCACGCTCAGAAAGAGGCCGATCAAAATCCCGAAGGCGAGAGCAAAGAGCCCCGCACGGGACGATTTTTTCAACGTCATGGTCTTACTCCTGTCCGTATTGTTTGCGGTGCGGGTACTAGAGCGCCGCGGTATCGGTCTCGCCGGTGCGGATGCGCACGGCGTTTTCCAGATTGAAGACGAAGATTTTTCCGTCGCCGATCTGTCCGGTCTTCGCGGCGCCTGTGATTGCGCCGATGACTTTGTCGACTTGCTTGGTGTCTACTGCCACTTCGATCTTGATCTTCGGCAGGAAGCTCACCGCATACTCAGCCCCACGGTAGATTTCCGTGTGCCCCTTTTGACGCCCGTAACCTTTGACCTCGGTAACTGTGAGCCCTTGCACGCCGATGGAGGTCAGAGCGTCACGGACCTCGTCGAGCTTGAAGGGTTTGATAACGGCCATGACGATCTTCATGGATTCGATCCCCGCTTGAGCCCGTTTGTTTCGTCACACAGTGCGGGCAGTTCACTGAGCCTTGCCCCCGAAGATCGCTTCGCAGGCATGGCCGCAGGGATAGAATCAAACGCCGTGCCAAATACCGACGGCGCGCATAGAGCGCTGATTCAACAGGTAAAACCCGTAGGTCGTCCGACCGGGCCAAGCGTGACCAAATGCCCGCGCTTAAAGACGCGCCAATGGCAACCGGGGCTGCTCAAAAAATAGTCAGCGCTATTGCAGGGCTTCGCCGTGCAGGGTGACGTCGAGACCCATGACCTCATCCTCCTGGCGCACGCGCAACTTCACTAGCGCGTCGATGACTTTCAGGATGATGAAGGTCACCACACCCGACCACAGCAGCGTGACCCCAATGCCGAAGAGCTGCGCGACCACCTGTTGCGGATTGCCTTCGAGCAGGCCGTGGAATCCGCCCGGCACTTCCGGGCTGGCCGAGAGTGCGCCGACGGCAAACACGCCTGCGAGCAGGGTGCCGGTAAATCCGCCGACCCCATGCACCCCGAATACGTCGAGCGAGTCGTCATAGCCGACTTTGAGCTTCAGCCAGGTGCAGGCCCAGAAGCACACCGCCCCGGCAATAATTCCAATCAGAAGACCTTGCATCGGCAACACGAAACCCGACGCAGGCGTGATCGTTCCAAGTCCGGCGACCGCGCCGGAGATCATTCCAAGGACGGACGGTTTGCCGCGCGTCCACCATTCCAACGCCATCCAGGTGAAGGCGCCCGCGCTTGCGGCGAGATGCGTAGAGACAATCGCCATCGCTGCGCGCGAGTTTGCGCCTAATGCCGACCCGCCATTGAATCCGAACCAGCCGACCCACAGGAGCCCGGTGCCGATCACTGCCAGCGTGAGATCGTACGGCGCCAAGTTGTCGCTGCCGTAACCGCGCCGCGAACCAAGCACGTAGGCCGCAACGAGCCCGGCGACACCGGCGTTCAGATGCACCACCGTGCCGCCGGCAAAATCGATCAGGCCATAGGTGCCGAGGAAGCCGCCGCCCCACACCCAGTGCGCGATCGGCACATAGACGAGCAGCAGCCAGAACGCGCAGAACAACAGGAAGGCCGAGAAACGCAGACGATCGGCGACCGAGCCCGCGACCAGCGCCACCGTGATGATGGCGAATGTCATCTGAGAGATCATGAACAGGCTTTCGGGGATCGTCTTCGCCAGCGGCGATATCTCATCCATCGACATTCCGTTCAAAAAAATCCGGTCCAGCGTGCCGATGAACGCGCCGTCGCCGGTGAATGCCAGGCTGTAACCGATGAGCGCCCACAGGATGGACACCAAAAACGTGGCGGTCAGGCTCTGCGCCATCGTTGCGAGCACGTTTTTCTTGCGCACCATGCCGGCGTAGAACAATGCGAGGCCCGGGATGGTCATCATCAGCACGAGGCCGGTCGCGCTGATCATCCAGGCGGTGTCGGCGCCGTCGATCTTCGCGCCCTGCGCGAATGCGGGCGAAGCAAGGAGTGCCGCGGCAGCGGTGGTCGGAGCAAGGCGCAGGAATGCGCGTGTCATGTCATCTCCCCAATTTGCAATTTGTATTTTGTTACAGTGCGTCGACGTCGGTCTCGCCGGTCCTGATGCGTACGGCTTGTTCAACCGGCAAGACGAAGATCTTGCCGTCGCCGATTTGTCCGGTGCGGGCGGCGACTGCAAGCGCTTCCATGACCTGGTTGAGTTGTTCGCTCGCGATCACGATCTCGAGACGCAGCTTGGGAAGGAAATTCACCGCATATTCGGCGCCGCGATAAATTTTCCGTATGACCCTTCTGCCGCCCATAGCCTTTGACCTCGCCCACGGTCATGCCGTGAATGCCGACACGTGTGAGGGCCTCGCGAACCTCGTCGAGTTTGAACGGCTTGATAATAGCGATGACCAACTTCATGACTTGTCCTGCCCCCGCAAACGAATCGGCCCCGAAAGTATGGGTACCGTGGCAAATGAAAAACCGCCCGGCCGCGGCCGGTGCGGCCTCGATTGCACACGCTAGCGAGCGGTGGCCTAAAGTTTAAGCGGGGTTGTTGCTCTACCCACAGGCAGTCGCCGAATTCAGTGGTGCTGACTTATTGACTGCCCCGACCCGACGCGGCGAGGCCATGGTCGGTAATGGCCTGGGGTAAGACGCTCCGAACCTGACGGACGGTCATTCCAGGCTTGAGGCGCGGGTCGTAAAGCAGGGTGAGCAGCGAGCGGTCGTAGACGGTGAGGTAACCGACCATTCGCCTCTGGTTGAGGGTGGTCCACTGGTTGTGCTGATCGTGGTTCGAAAGCCCCAATGCGTGCAGCAACTCGTGATACGCGCAGTCGAGGAATACGTCCTCGCCCCTGTCGACAATGATAAAAGAAACCGAGTGCACGATTTTTCCGTCGGCAGTCGATTTGACGCTCGTCATACACTGCGGGTCGGTGCGGCTGACAAAGTCTCTGGCCACTCTTGCGCCAAAGGCCTCCTGCAGCGCGGACTGAAAATCCTTCTCGTCGATCAGACGCAGTTCGATGTCAGGGGCAGCCGCCGATGACGTAAAGCTCAAGCCCAGGGCGGGAACTTCGCGCGCATATTCTTCGATGATGCGCGACATTGCGATCGTGCGATCGACGCTACCTCCGCCGATGACGCGCGCGCGTATCGGACGGTCGAAGCGGCGAATACCGAGCGGACGCGCGCCGATGCGCAGGTCGGATCCGAACGCCAGCGCGATAAAACCCCTGGAGAGCTCGGCGGCCGTAAAGTGCGTGTACTGCGCCGGCGCACCATCGAACGAACCGGGCGGGGCGTGTTGCCTGCCCGATGCGCCAAACGCGGCGGTTACGAATGACATAAGAACAAAGCAGCCCGCCAACAAATACTTCATTGTGTAAAATCAGGTTTCCCGCCGCTGGCGTACTAGGCCTTCCTGCGCCACCGAGGCGACGAGCATTCCATCACGCGTGAATATAAGTCCGCGCGCGTAGCCGCGCGAGCCGTGCAAATTCGGGGAATCCTGCGCGTAAAGCAGCCAGTCGTCGGCACGGAACGGCCGGTGGAACCACAGCGCGTGATCGAGGCTGGCGGCCATGAATTCATTTTCGAACAGCGTGCGGCCGTGCGGCGCGAGCGCCGTATCGAGTAGCATCATGTCCGACGCATAGGCCAACACGCTTTGGTGGATGGCGGGAAGATCCGGCAGCTTGCCGGTGGTGCGGATCCAGACATTGAATTGTCCTCCGGGAATCTTCTTGCCGAGATAGCGCTCGAACTCGACGGGCCGCAATTCAATCGGGCGCTCGCGCTCATAATAGCGTCGCACCGGATCGGGCATCATCGGCAACAGCTTCTCGCGCATATCGGTATCGCTTGGAAGCTTCTCTGGCGGCGGCACGTCCGGCATCTTCGCCTGGTGGTCGAGGCCCGGCTCATCCGTATGAAATGACACCAACATCGAGAAGATCGGATGACCGTGCTGTCGCGCGGTAACGCGTCGCGTGGTGAAGCTCTTGCCGTCGCGGATGCGATCGACGTCGTAAATGATCGGAACTTTGGGGTCGCCCGGCAGGAGAAAGTAGGCATGCAGCGAATGCGGCGGCCGGACTTCGACGGTCCGCACGGCAGCCACAAGTGCCTGGCCGATGACTTGCCCCCCGAACACGCGTTGCCAGCCGACCTGCGGCGAGCGGCCGCGGAAAAGGTTCACTTCCAGCGGTTCGAGATCGAGAATGTCGAGAAGATCCTTGACGGCGGAGGACATGAACAAACCCGGATAGGTCAAAATCTGCCCCAACCTGCTATGCTGCGGCGAGATTTACAAGGAATGTGAATGACTATGGCCGGTCCTGCAGATGCGCGCGCCGAGGTGGTCGTTGGTGGTGCCGGTTTCGCCGGCCTTGCGCTCGCAATCGCGTTGCGCCAGGGACTCGGCGATCCATTTGCGGTCACTGTAGTCGATCCCGCGCTGGCGCACGTTCAGTCGAAGGACCCGCGTGCCTCGGCAATCGCCGCCGCGGCACGACGTCTGTTTGAAGCGATTGAGGTCTGGGATGCGGTCGCGGCCAACGCGCAGCCCATCCTCGACATGGTGGTGACCGACTCAAAACTCGACGATGCAGTGCGCCCCACATTTCTGGCCTTCGGCGGCGAGGTGGAGGAGGGCGAGCCATTCGCGCACATGATCGAAAACCGGCATCTGGTGGATGCTTTGGTGGCAAAGGCAAAAGAGCTCGGCGTCGATTTGCGCGCCGGCGCAGTCAAAGGTTTTGAATCAGGCGATAATTCCACGGAGGTCCAACTAGCCGATGGCGGGTCGATTTCCGCGCGCCTTTTGGTCGGCGCCGACGGCGCGCATTCCCTGATCCGCGAGCAGGCAGGCATTGCCAATTACGGCTGGAATTACGACCAGGCGGCGATTGTGACGACGGTCGCGCACGAGCGCGAGCACGGTGGCCGCGCGGAAGAACATTTCCTGCCTGCCGGACCTTTCGCGATCCTGCCGCTGACCGGCAAACGCTGCTCGATCGTGTGGACGGAAAATGCGCGCGAGGCCAAACGAATCGTCGACCTGCCCGATGCCGAATTTCATGCCGAGCTCGAAAAGCGCTTCGGATTGCGGCTCGGCGAGTTGACAGTCGCTGGACCACGCCGTGCATTTCCGCTCGGCTTGTTTACCGCGCGCACATTCATCGGCGAAAGGCTGGCGCTCGTCGGGGATGCCGCGCACATCATTCACCCCATCGCCGGACAAGGTCTCAATATGGGGCTGCGCGACGTGGCGGCGCTGGCAGAAGCAATCGCCGATACCGCGCGGCTCGGGCTCGATCCCGGCGGAACGGATGTGCTCGAGCGATATCAGCGTTGGCGGCGCTTCGACACGATGATGATGGGCGTCGCCACCGACGGGCTGAACCGGCTCTTTTCAAATCACTCCGATGCGTTGCGGCTCGTGCGCGATGTCGGCCTGGGTCTGGTTGAGCGCATGCCCGTGCTTAAACGCATGTTCATTCGCGAGGCAGCCGGGTTCACCGGCGATGTACCGAAATTGCTGAAGGGCGAGGTGCTGTAGAACTTGCTTCAGTTTTCGTCGAGCAATCGCCGGACGATCGCATCGATATGGATGCGCGCGCAGTCGAGCATCGGAAAGCCGGCATTGCTTTCGGTGAAAACCGTCGAAAGATCGGTGCCCGCGATCAATACCGATTGAGCGCCATCACGCCGTACGAACGTGCGCGCGAATGCGCGCAACTCATCCGCTTGCGCATCCGAGCCGCGGCCTTCGACAAAGTCCTTGTAGATATCCTGGATGCGGTCGATTTCGCGAGGCTGAGGCATAACCGTTTCGATGCCTTCGAGAGAGCCGAACATACCCGTTTCGATGGTGAAGCGCGTGCCGAGCAACGCGACCCGCTTCAAGCCGCGTGCATTTACGGCCGCACGCACTTCGGTGAGCATATTGATCAGCGGCAATGGAGAGATTGCCTCAAGCTGCGCCGCGCAGATGTGGGGTGTCGCCGCGACGATAGCACTAAACGCTGCGCCGCCCGCGGCCATGTCGCCGGTCAATCCGGCGAGATACCGCGCGAGGCCGTCGAAATCCTTTGCGATGACCAAAGCATAGACGCGATAAATGTCGGCGTGCGCCATCAGCAGGCGCGGGACGCGTCCCTGCCT
Organism: Pseudolabrys sp.; assembly: GCA_036519515.1. GTDB lineage: Bacteria > Pseudomonadota > Alphaproteobacteria > Rhizobiales > Xanthobacteraceae > Pseudolabrys. Next base: position 8,010 of record DATDLC010000138.1, on the reverse strand, counting down.
TTCGTGACCGGCAATCAGCTCGCGATAATAATGAACGGTGGCGCCGGGGCCGAGACCGCCGATCAGGCCGAGACACCGTCCTGGTTTTGCTGCGTCGCTCATGACAGGAGTTTTATCGTATCGATGAGGCATAACGCCAAGCCCGCGACGACCAGGGACCAGGCGATCCAAGGCCGATCAGCGAGAGCCGCGGTCATCGGGACAGTACTGCCGGATCGCGCGAGGGATACGTCATGTCAACGGAATGCTGCCGACGGAATCCTGGAATGCCTGGCGTTTGGAAATCGAACCGTACCAACGCTCGAGATTAGGCATCGATGGGCGCTGCGGCACGAGTTGCACGAAGCGGTAGCAAATGATCCCGACGGGGATGTCACCGTAGGAGAAAGCGGGCCCCGCGACGTATTCGGTTTTTCCCAGTTGCGCATCGAGCATTTTCATCGCGACGGTTGTTTTCTCCTGCGAAGTCTTGATCGCGGTCATGTCGCGTTTTTCAGCCGGAGTGCGGATCAATCCCCAGAATGCCGGGCCGATCGCGGGTCCCAGCACCGATAACTGCCAGTCCATCCATTGGCTCGCAAGCGCGCGCTGCTTTGCATCTTTGGGTTCGAGCGCGCCGCTCTTGTCGTACTTGCTCGCGAGATAACGCACGATCGAATTCGATTCCCAAAGCAGAAAGCCGTCTTCTTCCTCGAGGGTGGGGACGAGACCATTCGGATTCATCGCCAGGTAGGCCGGCTCCTTGTTTTTCCCGAACGCACCGCCGATATCGATGCGCTGATGGTCGAGCTTGAGTTCGCCGACGGCCCACATCGCCTTCTGCACGTTGGACGATGAATTGCGGCCCCAGATTTTGATCATTGCATTTCTCTCCCTGTCGCGTTTCGCCGGTCTCTTACCCTGCCGGGGGCGGACTTGTCCCGTTCATCTGTCGGGGAAACACCGTGCCCGCTAAAAGTCATCGCCGGGACGAAACCGGCGAATGACGTCCAAAACTATCATCTAACGTCACTCGAGCCGGCGCGCTTCCTCCGGCAACATGATCGGTATGCCGTCGCGTATCGGATAGGCGAGCTTGGCCTTGCGCGAGATCAGTTCCTGTCGCTCGGTGTCGTATTCGAGCGGGCCCTTGGTCAGCGGGCAGACGAGAATTTCCAGGAGTTTCGGATCGACGCTATCCGGTGGCCGTTCGGTAGGCGGGACGGTGGACATAGGGCCTCTCATTCGTCGTGCCGGCCTCGTGCCGGGCATTCACGTCTTCGATACGTCCATAGAATAATCGGGCAGGCCAGAGTTGCGCAAATTCTATCGATTATCGAAAGCGCCCAGCCGCAGAAGTCCGTCATGGCCGGGCTTGTCCCTGCCATCCACGGTTTTACTCCATGAGACTATCGAAGACGTGGATGCCCGGCACAAGGCCAAGCATGACGAAAGAAAAGGCTCCCGTATTGCTGAAGGTTGCAGGCGTTCGACCGGCCGTCATCCCACGCGCGCCTTGCCGCTACTGCAATTGCGGCTCGCCCTCGGTATTTTTTTTCGCGAGTTCGATCTCGGTAATGGCAATGAGGATCTCGGCGCGGGTTTTCAGGTCCGGTGCCTCCAGAAGCGCCTGCTTCTCGGCGGTGCCGTAGGGCGACATCATCGAGAGCGCGTTCACCAGGGCCTCGTTCGGCGCCTTTTCGATGCCTTCCCAATCGGCCCTCAGATCATTGGCCTTCAGAAAATCGGTGAGAGCCGCAAGCAAGGCCGCGCGGTCGACGGCGTTCTCGCCCTTGCGCGCCGTGAAATCGCCGGCGAACGGGGCGTACGTGACGCGGCATTGCCGATACGGCGTTGCAACCTTCAGTTCCTCTTCGATGCGGAACCGCGCAACCCCGGTGAGTTCGATCAGATAGCGGCCATCGCCGCTTTCGGCGAGCTGCGTGATGCGTCCCGCGCAGCCGATCTTGTACAGTGTCGGCTTGTCGGTCGACCCGGTGTGCGCGACGTCGGGCTGGATCATGCCGATCAGCCGGTGGCCGTCACGTAGCGCGTCGTCAATCATCGCGATGTAACGCGGCTCGAAAATATTGAGCGGCATCTGTCCGCGCGGCAAAAGCAACGCGCCCGGCAGCGGAAAAACCGGGATGACTCCCGGCATTTCGATCGGCCCGCGATACTGAGCGTTCATCGGCATCTTCGTTTCATTCCGCCACGGGGTACGGTTGCCGTGGCGCGAAGCTCACGAAAACAAAATCGAAGACAGACGTTTGCGTCCTTCTACGGTCGCCGGGTCGGTTGCGCCCCAGGCTTCGAAGAACTGTACCAGTTGCTTGCGCGCGCCGTCGTCATTCCATTTGCGGTCGCGCTTGACGATATCGATCAGGTGCTTGACCGCGTCTTCGCGCTTGCCTTTGGCATTGAGCGCGACGGCGAGATCGAAGCGCGCCTGATGATCGAGCGGATCGGCCAGCACTTTCTTTTCCAGATCTGCCAGGGGGCCGATCGACTTCGCCTGATCGGCGATCTCGAGTGCGGCGCGGGCAGCGGCGACCGCCGCGTCGTTGCGCTTGGCTTCCGGAATGAGGGTGAGCGTCTGCTTCGCCTGATCGAGCGTGCCTGTTGCGACATAGGCGCGCGCAAGGCCGGCAAGTGCCGGCACGTTGGTGCCGTCCTCGGCGAGGAGCTGCGCATACATTTCGGCGGCGCCGGTGGCGTCGCCTTCAGCGAGCGTGGCATCGGCCGTTTTCAGCAAATCCTTTTCCTCGGCGCCGACCGCGCCTTTCGTGATCCGCTCGAGAAACGCGACCACCTGGCTCTCGGGCAACGCGCCCATGAAGCCGTCGACTGGTTGCCCATTGGAAAACGCGATCACTGCGGGAATCGACTGGATACCCATCTGGCCGGGGATGGCCGGATGCTCATCGATGTTCATCTTGGTCAGTTTGACCTTGCCTTTGGCAGCCTTGACGGCCTTTTCCAGGACCGGCGTCAACTGCTTGCAGGGTCCGCACCATGGCGCCCAGAAATCCACCAGCACCGGCTGATGTCTGGATTCCTCGATCACGTCCTTCATGAAGCTCTGCGTGGTCGTGTCCTTGACCACATCGGCTGCCGTTGCCGTTACTGCTCCGCCGTCTTGCAGCATATTGTCTCGCCCTGTCCGGCCATCAGCGGCCGCAATTCCAAAGTTCCCGTCGCATTAGATGGGTTATCCGGGAAGCTAATGCAATCATCAAGGCATGTTCGAGGCGCGCCCCGAAAGGCGTTCGATTCGAGGGATATGCCCGGTGGATTCGAGGAATTTTACGAGATCGTCGCGGTCTATTGACGTCGTCATGGTGTTCACCAACGGGTGATAGTTCAATGTCTTATGGTCCATCATCGCTGCGTCCAGCACGACGGTTAGGCGGCCTTGCGTATCGTTGATGGCGCCGAACGGGGTCACCGATCCGGGCTCGACGCCCAGCACCTCGCGCATAAGATCCGCGGAGCCGAATGAAAACCGTCCATTGGCGCCGAGCTTTCGGTGCAGGCCCTTCAGGTCGATATCGGCATCCTCCAATGTGACCACGAGGTAGATGGCGTATTTCTTGTCGCGCAAAAACAGATTCTTGGTATGACCGCCGGGAATCTGCCCGCGCAGGCTCTGCGACTGCTCAACCGTGAACAACGGAGGGTGCTTCACCGTCGAATGCCTGATGCCGAGGCTATCGAGTGCGGCAAAGAGCTGGTCGGTGGTGACTGGCATTGCGGGCAATATTCCGGGCGGGCGGCGTGTTAGTATCCCAGAGAACAGAAGAGGTAAAAATGATGCGCATCGATCATGGCACTCCTCATTGCCGCCCTATCTTTTGATACACGCGCGACGCGGGCCGCCGAGGGCCCCTGGTGCGCAAACATCAATATCGGCACCGGCAATGTTTACGAGGACTGTCAGTATTACTCGTTCGAAGTCTGCCAGCCTGTCATTTTGGCCGGGAATCGCGGGTTTTGTAACGTGAACCCGCGCTCGGTGGGGCCCCCGCCAGACGGCCGCGTGCGGCAAAGACGAGCGGTCCGATATTGATTTGCGCCCTTTGCCATGGTTGCATTGGGCCTTCGCTTCTGGCTATAGGATCGGGCTTGGCGGCCGACATCGCTCGGCCATATATCCAACGGATGCGGGTGTAGCTCAGGGGTAGAGCACGACCTTGCCAAGGTCGGGGTCGAGGGTTCGAATCCCTTCGCCCGCTCCAAATATTTCAATAGCTTCGCGAGTTTTGGTCACAGCAAGTCCGGGGCCTAAGCTAGCACATAGCTAGCAGCTGTCGCGGGCACGGCTCCGGGCGCCACATGCTAGGGCGCAGCTGGCGCGGTAGGCGGCCCGATTGCTAGAAGGCCGTCTATACCATGGTGCAAAAAGGCAGTTGCCGGCATTTAATAAGATCCGCGGCCAGTGACGATACAAGTACGTAAGTGTGTCTCACAATGAGGCAAGGAGATAGCGTGGCTGGCTCCCTCTCATCACAAATCGAAGACGTTCTGCCAAAAACGAACGACGCCTACTACAAGCTGATCCTCGCGGTAGGCCCCGCTCGATTAGGTAAAACCGCTGCGCTGTCTGAACTCGCTGTCCGTCACTTTGCATTTCGGAAAAACTATTGGATCTAACGCACCGGCAGAGGGCTGTCCGCGTGGCCGGCATTCTCGACGACATCGTTCGTGAAGAAGCATCAGAGGCACTTAGCAGACATTTCGACTGAGCCACTCAATGTCCGCTTTCAGGGGTAAAGCGGATATGGGTTGGGCATGACGAAATGTCCGCTTATGACCCAAAGCGGACATTTACACGCGCCGACGAGTGCCGGATTTACCTCGGAAATCTACCGCTCCTCCGCCAATACACGAGGTCGGACGAACAAAAGGCGGGACGTCGCGGATATTTTTGCGTTGGCACTGCTCTCTGTGCCGATGAGGATAAGTCCTGCTCCCCCGTTTACGAGGACCAGAATGACGGGCTCACCAGCCCATGTGTTTATCGGGGTCATTCCGACGTGAAGAAATTCGCCGACCGATTGGTCGAGATATTGCAGCCGCAGCAGCGGACCAACCTCGGCCGGTGCAAGCGCAAGGCCATGCGATTGAGCACGCGCATAGACGTCCGCCAGCGAAGATTCAGTTGGCATGCCGAGTTCGGCACCGGACACAACGACAAGGTCCACGTCGACGTTGACAGGGTTTAGGGTAAATGCTGGCCGAGCAAGGATTTGCTCGGCCAGGTCTCCGATCCCACAGCCGGCAGCATCCAATGCATTACGCAGAGCGAATGTATTTGCAAAACGTCCTAACGTTATGGTCTTCCAAACCTTACGAACAGCTTCAGCCGAGGGTACAGCTGCTGTCCCGCTTCTTGGAGCAACGACATACTGGAGACTATCTTTAGCTTCGCATTGAGCGCCGGCTTCCCCGGGATGCAGAAACGCAATCGCGCCGCAGAGCGATGCAACCGCAAGAATTTTTTGCATAGGCCACCCATCACGATTTGGCGACGAATCTTGGAGAAGCCTAGGGGCGGCGCTGCTAATTGTATTGTGAACCAGTTCACATCCACATAAGGATGCGACACTTAAGCCCAGAGGCAGCGTCGCGAGGCGACGACCATGTCCGCTATTGGCACTTAGCGGACATTCGAGACGCCAGAGCTTATTTTCCCGGCTGGTGTTCCGGGAGAGATGCATAGAGATCATTGACGGCGTGGACAGAGTCCAAAAGAGGATTCTCTCCGCAAAATTTTCGCAGCTTCATCTTTTGCTCAGCGGTCTGCCATGCACGAAGATTGCGCTGTGTTCCATTTAGCATCCGTTGCGTCACATTTCGTTGCGACATGTACCCTTGAGTTCAAGAAAAATACAGCCTTTCGACCAGATCGGGATCCTTGCCATACTCTTGTGCGAACTGGGCGCACGAAGTCATGCCAGCGCCCATCCCAACAGCTGTCAGGAGACCGATGTCACCATCGCTTCGCTGGGGCGGATGAAGCAGTGATCGTAAGGAATAGAATAAATAAGCAGAGCACGCAGCGCATCGTCAGCCCCCATTACAAACACTAAGACCAAAATATATCCGGTGATGGCCGCACACCTTTCAGCATGACGCGAGATGCGACGACTGGTCGCGCACCTCCCACTTGGGGACCTTTTACTCGTAGCAGGGCTTTCGCCGTGCAGCGTGGGGACGTGACCGAGAGCCGCGATTAGGAGCTGTGGAGGTAAAGTCGGCTTCGGCGCGTTGGGTCTGAGCTTATTTGCTTCTAATTTCTTCAGGCTCGAAGGCCTCGGCTTGCCTGGCCTTGCGGTCGTAGTCAGCGGCGATCTGGAGCATCCGGGTGCGGGCCTTCGGATCGCGAAATGACTGGGCCTGACGGCGAACCTCTTTCGCGCACGCCCTCGAAAAAGAATACATCCCAAAAACGCAAGATCCCCTGATAACGACGCTTAAAACGTTCCATCTATGGCGCGGGTCGCTGCCGGTACTTTCGGATTTTTGACTTTGACCCAGGTTTACGATGGCCCTGAGCGATAGGGCGCGTCAAGCTTCTTTGAAACAATTCCCTCCAGCCCGAGCTTGCACGCGGCGGCGAACATTTCCTCTCCATCGCCCAGAGCGTGGTCAACGTATTGAATGCCACCGCACGACCACGAAGCACCCACTGTAATGCCGCCTTGCGCTCAATAAGCGGCTTCCGCCGGATATCATCGCCCGCAACAAGAAGATCGAAAGCACTGGTGCGGCGCCTGCGAACAAGTGCGGCTCCAAGCAACCGAGATCGATCCGAACGTGAATTGGTCTGTAGAAGTTGAATTCAAGTGTGTCTGCGAGCACTGCTATCAGCTCGCCAAAGCCCGTCTCTTCTGCGACAGGTCGGAAGGCGGCGCCGGGCGAGGTAGCCCCATCTCTGGCTGATCAAAACCCATTTTGTGCATTCGACCTGCGACTTGAACAGGTCGGCGACAAACATCCCACTGCATAAAGGATCGCAAGTATCGCCCTGACGATGCAACGATTCTACCCATCGCGTTTGATGCTTTGACCGATGAGCAGCTTGTCGGTAAAGCTTGCGGCTCGCACGCTCTCTCGGCATGTCTGCTTTGTGCCAATAACGGACACTGCGCCCTCACTCCATTAAAACCAGGCGACATGATTAACAAGCGATCGAAATTGCGCAAAATTTGCGTGCCGATTCGTCGCGAAATTATTTTCGCGCGCGTGCGGTCTTAGTTCCCCTTCACTCCTGCCGCCTTGATGATGGCATCCCAGCGCTTCGCCTCGGCGACAAGCTGCGATTTCAGGGCATCGGGCGTTGCGAGCGCGGGCGCAACCGGCTCTGTGCCGAGACTGGCGAAGCGTTCGATCACTTTCTGATCCCTGAGCGCCGTCTGCAGCGCAGCCACGAATTTATCGGAAACGTCTTTGGGCAAACCTTTCGGTGCCCACATCGCGTGCCATGCCGACACGTCGAAACCGGGGATCGCGCCGCTATCGAGCGTCGGCAGGTCCGGGACTGACGGCACCTTGGATTTCGTCGTGACGGCATAACCTTTGATCTTGCCGCTGTTGATGTGGTTGGTCGTGTTTGTCGTCTGGTCGCACATGACATCGAACTGACCGCTGAGCAGGTCGTTCATAGCTGGTCCCGTGCCGCGATATGCGACTCCGTGCATCTGCACGCCAAGTTCCTTCATCAGCACCAACGCACACAGGTGTGAGGCCGAGCCGATACCTGCGTGGCCATAGCTTGCCTGTCTCCTTGCGACCCTATCCAGGCCAGGAGTTCGGTTACGTTGTTCGCAGGAAAGGGCGTCTTGGAGACCAGCGTCATCGGCACGTCGGTGATGCGGCCGAGATGATCGAAGTCGTTCACGACGTCATATTTGAGACCGTCATAGAGGGCGGGTGCCGTGGCCTGGCCAACGTGCCAGACGGCGATCGTGTAGCCGTCGGGCGCAGCCTTCGCGACGCGAGCCATGCCGATCGTGCCACCTGCGCCGC
>DATDLC010000137.1:0-50482 GCA_036519515.1 Pseudolabrys sp. | reverse complement strand
GGAAACATTCCAAACACGGTGTCCGTGGTCCAGGGCGCATGTTTGCTGCCGGGATCGGGCTTGCGGGCGGCGACGACGAGGTTTTCGCGCACGGTGAGACTCTTGAAGACGCGGCGGCCTTGCGGCACCAGCGCGACCCCGCGCGCGGCAATCATCTCCGGCGAGAGACCGCTGACCTTCTCACCGAATACCGTGACCGCGCCCCGTCGCGGCGGCAATAATCCCATCGTGACGTTCATGCAGGTCGATTTGCCGGCGCCATTGCGGCCCAGCAGGCCCAGCATATGTGCCTCGCCAAGCTCGAACGACACGTCGCCCAGGACATGGCTTTCGCCATAAAAAGCATCGATATGGCTGAGGGCGAGCGCGCTAGTGGCCAAGATAGACCTCCCGTGTGCGCGGGTTTGCGACCACCTCAGCGCGGTTGCCCTCGACGATCACCTCGCCGAAATGCAGCAGCGTAATGCGCTCGGCAAATTCCAATGCCACGTCCATGTTGTGTTCGATCATGACGATTGTGACGTCGCGCGGAATCGCCAGCAGCAACTCCTTCACGTCGCGTCGCTCGTCGATTGAGAGGCCGGCAAACGGTTCGTCGAGCAGCAGTACTTTCGGATTCTGGGTCAGTGCCATTGCAATCTCGACGCGACGGCGCTCGCCATAGGAGGTTTGCGACAATGGCCGGTTTGCTATGTGTCCAAGGCCGACCCGTTCCAATGCGGCCTGAGCATGCTCGACGAAATGACCCTGCCGTTTGAGGTCGATCAGCGGATTCCAGCGCGACGGGGAGAGGCCCATGAGCGCCAGCGTTACATTGTGAATTATCGTATCGCGCGCGAACAGTGTGATGATCTGGTAAGTGCGCGCCATGCCGAGGTGAGGGCGACGGCGGCTCGGCACGCGGGTGATGTCCTGACCGAACAGCTTGATCGTGCCGGCATCCGGCGTGAGCTCTCCGGTGATGAGATTAAACAGCGTCGTCTTGCCAGCGCCGTTGGGGCCGATGATGAGGCGTCTCTCACCCGGCTCAACATTGAGATTGACGTCAGTGGTCACGTGCAGTCCGCCGAACGATTTGCAGAGACCAGAAACAGTGAGCGCGGTCATGGTTTGGCCTCCGCGCTTCCTGGAACGGATTTGGCGCTCCGCTCGCGTTTGCGCCATGCCAGCCGCCACAAACGCGCAGTCCCGGGCACCAGGCCTTCAGGCATCAAAATGACGATGGCCACAAAGATGGCGCCGAGCAGGAAATTCCAGCGCTCGATGAAGCCGCTGACAACGGTCTTGACGATCACAACCAGTCCGGCTCCGACAATTGGACCCAGCAGCGTGCCGGCACCACCAGAGATGACCATGAGCAGAACCTCGGCCGAGGAGGTGAGGGACAATGTCTGGGGGCTGATGAACTGCGTGTAGTAGACGAACAGGATAGCGGACACCGACGTGAGCAACCCCGAGAACAGACAGGCATAGAATCGGATGGCCCAGACGTGGTAGCCGAGCGCATTCATGCGGCGCGGCTGGTCACGTGTGCCCATCAGCGCTGCGCCGAGAGGCGAGCGGACAAAGATTGCTACAGCCCCGATGGACAGCAGAAATATGATCAACGTGGCGTAATAGAACGTATTTACGTCAGACAGCGAGAAACCGAACGGTGCCGGACGCGTCTGCAGGCTCAATCCATTGTCGCCGCCCGTGAGACTGATCCAGCGATAGGCGAGGCCCCAAAGGATTTCGCCCAGCACCAGCGTGATCATGATGAAGCCGATGCCTGTCGAACGCAGGGAAAGCACCGCATAGATCGCCATCGACACCATGCTGATCACCAAGGCGGCCAGTATTGCGAACGGGTGTCCGAAGCCGAGCTGAAGAAAGTAGCCGACTGCATATGCGGTCACGCCGAACAGCCCGGCGTGGCCCAGCGAAACCAGGCCGGCGTAGCCCACGAGCACGTTCAGTCCGAGCGCAAAGATCGCATAGAACAGGATCTGGCTGGCGACGTTGATGTAATAGATGCCGGTCATCCAATATGGCAGGGTGGCAAGAGCCACCAGCGCAATGCCGAGTGCGAGGAAACGTCCGCTCATGGCACATGCCTGCCGAAAAGACCCTGCGGTCGCAGCAGCAGGACGAGCAGCATCGGAAAAAACAGCACGAAATAGGCAAGTTCCGGCAGAAGTGCCTGGCCGAAATTGTAGATGAAACCGACAATAATGCTCCCGACGAAGGAGCCGAGCAGGCTGCCGGTGCCGCCGAGGATGACCACCACCAGCGCAAGCGGCAACATGTCCTGGTCGAGCCCGGGATAGACCGAGAGGATCGGTCCGCCGATAATTCCTGCGAAAGCTGCAAGACCTGCGCCGACCGCGAATACGATCGTGAACAGCTGCGACACGCGAATGCCGACCACACGCGCCATGTCGGGATCATCGACGCCGGCGCGGATCATCGCGCCAAGCCGGGTGCGATCGAGCAACAGCCAAAGGCCGATGGCGACGATGGCGGCTATGACAATGATCGCCAGCCGGTAGTTCGGGAATACGAAAGTACCGAAGCGCGCGAATCCGGCGAGCTCCGGAGGCGTTGCCACCGAGAGCGGATCGCCGCCCCACACGATCAGGCAAAAATCCGCCGCCATGAAGGACAATCCGAGCGTTACCAGCACCTGCGCCAGCTCATCGCCGGGTAGCCGGCGCAACAACAATCGCTCGGCCAGCGCACCGAGAAAAGCAACCGTGAGCGTTGCCAGCACTGCGGCGAGCCAGAAATTCATCTTTACGCCGAGCATGCCGATAACGAAGGTTGCGCCGATATAGGCGCCCAGCATGAACAGCGAGCCGTGCGTCAAGTTTGGAATCCGCATCAGCCCGAAGATGAGAGAGAAGCCCGCCGACAGCAGGAACAGCAGACCGCCGAAGGTAATGCTGTTGGCCGTCAGCACCAGCCAAAAAGTCATTGCCGCAATTTTCCCGCGCGCTATTAGTTAAATAGTCCGCGGGCGCCTCGCGGCGCCCGCGGCTGCCGGCAATTACGACTTGAGCGGTGGATAGTTGCGCGAATAGACCGGTTGCTCGAGGAACTTCTTTTCGTCGTAAGTCCAGAACTGACTCACGTTCTTGTAGGTTTTCACCGTCTTGTTGATGAGCTTCCCGTTCGCTTTCTCGAGATGGCGCACGTAGAAATCGCCGATCACATTGCCGTAATTGTCGAACTTGATCGGGCCACGCGGGGTGTCGGAAAGCGTCACGGATTTGAGCGCCTTCATGAGCTCGGCCTTGTCATCCGACTTGCCGCCCGTCTTCTGCAGGCCGGCCTCGATGACCATGCCGTTAACGTAAAGGCCGGCGCAATAGAAGCCTGGATCAACACCATAGTCCTTGTTCATGGCGGCAACAAAGCGTTTGTTGCTCTCGGTAGCGAGATCGAGTGTGTATGGACAGCAGCTATAGAGTCCAACTGCTTCATCGCCGAACGAGCGCAGCAAGGCGTCGTCGCCGCCGGTTTCGCCGGTTACTACCGGATATTTGAGACCGGCCGCCGCATATTGCTTCAGGAAGCGCAACGGATTCGAACCGGCGAAGCCCTGGCACACGCCATCGCAATCCTGGATCTGGGCAAGATAGGGCGTGTAGTCGGGCGTTACGATCGGGGGCCACAGCTTGTTCAGGATCCGGCCGCCGTTATCTTCGAAGGTCTGCTGGAAGCCGCCCATCTGCTCGTAGCCGAAGGCGAAGTCTTCCGAAATCGTGATGATGCGCTTGAGTTTCAGTTCCTTCGCAGCGAAATCCGCCATCGGATGCATCGCCTGAGAGGAGGTCGCAGACGCGCGCAGGAAATACGGATTCGGTCGCCGTTGCGTCATGTCCTCGGCGGCAGCGAGGCTCATGCACGGAGTTTTTTGTTGCGCGATGTAGTCGGTAATGGCGAGCAACTCGAAAGCCGCCAGCGGCCCGACGATCGTGTCGACTTTGTCGCGCTCGATCAGTTCCTGCGCTTTCGTTTTGGTGCCTGCGGGGTTGCCGCCGGTGTCTGCAGAAATGAATTCAACTTTCCGCCCCGCGAACGTGTAGTTCTTCTCCTTCAGGAACGTGACAATGCCCTGTTCCATCTGGATGCCGCCTTGAGCGAGCGGGCCGGTCTTGACCGTGAGAAGGCCGAGCTTGAAAGGCGCGGCTTGCGCGATAGCCGGCATCGGGAATTTGAACGTCGCCGCGGCCGCGCCCGCCGCCGTTCCTGCCATGAATTTACGACGCGTGACTTTGCGAGACATTGAATCTCCTCCCTTTATAATTGGCCTTACCGACCGTGAAACCGGTCGATGCGGCCTTATTCGAAGCACGGCGATGTCTGTCGGGGGCCGCCATGCTCCCACCATGGCACACCAAGTGACAACCATCATCCGCAAGCCATTCTATGAAGTAAAGCCCGAAGGCAAAATGTCATCGCCCCGGCGTTGCCGAGGTGGGCAGGGCACTATTCGACGCGGGCAGTTGTGCTAGATGCCGAGGTAGTTGGACTTGACCGCGTCGTTTGCGCGCAGTTCATCGGGCTTGGCGGAATAAACCACCTGGCCCTTGCTCATAACATGCACATAGTCGACGAGCTTGAGGGCGAGGTTGGCATTCTGTTCGACCAGCAAAATGGAGAGGCCTTCCTTCTTCAAGGTGCTGATGGCCACCCAAAGACCCTGGATGATGATCGGAGCCAACCCTTCGGACGGCTCGTCCATGATCAGACAGTCGGGGTTCGTCATTAGCGCGCGTCCAATCGCCAGCATCTGTTGCTCGCCGCCGGACAGGGTCTTGGCGCGCTGGTAGTGGCGCTCGTGCAGTCGCGGAAACAACTTGTAGACGCGTTCGAGATTCCACTTGTGCCGTTCCGGGCTGCGCTCGGCGACCAGAAGATTTTCTTCAACGCCGAGTGTCGGGAAAACGCGGCGACCCTGTGGCACGAGTCCCATGCCGCCGCGCACAGTTTCAAAAGATGCCTTGTGTGTAATGTCTTCGCCTTTGAAGACGACCTTGCCGCGGCGCGGCGGGTTGAAGCCGACAATCGAATTCACCAGCGTGGTCTTGCCGACTCCATTGCGGCCGAGCAGGCCGAGAATCTGACCTTGCTCGAGCTGCAGCGAAAGGCCCTGCAGCACATAGGCATCGCCGTAGTAGGTGTGGACGTCCTGGACGTCGAGAATGGCCATGGCGTCAATCGGTCCCCAGATAGATTTCCTGCACACGACGGCTTTGCTTGATGTTTTCGGGCGAGCCCGATTCCAGAATCTCGCCAAAGTGCAGAACCGAGATTTCATCGGCGACGTCGAACACTACGTCCATGTCGTGTTCGATCAGCAGGATCGCGAGCTTCGGGTCAAGCTTCATCAGGAATTCGGACATCTCCGTGGATTCGCCTGACGAAAGGCCGGCAGCCGGCTCGTCGAGCAGCAGGATTTTCGGATCGCTGGCGAGGCCGAGCACGATCTCGAGCTGGCGCTGCTCGCCATGCGAGAGGTTTCTGACTTCGACATCCTTGCGATCGAGGAAGTTCGCCTGTTCGAGCAGGTGATAAGCCTTGTTGTAGACGTCCTTGTAGGATGACAGGAAGCGCCACATGACAAATTTCGACCGGCGCAGTCCTTTGATCGCGAGCAGAACATTATCGAGCACGGTGAGTCCCGGAAACAGGCTGGTAATCTGGAACGTGCGCGCCATGCCCATCGCCGTGCGACGATGACTGGGCCATTTGGTCACATCCTGGCCGAACAGCAGCACTTGCCCGGACGTGACCGGATAGATGCCCGTGATGAGGTTGAACAGCGTCGTCTTGCCGGCGCCATTCGGGCCGATGATGGCCTTGCGGTCGCCGGCCCTGATCGTGAACGTGACATTGCGCGTGGCCTGCAGGCCGCCGAAGCTTTTGCACAATCCCCTGAGCTCGAGCACCGGGATATCGCCGCCGTTGACCTGGGTCTCAGTGCTCACGCGTGATCCTCAAATTTTCCGAATGCGCCGGGGCTCGCTGAGAGCCCCGGCGGTTTCATCATCATTCGCAATTCTTGCAGGGCGGGAAGTCGCGATCGTAGACCGGCTGCGCCAGGAACTTTTCTTTTCCGTAGGTCCAGAACTGACTGACCTTCGGATAGGTCTTGATCACTGTGTTCCACAGTTCGTCTTTGTCGTAGCCGAACATCTTCTTCTTCTCGACCTTCTTGATGTAGACGTTCTCGATCGGATTGCGGTTTTCATCGAGCTCGACCGGTCCGCGCGGCGCATCGAGTTTGATGCTCGCCATGATCTTGATGAATTCCTCGGGCCCCGGATATTTGCCGCCTGCCTTCTTGATCGCCTCGTCGAGCCACATCGCAGTTGTGTAGTTATTCTCCGAATAGTAGCCGGGCACTTTGCCGTACTTCGCACGGTAGGCTTTCACGAACTCCTGGTTCCTCGGTGTATCGATCGCTGCGCTGTAGTGCAGCGCCGATACGTCGCCGATGACTTCATCGCCCATGAAGGGCAGCACGAACTCGTCATAGCTGACACCGCTGCCGAGAATCGGCTTCTTGATGCCGGCACCACGCAACTGTTTCGGAAATTGCAGCGCCATGGGCCCGACCATGGTGGTGAAGATTGCGTCCGCATCGGCCTTGAAGGTCGGGATATACGGTCCGAAATCCTTGGTGCCGAGCGGCGGCCAGATTTTCTGCACGACCTTGCCGCCGCAATCCTCAAACACCTTCTGGAAGCCGCCAGCCGTTTCGTAGCCGAACGCATAGTCGGCGGCGATCACGATCACTTTCTTGAAGCCATTGTCGCAGGCCCATTGACCCAGCGGCTGGTGCGGGAGGGACGAGCTCCAGCTCGTGCGCACGAAATACGGATATTTGCTGAGTTGGCGCTGCGTCAGATCGTCGGCCGAGGAGACCGAAGAGATATACAGCGTCTTTTCGGCGGTGCTGATCGGCGCCAAGGCATAGCCGGTTGAAGCCAGCAACCCGCCGATGAACATGTGCACCTTGTCCTGCAGGATCAGCTTCTTGGCTTTGGTGACGCCGGCGTCGGGCTTGCCCTGATCGTCCTCCACGATGAACTTCACGTCCATGCCGCCGAGCTTGCCGCCATGTTCGTCAAGGTACATCTGGAAGCCGTCCACCATGTCCTTGCCGACCTGCGCAAAGATGCCGGTCACCGGCGAGATGTAACCGATGCGTAGTTCTTCCGAGCTGGCGGGGGCGGCGAAACCGAGGCCCAGGGCAAGACATGTACCCAACAGAATCTTATGGAGCCTTATCGTCATTGTCATTCCTCCCTTGTTGTCTTTCCTGATGCGGGTCAGGAAGGATTTGTCGCGAGTTTCTTCAGACGTTCGTTTTTACCTTCAGGCTTGAGGCGTTGCCGGGCGCGGGTGAGCAAGCCCATCAGCCCCATCGGCAAATAGAGAATTGTCAGCACGTAGACGCCGCCGAGCACGTACTGCCACCACGGAACCAGCGTGCTGAGATATTCGCGCAGGCCGAACACGATAGCTGTGCCGATGGTGGCGCCGACCAATGTTCCCGCGCCCCCAAGCACGACCATCAGCAGCGCGTCGACGGACGTGGTGAGCACCACGGTCTCGGGGCTGACGTGGCCATTGGTGTGCGCCCACAGCACGCCGGAAAGCCCGCCGAAGCCGCCGGCAATGATGAAGACGATGTATTTGTGCAGCCAGGTGTTGTAGCCGAGAATTTGCATGCGCAACTCGCGCTCACGGATGCCTGCGAGGCTTTGCCCGAACGGCGAGCGCACCAACACGTACATCAGCAGCATCGACACGACAAAGAAAGCGAACACCAGATAGAAGAACGTGATCTCATTGGTCAGGTCGAGCCCGAAATTCGGGCGGCCCGTCATGTTAATGCCGTTGTCGCCGCCGGTGAGCGAATTCCAGCGATAGGCGAGGCCCCAGACGCACTGTCCGAGCGCGAGCGTGATCATCAGGAAATAGACACCGCCGGCGCGGATCGCGAACAATCCGAAAACCGCCGCCAGCGCCGCGCCGAGCAGTATCCCCATGATGACGACCAGCCAGAAATCCCAACCGAGCCCGAAGTGCATTTTCGTCGCGAGCACGGCGGTCAGGTAGGCGCCAACGCCGAAATAGGCTGCTTGCCCCATGGACGGCAGGCCGGTGTAGCCGAGCAGAAGATCGACGCTCATGGCGAGAATGGCGAACGCCATCGCGCGCGTTGCGAGCAGAACGACGAATGAGCCCGAGTGCGGGACGATCAGGGCAAGCACCGCCAGACAGACGGCGACGATAATGATCTTGATGTGTTGGCTTGCCATGCTGCGCTCAATCTCGTCCGAACAGGCCGGTCGGCTTGATCGCCAGGATCAGCACCATCGGCGCGTAAAGGGTGAAATAGGAAACTTCCGGAAACAGTGCCTTGCCGAAATTATCGGCGAGGCCGACTGCGAGCGCGCCGATCGCTGCGCCGCCAAGGCTGCCCATGCCGCCGATGATCACGACCGCGAAAGCGAGGGGCAGCATTTCAAAGTCGAGACCGGGATAGATGCCGAGAAACGCGCCGCCGATCACGCCGCCGAGCGCGGCGAGGAAAGCGCCGAGCGCGAAGATGAACATCGAAATGCGATTGGTATCGATGCCGACGCCGCGGGCCATCTGCACATCGTCGACTGTGGCGCGCACCGCCGCGCCCATTCGCGTCTTCTCCATGGCCAGCCACAGCGCGATGCCAATCACGAGCGCCATGGCGATCATGAAAACACGATAGAGCGGAAGATAGGTGCCGCCGACGACGATGCTTTGCGTGAGCGCGCTCGGCGGAATGATGTCCATGTTGTTGCCGCCCCAGATATCGAGTGCGCCCTGCTGAAACAGGAAGGCAAAGCCGACGGTGAGCAGCACTTGCCGCAGGACGTCGGTCTCGATCGGGACAATCGAGACGCGCGTGAGGATGAAAAAGAATCCCAGAGCGACGGCGGCCGCAACAAGCACGAAGGGACCCCATCCGCTCCCGATAAAATGACCGCGCACGGCGGCCAGCGCGGCGAGGGCACCGAGCCCGATCGCGATCACGGCATTGCGGAAGTGTTCGAAGCCCTGCGAGCGCAAGAACAGGCGCTCCATCACGAGACCCAGCGCTGCGACGGCGAACGCTGCTACCGGCAAGGACAGCGCCCACGATCCCGTCGCATGAATGACCGACAGTGCGATGTATCCGCCGAGGAGAAAATACGAGCCATGCGACAGGTTGACGATGCGCATGACGCCGAAGATCAGGGACAGTCCGCTGCCGACAAGAAACAACAGCGCGCCGTAGGACACGCCGTTGAAGGCCTGGACCACCCAGAATTGTGTATTCATTTCCCCCCTGTTCCTTCTTCTTTTATGTCGAAGGTTGCGCGGAGCTTACATGAGGTTTGCAGGGAATAAACACCCTAAATAGCCGCAGTTCGGGGTTGAATGGATCCGCGGCTGCACGTCGCCAACTACTTTCGCCCGCCTGCTCGCTTTTTCGGCGGAATGATCGGAAGCAGCAGATAGGGCGCCTTGCCGCGGCCAAAATGCAGGCTGGTGGTGCCACTAAAAATGGCGGGCGGACGATCGCGGGGGTCGTCATGCAGGAACGGCCCGCAACCCTTCAGCTCATTTTTGAAGTTCGACAGCCGGCCGCCACTCGCCCCGCCATACTCGTAATCCCGGCCGCGAATTGACAGGCCCACGCGATAGCCGGCCGGCACCACGATCGAAGTTGGCCAGATCTCGATGTCGAGTGCGACGGGCTGCCCTTTCTCGAGCGGCTGCTTCTGATCGTGCGTGTGATAGGGGCGGTAGGGCTTCGACAATTTCTTGTCGAGCATGCGGTGAGAAGCGCGCAACCACCCCTGGGCAACCGGCGTGTGCGGATCGATCGCGCCCTGAAATACGATTTCCTTGAGATCGCCGGTGAAAATGCGCACCACGATGAAAAAGTCCGCGTCCGGTGTCGATGAGGACGCAAAAAGTTTGAGGGCCGAAGGACCGGTGATCTCCGTTTCCTTTGTGAGCGGTGGCGTGAGGAACGTAAGTCCGTCGCCCATGGCGGCGAACTTGAGTTGCGCGTTGCCGGATGGGTTTTTGGTCGTCAGCGTCATCGAGGCTGGATCGAGATAGAACTTCGTCCATCTGGTGCGCTTGAGCGGCCATTCGCTCTCGGCACGCGACACGAACTTGTCGATGTGACGCACCTGCAGCAGCACCTTGGGTTGCTTCGCCCAGCCGTCCTTCTTGCCGTGCAGAAAATGATCGAAGAAGCGCAATTGCTGCTCACGGCCGTAATCGGTGTAAAAGTGCGTCCAGTGCTCGATGCCGTGCGCTTCAAGCCATTTGTGCTTGGCGGCGGCGCGGACAAAGCCCTCGAAATTTCCGCGCGGGTGCAATCCCTGGCCGCCCCAATTCGCCGCCGAGAACAGCGGCGTAATCATCTTGTCCCACTTCGGCGAACGTGCCTTGTGGTAATCGTCATCCATCGGATGGGCCGCGATTTGCGCCCCGAAATCCGTGCGGTTTCTGGCGAGCTCGTCTTCTGGAAGCGTTTCGGGTCCGCACACCAAGTCGCTGGTCACGCGACTTCGCTTGCCGCGCTCGCCGGCACCGTATTGCACGGTCTTCACCTGCATGTCGTACCAATTTTCCCAGAATGTCGAGAGAATGCCGCCGTGGTGCGTCATGTCGCGATACCAGTCGGCTGCGCCTTCCCAGATGCACATGGCGGCAAGATGCGGCGGCTGCAACGATGCGACGTGCCACTGGTTGATGCCGTAATAGGAGATGCCGTTGAGGCCGACTTTGCCGTTCGACCAGGGCTGCACGCCTGCCCATTCGATGCAGTCGTAAAAGTCTTTTGTTTCGCGCGGCGAGAAGTGATCGATGAATCCGGGCGAGCAGCCGGCGCCGCGCGAGTCGACGCGCACGCAGGCGTAGTTGTGCGGCACCCACTTTTCCGGGTCGACCACTTCCCAGCTTTGGTAGAGATTGCTCGATCCGGCGGTGACGTCGGGGTGTTTTTCGGTCATGCGCTGCCACGCGCTCGGATACCCGTCCTGAAACGCGAGGTTCTTCGCGTAGGGGCCGTAGCTCAGGATGACCGGAAATTTTCCCTCGTGCACAGGGCGAAAGACGTCGGCGCGCAGTACCAATCCATCATCCATGGTGATCGGCACGTCAAAGTCGATCCGCATGCCATCACGGATTTCCGTTCGTTGCTGCAACGACGCCATTACGCCCCTCCAACT
The DNA here is from genome assembly GCA_036519515.1 of Pseudolabrys sp. GTDB lineage: Bacteria > Pseudomonadota > Alphaproteobacteria > Rhizobiales > Xanthobacteraceae > Pseudolabrys. The sequence continues at coordinate 39,212 of DATDLC010000137.1, read as the reverse complement.
GCTTCGCTATGCCCGGCGGGCATTCAAGTGTCTCCGGCGATCTTGCAAAACGTCGATGGCCGGGACAAGTCCGGCCACGCACCGTCGAAGCAGGGATGCTATAGTGCCGCTTGTCTGCGTCGCTTCACCTTCGCCATCTTTTCAAGTACTGCGCAGACCGCGGCCGTGTCGCTGCCGCCGAGGCCGCTTTTCATGGCCTTCACGTAGATGCCTTTGGTGGAATTGAAGACGGGTGTCGGTACGCGGATCTTGCGCGCATAGTCGCCGATCACCTGCATATCCTTGTCCCACACCGATATCTTCATGGTGACGTCGTCGTAGCGCCCTTTCGCCATCATCGGCGCACGCAATTCGAAGACGCGCGAGTTGCCGGCGCCAGCCGTGACCAGATCGACAATCATCCGTGGGTCCAGCCCGGCTTTCATGCCCAGCACCATGGCCTCCGCGGAGGCAACGTTATTGATGGCGACCAGAAGGTTGGCCACGTATTTCATGCGGCTGCCGTTACCGAACTGGCCGACGTTGAAGACATTCCTGCCAAAGCCCATCAGCACCGGGCGCAGTCGTGCAATCGCCTTCGTGTCACCGCTGGCATAGAACACGAGATCGCGGCTCTTCGCCTGGGATCCGGTGCCGCTGACCGGGCAATCGATCATGATGTGGCCCGCTTTGCGCAGCACGCGCTCCGCTTTTTCCTTATCTGAAATTGTGAACGTGCTCATTTCTGCCACGACCTTGCCCTTGAGCTTGGCGGCGGCAATTTTTCGTACGGTATCCGCAAGCGCCTGCGGCTTGGGCAGGCTGGTCAGAATGATCGGTGCTGCGGCCGCCACTGCGGCCGCGTCGTTCACGAGTTCGACGCCGGCGCGTTTGGCCTCTCGGCGTTTGGCGGGGCTTATGTCATAACCGATCACGCGCCAGCCGGCTTCGAGCAGATTCTTTGCGAACGCACCGCCCATGATGCCGAGGCCGATCACACCGACCGTACCTTTGGTCTTTCTTGCTGCCATTCATCGTCTCCCTGATGCAAACGCATCAACGTGGTCCCATTCCGTCTTATGCGCTGAGTAGTGGGCTGTCGAGTCGAGCGGGCGTGCCAAGCGTCTTTCAAGCGCGTGCGTGATCGCTTATCGTCTGCGCGAAAGCATCAAGGGAGGACGTATGCGAGTTGGCGTTGCAGGTCTTGGGGTGATGGGCGCTGCGGTTGCAGCCCGCCTCATGGAAGTCGGGCACGATGTGACCGTGTGGAATCGTTCGCCCGAAAAGACCAGGCTATTGGCTGAAGCGGGCGCGAAAGTGGCGGCGACGCCGGCTGACCTTGCGAGCGCGGTCGAGACGACGATTACGATGCTGACGGACGAAGCTGCGATCGACGCAGTTTACAACGGACCGAACGGTCTGCTCGCGGGCGATGTGAAAGGCAAGCTGCTGATCGAGATGAGTACTGTGCCTCCGAAGGTACCGATCGGGCTCGCACCCAAAGTGCATGCCAAAGGCGCGGCGTTTGTCGAATGTCCGGTCGGCGGGTCGACAGTGCCGGCACGGCAGGGAAAGCTGCTCGGTCTGATGGGCGGCGCGCCTGCCGATGCCGAACGCGCTAAACCGATCCTCAATCAACTCTGCCGGCGACTTGAGTACTGCGGCCCGGCGGGCACCGGTGCCTCAATGAAACTTGCGATCAACCTGCCACTGATGGTGGCCTGGCAGGCCTATGGCGAGGCCTTTGCCATCGCGGGCGCCGCAGGTTGGGAGCCGAAGCGGCTGCTCGATCTCTTCGTGGATACCAATGGCGCCAATCCCGCCATGAAAAATCGCGCTGAGATGATTGTGACGATGTTCGAGGGCCGTGATCCAGGACCGACCACATTCAGCATCGCCAACGGCGTGAAGGATTTACGCACGATGGTCGAAACCGGAGAAGCGCGCGGCGCCGACATGCGCGTCACCAAAGCTGCGCTTAGCGGTTTTGAGGACGCGACCGCCCATGGTTTCGGTGGTGGCGACGGATCGCGCATATCGGTCTACTGGGCCGGCCGGAAAAAATCCTGAGCAAAAGTTGGACGAGCCAGAATTGATAGCTTTGAGGAAAAAAGACTTGGCCGGGAACGTGGCGGCCGTGATCGGAAAATGGGAGAAATGCCGTGAAACTGTTTTCGTTCTGGAGGTCCTTGGCGACCTACCGCGTGCGCATTGCGCTCAATCTCAAAGGCATCAAGCCTGACGAGGTCATCGACGTCAATCTGATGAAGGGCGAGCAACGCGACGCGAAATTTCGCGCGGTGAATCCGATGATGGCGATTCCCGCATTGGTCGACGGCGAGGGACCGGTTCTCTTCGAATCCCTGGCAATTATCGAATATCTCGACGAGACGCATCCCAATCCGCCGCTGCTGCCCCGCGACGCGCGTGCGCGGGCGCGTGTTCGCGGCCTCTCGCAGATTGTCGCGTGCGACTCCCATCCGCTGGTCGTGCCGCGCGTGCGCGAATATCTCGCGCACGAGTATAAGGTCGATGAAGGGGGCGTCACCAAATGGGCGCAGCACTGGCACAAGTTGGCGTTGACGGCGCTGGAGCAGAACCTGTCGAGCTCAAAGGGAACCGGAACTTATTGTCACGGCGAGCAGGTCACCATGGCCGATATTTGCGTTGCCAGTCAGGCGGCCGGCGCCAATTTCTTCAAGGTCGATCTGGCGCCGTATCCGACCTTCGCGCGCATTGCCGCGAACTGCGCAAAGATCGATGCCTTCGCGCGCGCACACCCGCTCAAGCAGCCCGGCGCGCCGGCCGCGGCATAAATCTTTCCTTCGCCACCGGGGCTCGCAACGCCTTTGCAAATGCTGAATACCGCAATCGTCGGCCTCGGCTGGTGGGGCAAAACGCTGGTGAAGTCGGCGCGCGACTTTGGCGCGCCCTTGCGCTTCGTGCGTGGCATCACGCTCGAGCCTGAGACGGTGCGCGATTTTGCCGCCGAGCATCAGATTGCGCTTGGGACTTCTCTCGATGAATTGCTGGCTGACAAATCAATTCAGGCGGTGATTCTTGCGACGCCGCATACCAAACATCGTGCACAGGTGGAGGCCATCGCGGCGGCCGGCAAGCATATCTATTGCGAAAAGCCTTTCGCGCTGAGCAAGGCCGACGCGCAGGCCTCGCTCGATGCGTGCCGGCGCGCAGGCATCGTGATCGCTGTCGGTCACCATTTCCGATTGATGCCTTCGATGCGCGCCCTCGCTGAACTCAAGGAGAAGGGCGCCTTCGGCACGATCATGCATTTGGAAGGCAACTACAGTCATGACTGGCTCGCGAACTATCCGGCCGCCAGCTGGCGCCTTCGTACGGAGGAAAGCCGGGCCGGTGGCATGACCGGCATGGGCATCCACGTGCTCGATTGCTTTCGTGACATGGTTGGGCCGATGAAGCGCATCAGTGCTCTGTCGAAGGCGCGCGCGCTCAAGCTCGAAACAGGCGACACGACTTCGGCACTCATCGAATTCGAGAACGGGGCAACAGGAACGCTCGCCACCACGATGAAGACGCCGTTCGCGTGGCGTATCGCGATTTTCGGCGAAAATTGCTGGGCGGCGAGCGTGAGCGAGACGCGCGCGATTGTCCGCCACCCCGGGAAAGAGCCTGAGGCGATCGACCTGCCGCCCGACAATCATCTCGGCCGCAATCTCGATTATTTCGCGAAGGCCGTGTTGGGGCAGGGAAAATTTCCGATCTCGCCCGACGGGATTTTGCAGACAGCCGCCGCGCTCGAAGCGGTGTTCAAATCGGTCGACGCCAATGGCGCCTGGATGACCGTTTGAGCGTCATTGGAGCTTGATATCGGCGGCCTTGATCACGTTGCCCCACCGATCGACCTCCTCGCGCATGTACTTTGACGTCTTCTCAACCGAACCGCCGAAAATCTCGGCGGATAATTTTTTCAGATGATCCTGTACCTCGGGCTGACGCAGAGCTTCGTTCGCATCCGCATTGATCTTATCGATAATGGCTTTTGGCGTGTTTGGGGGTGCCACGATTCCATACCAGGCCACAGCTTCAAAGCCGGGAAGCAATTCGGCGATCGCCGGCACGTTCGGCAGGTTGGGCATACGGGTGACTGACGCGACCGCAAGCAGCTTGAGCTTGCCAGCTTCGACCAGGGGCAACGAAACGCCGAGGTTGTCGAACATCAAATCGACATCGCCTGCGAGCAACCCCTGCAGTGCGGGCGCCGACCCGCGGTAGGGCACGTTCCGGAGCGTCACTTTAGCCATTAGCTGAAAAAGTTCGGACGTGAGATGGGATGTCGTTCCATTACCCTGCGTCGCGGAGGTGACCTTGCCAGGATTCGCGCGGAGATACTCGATCAGCTCAGGCAGGCTGGAGGCTTTGATCGTGTTCGGATTGACGATGAGTGCGTTCGGTACCTGAGCCATTACGATGATCGGTTCGAACTTGGTCGGATCGTAACCGAGCTTCGGATAGAGATTTTGATTGATCACGAGGGGTGGTGGGGGTGCGGAGAGCAATGTGTAGCCGTCAGGAGGCGACCGATAGACCGCTTCGGCGCCGATATTACCGGCGGCGCCTGTGCGGTTCTCGATGACGACCGCCTGGCCCCATTTGCGGGACAGCCAATCTCCGACAATTCGCGGGACGGCGTCCGCCGTACCACCTGCAGGAAACGGCACAACGATCTTCACCGCGCGGTCCGGATAGTCTTCGGCGCTGACCGAGCCGCAAAAGATCGAAGAGACGGATAGAACGAGAGCAACCAGGCACCGGCCAATGAAAGACCAAGATTGAATCGGCAGGTTACGCATTCAAAAATCCTCCCAATGCAGACGCGCCTGACTGGCGTCTTTGGGATGGCGAGACTGCGTCAGTTTATGTGAGGATACAACGTGTCCGGCGTACGGGAGTTGGCAATGGGCGGCTCGCGGCCCAACATTGCGATTGTTGGGGGTGGAATCGGCGGCCTGTTCGCTGCGAATGCCCTCATCGCGCAGGGACTTCGCGTTTCGGTCTACGAGCAGGCGCCGGCGCTTGGCGAAGTGGGGGCTGGAGTTTTTCTGACTCCGAACAGCGTGCGCCAGCTGCAAAGGGTAGGGCTCGGCCCGGCGGTGGAGAAACGGGGAGCCAGAGTGGGCCCGGGCTCCCGGTACTTCCGCCACGATGGTAGCCCGATCGCGCCGGTGCAGGTCACGGACTCCTCAGGTTGGAACGCAACGTTCGGCATGCACCGCGCTGACCTTGTCGAACTCCTCGCGGGCGCGCTGCCTGCCAACGTGGTTCATGCCGGACACCGCTGTTCGGCGTTTGAACAGCACGATGACGCAGCGCGGCTTTCATTTTCAAATGGCGCTGTTGTCGAAGCCGACGTCGTCGTTGCCGCGGACGGCATTCACTCCGAACTCCGACCTTACGTTTTTCCTCCCTCGACTCCGGTCTTCTCGGGGTCTGTCGCCTATCGTGGCGTACTGGCACACGAACGCATCCCGGATTGGCCGACGGACTCATGGTTGATGTGGTTGGGCAAAGCCAAACACTTCCTCACCTTTCCGGTGCGCGCAGGGCAGCTCATCAATTACGTTGGGTTTGTTCCGGCAGATGAGGAGATGAAGGAATCGTGGTCGGCTCCCGGCGATCCCGATGTGCTCCGCCGGGAGTTTGCCGGTTGGGACCCGCGCATCGAGTCGCTTTTACGGCAGGTCCAGATGACGTTCCGGTGGGCTCTTTACGATCGAGAGCCGCTTACCACCTGGACCCGCGGGCGGCTGACTCTTCTGGGAGACGCCGCTCACCCGATGCTTCCCCATCTCGGGCAGGGCGCCAACCAGTCGATAGAGGATGGAATGGCGCTTGCGACGATCCTGGCACGCGCCGACCGCAGATCCGCGCCGGCGGCGCTTGTTGCCTATGAGCGCCTGCGTCGCGAACGCGTGGCGCAGGTCCAACGTGGCGCGCGCGAGAACGGCCTGCGATACGATTCAGCCTACGCGGACTTGGGGGTGCGCGACGCCGAGATCGCCGCTCACGCCGCGTTCCGCAAACGGCTCTACGACCACGATGTGGTTCCGGAGGCACAGGCCGCCGCGATGGCTCTCACTTAGTCGAAGCGCCGTCACGGCGGTGTCGATTCATGCCTTTCACAACGGTATGATCTCCGCATGCCCGATCAGAAAATTCGCTTTGACGACGGCGCCGCTTACGAACGCATGATGGGCGTCTGGAGCCGCCGCGTCGGCGAGGATTTTCTCGAATGGTTGAAGTTGCCCGCTGGACTGAAGTGCGTGGACGTCGGTTGTGGCAATGGTGCATTCACCGAGCTGTTGGCCGAACGCTGTCAGCCGGAGGAAGTTCAGGGAATTGATCCGTCGCCCGAGCAGATTGCATATGCTCGCGCCCGACACACCGCGAAGATCGCGGAGTTTCGTCAGGGCGATGCCATGGCGCTCCCGTTCCCCGACGACGGATTTGATGCGGCCATCATGGCGCTGGTCATTTTCTTCGTGCCGGAACCGGCAAAGGGCGTTGCCGAGATGGCCCGTGTGGTCCGTCCGGGCGGCACCGTCGCCGCTTATGCCTGGGACATGTTGGGCGGGGAATTCCCGATGGCGTCGATTCTTTCGGAGGTGCGCGCACTGGGAAAAGAGACCGTAGGACCACCGAGGGCCGAAGCTTCGCGCATGGAGGCTCTGCGGGAGCTGTGGGTCAACGCCGGACTTGAAGGGGTGGAGACGCGCAAGATCACGGTGCAGCGGACCTTTACGAATTTCGATGACTTCTGGGCGTCGAGAACTGCCACCGGATCCGTCCGTCTGACCGTTGACGCGTTGTCTCGTGACGAAGCGGAAACGGTGAGAACTCGCCTGCGCGCAAAACTTCCCGCGGATGCAGAAGGTCGCATCACTTACAGTTCTTTTGCCAACGCCATAAAGGGCCGCGTGCGGAACTAATCCGCAAGGCGGATGTTACGCCGATGCCTTGAGCCGCTTGTTACCGGTGATCGTGCGGTCCCACACATCGTGAATATGCGAAACTTCCTGCTCGAAACGCCCCAGAAACAGCCGCGCTTGCGTCGATAGCGTGCGTCGCCTTGGTTGAATCACCACGAACTCCGCGTGCAGTTCCGGCTCGGCGATCGGATTGACGATCAATTCGCCACGGCTGATGTCGTTGACCGAGATCACGCTCGGCAAGATCGTCACCCAGTCTGAGCGCGCAACGAATTCCAGCGTTGCGATCATCGCATCCATCTCGAGCATTGCGGCAATCTCTACGCCATGCGCCTGAAAATAGGTCTCGAGATTTCGGCGGCGAATGTTGTCGGGACCTGGAACGACAATCTTCAGCGGCCGGCATTCCGCGAGACGCAGCGGCGCCAGCGCTTTGAAGCCCGCCTTGGGGCCTGAGATCATCATTTCGCGGTCGCGCACGAGCATCCGCGATTTGAGCCCAATGGTGCCTTCAAATGCGGGCACCACGGCGAAATCGAGCGCATCGTCGAGCACCATCTCGGTCAGCAGCGCGCTGTAGCCCTCGACGATGTGCAGCCGCACTTCGGGACAGCGGGGAACGAAATCGTCAAGCACCGGTGCCAGCACCGCACGCGTGAACGTCGGCATCAATCCGATGCGAAGCTCGCCCGTGACTTCGCCGGCAAGTGAGCGCGCTTCTTCGGCGGCGTGCTCAAGCGTGCCGACGGCTTCGACGCAGCGCTTGTAGTATCGCAATCCCGCCGGCGTCGGCGTGACGCCACCGCTCGTGCGTTCGAACAACTTGACCTTAAGGGTTCGCTCGACTGCCGCGACGTGTTGGGAGATGCCGGATTGCGTCGCATTTTCGCGTTGTGCCGCGCGGGTAAACGAGCCTTCCTCGCAAACCGCGATGACGGCGCGGATTTGCCGCAGCGGGATCGTCGCCATGACTGCCTCTAAATCTGGGGCATTAGAAAATCTGATGGACGAACGCAGAATATATTATTTCGGCTTTAGGTGCCAACCGGCATAGGATTTGCGCCAATCATCAATGGGCGCGCTAACGCGTCCGGGTCGGGAGGGACCGCCATGGGTGCAAATTTCGGCATTGCCGGCATGGATTGGCAGCAGCGGGTCAACTGGGACCGGCTGCGCGAGTATCGCATCGAGCGCGCACGCACGATGATGAAGAAGCACGGCCTCGGCGCTCTGCTTTGCATGTACGACGAGAATGTTCGCTACATCACCGGCACGCTGACGCCGGGATGGAACCGGCTCAAGCCAGGCCTGCGCTACGCCATGTTGTGCGGCGACGGGCGCCCGATACTGTTCGAGCAGGGCGACCTCGGCTTTCAGATCGAGCGGCACTCGCCGTGGATTCCAAAAGAAAACGTGCGCCATTCGTTTGCCTGGATCAAAGGCGCCGCCGGTCCCGCCTCGACCCAACAGGTGAACAAGTTCACCAAGGCTGTGCTGCAGGCGATGAAGGACCATGGTGTCGCCGGACAAAAACTCGGCGTCGACTTCATCGACATCAACATGATCAACATCTTCAAGGAGAACAACATCAACTGGGTCGACGGCATGACCCCGATGATGGAAGCGCGCGCGGTCAAGAGCCCGGACGAGCAGGAGTGTTTCCGGATCGTCGGTGCGATCGGCGATGCGACGCACTGGGAATGCATGAAGTTCCTGCGCCCCGGCATCACCGAAAATCAGGTGACCGCGCATCTGATGGAATATCTTTACAACATCCCCGGCATGGAAGACGTCGAGGACGTGATCGTGTCGTCCGGCCCGAACACCTGGCCGAACTGGCGCAACTTCTCAGACCGCATCATCCAGCCCGGCGACATCGTTTTCATGGATTTGGCCGCGCTCACGTGGAACGGCTACAAATCCTGCTATTACCGCACTTACTGCGTCGGCAAGGAGCCCTCGAAAGAGCAGAAAGACACTTACGCGACTGCGCTTGAATGGCTCTATGACTCGATTGGTGCAGTGAAAGTCGGCGCGACGACCCGTGACATCGCGCTGAAGTGGCCATCGGCGATGGAGACCTGGGGCTACGAGGACGAAGACCAGGCCGCCGCCAATCTGTGGGGACACGGCCTCGGTCTCGCGCAGTACGACCCGCCGGTGATCTCACGCATCTGGTCGCTCGATCATCCGGTCGAAATTCAGGAAGGCATGACCTTCGCCCTCGAAACGCAGCACGGGAAACGCTTCCGCTATGGCGTGCGCATCGAGGAAATGCTGATCGTGAAGAAAAACGACATCGAGATCGTGTCGAATTTCCCTGTGAAGCAGATCACGGTTGTCGATCCGCTGCCGGGTTACGGTGATCACGTGAAGTGATTTCGGCCAGTAGCCGAAGTCGTCCCCGGGTCGGCGCAACGCCGAAGTCCGGGCTCGCCTGAGCGGGATGGTCGGGATAGGCCGGCCATCCAATGGGAACATCAGCGATCGCGATGGCCACCTTCATTCTTCACCTGGACGATCCTACGGCTACCGACCCGGAATGGGTCGGGCCGAAAGCGGCAAATCTCGCCAGGCTGATGCAGGCCGGCCTGCCGACGCCGGGCGGTTTTGCGCTTACGGCCGATGCCTATCGGCGTCAGCTGTGCCATCTCGGCATCGAGGACCTGTTGCGGCAATACAGCAAAGCCGACCTGCTGGCTTCGCGCCGGATCTCGATCCAGATCAGGCTAGCTCTCTATGAGCGGCCGATCGCGCCGGAGATTCTTGAACCAGTGCTCACCGCGTGGCGAATGCAGCGCGGGACCGCTCCGCTGGGTGCAGTTCGCTCATCGGCGCTGATCGAAGACCGCAAGGGCGCCAATTTCGCGGGGCAATTTGAAAGCTTCCTTGGCGTGTCGGATGAAACCGAATTCCTGACGGCGGTGCGCGCTTGCTGGGCCGCCCTGTGGACATCGCATGCGCGCCGCTACATGGACAATCACGAACTTTCACCCGCGGACACCGCGATGGGTGTTTTGATCCAGCCGCTGATTTCCGCGCGCGTCTCCGGCGGGGGCCTGAGCGAGACGGCTGACGGGCAGATGATGATATCGGCGACCTGGGGTCTTGGCTCTGCCATCGCCCAGGGCGAGGTCGTGCCCGATCGCGTCGTTCTCAGCAAATCGGGTTTTCTGCGCACGGTCGAAGCCGGTCGCAAAAGTCATCGCGACATCTGCGCTCATGGCGTCTCTGCACCCGAGCTCGTGCCAAAAGACCTTATCAGCGAACCATGCCTGTCGCCCGGAGAGGCCGTAACTCTTGGGCGACTGTTGCGCAAATGCGAGGACCTCGCCGGCGGCCCCGTGGAGATCGAATGGGCAATGGACGAGAACGGTTTCAGGCTTTTGCAATCGCGCCCTCTGCACATGGAGCCGGCAATCGTGCCGGACGCGATCTGGCTGCAGCATCCCGGTCTGAACGGACATCCCGCCGGTATCGGCTGGGGCTCGGGACGCGCAGTGGTGGTGAATTGCGAGTGTGAGCTTTCGCGGGTGGCTCCCGGCGACGTTCTCGTGACCCGCGTCGCAGGACCCGCTCTCAGCCCGATCTTGCCGCGCGTATCGGGCGTCGTCGCCGAACTCGGGGGCTCAACCTCGCATTTGGCTTCACTTGCGCGCGAGCGAGGTATCCCGATGGTGCTGGGGGTGCTCGACGCCACCCGCAAGATTCCCGACGGCTCACAATGCGCGGTCGATGGCGTTGCCGGCATCGTGCGGTGGCTGCGGTGACGGCCAAACCGCGCGTCTTCGTCACCCAACCGATTGCAGACAGCGCAATAAAGCGCTTGCGCGCCCTTGGCAGCGTCAAGGTTTTTCCCGACGACAGCCGCATTGTTCCTCATCGCACACTGATCGCAGCCGTTCGCAAGGCCGACATCCTGTTCTGCCTGCTGCACGACAAGATCGACCGGGCCGTCATCGCCGCCAACCCGAAACTGCGGCACATCGCGGCGCAATCCATCTCGCCATCCAACATTGATGTCGCGGAAGCAACCAAACGCAGCATTGCGGTTACCGTCGTTCCGCCGGTGACGACTGAGGCGACAGCAGATCTCAATTTCGGGTTGATGCTGGCCGTGGCACGGCGAATGATGGAGGGCGATCGATTGGTGCGCGCCGGAAAATTTCCGGGCGGCCAGTCACGGCACCTGCTCGGGTCCATCGTGCACGGCAGGACCATCGGCCTCATTGGTGGCGGCGGGCTCATCGGCAAGGCGGTGGCGCGTCGCGCGCGCGGCTTTTCAATGCGCGTGCTCTATTGGACTCCCCGCCGCAAGCCCGAAAGCGAGGAACGCGAATCCGGCCTTACTTTCGTGCCGCTCGACGAACTTCTGCGTGAGTCCGATTTCGTTTCCTTGCATTCGCCGCTCAATACGCAAACACGCCATCAGATTGGCGCGCGCGAGATCGGCCTGATGAAGAAGACGGCCTTCCTCATCAATACGGCCCGAGGGGCAATCGTCGACGAAGCGGCCCTGGTGCGCGCGCTTCGATCAAAGAAAATCGCCGGCGCCGGGCTCGATGTATTCGAGCACGAACCGAAAGTGCACCCCGAATTGAAGAGGCTGAAGAACGTTGTGCTCGCGCCGCATCTCGGTAGCGCAACTGTCGAGGTCCGCGAGCAGATGGCGAACATCGTGGTCGACAATATTGAGGCGTTGCTCGGTGGGCGTGTGCCCCCGGACTGCGTGAACCCGCAGGTCTTGGGCATGTGATTGCAATCGGACGGGCGCGGCGGTTCAATGCGGGCAGCTGGCGGACCCTGTGCGGGAGGAAGAAATGGCGCTACCCAAACTCGACGTGGTGATTGCCAACAATTTCGGCCATCTGCCGATGTTTATCGGCGCCGAGAAGGGGTTCTTCAAGGAGCACGGCGTCTACGCCAGCTTCAAGGTCGTCGATACGGGCACCGACATGGTGAACGCCTTGCACAAGGGCGAGGCCCAGGTCGGCGATATGAGTACGACGACGTACCTCAAGGCAGTTCACGCCGGCGAGCCGTTCAAAGTTATCGGACTCATCATGAACGATGCTACCCGCGACAATTGCGACGATCCGCTCGCCATCGTTACTAAGAAGGGCAGGGGCATCGAGCCAGGCAAGGTTACTGATTTCAAGGGCAAAAAGATCGGCCTCGCGCGCGGACAGACATCCGATGAATACTTCAAGATGGTGTTGCGCCGGGCCAGGATGAAATATGAGGATCTCACCATCGAGAACATCTGGTCGCAGTTCGGTCTTGCCCCGGCGCTCGCCGAGGGCAAGGTCGACGCAATCGTGACCTGGGAGCCCTATGTTACGCAGGCGCTCACACAGGTGCCCGATTCCTATCTCGTGATTCGCGGTGGACATCACATGTCCTACGTGATGGTCGCGGTCGCGCATGGGCCGACGGTCGAGACGAAACCCGCGGTGATCAAGAGTATCGCTGCCGGATTGGCACAGTCGTCACACTTTACGCGCAACAACCGCGACGAGGCGGTGGAGATTTTCGCCAAATGGGTGCCGGGGACCGACGTCGCCATCGGCAAGAAGGCGGTCAAGCATATCAGCTTCGATCCGCGCATGTCGCCGAACGTGTTGCGCGCCTTCGAGAATGCCGAGGACGAGGTGCTCACGAACACGCTCAAGGGCGCGCCGCGGCTCGACGTGCCGAGCCTGTTCCGTCCACAATTCATGGCCGAGGTCGAGAAAGAACATTCGGAATATTTCGCGGATCTGCCGAAGCTGTAGCTACTCCGCCGTCCAGCCGCCATCCAGGACCAGCGACGTGCCGGTCATCAGCGCGGCCGCATCGCCTGCAAGGAAGACGATCGCGCCGGTGAGGTCCTCGAGCTGGCCCAGGCGGCCGAGCTTGATCCGCCGCAGCGTGTCCTCGCGGAAAGCCTGGTTCTGAAAGAAAGGTCGCGTCATCGGCGTTTCGATGAAGGTCGGCGCCAGCGTGTTGACGCGGATCTTGTGCGGGGCAAGCTCGATCGCCATCGCTTTTGTAAAGCCTTCCATTGCATGCTTGGTCGCGCAATAGACCGTGCGCGTCGGGCCGCCGACATGGCCCATTTGCGATGACATGTTGATGATGGAGCCGCCGTGTTTGGCGTCGATCAGCCGTCGCGCCACTGCTTGTGCGACGAAATAGGCGGCGCGCACGTTCAGCGACATTACGAAATCGAAATCTTCGACTTTCACATCGACGAACGGCGCCGGCTTGTTGGTGCCGGCATTGTTCACGAGGATGTCGAACGGTTGTTGCTCCGCAATCGTCTTCTGTACGGTATCGACATCGCGGACATCAAGCGTGAGTGGTGCTGCCTGATGGCCGCGCGCGCGGATCGCTTCGGTCGCTTCCTCGATCTCTTTCGCTGTCCGTGCGGCCAGCGTCACGTGCGCACCGGCATCGGCAAGCGCCGATGCCGCCGCGAGCCCGATGCCGCGCCCGGCGCCGGTCACCAGCGCGCGCTTGCCGTCGAGCCAAAAGGAGGGGGTTTTGGTGAGTTCAGTTGCCATGCACCGTCGTGCCCGGCCTTGTGCCGGGCATCCACGTCTTCAATCTTGCCACTATCAAAGACGTGGATGGCCGGGACAAGCCCGGCCATGACAAATTCATTCAGTTATTCCGCGGCCTGAGCGTAGGGCACGTTGCGGCCGCCGTAGCGCCGCACGCGGATATTGGCCTGCTCGGCATGGCCGAGAAAGCCCTCCAGCACGCACAGCCGCGAACAATATTCGCCGATCATCGCGCTGGCTTCGTCCGTCAACACCTTCTGATACGTGCAGGTCTTCATGAACTTGCCGACCCACAGCCCGCCGGTGTAGCGCGCGGCTTTTTTTGTCGGCAGCGTATGATTGGTGCCGATCACCTTGTCGCCATAGGCGACGTTCGTGCGCGGTCCCAAGAACAGCGAGCCATAGTTCTTCATCCCGTTGAGGAACACATCCGGGTCACGGGTCATCACCTGCACGTGCTCGGACGCAACGCGGTCCGCTTCGGTAATCATTTCGGCTTCGCTGTCGCAGACGATTACTTCGCCGAAATCCTTCCAGGCCTGTCCGGCTGCATCTGCGGTGGGAAGGATCGACAGCAAACGCTCGACTTCCTTCATTGTGTCACGGGCGAGCCTCTCGGAATTGGTGATCATAACGGCGGGGGAGGTCGGGCCGTGTTCAGCCTGGCCAAGAAGATCGGTTGCGCAGATTTCGCCATCGACGCTGTCATCGGCAATGATCAGCGTCTCGGTTGGTCCGGCCAATAGATCGATGCCGACGCGACCAAACAACTGTCGCTTGGCTTCTGCCACATAGGCGTTTCCGGGGCCGACGATCATATCGACCGGCTTGATCGTCTCCGTGCCGAGCGCCATGGCCGCAACCGCCTGAACGCCACCAAGAACGTAAATATCGTCGGCGCCGCCAAAATGCATCGCCGCAACGATGGCCGGATGCGGCCCGCCTTTGAACGGCGGCGCACAGGCGATGATCCGCTTCACGTCCGCGACTTTGGCCGTGACGATCGACATGTGCGCGGATGCGACCATTGGATAGCGTCCGCCCGGCACGTAGCAGCCGATCGAATTCACCGGAATATGACGATGGCCAAGTACGACGCCCGGCAGCGTCTCGACCTCGAGGTCGTGCATCGTTTCGCGCTGCTTCTGAGCGAAGTTGCGCACCTGAGCCTGCGCAAACTTGATGTCGTCAAGGTCGCGTTTCGGAACCTGCGCTATGGCGCGCTCGATTTCCTGTGGTGTGAGGCGAAAATCCTTCGGCGACCACGTGTCGAATTTTTCCGACAGCTCGCGAATTGCCGTGTCCTTCCGTTCATCCACCTGCGCCAGAATGCTTTCAACGGTTTCGCGCACCTTGGCGTCGGCGGCCTTGATTGCGCCCGCATCCATTCCGCGCTTGAGCCAACGGGGCATGGTTTTGTCCTCCGGTTTTAGCGGCAGTGCCACTATGGCGCGTCTTGGCCGGGCTCGACCCGGCCATCCACACTGCGTTTCGCCAAGTTGAAACGCCTCATGGACCCCCGGGTCAAGCCCGGGTGTGACCTCGGTCTTTGTTGCTTATTGCCTTACTTGATGGCCTGCGGATTGATCGGTGATCCGGTTCCGCCCGTGATGATCAAAGGCGGGCCGCAGAAGAAGAATTCATAGATCCCGTCCTGTTCGCAATCCTCGGCGAGTTCCTTGAGATAGAAGATCTCGCCCATGCACAGGCCCATGGCCGGGATAACCACCCAATGCCATGGCTGATTGGCTTCGGTCGTTTCATTCGGCCGCACTTCCACGCCCCAGGTGTCGGTACAGATCGCGGCGACCTGCTTCTCCTGGCACCAGTAACAGTTCTCGAATTTGACGCCCGGTGCGTCGCCCCCCGCATAGCCCCCCCATTCTTTCTCGGTGAGGCAGCGCTCCATTTGCCCGGTACGGACAATGACGAAGTCACCACGTCCGATAGACACATTCTGCTGCTTAGCGCATTGATCGAGTTCGTCGTTGGAAATGCTTTCGCCATCCTGCATCCATTTCACGCCGCGAAAGCGCGCGATATCGAGCAGCACGCCGCGCCCGACCATCTTGTTCTTGGAATGCTCGATCCCGAGAACCGAAAGCCCGCGCGAGTCGATCAGCTTTGCATCGTAACCGTTGTAAGCCTTGTCCTCATAGAAAATGTGCCCGAGCGCGTCCCAGTGTGTGGCGCCCTGCACGCAGAGGGTGAGAGTGTCGTCGGCATAGCGGATCTTGTTCCAATCCTGCTGGCCGGCGATCGCATCGGTCCCGGTGGCCAGCATTTGATGGATCGGATTGAAGCGCCCGCCGAACAGGCCGGTCTGCGGTCCGGTGCGATCGAGCGGAATGCCCAGTGCAAAGACCTTTCCCGAGCGGATCAGGCTTGCCGCCTTGACGATATCCTCAGGTGTGACGTGGTTGAGGGTACCGATCTGATCATCCTTGCCCCAACGTCCCCAGTTCTTCAGTTTCTGCGTGGCTTCCGCGATCGCTTTTTTGCCGACCTTGATGTTCATGAAGAGCTTCCTTCCCGCTTTATATCTTTTCGCGGTGTCAAATTTGCCGCCAACGATCGATGCAATATTGCGCAGAGCAACGGTGTTTCATCAAGCCGGGACGTCATCAGTGTTTTGACAGAGTCTGTCGCGACTGCGCATGATCCCGTCCCACGGGGCGCGCATAAGTCACTCAGGGAGAATATTCATGAAACGCAATCTATTCGCCGCGGTTGCCGTATTAATGGCGCTCGCTTCGCCCACCCATGCGGCCAATATTGTCGACGAGTGGGTCAGCGTGAAAACTCCCAAAGCCCCGGAACTGAAGACGGTGACGGTCGATCCCAAGACCACGGCGCTCTTGATGCTCGATTTCATGAATCAGAATTGCGGCCAACGTCCGCGCTGCCTCGACACGATTCCCGCGATGAAGAAGCTGCTCGCCGAGGCACGCGCCCACAAAGTGCCTGTTGTGTATTCGATTATCGCCAATAGCACGCCGGCCGATGTCATAAAGGATGTGGCGCCGATGGCCGACGAACCGCATGTCCTGTCGGGCCCCGACCGATTCCGCAATACCGATCTGGAGAAGATCCTGAAGGACAAAGGCAACACAACGGTGATCGCGGTCGGCACCGCATCGAATGGCGCCGTGCTTTATACCGCGAGCGGTGCGGCGTTTCGCGGCATGAATGTAATCATTCAGGTCGACGGCATGTCGGCGGTCGATCCCTACGCCGAATATTCTACGGTGTTCACATTCATGAATGCGCCGGCGGTGTCGGCGAAGACCACGCTCACGCGCAGCGACATGATCAAGTTTTGAGGTGCGTATTTCCCCGCGGTGCGGTTGTCATGGCCGGGCTTGTCCCGGCCATCCACGTCTTACTTTGCTGGCAAGACGTGGATGCCCGGCACAAGGCCGGGCATGACGGTGGTGAGGTATATCCAATGAACTTTGAAAAGCGTGATTGCGCGGTCACACCTTTCCGAGTGCTCCGAGAATCTTGTCCGGCGTGAAGGGCATGTCCGTGAGCGGCTGCGCCCCGAGCGGGCGCAGCGCATCGTTGATCGCATTCATCACGGACCCTGGTGCGCCGGCAGTACCGGCTTCGCCAGCGCCCTTGGCGCCGAGCTCGCTGTCTGCGGTCGGTGAAACGACGTGGCCGCATTCGATGTCGGGCATTTCCACGGCCATGGGCACCAGATAGTCCGCCATGTTGCCGTTGAGCAATTGGCCGCGCTCGTCATACAGGCAGTGTTCAAATAGAGCGGCGCCGATGCCCTGCACGACGCCGCCGCGGATCTGCTCGTCGACGAGTTGCGGATTGATGATGGTGCCGCAGTCTTCTACGCACCAATGCTTCAAGAGCTTGACGAACCCGGTGTCGGTATCGACTTCGAGATAGCTCGCCTGGATGCCATTGGTGAATGCGAATGGCCAGACGCGTGGAACATAATGGCGTGTCGCCATGAGTTCGGCCTGGAAACCGGGTGGCAGCGTGTCGGGCCGGAGATAGGCGACCCGCGCCAATTCGTCGAGCGGCAGGCGTTCGGTGCCCTTATCCTTGTCCACCACAATTCCGTTGCGAATATCGAGATCATCCGGTTTGGCTTGCAGGATGCTCGCTGCCACGGCGAGCACGTTGGCGCGCAGTGCCTTGCCGGCCTGCCATGCCGCCTCGCCACCGATGCCGGCGGCACGCGAAGCCCAGGTACCGCCGCCATAGGGCGTATTGTCGGTATCGCCGGTGATGACGCGTACTTTTTCGATGGGCACGCCGAACGATGAGGCGACACATTGAGCCACCACGGCTTCGGCACCCTGACCCTGTTCGGTGACGCCGGTGTGTACAATGATCGCGCCTTGGGCATCGAGTTTAACCGTGGCCCCGTCCATCGATGTGATGCGCGCGCCTCCGACACCGTAAAATGCGGCTGAGGGATTTGTAACTTCGATGAAGCTTGCGAATCCTATCCCACGATAGATGCCGCTCTGGCGCAATTTCTTTTGTTCGGCGCGCAGCCCGGCGTAGTTCATCATCGAATCAAGATGCGCAAGGGCTTCGTGGTGCGACAGCAGCTCGAACTTCAGACCCGAAGCCGACTGTGTTGGATAGGCATCGTCGGGGATGAGATTGCGGCGGCGCAGCTCGAGCGGGTCCATGCCGATCTTGGCTGCGGCGAGCTCGACCAGGCCTTCGGTGACCGCGACCGCGATCGGGTGACCGACCGCGCGGTACTGGCACATGACGTTCTTGTTCTGAAACACGACGCGCGCCTGCGCGCGATAGTTTGGGCATTTATACGGGCCGCCGGTAAGATTGACGACCTGGTTGGCCTCGATGCCACTGGTGCGCGGATAGACGGAGTAGGGGCCGATCCCGGTCAAATCGTCGATCTCGAAAGCCGTGATCGTACCGTTCTTGCTGACGCCGATTTTCGCCTTGATGCGATGATCGCGGGCATGAATGTCAGTGACGAAGCTTTCGATGCGGTCGGCAACGAACTTCACCGGTCGTTTGAGAAGCTTGGATAGCGCGACCGTCGCCATCTCGTCGGCATAGGTGTGCACCTTAATGCCGAACGAACCGCCCACGTCCTTGGTCAGGACGCGCACCTGATGCTCGGCAATGCCAAGATGTTTGGCGAACAGATTCTGCATCATGTGCGGCGCCTGGGTGCCGTGATAGACGGTCATGCGCTGCTCGCCTTCGTTCCAGTCGGCGACGACCGCCCTCGGTTCGGTGGTGACGCCGGTATGGCGACCGAAACGGAAAGTCGTCTCCACCACCGCATCGGATTCGGCGAAGGCTTTGTCGACGGCCCCGACGTCGACTTTTCTTTCAAAGCAGAGATTGTCGCCAAGCGAGGCATGGATCACCGGCGTTTTAGCATCGAGAGCTATCTCGGGGTCGGTGGCTGCCGGCAACTCCTCGTAACGGACCTCGACCAGTTCGCAGGCATCCTCGGCCTCGGCGCGCGTGCGGGCGACCACGGCGCAGACCGCTTCGCCTTGCCAGCAGGCGCGTTCGACTGCGAGCGGAGCCTGCGGCGCCGACTTCAAACCCTTGAGATGCGTGAGGACACCCACCCAGGGGGTCATGACCTTGACGAGCTCCGCACCGATAACCACGGCAATGACGCCGGGAGCCTTTTTCGCGGCCTCGGCGCCGATTTTTACGATGCGCGCGTGGGCATGCGGTGAACGCACAAAAGCGACGTGCGCCATGCGCGGCAAAACAACGTCGCTGATGTATTGCCCGCGTCCTTGCGTCAGTCGCTGCAAATTCGGCCGCGGCACCGAGCGGCCGATATAGGAATTCGGCCGGTCGAGCGCCGTCAGTACAGGCGGGGAGTCATCGGTAATTTTCATTTTTTGGCTCCCGCGCGTGCCTGCGCAACTGCTTCCACAGCATCGACGATCGCGTGGTAGCCGGTGCAACGGCAGTAGTTGCCGGACAAATGTTCGCGAATTTCATCACGGCTCGGGAGCTTTTTCGCACGCTTGAGCAGATCCTGGGCAGCGGCGATCATTCCTGGTGTGCAATAGCCACATTGCAGGGCATTGCGCTGCTCGAAAGCCGCCTGTAGGTCGGAAACTCCGCCCGAATCCGACAAACCCTCGATAGTCTCCACCTCGGCGCCGTCGCATTGCACCGCCAGCATCAGGCAGCCGCGCACAATCTCACCGTTCACGCGAACGGTGCAGGCTCCGCAGACGCCGTGCTCACATCCTACGTGACTTCCGGTGAGGGCGAGGTCTTCGCGCAGGAAGTCGACCAAAGTCTTCCTCGCCTCGACGCACTCCTGCACGCGCGCGCCATTGACAGTCAGCGAAATATCGAGAGTGCGATCGTTCATGGCCGCGCCTCCAGCAGCTGCGTCGCCACGCGGCGAAGCAACACGCCGGCGAGATGTTTCTTCACTTTTGCTGTCGCCTGCACATCATCGTGCGGTTCAAGGTCAAGGGCGCTGACAGCCGCATCGATATTGCCGGCCGTCAATTCGGCCTCGGCTTTTTTCACGCGGATCGGTGTATCGCCGACGCCGAAATAGGCGAGCCGCACGTCGGCTAGTCCCTTGCCGTTGGCACGCGCGCTGGCGGCCAAACCGACAATCGCATAGTCGCCGTGCCGACGCGCCAGTTCAGCAAAGCCGACGCGCGTATATTTATCGGCAACAGGGATACGGATAGCCGTTACGATCTCATGGGGCCGCACCGCAGTCTCGAACAGGCCCTTGAAGAACGCGTCGGCTTTCACCTTGCGCTTGCCCTTCGTGCTGGCGATCTCGACCTCGCCACCAAGCGCCAGCAAGCAGGCCGGCAATTCCGCTGCCGGGTCGGCAAATGCAATGGAGCCGCCAAAGCTGCCCCTGTTTCGGATGGCAGGATGCCCGATATGCGGCATCGCGAGCGCGATTAGCGGCGCGTATCGGGAAATGACATCCGACCTCTCAACCTGGGCATGACGCGCGAGCGCGCCGACCTCGACGAATTTGCCTTTCTTGACGATGCCGTCGAGTCCCTTGAGGTCATTGATGTCGATCAGCAAGGCCGGTGCCGAAAGGCGCATGTTGAGGGTCGCAATCAGGCTTTGTCCGCCTGCCAGCAAACGCGCATTATCTTTATGCTTGGCAAGAAGCGTTACCGCTTCCTTTAGCGTCCGCACTTTCTTGTAGGCAAATGGCGCCGGTTTCACTTGTCCTCCCCGTGCTGGCACGTGCTTTTGACCGGGTCCCGCTTTTCGGGGCCACGCGCCGTCTTTTTTTCTTATTGTGACCGGGAACGCGGGCAGGTCAATGCAGGCTTGCGCTCGCGATATGCCGCATGCCGCTAAATTCGCGCCGTAATCCGCTTAACGATATCGATCGCGCGACGCAGCAGCGTTTCGGAGGCTTCCGGCGTCCGAAACGCGGCGTGCGCCGACAGCGTCACATTCTCCAGCTTCGCGAGCGGATGATCCGCCGGGAGCGGCTCGTTGTGAAAGACATCAAGGCCTGCGTGCCGGATATGACCGCTTTTCAGCGCGGCAATCAGTGCGGCCTCGTCGGCGAGCGCGCCGCGCGCGGTGTTGACATAAATGACGCCCTTCTTCATCCGTGCGATGCGCTCGGCGGAAAGCAAGCCGCGCGTTTCGTCGCCAAGAGTCAAATTCATCGATACGACATCGGCGCGTGCGAGCAGAGCGTCGATGTCCACCAGAGGTACGTCAATCTCGGCATGGCGGGTGCGATTCCAGCCGATGACGTTCATTCCCATGCCCTTGCCGATGCGCGCCACTTCGCGGCCGATGCCGCCGATCCCGATCACCCCCAAGGTCTTGCCAAGGAGCTGCACACCTTCGTGCGGTGTCCAGACCCCGCCGCGCACTTCACGATCCATGCGCGCGAGATCGCGTGCACAAGCCCACAGCAGCGCAATAGTGTGTTCGGCGACTGCGGTGTCTCCGTAACCCTTGATGATGTGGACCTTGATTCCACGCTCATTCAGTTCGCCGACGTTCATGTAGCTCGCAGGCCCGGTGCCGAGAAAGACGATGTGCCTGAGCTCGGGACATTGCGCCACGAGCGGAGTCGGCATGTAGGAGTGGTCATCGATTGCGATGTCGTAGCCGCCGATAATTTTTGGCAGCTCGTCGCGTGCGAATGCCTTGCGGTTGACATCGATCGGAGGATCGTCGGGGCGAACAACTCTGGCCCACACGGGGGCCAACTGATCGTTGCAGTCCAGGAAAACAGCCTTCATGATCGTTCCGAGAGGCAAAAATCCAAGAGGAAATGTCGCGGAAACGGACAAACCGACAAGCGTTGACGGGTCCCACGGTCCGGACTACATGCACCGGACGCCGCAACATAACGTAGTCGAGTAATGGGTAAAGATCAGAAAGCAGTTTGCGTCATCGCCTGGCCCGCCGGCCATTCACGCTCCCCGTTAATCCACAACTACTGGATCAAGCAGCACAAACTCGACGCCGAATATCGGCGTGAGGCCGTGCCGCCCGAGAAGTTCGCGGAGTTTATTACTCACCTGCACGAACACGGGTACATCGGTGCCAATATTACGGTGCCGCACAAGGAGCCGGCGTTGAAATTATCCGAGCCCGACGAGAGGGCGCGCGCCGTTGGTGCTGCCAACACGCTTTGGTACAAGGACGGTAGGCTTCGCTCGACCAATACCGATGTCGAAGGCTTTCTCGCCAACCTCGACGCCGTTACCCCTGGCTGGGATCGCGGCCTCTCGACCGCAGTGGTGCTAGGGGCAGGTGGCGGGGCGCGGGCGGTTGTCTACGCGCTGATCACCCGCGAGGTCGGACGTGTCTACGTTATCAACCGAACGAAGGAAAAGGCGCAGGCTCTACGAAAGAAGTTTGGCTCGGCTGTGCAGGTCGCCGGCTGGGACGAGACGACAGGGCTGCTCGGAGGCGCTGGCCTCTTGGTCAATACGACGACGTTAGGCATGGTTGGTCAGCCGCCGCTCGAGCTCAACTTGCGCTGTCCGGCGTCGTTGGTCGTGGCGGATATCGTCTATGTGCCGCTGGTGACGGGATTGTTGGCATCGGCACGCGCGCGCGGGCTACGTACCGCCGATGGACTTGGCATGCTGTTGCACCAGGCGGTCCGCGGTTTTGAGCTGTGGTTCGGGATTAAGCCCGTGGTGACCCCGGAACTGCGCGCGCTCGTCGAGGCCGATCTCCTCAAGAAAACGTGAGTGTGCCGACGCACGGAATAAGACCAGTGTGCCGGGGTTATCCGCCTGATTGAGCCGGCCTTTGTGCCGGAACCGGGAACCGGGAAGCGGGAGGAGATTATAATGTACAATCCGAATATGACGTGGCGGGCGCTCAGTGCCGCTGCAATTGCCGTGCTCTTTACGACTGCCGTCGTTGCGCAACAGCCGGCTCGCATCCGTGGGCAGATCGAAAAGGCCGACGGCAGCACGCTCTCGTTGAAGACGCGCGATGGTTCCATGCTCGACGTCAAGGTTGCCGACGATGCGCGGGTGGCCGCGTTGGTCAAGGCTTCGCTCGCCGACATCAAGAACGACAGTTTCATCGGCGTGGCCGGCATGCCGCGGCCCGACGGCAGCATCGAGGCATTTTCAGTTCACATCTTCTTGCCCGCGCAGCGCGGCGTCGTCGCCGATCGGCACTTCAATTGGGATGCAAAGCCCGGAAGCACGATGACGAACGCCTATGTGGAAAGCAGCGTGACTGACAAGGACGGCCAGGCCGTCATGGTGAAATTCAAGGAAGGCGAAAAGAAAATTATCGTCACGCCGACGACATCGATCACAGCGGTCGCACCGGGCAATAAGGATGAACTCAAGCCGGGCGCTCAAATCATCATCATGGCGTCCGACAAGCAACCGGACGGCTCGGTCCTTGCCAAGACTCTCTATGTCGGTCGCAGCCTGACGCCCGCGATGTAAGGCAGCTCGATATCGTTTCTCACTGTTCAGCCGCCGCTTGGGCGGCGCAGTCGTTAAGGGAGGTGTCCACGTGAAAGCAACGATGATTGGTGCTACATGCGCTCTTCTATTGGTTTCTGCTGCGGTTTTTGCGCAGGACAAGCCGTTACGCGTGCGCGGCACGATCGAGCAGAGCGACGGCGGCATGATGACTGTAAAATCGCGTGAAGGGGATACGCTGAAAATAAAGTTGGCCGACAATGGCAAGGTTGTCGCCCTGGTGAAGGCGTCACTCGCGGACATCAAGCCGAATTCTTTCGTCGGATCGACGGCGGTGCCGCAGCCGGACGGCACTTGGAAGGCCGTCGAGGTTCACATTTTTCCGGAAGAAATGCGCGGGACCGGCGAAGGCGACAGACCTTACGACTACAAGCCACAAAGCACGATGACGAATGGCACGGTCGACCATATGGGGAAAAGTACAACGACCGGGACTGTTGCAAACGAGGAAGGCACCACCCTGACACTCAACTACAAGGATGGCTCCAAGAAAATCGATGTCACGCCTCAGACCGTGATCGTGAGCTATATGCCCGGCAGCAGAGAAGAACTGAAACCGGGCGCCAGCATCTATATTCCGGCGGCGACCCGGCAGGCTGATGGCAGCCTGATGACGGCTCGCATCAATGTTGGGCGCGGCGTCGCACCGCCTATGTGAATCAGCGACCGGGATCGTTTCGCGCGGCGCGCGGGCGCATGCGCCGAGCCGCGCGCAGATACACCGAGATCCCCTGCAAGCTCCGGCATTTCCTGCATGAGCCGGACGAGACGGTTGTGGCGGCCACCGGCAACTCGTGCTTCGCGCTGCTCTTCGATGGGGCGGCGTACTTCGTCGCAGCGAGCCAGGCCGTCAATGTCTGCACCGTGTTCCGCCAACCGTGCCAGAAAATGTGTGAGGTCCTCCAGCTGGTCGGCGACGACGTGGATGACGCCGCTTTCTTCCTGCACAGGACCGATAACCGCCACGTAGCGTGCGCTCAGGACGATCCGCCGCAGGCGCTCGAACACTTTCGGCCATACGATCACGTTGGCGACGGCTGTCTCGTCTTCGATCGTCATGAATACGACGCCATTGGCCGAGCCGGGCCTTTGCCGGCAGGTGACAAGCCCCGAAATACGTACACGCATGCCTGAAGGTGTGCGACGTAAGGTGTCATTTTGTTTGATGCCACGGGCATCCAGGTCGGGCCGCAGGAATTGCGCCGGGTGCGCGCGTAGCGACAAATGGAGGAAACGGTAATCGTTGATGACTTCTTCCCCGATCGGCATCGGTGGCAGACTTACATCGGGCTCTCGCGAGACAATGCGTGCCTGTGCGTCTCCGCGGCTGGTGAACAGTGGCAGATCGTCGTCGCGGTCTCCGACCCGGCCGAGTGCCTTGGCAGCCCACAGCGCTTGGCGGCGGGCGAGACCGAGCGAACCAAAGGCATCGGCGTCGGCCAACCTTTCCAGGACACGCGGAGAAAGCCCGGTGCGCAACCAGACATCGCGCATGGAGTCGTATGCGATAGAAATTTTTGAATCGTCCGGCTGGAATGATCGAATCCGCCGTTCAACGATCAATTTCCCATCTTCCTCACTCAGCCCTTTGATCTCGCGCAGGCCGAGACGCACTGCGTGCGTCGTTCGGATATCATCCCGCATTTCGCGATGCAGCTCATGCAGACGTTCGGTTGCACGCGGGCCCGGTTCGAGCGTCGAATCCCAGGACGAATGATTGACGTCGGGCGGTCGCACTTCGACGCCGTGTTCCCGCGCATCGCGCACGATCTGTGCCGGGGCGTAAAAACCCATCGGCTGCGCGTTCAGCAGTGCGGCGGCAAAGGTGTCCGGATAGCGGCATTTCAGCCAAGCCGAAGCATAAACCAGGAGCGCGAAGCTTGCCGCATGGCTTTCCGGAAAGCCGTATTCGCCGAAACCTTCGATCTGCTGGAAGCAGCGCTCCGCGAATTCGCGCTCGTAGCCATTGGCAAGCATTCCGTCGATCATCTTGCGCTGGAAAGTGCCGATGGTGCCGACACGCTTGAAGGTCGCCATGGCGCGGCGCAGCCGGTCGGCCTCCGATGGCGTGAAGCCGGCGGCGACAATGGCAATCTTCATCGCCTGCTCCTGAAACAGCGGCACACCCAGGGTCTTCGATAGAACAGCTTCCAATTCCTTTGACGGATAGGAGATCGGCTCCTGCCCGCGCCGCCGGCGTAAATAAGGATGCACCATGTCGCCCTGGATCGGGCCGGGCCGCACGATCGCCACCTCGATCACGAGGTCATAGAAATTCCTCGGCGCGAGCCGCGGCAACATGGTCATCTGCGCGCGGCTTTCCACCTGGAACACGCCGAGCGAATCCGCCCGGCACAGCATGCGGTAAATGGCGGGGTCCTCGGGTGGGATGGTGGCAAGCGTATATCGTTCGCCATAGTGCTCATCCACCAGATCAAGCGCCTTGCGCAAGCAAGACAGCATGCCGAGGCCGAGCACATCGATCTTCAGAATGCCTAGAGCGTCAAGATCATCCTTGTCCCATTCGACGAAGGTACGGTCATCCATCGCCGCCTTGCCGATCGGCGTGACTTCGTCGAGCCGGCTGCGGGTAATGACAAAGCCACCGACATGTTGGGAGAGATGGCGCGGGAAGCCATTGATCTCTTGCGCGAGCGCAAGGATCTGACGCATGCGCCGGCTTTGCGGATCGAGGCCGGTGCGGCTGACCGCATCTTTCGACACTGAACCACCGCCGCCTCCCCAGATCGAGGACGACAGTGCGCCGATAGTGTCCTCGGAAAGACCGAAGGCCTTGCCGACCTCGCGGATTGCCGAACGGCAGCGATAGGAAATCACGGTAGCGGCGATGCCGGCGCGTTCGCGCCCGTATTTGCCATAGATGTATTGAATGACCTCTTCGCGTCGCTCGTGCTCGAAATCGACATCGATGTCGGGTGGTTCGCGCCGCTCGGGTGAGATGAAGCGTTCGAACAGGAGGTCCGCCCGTTCGGGATCGACCTCGGTCACGCCAAGACAATAACAGACGGCGGAATTGGCGGCCGAGCCGCGGCCCTGACAGAGGATATTTTTTGAGCGGGCAAAGTTGACGATGTCGTGGACGGTCAGGAAATAAGGCGCATATTGCAGTTGCGCGATCAACTTGAGTTCGTGTTCGAGATTGGCGCGTACCTTGGCGGGAATGCCCTGCGGATAGCGGCGGGTGGCGCCCTCATAGGTTAAGTGCGCCAATGCATCCTGGGCATTGTCGAAACCATTCACTTGTTCATCGGGATATTCGTAACGCAGCTCGTCAAGAGAGAAGGAAAGTTCATCGCTGAGCGCCAGTGTTTCTTCAACTGCTTCCGGCGCATTGCGAAACAGCCGCATCATTTCTTCCGGTGGTTTCAGATGTCGCTCGGCATTTACAGCGAGCTTGCGTCCCGCACGATCTATGGTGGTCTTCTCGCGAATGCAGGTGAGTATGTCGGCGAGCGGCCGCCGGTCGGGGTGATGATAGAGCACATCATTGACTGCGATCAGTGGTACGCCGGCGTTGCGCGCATGGTCTTTCAACCGCACAAGCCGCGCGCCGTCGCGGCCCCGATAAAGCATGGAGGCAGCAAGACGGACGCGATGTGGCATGGTTTCACGCAGGCGCGCGAGGAGTTGAGCGTTTGCCGACATCACGATCAGCTCAAGCCCGAAGGCATGCGCCAGCAGGTCATCGATATAAAGAGTGCAGGCGCCTTTTTCGGCGCGCAGATTACCGAGAGTGAGCAGGCGGGTGAGTCTTCCCCACCCGGCGCGATTGCGTGGATAGGCGAGGATGTCGGGCGTGCCGTCGGCAAACACGAGCCGTGCGCCGGGATGATAGCGCAGTGGCAGGTTCTGCTCGCGCTTTGCCAGATGTGCGCGCACCACGCCGGCAACAGAATTGCGATCGCATAGCCCGAGTCCGGCGAGACCGGCATGCGTGGCCTGCACCATCAGTTCTTCGGGATGCGAAGCTCCGCGGAGGAAGGAGAAATTCGAGGCAACGGCGAATTCGAGATAACGCATACGAACGCAGACTTTCTAAGAGACGAAGTGACCTCTCATGCGAATGTCCCGTGCAGAAACCAGGTTGGTGCGCCAGCGCCTTGTGCAAGATCACGGTAGAGCCCGGAACGGAACAGCCAGAAGCGCAGGCCGCTCTTGTCTTCCACCCGGAAATAATCGCGCGCAGGCCCCCCGTGCTCGCTCCACCAGGCACCCTCGATGCGCTCGGGGCCTTCGGCCGCGATCACCTCATGCAAGGCCCGCCGCCATCGGAAACGCAGCGGCGGGCCGTCCGGGACTTCCGCTACAGCCTCGATTGGCTCCGGCCGCGCCAGTAGCCGGAGCGGGCGCGTCGGGAGCCTCGTTTCCTCGCGATATTGTCGAAACCCGTTCCAGCCCGCATCACCGTTGACGACCTGCGCAGGAAGAACGGCCTCGGCCAGTTCAGGAATATGGCTGTCCTGAGCAACCAGTCGGCGCACGCGGCGTGCTCCCAAACGGGCGCTCAGACGATCGACGAGGCGACAAAGCCCGGATGCATCCTCACCACCACCTATGCCGATCTGTTCAGGTGGGCGTGGTTCGGCGACAACGACCGACAGCCTTGCCATGTCGAAGCCGAAGCCGGGATCGAATGCGTCCGCGAGCGCGGCGAGCCGCTCCACAAACAGTTCGCGGATATCATCCGGATCGCGCAATGGCCGGGAAGTACCGGCAGCGATGCGGCGTACCACGCCGTCAGTGCGAAACAGGGCCAGTTCGATGCGGCGGGCGCCATCGCCTCGCCGTTCCAGCGCGAATTGCAGCCGCCGCGCCAACCGTCCGGTAATTGCAAGGACGTCCTCCTCGCGTGCGATCGGCTCGGCAAAACGCTGTTCGGCTTCGTAAGGTGCCACCGGCAGCCGCGGGGTCAGCGGTTCGTGCTCACGGCCCAGAGCACGGTCGAGTTGGCGCAGCACTTCGGATCCGAAACGAGCAGTCAACGGGGCGCGCGGCAGATCGATGATATCGCCGATATGTTTCAGTCCGACGCGGGCGAGACCCGCGACTGTCGTCGTCGGCAGACGCAACGCGGACAGAGGCAATGATGCGAGAATTGCGCGTTCCTCGCCGCAGGCGTGGCTTGCCGGTTCGCCATAATGCGCGGCAGCCCACGCAGCGCCAATAGTGCCGGCGACGGCAAGAGAATAGCCGAAGCCGGCATTTTCCAGCCGACCGCTGAGATCGGCCACGAGTTCGCACTCACCACCGTAAAGATGCGCGCAGCCACTGATGTCGAGTAGCAAGCCATCGGGTGCATCGCATGCCACTAACGGCGTGTAACGCAGGCACCAGTCGGCAATGGACTCAAGCAGGGTGGCATCGGCTTCGGCGTCTTCGGGCACCGTATCGATGCGGGGGTGCATCGCGCGGGCTTGTGCCAATGCGAGGCCCGGCGACAAGCCAAGTCGTTCGGCTGCGTCATCGACGGCGATAAGAATTTCGGCATTGCCGCGTCTGCCGGTGACGACAAGTGGTGCAGATGGTTTAAGCGACCTGGTGATGCGATCGGTCGAAAGCCGGCGCAGCCACAGGCTGAGCATGCGCTGCGAGGATGAATCGCTCATCGCTATCACTCCATTCAAGAACCCATGACCCGGCCGGGCCATATCGGTTGCGGACAAGTTGGGCGGTAAAGCGGGATCTTATTTCGCGTTCCGGAATGACGGAGGAGGGGGCGGCTCCGACAATCCAGCGGGTGGCGGCAGTGGATGCATCGCTCGGCGACGCTGCGCGCAACAGGAGTGCCAAGGTGCCGCTCTCTGCTGCCGCGAGCGAAAGCCGTCGCACCGCCACCGTGCCGATCCCGCCGTCACGCATTTCTCCGATCACCGCACCGACGGCGCGGGAACGCAGGGCCTCTTCCATCGCCCACAGCAGGTCGCGACGATGCGCGGTTGAAACCGTCACCAGTCGTTCGGGCGCGAAGCCGAAGGCATCGATGCCGGCACCATGCGGTGTGCCGCTTTCGGCGAGCCCCATGTCTTCTGTGATCCAGAACAGGCGAAGCGAGGGAGTGGAAGCAGCCAGCCCCAAAGCAAATCCGGACGCCGCGGGGAGGTGGGCTTCGCCGGCTGCCGCGATTTCGTGCAGCGCGCCGCGCATCAGTCCGCCACCAAGCACCTTGTCGATGGCGGGAATGCCGAGAGGCAGGGAGCAGGGGCGGTCCACCATCCCAGGGACTTTTTGCAAGGTCAGAAGGCGTTGGCAAAGTTGCTCGTTCATCTATAAATCTTTGAAGATATGAAGTTATTCGGTCCAGAAGCTGGACCGCGTGGCTTCCAATGTTCATGGTTTGTTCTAGCGTACCAAGTCAGCAAACCTCGTCAAGCCGCAAGGGAATGGGGTCATGCGCGACGAAAAAACACTAAGCCTAGATATGGGTGACGTAGAGGATGAAGACCGCCGCAGCCAGCACGGTGGCCATCCAGACGAGTCGGGGATCGGCGGGCTGATTCATGGAGAGTCCTGCACATACAATTCATGTGCCAAACCCCTCCGCGCAGCCCTAATTTCCTCGGTCCCGGCCCGAATGCGATCAATTTCTCTTGAGAAAGGACCGACCTCGGGCTGTCAACACAATCCGGGAGTTCTTCATGCTGCTGCCATTTTCAAAACGGATCAGCCCGTTGGCGATGGCATCTTCCCAGACCGACAGATGCGGACAGCTCCGCCGCCAAGCCTCAGCATCCGCATAACTGCGAGGCGTTTCGGCGATCCAGTCGAGAAACTGCTGCGTTAGTGCATGCGCCGCTTCCTGCATGACGCCTAGATATACCTGCTGCAAAAAAATAAAACCAGCCACCCGAAAATGACCTGCGCGCCTTTCGATTGGCAATGCAAAAAGAAAACGAATGAGAAATAAAAAACGCTAAATTGGCGTTTCGAAAGTGCGAATCTCTATCTCTGATTCAAGCGTGCGGTGCACCGGACACTTGTCAGCGATTTCCAGAAGCCGTTTGCGTTGCTCGGCATCGAGCTGGCCCTCCAAAGTGATATTGCGGTCGATGCGGTCGATCTTGCCTTCCTTGGTCTCACAGTTGAGACAATCCTCGGCATGGATCTTGTTGTGGGTCAGCCGGACCGACACCCGCTCAAGCGGCAACTTTTTGTTGTCGGCATAGAGCCGCAGCGTCATCGATGTGCAGGCGCCGAGGGCAGCGAGCAAAAGATCGTAGGGGCCTGGACCGGAATCGAAACCACCCACCTTGACCGGTTCGTCAGCAAGAAAACGGTGCGGTCCGCTCAATACGTCCTGCTGAAATTTTCCGGCGCCGGTCTCGCGCACAAGAACGGTGCCGGTTTCCAATTGCGCGTCGCTTCGTTCGACAGAACTGTCGAGATAGCGATCGGCCCATGCGGCGATTACATTGGCTGCGTAGACGGCATCGCTCGCCTTACTCAGCAGGTGATCGGCATTGGCAAGTGAAACGAAACTCTTGGGGTGCTTTGCGGTGGTAAAAATTCGTGAGGCATTTTCGATGCCGACAATATTGTCGGTGGGCGAATGAAACACCAGCAGCGCCTTGCGCAGGTTTGTCAGGCATTCCTGAAGTTTCTTCTCGGCAACATCATCGAGAAACTCGCGCTTGATACGGAAAGGTCGCCCGGCCAGCTGCACCTCGACTTCACCTTGTTCTCGTATTTTTTCGACATGGTCTTTGAACAGGCCGACGATGTGCGCCGGATCATAGGGCGCTCCAATTGTAACCACGGCGCGGGCCTCGGGAATGCGGTGTGCTGCGGCTAGCACGGCCGCACCGCCCAGGCTGTGACCGATCAGGATTGCCGGCGCTCCGTTGCTTTTTCGCATGTGATCGGCGGCAGCCACGAGATCGTCGACGTTAGAAGAGAAATGTGTATTGGCGAACTCGCCCTCGCTCATGCCGAGGCCGGTGAAATCGAAGCGCAAGATACCTATGCCGCAATTGGCCAGCCGTTCGGAAATCCGCTTGGCCGCAAGATTGTCCTTGCCGCAGGTGAAGCAATGCGCGAACAGTGCGAATGCTGTGGGTCTGCCGAGCGGAAGATCGATCAAAGCCGCAAGCTTCTCGCCCTTGGCGTTGGCGAACTCAATTGTTTCGGTGCGCACGGCGTGTACCTCATTCTGATTTCCCATCCAATATTTCCGCGGCCCGGAAACTGGCACAAGCTGCCGAAGTTTGGTGCTTTTGCCCAAGAATAAGGCAAGTTCGCGCTCTCAATCGGCCATGGCACGGAATCAGTGCCGTATCGGGCTCATAAATTGCCGCTCAATTCGGCAACGGTTTTGGCACGTCGATTGCAAATCCGGCGGTAAATCGCCGGCCTCGAGTCCGGCCCAGAGCAGGGGATGCGTACTCATGTCTACATTCGATAATCCATTCGATGACACACGCAATTTGAACAGCAACGGCTGCTCGTGCGGCCGCCATGTCAGCCAGGCCGAGCATGAACGCGACGCCGCGAGGCAATTGCAGTGCGCGGCCGTCGACAGTGAGGACAAACGCTATCAGCATGTCGTTGCCTCTGCGGTGATGCGCGCCATGTTTCCGGCAGACAAGGGTCGCCGCGCCTTCCTGCAATCGCTTGGCGCGTCGACCGCGCTCGCCGCGCTGTCGCAGTTCTTTCCACTCACAACCGCAACCGAAGTTTTCGCGGCTGCAGGCCCGATCGAGAAGAAGGATCTCAAGGTCGGCTTTATCCCAATCACCTGCGCTACGCCGATCATCATGGCGAAGCCCATGGGCTTTTATGAAAAGCAGGGCCTGAATGTCGAAGTCATCAAAACCGCCGGCTGGGCGGTTATCCGCGACAAGACGATCAACAAGGAATATGACGCCGCGCACATGCTTTCGCCAATGCCGCTCGCCATCACAATGGGCGTCGGCTCGAAGTCGATCCCCTACACAATGCCGGCGGTGGAGAACATCAACGGTCAGGCGATCACGCTCGCGATCAGGCACAAGGATAAGCGCGATCCGAAAGACTGGAAGGGCATGAAGTTCGCCGTGCCTTTCGACTACTCCATGCATAACTATCTGCTGCGCTACTATGTCGCCGAGCACGGCATCGATCCCGATCAGGACATCCAGATTCGCGCGGTGCCGCCGCCGGAAATGGTCGCCAATCTCCGTGCCGACAATATCGACGGCCTCCTCGCGCCCGATCCTGTCAATCAACGCGCAGTCTACGATGGAGTCGGTTTCATCCACACGCTGTCGAAGGAGATCTGGGACCGCCATCCGTGTTGCGCCCTCGCGGCGTCAAAGGAATTCGTCACGGAGAGTCCGAACACGTATGCCGCGCTGCTCAAGGCAATCATCGATGCGACCGCATTTGCCCATAAGCCTGAAAATCGCAAACAAATCGCGGAAGCGATCGCCCCGGCCAACTATCTCAACCAGCCGGTCACGGTGGTCGAACAGGTCCTGACGGGCACCTACGCCGACGGCCTCGGCAATGTGAAGAACGTACCCGACCGCATCGATTTCGATCCGTTTCCCTGGCGGTCCTTTGCCGTCTGGATCATGACGCAAATGAAACGCTGGGGGCAGATCAAGGGCGATGTCGACTACGCCCAAGTTGCGCAGGAGGTTTTCCTTGCGACCGACACCGCGAGACTCATGAAAGATGTGGGTCTGACCCCGCCGGCGACGACCTCGAAGACTTTCGCCGTCATGGGCAAGACATTCGATCCGGCCAAACCGGAGGAATATCTCAAGAGTTTCAAGATCAGGAAGGTTGTTTGAATGAGGACGGCAACGCTGACCGGGCGCGCGGCCGTCGTTTCATTCGCGTTGTTGTTCAGTTTCCTGCTGGCGTGGCATTTGGCCACGCGCGGTTCGGGGACGACGCAACACATGGATCCGGAATACGCCAAGCTGATGGGCGCCACCGCGACCCAGGGCAAATCGGCGATGCCGGGACCGATCGACGTTGGGGCGAAGCTTTGGGAGCATCTGCGCCGGCCTTTCTATGACAACGGCCCCAACGACAAAGGCGTCGGCATTCAGCTTGCCTTTTCGATCGCGCGCGTCCTCACCGGATATCTGCTTGCAATGGCGGTGGCGATACCGGTCGGTTTCCTGATCGGCATGTCACCTTTGATGAGCAAAGCCCTCGACCCCTTCATTCAGGTGCTCAAACCCATTTCGCCCCTCGCCTGGATGCCGTTGGCGCTCTACACGATCAAGGACTCGAGCCTGTCGGCCATTTTCGTAATCTTCATCTGTTCGTTGTGGCCGACGATGATCAATACTGCGTTTGGTGTGGCTTCAGTGCGGCGCGAATGGTTGAACGTCGCAAAGACACTCGAAGTCGGCACCTTCCGTCGTGCGTTCACGATCATTCTGCCGGCGGCGGCGCCGACAATCCTGACAGGCATGCGCATCTCCATCGGGATCGCCTGGCTGGTCATTGTCGCCGCCGAAATGCTGGTCGGAGGCACGGGCATCGGCTACTTCGTCTGGAATGAATGGAACAATCTGTCGATCACCAACGTGATTACGGCAATCCTGATGATTGGTCTCATCGGCATGTTACTCGACTTAATTCTTGCGCGGCTCACGCGTCTCGTCACGTTTCCCGAGTAATCCATGTCGGATCGCTTCATCTCCATAGAAGGCATTGGACGACGCTTTCCCGCGCCGGGTGCCGGTACAACAACGGTCTTCGAAGATCTGTGGCTTTCGATGCTGCGCGGCGAATTCTTATGCATGATCGGCCATTCCGGTTGCGGCAAGACGACGGTCTTGAACATTCTTGCCGGGCTGGATGCGCCTTCCAGTGGTGCGGTGATCGTGGACGGGCAGGCGATCGAAGGCCCCAGTCTCGACCGCGCGGTGATCTTTCAGAGCCACGCGCTTCTGCCATGGCGCACGGTCATCGGTAATGTCGGCTATGCGGTATCATCGAAATGGCGCAACTGGTCCGCGGCGCAGGTAGCGTCGCACGCGCAGAAATTTATCGAGCTCGTCGGTCTCAAAGGAGCGGAGCATAAGCGACCAGCCGAGCTTTCCGGTGGCATGAAACAGCGTGTCGGCATTGCCCGCGCTCTTTCGATCGAACCGAAGATCATGCTGATGGACGAGCCGTTCTCCGCGCTCGACGCGCTGACCCGCGGGACTTTGCAAGACGAGGTTCGTCGCGTCTGTCAGGAAACCGGGCAGACCGTGTTCATGATCACGCATGATGTGGACGAGGCCATTTATCTCGCCGATAAAATCGTGCTGATGACCAATGGACCGGGCGCGGTCCTGGCGGAGATTGTGGAAAATCCCTTGCCGAGGGAGCGATCGCGCAACGAATTCCACAAGCATCCGCTCTACTATGCAACGCGCAATCACATCATCGATTTTTTGGTCAGCCGCAGCCGCACGTTCATCGAGGAGACACGCGGCACTTATGATTCGCGAAACGTTGCGGTGGTGCGGCCCGGCCTGCCGGAGCCTATGATTGCCCGAGCCAACGACCCATCTGCAAAATCCAAGCGCGGCCAGCAGGCCGCCGCGCACTGATTGTTTGTATAGGAGGAGACGTCATGAACCGGGCTGATCTCACCGAAAAGCTTCTCGACATCAAGCGCGCGAAGGGGTGGACGTGGAAATATATTTGCGAGCAGATCGGAGGCATGTCGCCGGTAATGATTACGGGCGGCGTGCTCGGCCAGCAGAAGATGACCAAGCCGATGGCCGCCGCCGCCGCCAAACTGTTCGGCCTCAGCAAGAGCGAGCAGGCCCTGCTCAATGAGGTGCCAATGCGCGGCACCGGCACGACGATGCCGCCGACGGATCCGTTGATCTACCGTTTCTATGAGCTGGTCATGGTCAACGGACCGGCTTGGAAGGCGTTGATCGAAGAGGAGTTTGGCGACGGCATCATGTCGGCCATCGACTTCGATATGACAATCGATCGTCAGCCCGACCCCAAAGGCGACCGGGTCAAAATCGCCATGACCGGCAAGTTCCTGCCGTTCAAATATTATGGCGCCACGGGAAACGCGCTGGCCTACGGACTGAAGGAAGACTAGCCGTCATTCCTTGCGTTTGCGTGCCGGCTTCTTCGTCTCGCCACCGACCAGCACCTGCGGGCCGATATCGGCCACGCGTGTGGTCCCGGTAAGCGCCATCGCGACGCTGAGCTCTTTCTGAAGGATGTCGATCGCCTTGGCGACGCCTTCCTTCCCGCGCGCGCCAAGTCCGTAGACGAACGCTCGACCGATCATGCAGGCGCGCGCCCCAAGTGCGAGCGCACGTAACAGGTCGGCACCGGTGCGGATGCCGCCGTCGAACAACACTTCGGTATCGGAGCCGACCGCCTGCGCAATCGCGGGAAGCGCCGAGATGGATGACGGCGCGCCGTCGAGCTGGCGCCCGCCGTGGTTCGAAACGACGACGGCGTCCGCGCCCAATTTGACCGCGGTTCTGGCATCGTCAACATCGAGAATGCCTTTGATGATGAGCTTGCCCGGCCAGACTGTCTTGATCCATTCGACGTCTTTCCAGTTCAGTGCGGGGTCGAATTGCTCGTTGGTCCACTGCGCCAGCGAAGTGACGTCTTCCATGCCTTTCACGTGTCCGGCGAGATTGCCGAAATTCTTGCTCTTGCTTCTGAGGATGCTGAAGGCCCAGGCGGGCTTGGTGGCAATGTCGATGACGTTCCTCAGGCGAATTTCTGGGGGCACTGTCATGCCATTGCGGATGTCTCGGTGGCGTTGGCCGAGCACCTGGAGATCGACGGTGAGCACGAGTGCGCTGCATTTGGCGGCGCTGGCGCGAGCAAGGATATCGCGCGAGAAACCACGGTCGCGGATCACGTAAAGCTGGAACCAGAACGGCCTTTTGGTCGCCTCTGCCACCTGCTCGATCGAATTAATCGACATGGTCGAGAGGGTGAACGGGACATTGGCTTCCTCCGCCGCCTGCGCGGACAGGATCTCGCCGTCGCCGTGCTGCATGCCGCACAGTCCGATCGGCGCCAGGGCGAATGGTGCGCTGACTTTCTGCCCGATGATGGTGGTGGCCAGGCTTCGCTCCGAGACGTCGACCATTACGCGCTGGCGAAGCTTGATCGTTTCGAGATCGGCGCGGTTCGCGCGCAGCGTTTCCTCGTTATAGGAGCCGCTGTCGACGTAATCGAAGAAAGCCTTGGGAACTCTGCGCCGGGCGAGGCCACGCAGATCTTCGATGCAGGTAATGGGCGTCATGGAGGCTTGGCCGTTCAATGGTTTCGAGATCGGGTAGCACAGCGGCAGCTTGCGGCGAAATAGGCGGTTTTTGGTTGCTTTTAGGGTTAATGCGGGCAGCAACGATCGGTCACGATTTTTGAAGCAAATTGAGCGCGCCGACATTATTATGCGCCCGCTATAGCGGCTGGCCGATCGTGGCATCCGGCCGGTTAGGGGCCTCAAACCTTAGTGCAGGCGTCGGGGATTGGTTGTATGGCGCGTCGTTATTTCGGCACCGACGGGATCCGCGGCCGGGCTAACCGGGTGATTACGCCGGAGCTCGCGCTGAAAGTCGGTCAGGCAGCCGGGCTGATCTTCAAAAATGGCGATCACAAGCATCGCGTTCTGATCGGCAAGGATACGCGTCTCTCCGGATACATGATCGAGACGGCGTTGGTGGCCGGCTTCACGTCAGTGGGCATGGACGTCCTGCTCACCGGACCAATTCCCACGCCGGCAATTGGAATGCTCGCGCGCTCAATGCGCGCCGATCTCGGCGTCATGATCTCGGCGTCGCACAATCCTTTCGATGACAATGGAATCAAGCTCTTCGGGCCGGATGGCTACAAGCTCAGCGACGAGACGGAAGGCAAGATCGAAGAGCTGCTCGACGCCGATCTCGGCAAGCAACTCGCCAAAAGCGATGACCTTGGGCGCGCTAAGCGCATTGATGGCGTGCAGGACCGATATATCGAGTTCGCCAAACTGACCTTACCCAAAGCGGTCTCTTTCGAAGGTCTCCGCGTGGTCATCGATTGCGCAAATGGTGCTGCCTACAGGGTTGCTCCCGGCACCCTATGGGAGCTCGGCGCGGACGTCATCTCCATTGGTGTCGATCCCGACGGGTTCAACATCAACAAGGATTGCGGCTCTACCGATCTGGCCGCGCTTTGTCGCAAGGTGCGAGAGATGCGTGCCGATATCGGGATCGCGCTCGATGGTGACGCTGATCGTGTGCTGATCGTGGACGAGCGTGGCCACGTGGTAGACGGCGACCAGTTGCTCGCTGTCATCGCGGAAAGCTGGAAGGAAGACGGCAGACTTCAGCGTCCAGGGCTAGTCGCAACCGTGATGTCCAATCTCGGACTCGAGCGTCATCTCGGCAATTTGGGCCTCGAACTGGTGCGCACGCCGGTCGGCGATCGCTACGTGCTCGAGCATATGCGGACACACGGGTACAACATCGGCGGCGAGCCTTCGGGGCACATCATTCTCTCGGATTACACGACGACCGGCGACGGACTGATCGCCGCGTTGCAAGTGCTGGCGGTGGTCAAGTGCGGCGACAAGCCAGTGTCGGAGCTCTGCCACCGCTTCGAGCCGTTGCCCCAGGTCCTCAAGAACGTTCGCTACCAGAAGGGCAAGCCGCTCGAAGACGCCCAAGTGCGCTCGGCGATCGCGAGTGCCGAGAGAAAGCTCGGCCGCGGGGGACGCCTGATCGTGCGTCCTTCGGGAACGGAGCCTGTCATCAGGGTGATGGGCGAGGGCGACGACAGAAGCCTTGTCGAATCGGTCGTCGATGATGTGGTCGAAGCATTGAGCGAAGTCGCAGCTTGACAAGTCCCTTCGGGCGCAGACGTCCGGCGTAAACCAATTCTTAAGCTGCGCAATTTGGGTGTGGCGACATGTGCTTGCGCCGCAGCCTTTTCTCGCATGCTGACCGGTTTGTTAACGAGCGTGGTTAATAAACAAGGTTAAGCGGTGATTAAGAATTTGCTGGCATCCTCCTACCAGTCGCAGTCCAACGGGCGGCCTTTGAATAGTGGGACAATCAATGGTCAATCTGCGTGGTGGGGCTTTCGCGCTGGCCGCAATCGCTTTGTTTGCCGGCATCGATAGGGCACGAGCGGCGGATTGGCCGGTCGAGCCTCCTCCTCTCCGCGGTACGTTGGCGCCGGGCTTTGCTCGCTGGGACGGCTGGCAGCTCGGCGTCGAGGGCGGCTACAGCAATATGAAGCTGTCGTCTGCCGATTTCACCAATGGCCCGGTATTCGGCGGCTTCGTCGGTTACAATTTTCAGTGGGATCAACTGGTTGTTGGTTTTGATGTTGGCTAAAAATATGCGTCAGTCCTGGATTTCGATAACGGCGTCGACAAGCTCGTTGACTATGTGCCAATCCGCGCGCGCGCCGGATATGCCATCGGCACGTTCCTGCCTTATGCCTTGCTCGGCGGGGCGATTGGCCGCTTCAACTACAGCAATTCCTCTGCGGGCACCGGCAAGGACAATGCCTTCAATGCTGGTTTCTTGACCGGCCTCGGGGTGGATTGGCTGATCACCCCCGGGGTATTCCTTCGTGCCGAGTGGGAATATATCGCCTTTGCGTCGGTGGGCGGCACGATGTCCCAGGTAAACACTGGCCAACTCGGCATCGGCGTTCGATTCTAGCCAATCTTAACTTCAGACTTTTTGCGTAAACCGCCCGAGTTGACGTGGGTCGGTAAGTCGCCTATCTCCGCCAGTGGGACACCCCTCCCCAACGAG
>DATDLC010000136.1:0-2395 GCA_036519515.1 Pseudolabrys sp. | reverse complement strand
TCTTATCGTTCCCATCCTGGTCGGACCAGCAGCAAAGATTTCGGCGGTCGCACGCACGCACAAACTGGATCTGGACGGGGTCGAAATTGTCGACGCGGCGCATAGCGATGCCGCGGCCGAAAAAGCCGTCGAGCTCGTTCAGGCGGGAATGGGCGAAGTCTTGATGAAGGGCAGCCTGCACACAGACGAATTGATGCGCGCGGTAACCAACTCGAAAACCGGACTGCGCACTGCACGGCGTATCAGCCATGTCTTCGTTCTTGATGTACCGACATACCCGGAAACACTGTTCATCACGGATGCCGCGATCAACATCTTCCCCGACCTCGACGCCAAGCGCGACATTGTGCAGAACGCGATTGACCTCTGGACGCAGACGGGTCTCGGAACGCCGCGGGTCGCCATTCTCTCCGCGGTTGAGACTGTCACCTCTAAAATCCCCTCGACCATCGACGCGGCGGCTCTATGCAAGATGGCGGACCGCGGACAGATTACTGGCGGTATCCTTGACGGCCCACTCGCCTTCGACAACGCCATCGATCCCGAAGCCGTTAAGATCAAAGGCATCAAATCCGAGGTCGCAGGCCGCGCCCAGATCCTCGTCGTTCCCGACCTGGAAGCCGGCAACATGCTCGCGAAAAATCTCATATTCCTCGCACACGCAGATGCCGCCGGAATTGTTCTCGGCGCGCGCGTGCCTGTCATCCTGACCTCGCGCGCGGATTCGGTGCGCGCGCGCATGGCCTCCTGCGCTGTCGCCGTGCTCTATGCCGATGCCCGTCGCCGCAAAGCGGCCGTTGCCGCAGTGTGACGCCATGGACGCAATTCTCGTCGTCAATGCCGGATCGTCGAGCCTGAAATTCCAGGTTTTCGCAATCAAGGGCTCGGGTGGTGAGCTTGACTGTCTGGTCAAGGGCCAGGTCGATGGCGTCGGCACCCGACCGCGCCTAAGGGCCGAGGGCGCAGATAAAAAGGCCCTGGTCGACCAGACGTATGGTGCCGACAAAATCCCGGATCTGCCGGCCGCCATTCAAGTCGCGGGCGACTGGCTGCGCAGTACGCAAAAGGTCAATCTTCTCGCCGTCGGTCACCGGGTTGTTCACGGCGGCCCCGACTTTGACCGACCCGTCCGCGTGACCGCGGAGGTGGCGACGCAGCTCGAACGTTACGTCTCGCTGGCGCCGCTGCATCAACCGAACAACCTTGCTCCGATACGAACACTTCTTGACCGTCGTCCCGAGCTGCCGCAGGTCGCCTGTTTCGATACCGCATTTCACCGTGGCCATGGCGCGTTGGCCGACTATTACGCGTTGCCCGAACGCTTCTATAAGGAAGGCGTGCGGCGTTACGGCTTCCACGGACTTTCCTACGAATATATCGCCCAGCGCCTGCCTCACGTCGCCCCTAACATTGCGAAGGGCCGCGTGATCGTCGCGCACCTTGGCAGCGGCGCCTCGATGTGCGCGCTCGCAAATGGCCACAGCGTGGAGAGCACGCTGGGATTCACCGCGCTCGACGGCCTGGCCATGGGTACGCGCCCCGGACAGCTGGACCCTGGTGTCGTGCTCTATCTCATCGCCGAGAAGGGCATGACCCCCGCAGCAGTACAGGATCTTTTCTACAAAGAATCCGGATTGAAAGGGCTTTCCGGAATCAGCAATGATGTGCGCGAACTCCTGGAAAACGCCGATCCAAAAGCGGCATTCGCGTTGGACTATTTCGTCTATCGTATTGGTCTCTTTGCCGGCATGCTGGCCGCCGCCCTCGGCGGGCTCGACGCCTTCGTTTTCACGGCCGGCATCGGCGAGAACTCGGCGCCGATGCGTGCACGCATTGCCGAAAAGCTGGCCTGGCTAGGAGTCACGTTTGATAAGGACGCCAACGCCGCCCGCAAATCTCTGATTTCACGCCAGGACAGCCGCGTTGCCGTCTACGTCATTCCCACCAACGAAGAGTTGATGATTGCGCAACACACGCTGGAACTGCTTTCAATCAAGCGCGAGACTTCATCCAAACTGAGGTCCGCCGCGGAATAAGCCCTCGCTGAAATCGTGAACCTATCTATACCGTGGGCCGGGGCTGAGCATGTATTGGAAGCAGTCATACTACTTCAAGGATTATCTCAGATCTTCACTTTGGATTGTTCCATTTATTGCAATCCCGTTTGAGCTTGTCGCGACACGTCTGTTACACCGTTTGGATGGCTGGCTTGGCTGGCCTTTCCTGGACGTGGGCGCAAGTGGCGCCCAGGCGGTGTTCAATGCCATCGTTACCGCGACACTTAGCTTTATAGTTTTTACGTTTGGGTCTCTCCTTGTTGCCCTTCAGGTTGCAAGCGGACAACTGACCCCTCGAATCATTGCGACAGTATTGGTGCGCAACAATGTGGTCAGGT
>DATDLC010000135.1:0-4018 GCA_036519515.1 Pseudolabrys sp. | reverse complement strand
AGGTAGTCTCCGGGGCCGATGGCGGAGAAGGTGCTCGGGAAGGCCAATTGCAGCCGTATCAGCCACGACAACACCAGAGCCACCAATCCAATCGAGAGCGCAGTGATCGAATACTGGATGGCGATGACTTTGGCGTCCTGGCAAAAGACGTATTTCGTCACCCAGCTCTTCGGATGATAGAGTTCTACGTCTTTCACTTCGGCGGGTTGGATGGTTCCGGCTGCGCCAATCGTGGTATCGACCATTGGAATGCCCTCGCTCTTTCCGATGAGGCACGACGACCTTGAGTCTCATCGTGCAGATCGTCTCTTCTCCCCATGCCGCCCCGTGGCTCAAAGCCAGGTCTACTGCGTTTCCTTCGCTTGTCTGGTGCGAGCCGACGATTGTGCGAACGTCTTCTGCTTTCGTAGCCACGCCTGATATTCGCTCTGCTCCTCGACGACGACCTTGGCACGCATGTTATAGTGGGCAGCACCGCATAGCTCAGTGCAGAGCATCTCGAAGGTCCCGGTTCTGGTGGGGGTGAACCAGACGTAGGTGACCATGCCTGGCACCAGATCCATCTTGGCCCGGAACTCCGGCACATAGAAGCTGTGCAAGACGTCGATCGAGCGCTGCAAAAGCTTGACCGGCTTGTCGAGCGGCAGGTGCAAGTCGTCGGCTTCGATCACGACATCGTCGTGCGCGTCGGGATCGTTTGGATTCAAGCCCAAAGGGTTGTCGGAACTGACGTACTGGATATCGGACGTGCCGAGCCGGCCATCTTTCCCCGGAAGGCGGAAGCCCCACTGCCACTGCCGGCCGATGACCTCGACCTCGGACGCCCCTTGCGGGACCGTGATAAATTGGGTCCATACGAACAAACCGGGAGCCAACAGGGCCCCGACGCCCACCGCGGTCACTATGGTGAGCCACCACTCAAGCTTTTTGTTCTCCGGATCGTACACCGCCCGTCTTCCCGGCTGGTGACGGAAGCGGAATACGCAATAGGCCATGAACAAGATGATGGCGGTGAAAACGACCCCGGTTATCCAGAATGTGAGATTGATCGTGTCGTCGATGTAACCCCAGTTTGAGGCAATCGGCGTCCACCACCACGGGCTCAGAATGTGAAACAATACCGAGCCCAGCGCGACTAAAACCAATATGATCGCTGTAGGCATCCCTTTGCCTCTCAAGACCACGCGATTCTTCTACTACCTCCTTGGGTTCTAGACAACTCATGAGGAAGAGGAATACGCACGCTTTTGATGCTGTGGATGGCTCCTCCCACCGACACCGCGAGCGCCTTCTCGCCGTGCCATCCGGCTTGATCGAGCAGCACGATGGCGTGGGTGTTCTGCGCGAGGCGCGCGGCGAAGCGATCGATGAATACATCCATGGTGTTGGCATTGACCTCGGGGAGGACGAGCGCGAAGGCATCGTCGGTGGCGGTGGCCGGCCGCACGGCGGCATAGAGGTAGGTGGAAACGAAGCGCTTGTCGGCGAGGCCCGGCGCACGCTCGCCCTCAGAAGTTGCGTTTGCACCGGCCGTGATCCAGGCGGCCGCAAGCAGAATGAGAAGGGCTTTCATAACCTTACGCAAGCCCGACGAGAGCATCAAGCACGACTCCAACGATCAGGAGCCCAAGCTGCATGAACGAGGCAAAGAAATTGTCCATCGCCGTGTGCTTCGACGGTGCGATATAAAGCAGCCAACTTTTCCAGAGAAAGTATGCACCGCCTACGCCTGCGCCGAGCCCATAGAGGAGGCCTTGGCCGTACCAGAGAGGCACGAGCGAAATCGCAACCAACGCGGCCGCATGCAGAAGAATTGCCCAGGTCCATACCCGCTGCGATGCGGTGACCGGCAACATCGGCACCCCCGCCCTGGCATAGTCGTCGCCTTTGGCAGCGGCGAGACTCCAGAAATGCGGCGGCGTCCAGAGGAACAGGACAAGCGCAAGTAAGACGGGAACGACTTGCGGCGTCGGATCAACCGCCGCCGCCCCCGCGAGCACGGCGAAGCTTCCGGCCAAGCCCCCGATCACGATGTTCCAGGCACTTTGGCGCTTGAGCCACACCGTGTAGACGACGCCATAGGTGAAGGACCCGAGAAAAACGAGGAGCGATGCCACAAGCCCATTCGCTGCCGCCGCCAACGCGAGCGAGGCGACGAGCAAGGCAAGGAACGAGATTGGCCACCACAGGCTTGGCTGAAACGCGCCGCTGGCGAACGGGCGGGACCGGGTTCGCCGCATCTCCCGGTCAAGGTCGCGCTCGTAGTAGTGGTTGAACGCACCCGCAGCGCCTGATGCTCCAAGCACCGCAAGTGCCAAGGCCGAGGCTTGCGCGACCGAGATGGCAGGGCCTTTAGCCGCCGCCATCCCGGCCAGCGCGCTCGCCGCAATCGCAACGCCGATCCTGAGCTTCAGGAGCGAGCAGGTCATGCGAATTGCGGCGAGCATGGATGTCTCCCGTTGTCAGCCGGACGGATGCTCAGCGGAACAGCCAGAGTTTGCCGCCGCGCGCCGTAGGCTCGGACATAACGGACGCGACTTGCCTTAGCGCGTCTTGACCAGTCGCTTCACGCCAACGTGGGATATCTAAATCCCCGATGCGGCACAAGGGTTTCTTGCGCCCTAACTATTCTGACCCCGACCTAGGGCGGTTTTCGATTGAGCGGAATCGGCAAGGGATTCCCGCTGCGCAAAATTTGTGATTCCTGGGGTCTCGGTTTGATTCGGACCGAGGGGATGCCGTATTCGAACGACCTGCGCTTGCGGGTTCTGGCGGCGGTGGATGGTGGCGTGCCGGTGCGGCAGGTTGCCGCGCTGTTGCGGGTCAGCGTTTCGTACATCTACATGGCTCTCAATTTGCTGTTCGGGCTCGGCTCGATCAGCATGGCTGGGGTCGAGCAGGCCATTGCATGGCAGGCGCATATCGGCGGGTTCCTTGCGGTCTCCTGGCATTCGCCGCATTCGATCCCATTCCGATCTCGACGGGCGGCGGCCCGAATGAAGGCATGGGCGCGCCGCCCCCAGCGATCAATCTTGATACGATCGCCGGCTGCGCTCTGCTCGCAATGCCACGGCGCTCAAGGCGCCGCTCCGCGTGCGCTGCGAATGCGGTGCTCGTGGTGATACCTGCGCGTGGCGGCCATCATCTTGTGCAGACTGCGTAAACTTGTCTGTTTCGTTTCATGCTGCGGTGCGCTCAGAGGCGCGCAATGCCGCAGGGCGACTCAGAGTTGCGGCAACCG
Organism: Pseudolabrys sp.; assembly: GCA_036519515.1. Lineage (GTDB taxonomy): Bacteria > Pseudomonadota > Alphaproteobacteria > Rhizobiales > Xanthobacteraceae > Pseudolabrys. The sequence continues at coordinate 777 of DATDLC010000135.1, read as the reverse complement.
CATTCCGACCAATAGCTGTTTGTGCTATGTAAATGCCGTGCCCAGTCGCCGTGATGCCGAATGAGGCGTTGGCCAAGCGCTCGCGCGTTCGCCGCGTGCTCAAAGGGAGGAACTTCGCACCAAATAGCTGATTATTGAAACGACCGGTGGTGCGCTAGGTCGACACGAACGCCGGTCGAGGGAGGCGACCCATGACCGTCAAGACCATTCTGTCCGCCAAGGGCGGCGATGTCATTTCAATCGAGCCCACGGCTACTCTCGAAACCGCGGTTAAAACGCTTGCCAAGCATAGAATTGGCGCACTTCTCGTGCTCGGTCCGGATCGTCGGGTGATCGGAATTCTATCCGAACGCGACATTGTGCGGGTGCTTGGCGAACAGGGCGCCGACGTGCTCGCGCAACCGCTTGCTCAGGTGATGACGCGCAATGTCGTCATATGCGGCCAGACGGAGACTGTCGGCACGATCATGGAGCGGATGACGACGGGCAAGTTCCGCCACGTTCCGGTCGTCGAGCAGGATCAGGTGGTCGGCATCATCTCGATCGGCGACGTCGTCAAGCACCGCCTGCACGAAATGGAGCAAGAGTCCGCGGCATTGCGCGACTATATCCAAACAGCGTGAAAGATGATCGGGCCGGTCCCGCGCGTCACCGTGCCTGCATTGAGCAGGTCCGAGCGCATGTCTCCGAGCGTCGCGCCTGTGCGGCGCTCGGGCAGCATCGCTCGACGCAACGCAAGGTCCCGCGCGGCCGTGACGACGAGCAGCGTCTCACAGC
>DATDLC010000134.1:0-2207 GCA_036519515.1 Pseudolabrys sp. | reverse complement strand
TTGCCGTGGCCGAGATCGCCGGCAAGCGCGGTCAGCCAGCTGCCGCCCAGCAATCCGCCTGAATAGCGCATCGGGTATTTTCCACGTACGCCCGCCCAATACGAAAGGGGCGACCCGGCAACGATGATGGGGCCGAACAATTCCGGCCGCATCGCCGCCAGCATCATGATTGCCCAGCCCGCCTGGCAATTTCCGATCACGCAAGGCTTGCCGTTTGCCTCGGGATACTCGGCGGCGACCTTTTCGATGAAGATCGCCTCGGCGCGGGCAATGTCCTCGATGGTCTGTCCTGGAACGGGATCGGGCAGAAATCCGATGAAGTAGCACGGATGACCGGCCTTGAATGCGACGCCGATCTCGCTGTCGGCCTTGAATCCGCCAATGCCGGGACCGTGTCCGGCGCGCGGGTCAACGACTATGAACGGCCGCAGCTTCGGATTAATTTCGATGCCGGCGGGCGGAACGATGCGCACAAGCGCATAGTTCACCGGGCGCTCGAGCGTGCGTCCATCGACAACGAGCTCCGCTTTGTAGTCGAGCACGTTCGGCGCTGTTTCCGCCATGTGCTCGCGATACTGGTTTCCACGCTGGCGCATGACATCCCAGAACAGGACGCTGCGCTGAAATGCGTCGACCGCGTATTCCATGGCAGGCGCGAACATGCCAAACGCCGTCATGTTCAGATCTGTCGACGGAAGGTTTGTCTGTGCTGATGACATTGTTGTGTTCCTTCTCTTTTGCCTAATCCATGATGTGGTAGCCGCCGTCGACATAGAGCGTTTCGCCGGTGATCAGCCGCGCCGCGTCGTGCGCCAGAAAGGCCGTCGCGACGCCGACGTCGTCAATGCTCACCAGGCTCCGTGCGGGCGCTTTCGCTTTTGCCTTGTCGAGCAAAGCATCAAATTCCGGAATCCCTGAGGCCGCCCTGGTCGCAAGCGGCCCCGGAGAGATTGCGTGGACACGAATTCCCTTCGGACCAAGCTCCGCCGCAAGATAGCGCACTGTGCACTCGAGCGCCGCCTTGGCAACGCCCATAATGTTGTAATTCTTAACGACCATCTGACTGCCGTAGTACGACATGGTAAACAGCGTGCCACCCTTCTTCATGAGTGGCTCAGCTAGATGCGCCATCCGGATGAAGGTCCAGCAGGATACATCCATGGTTGTCGCGAAGCCTTCCCGCGACACGTCGACCACGCGTCCCTGCAGCGCTTCCTTCGGTGAGAAGGCGATCGAGTGAACAAGATAGTCGAGCTTGCCCCATTCTTTGGTTATCCGTTCAAATACTGCTTCTGTCTGGCCTGAGATGCTCACGTCGAGCGGCATAAAGATAGGCGCTTCGAGCGCGCGGGCGAGGGGCTCCACGAACTTTTTGGCTTTGTCATTAAGATAGGTAACGGCGACCTCGGCACCAAAGGCCCGGAATGCCTTCGCGCAACCCCAAGCAATCGATTTGTCATTGGCAATGCCAATGATAAGACCTTTTTTCCCTTCAAGGAGTTTCGCCTTGACCGCGGGAAGCATCGGTGCGGCTGTTTTGTTCATGTGTGTCTCCACGTAACGCTCCGCAATCGCTTTGATTGCACGAAAGGCCTGGCGTCGATCCTTGGCATCGTCGATGTGCGCGATGTCGCGGCCGTTGATCCTGAGGTGGCCTTCGCCCCACGGCGCGATTTCCGCTTCAAGACGGTCGTCGCCCACGATTGCGACAAATTGCTGGACGGTCGCGCCTTTTCCTGCGGCCAATGCGCTATTCGTCTTCCAGTCCAGCATTCTCGTGTTTCCGTTCGAACGCCGCCAGTAAAAGGACACCGCTCGGCTGGAAACTAGTTGGGCACGCCGGACGTGTATTGACTTGGATCAAACGGGCTGGCGCCAATCCGCTGAAATTCCTCAATTTTTAATGCGCAACAGCGATGAGCGGTTCAGCAAAATCAGTGTCCGAGGAGAGAGGCGGGCAACCAGCTGCGTTCGTTCCAGTTCGGTGATGGTGCGGCTGACCGTCTCGATCGTCAGGCCGAGGTGATCGGCGATGTCCTGATGAGACATCGGAAGATCGAGGTATTTTGTCTTTCCCAGCCTCCTGGACAGATCGAGCAGGAACGTTGCCACACGGCATTTGGCGCTTCTGCCGATCAACAATGCATGCTCCTGTGTACGTCGAAGCTCGTTTGTCGTCGCGTCCAGCAGAAAACTCGCAATTCGAC
>DATDLC010000133.1:0-45719 GCA_036519515.1 Pseudolabrys sp. | reverse complement strand
TCACGAAACAAAACGGCCGGTCGAAAGCCCGGCCGTTTTTCCATGGATGCGGGCCACACTCATTGGTCATGCGCGGGCTTGACCCGCGCATACATGATGACGCGCCAAGAAGGAATTCTTACTCAAGAAGGAATTCTGCTAATGCCGCGTTTGCGGACTTGCGGCTGGATTGCGGGGTCAAGCCGGCAATGACCCAGCGACGCTACTGCCCGCCGTCGCCATCCGCGCCTGACGCCTTCAGCGAGTCAGGTTGCGGCATGGCGATGACGTTGTATCCGGAGTCGACGAAATGGATTTCGCCGGTGACGCCGGTCGACAGATCCGACAAAAGATACAAGCCGGCGCCGCCCAGTTCCTCCAGCGTAACGCCGCGGCCAAGCGGTGAATGCTTCTGCTGGAACGAGAACATGTAGCGGGCATCGGTTATGCCCGCGCCGGCGAGCGTGCGGATCGGTCCGGCCGAGATGGCGTTGACGCGGATCTTCTGCGCACCGAAATCGACGGCAAGGTACCGAACAGAAGCTTCCAGCGCCGCCTTCGCCACGCCCATCACGTTGTAGTTCGGCATCGTACGCAGGCCGCCATTATAAGTGAGCGTAACCATGGCGCCGCCATTCGGCATCAGCGATGCAGCGCGCTTGGCCGCTTCGGTAAACGCGTAGCAGGAGATTACCATCGTGCGGATGAAATTCTCGCGCGTGGAATCGGCGTAACGGCCCTTCAGCTCGTATTTGTCGGAGAAGGCGATGGCGTGCACGAGAAAATCCATCGCGCCCCATTGTTTCCCGATTGTTTCGAACACCGCATCGACCGAAGCAATGTCCTCGACGTCGCAGGGCAATATCAAAGACGAGCCGGTTTGTTCGGCGAGCGGTTTTACGCGTTTGGCCAGCGAGTCACCTTGATAGGTGAAAGCCAGCTGGGCGCCGTGCGCCGCCAGCATCTGCGCAATGCCCCAGGCAATGGAATGGTCGTTGGCAACGCCCATGATCAGGCCGCGCTTCCCCTGCATCAAACTGCCGCGCGGAGCGATGTGCTCAGCTGCCATGGTCGTCGGCCTACTCGGAAGGGACTGAAGATCTGAAGGCGAAACGGGCTTGTTCATGTTCAGCTCCCGCGCGAATCGACTGGCGTGCCGTAAGCCCGTTTATGGCTTCGAGACGACAATCCGATGACGGGAAAAAGCGCGATGCTGCCCGGGAAATCTCAGAGAAAATCGTCATGCATCAAGCCGCTTGAACACAACCGACGCATTGGTGCCACCAAACCCGAACGAGTTCGACAACACGCAGTCCAGCCTCACGTTATCCTGCCGCTCGCGCACGATCGGCATATCGGCGAAAGCAGGATCGAGATTCTCGATGTTGGCGCTCTCGCAGATGAAACCGTTTTGCATCATCAGGAGCGAATAGATCGCTTCCTGTACGCCGGTGGCGCCAAGCGAGTGGCCGGTGAGCGACTTGGTCGCTGAAATCGGCGGACATTTTGCACCGAACACCTCGCGGATGGCCTCGATTTCCTTGACGTCGCCGATTGGCGTCGAGGTGGCGTGGGGGTTGATGTAACCGACGGGCGCTTTGATGTTCTCCAACGCCATTTTCATGCAGCGCACCGCGCCCTCGCCAGAAGGGGCCACCATGTCATAGCCGTCCGAGGTCGCTCCGTAACCGGCAACTTCGCCGTAGATCTTCGCGCCACGGGCTTTTGCGCGCTCGAACTCTTCCAGCACCAGCACACCGGCGCCGCCGGCGATGACGAACCCGTCGCGATCCTTGTCGTAGGCGCGCGAGGCCTTTTGCGGCGTTTCGTTGTATTTCGAGGACATCGCACCCATGGCGTCAAACAGTACAGAGAGCGACCAGTCGAGTTCTTCGCAACCGCCGGCAAAGACCAGGTCCTGCTTGCCCCATTGAATGAGTTCGGCGGCATTGCCGATGCAGTGGTTCGACGTCGCGCAAGCCGAAGAGATCGAATAGTTCACGCCCTTGATCTTGAACCAGGTCGCGAGCGTCGCGGACGCCGTCGATGACATCGCCTTCGGCACCGCGAAGGGGCCCACGCGCTTGGGCCCTTTGCTCCGTGCAGTATCAGCGGCCTCAATGATGGCACGGCAGGAAGGGCCGCCGGAGCCCATCACGATGCCGGTGCGCTCATTTGAAACGTCTTTTTCCTCGACGCCGGAATCACGGATCGCCTGCTCCATCGCCACGTGATTCCACGCCGCGCCGTCGCCCAGGAAACGCATGGCCCGCCTGTCGACGACGTCGGCGGCGGCGAGCCGCGGCGCACCATGCACTTGGCAGCGAAAGCCGAGCTCCGCGTATTTGTCGGCCCGCACGATGCCGGACTTCGCCTCGCGGAGGCTCGCCAGCACTTCCTGCGTATTGTTGCCGATGGATGAGACGATGCCCATTCCAGTGACGACGACACGTCGCATAGTCGTATTACCCTCAAAACTCTCGTCGCGGTTTATTGCTGATAAGCCAAAAGATTGGCCGGCTGCGGTCGTTCTGCAAGCCCCCCGCCGCTCTCAAGCGCCACTCGGTTGTAACGCTTCGTCCTGCTTGAACAGGCCAACCTTGAGATCGCTGGCGCGGTAGATCACGTTACCGTCTGCCGAGAGCCAGCCATCGGCGATACCGAGCACCAATTTCGAACGCATGACGCGCTTGATGTCGATGCCATAGATGACTTTCTTGACGGTCGGCAACACCTGCCCGGAAAATTTCAGTTCGCCCAGACCAAGCGCCCTGCCCTTGCCCGGCGCGCCCAGCCAGCCGAGGAAAAACCCGACCAGTTGCCACAGCGCATCGAGTCCGAGGCATCCCGGCATCACCGGGTCGCCCTTGAAGTGGCAGAGGAAAAACCAGAGGTCCGGTTTCACCTCGAGCTCGGCGCGGATCAGCCCCTTGCCGTGCTCACCACCGCTCTCGCTGATTTCGGCAATGCGGTCGAACATCAACATCGGCGGCAACGGCAACTGCGCGTTGCCGGCGCCGAAAAGTTCGCCACGGCCGCAGGCGAGCAAGTCTTCGTACTCGAAGCTGTGCCGCCGCGTATCCATGCACGTTTTGTCCTCGCGTAGAGGGCTTGGCGGAGTTCCCATGTCCGCTTGGTAACATACCAAAGCTAGCGGGCAAAGATGGCGGGACCGCGAGATGCAAGCGCCTTTGCTGCGCAAAAAGGAGCGTCAGAGCGGCCTTGCCGGCATTTGCGAGGCGGTTGCATCAGGGGGGTCAATTGCGTATATGTTGCGAATGAAACGGTTTTTGCCGGCTTCCACCTGAGGCCGGCCTTTTAGGCATGAATAGAATGGCTCCCACGCGTTCCTTGGTAATCCCGAATACGAAGGCTGGCGCCGAGCGCTTACCGGATCGGTCAGCCCTTACGGGTTGCCCATGGCACGACGTGAAGGCCATGCTGCGAGAAGTCGGGTTGCGCCCGACGCGCCAGCGCATGGCGTTAGGTTGGCTCCTGTTCGGTAAAGGCGACCGCCACCTCACCGCCGAAATGCTTTACGAAGAGGCAACCCGCGCGAAAGTGCCGGTATCACTCGCGACAATCTACAACACTTTGCATCAGTTCACCGAAGTTGGCTTGTTGCGACAGGTCGCAGTTGATGGCTCGAAAGCCTATTTTGATACCAACGTCACGGCGCACCATCACTTCTTCGTTGAAGGCGAGGACGAGGTGCTCGATATTCCGGACGCAGAAGTAGTTGTCGGCAAAACCCCGACACCGCCGGAGGGCTTTGAGATCGCTCGCGTTGATGTAGTCGTGCGCCTGCGGCGAAAGACCTGATCGCACAAATCGGCAGCTTTTCCAGTTGGACATGCCCGGCCTGTGCCGGGCATCGATGTTTTTGGAAGTCGTAGGTGGCGTGCCTAGTCCACCTTCTCGTTTGGATAGGCGCCCCAGAGTCGCTCCTGCCGGACATAACCGTCGAAGCCTTTGCCGCTGAATTGGCACCAGTTACCATTGCAAGACTTCAGCGCGCCGAGCACACCGGGTTGCAAACGCGCCAATATCGGGGACTCGACATCCGCCTTTTCAAAGAGCGGAACCAGGTCGTCTTTGGTCTTCGGAACCACGGTGGCCATCCGCTTGCCGGACAGCAGTGAGTGGTAAACCCAGCCCTCGGCGCCCTCCCAATCGCGGATGCGGCGCCAGTTCTCGAACTCTGCGGTAACCTCGACCGGCATGCCGGCGTGGGTATAGACCCAGCGCACCTCCTGATCCTTGTTCGGCCCGGATCGTGCATTGACCCGATCGGACTTAAGGCTCACGAAACGCGGGATCGGAAGACCGCTGACCGAACCGGTCGGCACGTCATTGGCGGCCCATGCGGGAACCGGCTGGATTGCCGCCACGCCGGCTGCCAGCAGGAGGCTAGCCAGTGCGGTCCGAAAGCTTTGTGTTGTCACGGCCATCTGGTAGGAAAAAAGAATGGATTTTCGCCTGACCACAGTGTCGGCGAGCACGGTTAATGAGGGCTGAATCGACACCTTCTGGCGGTATCGACGCCAGGCACCGCGGTTTGAGGTAGATGGCGAAAAGCAGGAAGCCGCTGGTCATTGTCACGCGCAAGCTGCCCGATCCGATCGAGCTGCGGATGCGGGAACTTTTTGATACCCGCCTCAACCCCGACGACAAACCCATGACGCAGGCGCAACTCGCGGAAGCGGTGAAAACCGCCGACGTCCTGGTGCCGACCGTCACCGATCGAATCGATGCCTCGGTGCTCAGCAAATCCGGCGAACAACTCAAGCTCATCGCCAACTTCGGCAATGGCGTCGACAATATAGATGTCGCAACCGCGGTGCAGCGCGGGATTACCGTCACCAACACGCCCGGCGTCCTTACCGAGGACACCGCCGACATGACCATGGCACTGATCCTCGCCGTGCCGCGCCGGCTGGTCGAAGGCTCGCACGTGCTGACGACCGACAAGGACTGGACCGGCTGGTCGCCGACCTGGATGCTCGGTCATCGCATCTGGGGTAAACGTCTCGGCATCATCGGCATGGGCCGCATCGGCCAGGCGGTTGCGCGGCGTGCGCGCGCCTTCGGCCTGCAGATCCACTATCACAATCGCCGCCGGGTGGCGCCGAAGATCGAGGAAGAACTCGACGCGACCTATTGGGAAAGCCTCGACCAGATGCTCGCGCGCATGGATATCGTGTCGGTGAATTGCCCGCACACGCCGGCGACCTACCATCTGCTCTCCGCGCGCCGGCTGAAGATGCTGCGGCCGGAGGCTTACATCGTCAACACATCGCGCGGCGAGGTGATCGACGAAAACGCGCTCGCGCGTCTGATCGAATCCGGCGAGATTGCCGGCGCGGGGCTGGACGTGTTCGAGCACGAACCGGCGGTCAATCCCAAGCTGGTCAAGCTTGCGCGCGGGGGAAAGGTAGTTCTGCTCCCGCACACGGGCTCGGCGACGATCGAAGGCCGCGTCGACATGGGCGAGAAGGTCATCATCAACATCAGGACTTTCATGGACGGACACCGTCCACCAGACCGCGTCCTGCCCTCAATGCTGTAGGAAAGCCGGCACGTCATTTGTGCGCGGACAGATCCTTGATTGTCGGTGCCTTGCCCGACAAAGGGTTGGCCGGATCCCATGCGTAACTGAGCGTCTCGAAACGCATCGAACGGGCGTCGACCATCAGAAGGCGGCCGACGAGACCTTCGCCGAAGCCGACAATCTCGCGGATCACCTCGAGCACCATCAGCGAACCGAGCACGCCCGGCAGCGCGCCGAGGATCCCGGCTTCCGCGCACGCCGGTACGGTGCCGGCCGGCGGCGGCTCCGGAAACAGACAGCGATAGGTCGGATTGCGCGTTCCGTCGGCCCGCATCTCGTGCGCGCGGATCGACGTCAGCGAGCCGTCGAAAGTGCCAACGGCGGCGGTGACGAGCGGCTTCTTTGCGAAATAGCACGCGTCGGAGACGAGGTAACGCGTGGCGAAATTGTCGGAGCCATCGGCCACGATGTCGTACCGCGAAATCAGGTCGATTGCGTTCGCCGCGGCCAGCCGCACATGGTGCGTCTCGACATTGATCAGCGGGTTGAGTCCTTTCACCGTGTGGGCGGCGCTTTCGACCTTGGGCCTGCCGATGTCAGCGGTTGCAAAAATGATCTGCCGCTGCAAGTTCGACAACGACACGTCGTCATCGTCGATAATGCCAAGCGTGCCGACTCCGGCGGCTGCCAAGTAAAGCAGCACCGGCGCACCCAATCCGCCGGCGCCGACCACCAGCACGCGGGCCGCCTTAAGTTTCGCCTGCCCCGGGCCTCCCACCTCGCGCAGGACGATGTGGCGAGCATAGCGTTCGAGTTCTTCGGGATCGAGCATCGTGGTTAACCTAGCGATGATCAGAACGCGTTGATACCGGCTTTTCCGGCGCACATTAAGCAGGCCGGCGCGCGAAGGCTGTGCGTACGCGTGTGTCGTGTTCCCAGCCCCGTCTTGCGCCACCCCCTCCATCCGCTAAGGTGGCCGCGAATCAGCAGGGACGGCGCCAACACGATGCGATTCGGTTGCTCGGCGGTGATGCTCGCGCTTCTGCTCGGTGCCGCTCCAGCCCCGGCGCAGGAATCGCCCGGCATCTTGCCCAACGCCGCGCCATCCGCTGAAAACGCAAGAGCCGCGCGCGCGCACGTCGGCAAACACGTGGCACGAAGAAAGCCGACGCCTCATATCGCTGCGCCAGCCACTGTCGTTGCCAAAACCGCCCCATTGGATGCGGAAGCCGTGAAGTCCGAGGTGCCGACGGCAGAGTCCGCAGAAATTTCAGCCGGTGAGCGCCTGAAGATTCAATCGGCGCTCCTGTGGTCGGGCGATTATACGGGGTCGATCCCCGGCGAAGACCCGTTTCTCTCCGCCATCAAGAATTACCAAAAGCGCGCGAAGTCGAGAATTACCGGAGTCCTCTCGTTGTCCGAGCGTGCGAACCTGCTCGCTGCCGCAAAGTCGTATGAAGACGAATTCGGCTGGAGAATCGTAACCGATCCTTCGACCGGCGTGCGTCTCGGCCTTCCGTCCAAGTTGGTACCGCAAGTGCGCGATGCCGCGCGCGGCACACGCTGGTCGGCGGCGCATGGCGAAGTGCAGGTCGAAACGTTTCGTATCAAAGAATCCGAGATCAAGCTCGCCGCCTTCTTCGAGCAACAGAAGAAAGAGCCCGCCAACCGCAAGGTCGAATCCAGCGTGTTGCGCGACGACAGCTTCATCATCACCGGCATGCAAGGCCTGAAGAAATTTTCCGTGCGCGCGCAACGCCGCGATGGCGAGATACGCGGCCTCATTCTGCTTTTCGACCAAATGATGGAAACCATCGTTGCCGCGGTGACGCCGGCGATCGTGAGCGCTTTCGCGCCGTTCCCCGAACGCAGCATGCCGTTCGCGGCCATGGCCAAGCCGGTCGAATACGGAAACGGACTGGTCGTCAGCAGTCGGGGCCACATCGTGACCGACCGCAGCCTCGCAAGCGGATGTCAAGTCATTGTCGCCGCGGGTCTGGGCGACGCCGACCGGATCGCCGAAGACCGCGACAGCGGCCTCGCTCTGTTGCGCGTTTATGGCAAGCGCGACCTGTCGCCGCTCGCGCTGGCGCCCGATGCGTCAAAGAAGGGCGACATCACGTTGGTCGGGATCCCGGATCCGAAGGAGCAGAACGGTGCCAAGAAGCTGACAGAGATCAAGGCGCGGCTGGCCAACGGCAACGCGATCGAATTGCGCCAGCCCGTACCAATGGCAGGCTTCTCGGGCGCTGCCGCGCTCGACCCGCAGGGTCAGGTGCTCGGCCTGATGGAGATGCGGAATTTTGTTCTGGCCAGCATAGAGCCGGCCGCGCCACCCGTCCGCCTCATCAAGGCTGAAACCATCCGGAATTTTCTCGCCGCACATAATGTCGCGCCGGCGCAGCAGGCCGGTGACGCAAAGGCGTCGGTGGTAAGAATTATCTGCGTGCGGAAATAATTATTTGTTCTTCCACTTCGGCGCGCGCTTCTCGACGAAGGCCTTCATTCCTTCCTTCTGATCTTCCGTCGCAAATAGCGAATGGAAGATACACCGTTCGAACGCCACGCCCTCCGAGAGGCCGCTCTCGAATGCGCGATTGATCGCTTCCTTGCCCGCCAGCACGGAGGGCAGCGACATGTTGGCGATGGTTTCGGCAACTTTCATGGCCTCGTCCATCAGACTGGCAGCGGGAACGACACGCGCCACGAGGCCGGACCTTTCGGCTTCCGCCGCATCCATCATGCGGCCGGTCAGGATCAGGTCCATCGCTTTTGCCTTGCCGACCGCGTGCGCAAGCCGCTGTGTGCCGCCAATTCCCGGAATGACGCCGAGCTTGATCTCGGGTTGGCCAAACTTGGCCGTGTCCGCCGCGATGACGATATCGGATTGCATGGCGAGTTCGCAGCCGCCGCCGAGCGCGAAGCCGGCCACTGCCGCGACCACAGGTTTGCGCGCTTCTGCAACCGCGTTCCAGTTTGAAACGAAGTCGCCCAGATAGGCCTCGATAAAGGGCTTGTCCGCCATTTCCTTGATGTCGGCTCCGGCCGCGAAAGCTTTCTCATTGCCGGTGATCAGCATGCAGCCAATCTTGTCGTCAGCGTCGAAAGCCTCGACGGCTTGGGTGAGTTCCTCGATCAGCGCCTTGTTGAGCGCATTGAGCGCCTGCGGGCGGTTGAGCCGGATGATTCCCACCCGGCCTTTCGCTTCAACGACAATATTCTGATAGCTCATGACAAATTCCTGGCTCAGTCGAGTTTGGCGCCGGAGCGGTGCACCACGTCGGCCCACTTGGCGGAATCAGCCTTGATCGTCGCTGCGAACTCCTCCGGCGTTCCGCCGGCGGGCTCGTCGCCGATCTTGCCAAATTTCTCCTTGAAGGCATCCGACGTGAGCACCTTGTTGATTGCGGCGTTGAGCTTGTCAACGATCGGTCGCGGCACGCCTGCAGGCGCAATGACGCCCGTCCAGGTCGGCGCCAGATATCCGGGCACGCCTGCTTCGGCAATCGTCGGCAGTTCAGGAAAAGCCGGCGAGCGTGCCGCACCGCTCACGCCGAGTGCACGCACTTTGTCGTCACGGGCATATGGTGCAATCGACTGCAGACTTTCGAACGTGAGGTCGACATGACCGGCAATCAGATCGGTAATGGCCGGCGCGCCGCCGCGATACGGTACGTGCACGATCTCGGTTCCCGTCATGTATTTGAACAATTCTCCGCCGACGTGTCCGGGCGAGCCGTTGCTGGATGACGCATTGGTCAGCTTGCCGGGATTTTTCCTCGCGTAGTCGATCAGTTCCTTCACCGAATGGACCGGCAGTTTCGGCGAAACCGCGAGCAGCAGGTGCCCGCGGGCAATCATCGCAATCGGCTGAAAGTCGCGTTCAATGTTGTAGGGCAGCTTCGTCACCATGTGGCGTGTGATCGCCAACGCGCCGATCGGGCCCATGCCGATGGTGTAGCCATCGGGCGGCGACTTCGCGACCAGGTCAAGGCCGATCGTAAGCGCGCCGCCCGGGCGATTGTCCACGATGAGCTGCTGGCCTAGTTCCTTGGACAGCTCGGCGGCGAGGATGCGGGCGACGGTGTCGGTCGCGCTGCCGGCGGCCTGCGGAACGATGAAGCGGATCGGATGATCGGGATATTCCGCGGCGCCGGCTGCGGTCAGCGTTGCGGCAAGCGTGAGTGCAATGAGGCCAAGTTTACGCATGTCATCGACCCCGCGGCTGAGGCATAGCGTGGCCTACTTCTGGCACGATGGGCAATAGAAGGTCGAGCGGCCACCCTGCACGATCCGTTTGATCTTGCCTTTGCAGGCGGGGCACGGCGCGCCTTCCCGGTCGTAGACCTGGAAATCGTGCTGAAAGTCGCCGAGCGAACCGTCGGCGCGGCGATGATCGCGCAGCGACGAGCCGCCGGCCTCGATCGCATCCTTCAGCACCGCTTTGATGGCATCGACGAGCCTTTCGGCGCGCTCGTTCGGCGTGCCGTGACGGTCGGCAATTGTCGAGGCAGTTCGTTTGGGCGACAGCCGCGCGCGAAACAATGCCTCGCAGACATAGATGTTGCCGAGGCCGGCGACCACGCGCTGGTCGCTCAACGCGGCCTTGAGCGAGGTCTTCTTGCCAACGCAAGCCTTCGCCAACATCGCTGCGTCAAATTCATTTCCCAATGGTTCCGGTCCCAGCGAACGCAGCAGCGGCTCCTCGTCCATCCTGGCGCGAGGAACAAGCTTCATCGAACCGAAGCGGCGCGGATCGTTGAAGGTGACGGTCGCGCCATTCGACATGTGGAAGATCACGTGGTCATGCGCGGTGCTCTTGGAGCGCTCGAGATGATATTTACCGGGTGCGCTCTCCTTGCCGATGCGGAAGGAACCCGACATTCCGAGATGCATCAGCAGCACGTCGCCGGACGACAGATCGGCGAGGAGGTATTTCGCCCGGCGACCGAGCCCCCGCACAGTCTCGCCGTTCAGCTTCTGGGCAAATCCCTTCGGCAGCGGCCAGCGTAGATCGCCCCGCCTGACCTCGACTTTGGCAAAGCGCTCGCCTTCCATGACGGGCGCCAATCCTCGGCGGACCGTCTCGACCTCGGGCAATTCGGGCATGATTAACCGCTCCCGCGCTGACACATAGCGCCCCCCGGCCTCCCGCGCTATGGTCCTGCCCGCAAAGGATTAATTGGCATGGCCCGGCGTGGCGGACAGACTCATTTCGGCTACGAAAGCGTGCGGCTCGATGACAAGCAGGGCCGCGTCAACGACGTCTTTCATTCGGTCGCCCGCCGCTACGATCTGATAAACGATCTGATGTCGGGCGGGCTGCACCGCGCCTGGAAAGACGCGCTGGTGATGGCGGTTAACCCGCCGAAAAGCGATCGACCGTTTACGCTGCTCGATCTCGCCGGCGGCACCGGCGATGTCGCTTTCCGGGTCGTGGACGCGGGTGGCGCGGGCACGCGCGTCACCGTTTGCGACATCAATGCCGACATGCTCGCGGTCGGACGCGAACGTGCCGCGCAGCGTGGGCTCGACGGCGTCGTCGCCTTCGACGAAGGCAATGCCGAGCAGCTCCACTATTCGGACCGCAGCTTCGACTGCGTAACCGTCGCATTCGGCATCCGCAACGTGCCGCGCATCGAGCGCGCGCTGGAAGAAGCGTACCGTGTGCTGAAGATCGGCGGCCGATTTCTCTGTCTGGAATTCTCCTCGGTCGATGTGCCGGGCCTCGACGTGCTCTACGAGCTTTATTCCTTCCAGCTGATTCCTCGGGTCGGCCAGGCAGTGGCCGGCGATCGCGAAGCCTATCAGTATCTTGTCGAATCAATCCGCAAATTCCCCAAGCCGAACGTCTTCGCCCGCATGATCGAAGCTGCGGGATTTCGCCGCGTCTCGTTTACGCCGATGACCGGCGGCGTGGTTGCGCTCTATTCGGGCTGGCGGTTGTGATCGCGGGTATTTCTCATTTCGTCCGTCTCGGGCGCGCCGGCTTCGTCTTCGCGCGCGAAGGCGTGTTTGCGCTGGTGGACACGCGGCCTTTGCCGTTGCCCGCCAAGACCGCCATTGCCTGCGCGCGCCTGCTCGAGCGGCCGAGCACGAAAAGCGGCGAAAGCCGGCTTGCCGCGGCACTCACCCGACTCGGGCCCACTTACGTCAAGCTCGGCCAGTTTCTCGCCACCAGGCCCGACGTCGTCGGCGCGGCAATCGCACGCGATCTGGAAAGCCTGCAAGACAAGATGGCGCCATTCGCGCAAAGCGAAGCGGAAGCGGCGGTTGCAGCAGCTTTCAACAAGCCTCTCTCCGCGATTTACGCGAGCTTCGGTCCGGCCGTTGCCGCCGCCTCGATCGCGCAGGTGCATCGGGCTGAAATCGAAGTCGACGGCACGCGTAAGCCCGTCGCGGTCAAGGTGCTCCGCCCCGGCATCGAACGGCGCTTCAAATCAGACCTCGACGCTTTTTTCTTTGCGGCGCGCAAGGCGGAGGCCTTTTCCGCGGAGGCCCAAAGGCTACGCCTGATCGAGGTCGTGTCGACGCTCGCCCGGTCGGTTGCGATCGAGATGGACTTCCGCCTGGAAGCGGCCGCGGCGTCCGAAATCGCCGAGAACGCCAAGGAAGACCCCGATTTTCGCGTGCCGACCGTCGACTGGGACCGCACCGCGCGCGAAGTGCTCACGCTGGAATGGATCGACGGCGTCCGCCTCAGCGACCATGGTGCGCTGGAAGCGAAAGGCTTCGACCTGCCGGCGCTCGGCCGCGAGGTCATTCAGAGTTTCCTGCGCCACGCCTTGCGCGACGGTTTCTTTCACGCCGACATGCATCCGGGCAATCTGTTCGTGGACGATGGCGGACGCCTGATCGCCGTGGATTTCGGAATCATGGGGCGGCTGGGGCCGAAGGAGCGGCGCTTCCTCGCCGAGATTCTGTTCGGCTTCATCACGCGCGACTACTACCGCACGGCACAGGTGCATTTCGACGCGGGTTATGTTCCGCGGCACCATTCGGTCGAGAGTTTTGCGCAAGCCATCCGCGCGATCGGCGAGCCGATTCACAATCGGACCGCCGAGGACATCTCGATGGCCAAGCTCCTGACGCTGCTTTTCGAAGTGACCGGCCTCTTCGATATGCGCACGCGCCCCGAACTATTACTGCTGCAAAAAACCATGGTGGTGGTGGAAGGCGTCGCCCGCTCGCTTGATCCGAAACTCGATATGTGGACCACGGCCGACCCGGTCGTGCGTGAATGGATCGCCCGCAATCTCGGACCTGTGGGGCGGCTTGAGGACGCAGTCGAAGGCGCCGGTGAAATCGGTCGTTTCTTCGGCCAAGTTCCAAGCTTGTTGGCGCGCGCCGGCACGCTGCTCGATCAAGTCGACGACATCACGCGCGATGGCCTGGCACTGTCGCCGGAAACCGTCGCGGCCATCGGCGCCGCGGAGGCGCGCCGCAATCGATGGACCGCGATCGCGCTGTGGGTGATAGCGGCGCTGCTGCTGTGGATCGTGTGGCTGATCGTCTGATGTGAACCACGCGTCCGAATCGGCGCAGGCGCCAGCGGATGGAAATAGAACTTGAGCGTCATATCCTCGTCCCGGTCTGTCCCAAGCCGCCGACACGCTGCCCCTTGGCCGCGGAATGGCAGCAACCGGCTGCTTTCGCGCCGTCATATTCGTCGTGGCGCTTCACCCAATCCATGATCTGAGTTTCGTTGCGACCCTTTGGCGTGATGTCGAGATAGATGAAAACGGCATTCACCTCCTCGTTGCCGCGCGCGTAACTCGAATACGTGTGAAAGACCGCTCCGGCGTCATCCTTGACGAAAACGCTCAGGCCCCGAAGCTCGTCGAATCCGTCC
Organism: Pseudolabrys sp.; assembly: GCA_036519515.1. Taxonomy (GTDB): domain Bacteria; phylum Pseudomonadota; class Alphaproteobacteria; order Rhizobiales; family Xanthobacteraceae; genus Pseudolabrys. The sequence goes on along the minus strand of DATDLC010000133.1, from coordinate 32,337 downwards.
TTGATCATTTGATAGTTGTAATAGATCTCGCCCTTCGCCAGATCATCTTTGGTAAACGATACGTGGTAGTCGTAGTTGAAATCGTTGCCATAGGATGACGCCCATTTGGCGGTCCATCCCATCCGCTGTTTGTATGCCTCCAATTCGCCAAGCGGCGCGCGCGAGACCCGGACATACGTCACGTCGTAATTTTCGAGGTGAACGAGAGCGCCCTCGGCATGATCGGCCTCGAGCGAACAGCTCGGGCAGCCCTGGCCCTGATCCCACAACCACATGAAATGGTGAACGATCAACTGGCTGTTGCGGCCAAACAGCTCTGCCAGCGTCTTCTTTCCCTCAGTCGTGTCGAAGACGTACTCCTTCTCGACCTTGACCCAGGGCAAAGCGCGGCGCTCGGCGCTCACCAGATCGCGCATACGGGTGAGCGCCTTCTCGTTCTTCAGATGCGCTTTGCGTGCAGCCAACCATTCATCACGGGATACGATCTTGTTCGGTTGCATGACGGGCCTTCCGATTTGCAGCTCAGCGGCGCGTGACCAATTCCTGCAGTTTGTCGATACTTTGGGTCCAGCCCGCTTCCATGCCGGCGAGCATTTGCGGCGCCATGGGAACGAGGCCGACGGCGCGCGTCTTCAAGACAAGCGTGGTCTTGCCGTCCTTTTCCGAAAAAGTGACTTCCGTCTCGCCCTCAAGCAGGTGCTTGCCATCGTGGTCGGTCGCGATGTTGGTGAAGACCAACCGTTCCGGCTCGATCACCGCAAGGAACACGCCTTTCATCGGATAGTCGTTGCCATCCGGCCCGCGCATCACGATGCGCAGGCTTCCGCCCTTGCACACGTCGAGTTCGCAGACGGGAATGGTGAACCCGCGCGGACCGAACCACTGCGCCATCATTTTTGGATCGGTCCAGGCTTTCCACACCAGCGTTCGCGGCGCGTCGAATTCGCGGGTCAGCGTGAGGCTCGCTTCTCCATGAGAAGCCGTCTTTGTTGCGGCTGTCATTGCGAACCCTCGTAAGCGCGTTCGATCGCCGCAATGTCGAGCTTCTTCATTTTCAAAAATGCGTTCATGACGCGCTCGGATTTCCGCGAATCGGGATCAGTCATCATCTTCGGTATGGCGGCGGGCACGACCTGCCACGACAGTCCGTACTTGTCCTTGAGCCAGCCACACGGGCCTTCCTGACCACCTTGCGTGAGTTTGCCCCAGAAGTAGTCCACCTCGGCCTGCGTCTCGCAGCGCACCTGCAACGAGATCGCCTCATTGAACTTGAAGTTCGGGCCGCCATTCAGGGCGGTGAATGTCTGTCCCTCGATCTCGAATTCGACGACCATCACCGAACCGGCAGGCTTGTGATGAACCTCCCGTCCCGCCTCGGCGTAGCGGCTAACCTTGCCGAGCTTGGAATCCTTGAAGACGGAGCAATAGAACTTTGCCGCCTCCTCGGCTTCCGTATCGAACCAGAGACAGGGCGTAATTTTCTGCTTGGTGATTGCCATGATGTCCTCCGTTGTGCGCGGCTACTTGGCTTTTGCGAGGTAGGCTTCGAGTTGCTCGAACGTGCCGGTCCAGCCCATGCGCATGCTGTCACGTCCGGCCTCGAAGGTTTTCTGTTCATCTTCAGCCGCGTTATGCGGTGCCCAGCTGACGGTGAACTTGGTCTTGCCGCCGGGCAATTCCTCGAAGGTAAAGGTCGAGTGCATCTCGAGCGGCCACGACGCGTGGCCTGGGTGACGGGTGGTGCCGCCTTTTTCGTCCGAGAACGAACTGATGAAGTCGAGGCGTTCCGGCGGAACGATTTCGCGGAATACGAATTTGCCCCACATCGGCGAGCCGTCGGGCGATTTCAATCCGTAGTGATAAGTACGGCCGACGCGCAAATCCATCTTCGACGCTATGACCGTGAAGCCCTTGGGCCCCCACCACTGCTTCATGCGCTCCGGCTCGGTGAAGCACTTCCACACAAGGTCGCGTGGAGCATTGAGCACGCGCGAGATGACAAAATCGGAGCTTTTCGTAGTGGTCGCCATAAGGCACTCCTACTCGGTTAGCTGACGTTGCGAAAAAGCGCTCAGGACGTCCGCAGGGGAATGAGTGCGCGCAACCGCGCATCGCGCAGATAGAGCCCGCCCCAGGCGAGCAGGCCGAGATAAAGTCCGAACAAGGTGTGCGTGAAAAGCGGATCGTTGAGCCGGACGTGGCTCGCGATCGCTCCACCCAGATAGCCGGTCAGAAAAATTGCGCCGAGCACGGACGTGCGCGGGAACGCGTAAAGCATCGTGCAGACAAGACCGATGAGTCCCAGCGGACGCGCGAGATCACCGGGAATCCCCATCTGCTCCGAGGTGGTAACCACGACATCGAGCGGAACCAGTTTCATGGCGCCGTCGAGCAGCATGAATGCGATCACCAGGCCGCTCATGACGCGGCCAACCCAGAGCAAGGCATTCGAGGTTTGATTTGTTTGAACCATCGTCTGCATGTTCGCGCTCCAGATCCCATGGCTTTTGCGTCTGCCGGTTCAATTCGTCTCACTTGTGTTCATCGGGTTCGACGATAACCATCCAGTTGACGCCGAATTTGTCCTGCGTCATGCCGAAGCGCGGCGAAAAGAACGTCTTGTCGAGCGGCATGATGACTTTTCCGCCGGCCGATAGTCCGTTGAACAGCCGGTCGGCATCGGTTTCGTCTTTGGCATCGACCGACAGCGCAAAGCCATCGAACTTGGGGTTGCCGGTGTTGCGCCCGTCGGAGGCCATGACCCTGGTGTCGCCGATCTTGAGCGATGCGTGCATCACCTTGTTCTCGTTGCCCGGCGAGCACATCGATTTTTCGGGGCTGTCCTTCCAGCGCATCAGCATGCCGACTTCAGCGCCGAGCGTCCTTTTGTAGAACTCGATCGCCTCTTCGCAGCGGCCGTCGAAGAACAAATAGGATTGCACCTGCATAACTCATCCTCCTCCGATGTTCTCAGATTGACAAATAGGTTGATATCAACCTATTATAGGGCATGTCAACCCGCAACGCGTTACCACTTTCTGCCACCCATCAGGTGCGCGACAACTGTCTGTGTCTCCACGTGCAACGCGCCGCGCGCGGGTTGGCGCGGCGTTTCGACGAGGTGTTCCGTCCGCTGGATCTCACGCATGGCCAGTTTTCGCTGTTGATGTCGCTGAACCGACCGGAACCGCCGACGATCGGCAGTGTCGCGGCGCTGCTCGCCATGGACCGCACCACCCTCACCGCGGCCCTCAAGCCCCTTGAACGCCGCAGGCTGGTGAAGGTTTCGGTCGATGCGGAGGATAAACGCAGCCGTCGTCTTGCGATTACCGCCGCCGGTCGCGCCCTGCTTGCCAGGGCGTTCCCGCTGTGGACGCAGACCCACGCGGATATCGAGCGAGCGATCCCGCGCGCCGGCGCAGACGAACTGCGCGAGGCGCTGCGATCTCTGGCGTGACAGTGGCGGGCCGGACATCTACGCGCGCTCCGCAGCGAGCGCGACCACATAGTCGTCGAGCCGCGCCATGGTCTGCATGAGGCCTTTATCGGCGCCGTATTCCCTGATCACGCGCGTGCGCTCCGCGGCCGACGGGAACGTGCCGTGCCAAGTCAGCCGTGTCTGTTCGTTGCCGATGTCTTCGAAGGTCACGGTCTGGGTGAACTGCACCGGCTCGACGTCATCGCCGCCGTCGTGGCGATAGACGATGCGTTCCGGCGCGACGATTTCCTCGAAGGTGATGCGGTTCTGGTAGTCGCGGCCGTCCGGCCCTTGCATGACGAAGCGCCAGACGCCGCCGGGGCGGAAGTCGAAGGCGCGCGTCGTGGTGCGAAATCCGTTCGGTCCCCACCACTGCAGCAGATGTTTCGGATCGGTCCATACCGAGAAGACCAGCGCGCGGGGCGCGGCGAGTACGCGTGTGCCGATGATGGAGCGCGGATCGCGATCGAGGTCGATGCTATTTCTTGCCGCCACGTTGCTTCTCCCGTTTGCGTTGCTTGTTCGGCTTGCGCGGTTTGCTGTGGTCGTCCTGTTTGTCTTTTTCGTCGTTGTTATGCGCCTGGAGTATTCGGAGATAGTCGTCGAGGCGGTCGAGGCGCTCTTCCCAGAGCCGACGATATTCCTCGAGCCAGTCGTCGGCTTCTTTCAGCGCCCGCGCCTCGATGCGGCAGGGACGCATTTGCGCGTCGCGTGTGCGCGTGATCAGGCCCGCGCGCTCGAGAACCTTCAGGTGCTTTGACACCGCCGGCAGGCTCATCTCGAACGGCTCGGCGATCTTCAGTACCGACGTTTCGCCGAGCGCGAGGCGCGCAAGAATGGCCCGCCGTGTCGGATCGGCAAGGGCCGCGAAGGTGGCGCTGAGGCGGTCGGTCATCGTATTGAACCATACGGTTAAATAACTGTTCGGTTAAATACAGTATGGTGGCGGGGGCGTCAAGGCGCGCGTGGGGGCGGCCCCCGCCCTTGCAAAAGTGTCTTCCTCGGCGCCCTAACGATTGCAGTGATTGCATTGCAATCAAAATCTGCTAAGGTGATGCAGATCCAAGGATTTTCATGGCGTCCCTGACCGTCCGTCAGCTTGACGATAGGCTCAAAAAGCAGCTGCGCCTGCGCGCCGCGCGCAGTGGGCGGTCGGTCGAGGACGAGGTGCGCAACATCCTGCGCGAGGCCGCCGAAGGCGGCGGCGCCGAGGCGCTCGCGCCGGTTGCTGCGGTGCCATCAGGTACAGGTGTCGCTCGCCCCATCGCGCCAGCCATGTGGCGCGTGCTGCTGATCGTCGGCGGCGGCATCGCCGCATACAAGTCGCTCGACCTCATTCGCCGGCTGAAGGAGCGCGGGATTGCCGTGCGCTGCATCCTGACGGGCGCCGCGCAGCAGTTCGTCACGCCGCTATCGGCGAGCGCGCTCGTCGGTGGACGCGTGTACACCGACCTGTTCGATCCGGCGAGCGAGTTCAATGTGGGTCACATCAGGCTCGCGCGCGAGACTGATGTGATCGTGGTGGCGCCGGCGACCGCCGACCTGTTGGCGAAGATGGCGAACGGTCATGCCGACGATCTCGCCACCACCGTGCTGCTGGCAACGACGGCGAAGATCGTGCTCGCGCCGGCGATGAATCCGCGCATGTGGGCGAACAAGCCGACGCAGCGCAATCTCGCACGACTTGTTGCCGACGGCGTCAACGTCGTCGGCCCGAATGAAGGAGAAATGGCGGAAGCAGAAAGTCATGGCCTCGGGCGCATGGCGGAGCCGCTGGAAATCGCCGCCGCGGTTGAGAAACTTCTTGTGGCTGACATGACCGGTCGATTGCAGGGCTGCCGCGTTCTGATCACTTCAGGCCCCACCCATGAGCCGATCGATCCCGTCCGTTACATCGCCAACCGTTCCTCGGGAAAACAGGGACATGGCATTGCTGCAGCAGCGGCAGCAGCCGGCGGCGATGTCACGTTGATCAGCGGCCCGGTGAGCCTGCCTGATCCGCCCGGCGCGAAAGTGATCAAGGTCGAAACCGCGTGCGAAATGCTCAACGCCGTCGAGCGTGCACTCCCCGCCGACGTCGCGATCTTCGCCGCCGCCGTCGCCGACTGGCGTGTCGCCAATGCCGGCGAGCAGAAACTGAAAAAGCGGTCGGGCCAAACGACACCCGAACTTGCGCTCGTGGAAAATCCCGACATCCTCGCCACCATCGCCGCACGCAAAACGCAACGGCCGAAACTGGTGATCGGTTTTGCCGCCGAAACTGAGAACGTCGTCGCCAATGCCAAGGCAAAGCTGGCGCGCAAAGGCTGCGACTGGATTCTGGCCAACGATGTCTCGCCGCAATCCGGCGTGATGGGCGGCGATCGCAACACAATCACGCTCGTAAGCGCATCCGGCGTCGAAACCTGGCCGCCGCAAAGCAAGGATGCGGTTGCGACCATGCTGGTCACGCGCATCGCCGACGCGCTTGATGAAGACAAAAATAAAAACAAGCAAGGAGACAAGCGGTGAGCGCGATCGAGGTGCGCGTCACGCGGCTGGCGCACGGCGACGACCTGCCGCTCCCGTCCTATCAGACCGCGCACGCGGCAGGACTCGACCTGCTCGCCGCCGTATCCGCCACCGTCCCAGTCATACTTTCAGCCGGCGCGCGCGCGCTGGTGCCGACCGGCATCGCGATCGCTCTGCCCGAAGGCTACGAAGCGCAGGTGCGCCCGCGCTCCGGGCTCGCCGCGCGCCACGGCCTAACCGTTCTCAATGCGCCCGGCACCATCGACGCCGATTATCGCGGCGAGATCCAGGTCCTGCTCGCAAACCTTGGCGATGCGCCGGTGACGATTACGCGCGGTATGCGCGTGGCCCAATTGGTAATCGCGCCGGTTGTGCATGCACAGATTGTCGAAGTCGCAACCCTGGACCAAACCAAGCGCGGAAGCAGCGGTTTTGGATCAACCGGCTGTTGAATTAACAGCCTCCACCGTTTGTAGCTAGACGCATCCGGGCCGTAGTCTAATACCACTGGTATCTGGTGCTACCGTGGGTCGTGCCCAAATGTCGTTGATGTCTCGCAAGGGCCTGCTCGCTATCGCTGCCGTCATTGACGTCGCCATTAATGCGCGGGCTCGCCCGGTGTCAGCGAAGGCATTGGCCGCCCGTCACCGGCTGCCACCGCGCCACCTTGAGCCGGTCCTGCAGGCTCTGGTGCGCGACGGCATCCTTAAGGGTATCCGGGGGCCGCACGGCGGTTACGAGCTTGGCCGGGAGCGAAGCCGCATCACGGCCAACGACATCCTGCGCGCCGCCATCACCGCCGAGGACCCCGACGCGGTGCGGCCCGGTTCAATCCTCATCAATGAGGTGATTCGGCCTGTGCTGGCTGAAACCGAGCGAACGGTCTCTGTGGCGCTCGGTCGCATCAATATTGACGACATGGTCCGGCGCGTGGCGGTGCCGAAATAGCGCGCGAAACGCTTGGCGGACGCCGATGGCCGCCGTTCACGGTCTGGACTCTTTCGGCCCGATTCCCCTTGGGGGTAAAGTCGACCGATTCGCGGGAAACGGCGTGGCGGACGCTGTTTACGCACTCTGGGGCCAGTCTGAATGCCGGAGACAATCCGGACGGCGAGCGAGAGGCTGCGTTCTCGTCCGTGGCGACGCGGATTCCTCGCCGCCTTCGTCACCGCAAATCTTTTCATGCTGCCCGCCTCGCCGGCGGATGCCGACGTGCGCCTTGGCGCGACCGCGATCGACGCCGTTCACCGCTCCATAGCAGCGCTTCGCGGGCAGAAAATCACGTTGCTTACATTTTTCTTCGCGCTGCTGGCGCTGAGCATGTTCGCGAGCGTGGCATTCGTTCGCGCCCGCAGGACCGGCGAACGGGTTGAAACCGATGCACGGGACGAGATCGTTGCTTTGCAGGCGGAAACCGACTGCCTCAAGACGTTGTTGTTGTCGGGCTCGCAGATCCTGGTGACCTGGGCCGCGGCTGCCGAAGAGCCGGAAATTCTCGGCGACACGGCTTTGGTTGCGCCCGTCGACGTCCCCGAACGCGTGCTTGCGTTCGGTACCTGGCTCGAGCCCGTTACCGCGCGCCGCATGGAGCAGGCGGTGGATGCCTTGCGCCGCGATGGCCGCGGCTTCGTCATGACGCTCACCACGCGTGCCGGACGTCCGATGGAAGCGGAAGGACGCGCCATCGCAGGACGCGCCGTGTTGCGCCTGCGTGACGTGAGCGGCATCGAACAGGAACTGCTCGATCTCGCCGCTCGCCACGACCAGCTGTTGAGCGACATCGAAACCATGCGGGCGCTGCTCGACTCCCTGCCCGCGCCCGTTTGGGCCCGCGACAACGCCGGCGAACTGATCTTCGTGAATTCCGCTTACGCCCACGCGGTGGAAGCCGGCGATCCAGCTGAAGCGGTGGCCCGCCGATTGGAATTGCTCGACCAGCCAGCGCGAGCGGAATTGGCCCGGGCACGCGCCACCGGCGAGACCTATGTCGGCCGGTTGCCGGCTATCGCTGCTGGCGGCCGGCGTATTTTCGAGGTCGTTGACGCGCCGGGTGCGGCCGGCAGTTCCGGCATCGCGATCGATCGCACCGAGGTCGAGACCATGCGCGCGGAACTGGCGCGCATGGTCGAGGCGCACCGCCGCGTGCTCGATCAATTGGCAACCGGCGTCGCCGTTTTCAATATCGACCGCAAGCTCACTTTCTATAATGCCGCCTTCCGCTCGCTCTTCGAACTCGATGACGGCTTCCTCGATCAGACGCCGACAGATGCGGCCGTGCTCGACACCCTGCGCAGCAGGCGCAAGCTGCCTGAGGAGCAGGATTTCCGCCAGTGGAGACAGCAACTTTACGAGGCGTACCGCGCGGTCGAGTCGAAAGAGCACATGTGGCACCTTCCCGATGGCCGGGCGTTGCGGGTCGTGACTACGCCCAATCCGGAGGGCGGTGTCACCTACCTTTATGATGACGTGACCGAGCGGCTCGACATGCATCGTCGCTACGACGCGCTCATCAAGGTGCAAACCGAAACTCTTGACCATTTGTCGGAAGCGGTTGCCGTGTTCGGGAGTGATGGCCGCGTGCGGTTGCACAATCCCGCATTCCAGCGGATGTGGAAGCTCTCGCACGATGCGCTCGAGCAGCACCCGCATGCGGAAGCAGTGACCGCCTGGTGCCAGGCACTGCATGACGACAACACCGTCTGGCGAAATCTTCGCGCTTCGTTGACCGCAATCGACAATCGGGAATCTCTTGTCGCACGCATTGAGCGGCGTGATGGCGCGGTGATCGATCTTGCCACCATGCCTCTGTCAGACGGCGCTACCTTGGTCACCTTCCAGGACAGGACAGATACTTTCAATGTCGAGCGCGCGCTGCGCGAGCGCAACGAGGCGCTCGAGGCCGCCGACTCGATCAAGATCGATTTCGTGCACCACGTGTCCTACGAGTTGCGCTCGCCGCTGACCAACATCATCGGCTTTGCAAATCTGCTGGGCGACCCGACTTTCGGCGCGCTCACTCAGAAACAGGGCGAATATCTCGGCTATATCACCGCCTCGACCAATGCACTGCTGGCGCTCATAAATAATATTCTCGATCTCGCCACCATCGATGCCGGCGCCATGACATTGAATCTCGGCGATGTCGATATCCGTACCACCATGGATGCGGCGGCAGAGGGTGTGCAGGACCGTCTGGTCAAGAATCGTATCTCACTCGACATTCGGGCTCCGGCCAATATTGGCAGCTTTGTCGCCGACCAGCGACGCTTGCGGCAAATCCTCTTCAACCTTCTTTCCAACGCGGTCGGTTTTTCGCCCGCAGGCGAGACCGTGACTCTTATTGCCGAGCGGCACCCCGATGCCGTCAATTTCAGGGTGACCGATCGCGGACCGGGCATTCCGCCGGCGGCCATGGACAGGGTCTTCGATTGGTTCGAGACCGATTCCATGGGCTCGCAGCATCGCGGGCCGGGTCTCGGCTTGTCGCTTGTGCGCTCCTTCGTCGAGTTGCACGGCGGGACGGTGACGATCGATTCCGTTTCAGGACAGGGCACCACCGTCACCTGCGCGTTTCCGGTGGCGCAGATTGCAAAACAGACCGCGGCGTAACATCAAAAAACACCGCCGGATCGTGGGATTCTGGCGCGGGACCGCGCAATCCGTCTATAAGGTGGCCATCGCGTGACGGATCAACCGATGTTTTTCTCCAGTTCCGGCGGCTATAGCTTCACGACGACATTAGCCGACGAGGCGGCCACTTACCGGCTGATGACGGACATTGCGGCCATCATCGAAGCCGGCGACCTGATCACGCTTTCGGGCGACCTCGGCGCGGGCAAGACGACGTTCGCCCGTGCGCTCATCCGCTACCTTGCGGACGACAATACTATCGAGGTGCCGAGCCCGACCTTCACCTTGACGCAGACTTATACCTTGCCGCGCTTCGCCGTTGTGCATGCTGATCTCTATCGGGTGTCGGGATCGGCCGAATTGACCGAGCTTGGTCTCGACGATGCACCGGAGGGCGCAGTGACGCTCGTGGAATGGCCGGATCGCGCGGCCGGTTTTTTGCCCAACAACCGTCTCGATATCGCTTTCACCCTCGAACCGCAGGCCGGATTGAGCGCGCGAAACGTGCGCGTTATCGGCTTCGGCAGCTTTGCGCCCCGCGCCGAACGAATCCTGATCATCCGGCGTTTTCTCGATCGTTCCGATTTCGGCCGTGCCGAGCGCCGGCGCATCCAAGGTGACGCCTCGACACGAAGCTACGAACGGCTGACGCGTGACGGCGCCACCTATGTTCTGATGAATTCTCCCAAACGCGCGGATGGCCCGCCGGTGCGCAACGGCAAGTCCTACAGCGCGATGGCGCACCTCGCCGAAAACGTAACACCGTTCATCGCCATGACACAGGCGCTGCGCGCGCGTGGGTTCTCGGCGCCGGCGATCTTTGCCAGTGACCGTGAGGCGGGACTGCTGGTCATCGAAGATCTCGGCGACGAACTGGTCGTCGATCCGTCGGCGCCGATCGAAGCACGTTACGAAGCGGCAACCGACCTGCTGGCCGAATTGCACTGCGAGCCCGTGCCACCCGTTGTTACGGTCGAACCCGGTACGGATTATCGCTTGCCGCTCTACGACCTGGATGCGTATCTGATCGAGGCTGAATTGCTGCTCGACTGGTACCTGCCCAAGCTCGAAATCAGGATTTCAGATGCCAAACGCGAAAACTATCGCGCGCTCTGGCGCGACGCACTGCTGCCCGTAATGAACGAGCCGCAGACCTGGGTCTTGCGGGACTATCATTCACCCAATCTTCTCTGGCTGCCCGAGCGCGAGGGTACGGCCCGTGTCGGCCTCCTCGACTTCCAGGATGCGGTCATGGGGCCGGCCGCCTTTGACGTCGCTTCGCTGCTGCAGGACGCGCGCGTCGATGTGCCGGAAAAAATGGAAATCGCGCTATTGTCGCGATACACGCGCGCGCGCCGATCGGCGCATGCCGCGTTCGATGCGCCCGCATTCGTGCGCTCATATTCGACGCTCGCCGTGCAACGCGCGTCCAAGATCCTGGGGATTTTTGCCCGACTCGAACGTCGGGACCGCAAGCCGCAATACTTGCGTCATCTGCCGCGCGTATCGACCTATCTGCAACGCTCGCTCGCCCATCCGGCATTGGCTCCGCTCGCGGCCTGGTATCGCGCCAACGTGCCCCCGGTGAAAGTCTGATCCATGTGCGCAGTTCCGACACGCGTCGTTCCCCGCCGCGCCATGGTCCTGGCCGCGGGACTTGGGACTCGCATGCGGCCGCTCACGGATAAAACGCCGAAGCCGCTCATCAAGGTCGCAGGCAAGCCGCTGATCGATCACGTGCTCGATAGGCTCGCAGACGCCGGCGTTGAGCAAGCCGTGGTCAATGTGCACCACTTCGCTGAACAATTGCAGCAACACCTTGCGCACCGCGCGCGCCCCAAGATTGTTATCTCCGACGAGCGCGGGCTGCTGCTCGGCACCGGCGGCGGGGTCAAGAAAGCCCTGCCCGAACTTGGCGATGCACCGTTCTTTCACGTCAATTCCGATACGATCTGGATCGACGGCGTGAAGCCCAATCTGGCGCGGCTCGCCGATTCCTTTGACCCGGCCGCAACGGACGCGCTTTTGCTACTGGCTCCCACGACCGACAGCGTGGGCTATTCCGGACGCGGCGATTTCTCGGTGGCGCCGGACGGTAGTTTGCTCAAGCGTGCCGAGCAGGAAGTCGCGCCTTTTGTCTATGCGGGGGCGGCGGTGCTGTCGCCTGCATTATTCAAAGGTGCGCCGGACGGAGAACTTTCACTCACCGTCCTGTTCGACCGTGCCGCGCAGGCAAAGCGACTGCACGGTCTGCGACTCGAAGGCCTCTGGATGCATGTCGGAACCCCGGAGGCAATTGCCGAGGCGGAGGCCGCGATTCGCGCGAGCGTGAACTAGTCAAGGCGGACCCGCATTTCGATTCGCCCTCGCCGTAAAATGTGTATGCTGCCGCGCGATGCCAGCCATGAAGCCTCGCGTTTTCAACATTCCGGCCTCCGCGCGGTTCCTGCCGGTCCTCATCGATTCCCTGCGCACGGGAAAGCTGGTGCCGGGCTTTCCGGCGTCGGATGATCCGCTTGAACTCGCGCGGGCGACGCTTTACCTGCCGACGCGTCGCGCGTGCCGCATGGCGCGCGATGCTTTCGCACTCGCGCTCGATCAGGCCGCGATCCTACCGCGCATCGTCGCACTCGGCGATATCGACGAGGATGAAATCATCTTCGCCCAGGCCGCAACCGCGGAACTGGCGGAAGATGCCTTGGCCATTGCACCCGCGATCGACCCGCTGGAGCGACGGCTGTTGCTCGCGCAACTCATCGCGCGTTGGGCCGAGAAGATCCATCCTGATCGAGGCGCGCCGCTGATCGCCAATACACCGGCCGCCGGGCTCGCGCTCGCTGACGATCTCGCGCGCCTGATTGACGACGCCATTACCCGCGAGATGGACTGGCGAAAGCTCGACGATCTCGTGCCCGACCGGTTCGACAAATATTGGCAGTTCACGCTCGGCTTTTTGAAGATCGCGCGCAGCTATTGGCCAGAGCGTCTCAAGGAGGGCGGGGTCATTGACGCGGCCGAGCGGCGCGATCGTCTCATCGAAGCCGAGATGCGGCGTCTCGCCGGCAGCAAGGATCCGGTGATCGCGGCCGGCTCCACCGGCTCGATGCCGGCGACCGCGAAGTTGCTTGCGGCGATCGCGCAACTTCCACACGGCGCGGTGGTTCTGCCGGGGCTCGACACAGATCTCGACGAAGATACGTGGCACAAGATCGCCGGCACGAAGGACGAGAAAGAGGCGCCCGCCACCGTGCATCCACAATTCTCCATGCAGGCCTTGCTGGCGCGCATGGGCGTCACGCGCGATCCCGTCGAACCGCTCGCCGATCCCGCCGTGCACGGCCGCGAGATGCTAGCTTCGGAAGCGCTGCGGCCAGCCGCTACCACCGATCGCTGGCAGGCTCGCTTTAAAGCCCCCGAATTCACCGCGGCCGCCGATCGCGCGATGGCTGGCGTCAGTCTGATCGAAGCCGCCAATGCCGAAGAAGAGGCGCTATCAATCGCGATCTGTCTGCGCGAGGCCATCGAGACACCCGCCAAAACCGCGGCACTGGTGACACCTGACCGCACCCTCGCGCGCCGCGTTGTGGCCGCGCTCGAACGCTGGGAGGTCGAGGTCGATGATTCGGGCGGCGATGCGCTCGCCGACACGCCGGCCGGCACCTTCGCACGCCTTGTCGCCGAAGCAGCGCTGGGTGGGCTTGAGCCGGCAAAGCTCCTGGCACTGCTCAAACACCCACTGTTGCGGCTTGGCGCCGAAGCTTTTGTGTATGCCCGCACCATCGCAGCGCTCGAGCGCGCCGTGTTGCGCGGCCCGCGCCCGCACCGAGGTTCGACAGGGCTTATGCACGCGCTCACAACCTTCCGGCAGACGCGCGATAAACTGCACAGCCGTGATCCGCGCCGTTTCGTGCCTGTCGGCGAACTCGACGCGGCCGAACAGCTCGTCGAAAAATTCGCGCTGGGGGTCGCCCCGCTGGAAGCCTTCGGGCACGGACCGCAAAGCCTGTTCACGCTGACGCAGGCGCACGCCAGAGCGATCGAAGGGCTGTCGGGCGCCGGCAAGGAGATTGCAGCCTATGGCGGCACCGACGGCCGGCAATTGCAGCGCATGTTCGAAACGATTGCAGAGAGCGAGACATCGCAGACGCTCGAACTCAATCCGGCGGACTATCCGGACGTCTTTCATTTGCTGTCATCGGGGCGTGCGGAGCGGCGCGCGGACGGCAGCCCCCGTGTGCGGATCCTCGGTCTGCTCGAAGCCCGGCTCCAGAGTGTCGATCGCATCGTGCTGGGCGGGCTGAACGAAGGCACCTGGCCGCCCGACACCCGTAACGATCCGTGGCTGAGCCGGCCGATGCGGCTCGACCTCGGCCTCAATCTGCCGGAACTGCGTGTCGGCCTCTCAGCGCACGATTTTGCGCAAGGACTTGGTGCGCCGGAGGTCGTTCTGTCGCGCGCGGCCAAGCAGGCCGGTGCACCGACGGTCAGGTCGCGCTTCGTCCAGAGACTGGCCGCAGTCGCCGGCGAAACCCGCTGGAAAGAAGCGTCGCGGCGTGGCGCGCGTTACACGGATTACGCGCGCGCACTCGATCATCCTGCCGAGGTGTCGCCGATACCGCGGCCGCAGCCGGTTCCTCCACCGGAAGCGCGCCCCTCGCAGTTAAGTGTCACCGACATCGAGAACTGGCTGCGTGATCCCTATACGATCTACGCCAAACATGTGTTGCGGCTTTTCCCGCTTGACGCCATCGACACGCCGCCGGGCGCCGCCGATCGCGGGACCTTCATTCATGAAGCGATTGGCGAATTCACCAAAAAACACGCGGATGCCCTGCCCGACGATGTCGAGCGCGCGCTGACAGAACTCGGCAAGACGTATTTCGAGCCGCTCAAGGACTTCGAAGAGGCGCGCGCCTTCTGGTGGACGCGCTTTCTCCGCATCGCCGGCTGGCTCGAAGGTTGGGAGCGCGAACGTCGCGCCGGCGCGACAAAAATATTTGCCGAAATGTCGGGGAAACATGCGATCCCACTTGGCAAAACCGAATTTCTCCTCACCGCGCGTGCGGATCGCATCGAGCGTCGCGACGATGGCAGCTACGCCCTCCTCGATTACAAAACAGGTCAGCCGCCAACCGACGCACAAGTGCGCAGCGGGCTTGCCCCCCAGCTCACACTGGAAGCGGCCATCCTGCGCAACGGGGGTTTCCCGGACATCCCTGCCGCCTCGTCGGTGTCCGAAATCGCCTATGTGCGGCTGAAGGGTGGCGATCCGCCGGGTGAGCCGAAGAGCATCAAGATGGAAGACGGCACGCCCGACAGCTACGGCGACCTTGCGCTGCAAAAGCTCGCGGGCATCGCGCAGAGATTTCTTGTCGAGGGCGAGCCTTACCGCTCGCTCGTGCACCCGATGTGGAAGACGCATTACGGCGACTATGACCATCTCGCGCGCGTCAAGGAATGGGCAGCCTCGGGCGGCGAAAGCGAGGACGAGTGGTAAGTTCTGCGCGCCAGATTCCGGACGCCGCGAGGGTCCGCCAGATCGCAGCCGCCGATCCCGATCGGTCGGTGTTCGTGTCCGCTAATGCGGGCTCCGGCAAAACGCACGTGCTGGTGCAGCGGGTGATCAACCTGCTGCTGCGCGGCGTCGAACCCGAGAAAATCCTTTGCGTCACTTTCACAAAAGCCGCCGCCGCCAACATGGCGACCCGCGTCTTCGATACCCTGGCGGAATGGACCTCGCTCGACGACGACGCCCTCGACGCGCGGATCAAACTTGCGACCGGCAAGACGCCCGATGCGCCACAACGCGCTCGCGCACGCCGGCTTTTCGCCGCTGCGCTGGAAACGCCGGGCGGGCTGAAGGTGCAGACCATCCACGCCTTCTGCACGCGCCTGCTGCACCAGTTCCCGTTCGAGGCCGATGTCGCAGCGCGCTTCGAGGTGCTCGACGAAGCCACCACCGCGCAGCTGCTCAACCAACTGACCCTCGTCGTGCTGCTGGAGGGCGCGACGACGCCAGACAGTCCGCTTGGCAAGGCGCTGGAGATTGCCATCGCTGCTGCCGCCGACACCACCTTCAAGGAGGTGATCGCGGAAACGATCGGCAAGCGCGATCTCATCACGCAGTGGATCACCCGCGCGGGCGGCGACCAACAGGCGATCGATGAACTGACCCGCACTTTTGATCTTGCACCCGGCGACGCCATCGCCGCCGTCGAAGCGGACTATTTCGCCGCTTCGCACATCGCGCAAAGCGAATGGCCGGCGTTGATCGAAATATTTTCGGCCGGCAACAAGACCGACAGGGAGCGCGCTCAATCATTGACCGCCGCCCTGCACTCTTCGGGACGCGAACGGCTCGAAAACTATCTTGACGTGTTTTGTACCGATTCGCGTACGCCGCGGACCAACGTCGTCACCAAGAAGGTTTCCGGCGCCGACCCGCAATTGGCTTTGCGTCTTAATGCCGAACAGGAGCGCGTATGCAAATTGCTGGCGCGCGAATTCGCTCTGCGGGCACGCGATCGCAGCGCGGCGCTGATCACGGTCGCCGCGGAGGTTATCGAGCGCTATCGCAGGGAAAAGGAACGGCGCGGCCTGCTCGACTACGAGGATTTGATCGACAAGACGCTCACGCTGCTCCGCGATGCCTCGACCAACAGCACGGCAGCCGCATGGGTTCTGTACAAACTTGATCTCGGCATCGACCACGTGCTCGTCGACGAGGCGCAGGACACGAGCGACAAGCAATGGGAGATCATCAAGATTCTCGTCGCGGAATTCCTGCCGGGCGGCGCGCGCGAAAACGTACGCCGGACTTTGTTCGCAGTCGGCGACGAGAAGCAGTCGATCTTCTCGTTTCAGGGGGCAGTTCCGCACAAATTCGCCGAGATGCGCGTTCATTTTCGTGCGCTGCACGAAAAGAGCGATGCGGTTTTTGCAACCGAAAAGCTCGATTATTCGTTCCGATCGGCCGTCGGTATCCTCAATGCCGTCGACGCCGTGTTCAAGCAGTCGGAGGCGTTCCGCGGCTTGACCGTCGATCCGACCTGGACCGTCCATCAGGCATTACCGGATGCGGTCCCTGGCGAAGTGGAAATCTGGGATCTGATGAGCCCGGACAAGAACGATTCCGACAAGGAAGGCTGGGACGCTCCGTTCGACACCACCAGCGAGACCAGCCCTTCAGTCAAGCTCGCGGCAAAGATTGCGCGCACGGTGAAAGGCTGGATCGCCAACGGCACGCGGCCGGGCGAGGTGCTGATTCTCGTGCGCCAGCGCGGTCCCATGTTCGAAGCGGTGATACGCGCGCTCAAACACGCGCAGATCGAGGTCGCAGGCGCCGACCGGCTGGTGCTGACCGAGCATATCGCCATCATGGACCTGCTGGTCCTCGGCGATGCGCTGTTGCTCCCGGATGACGATCTTGCACTGGCGACCGTGCTGAAGAGCCCGCTGTTCGGTCTTGATGACGAGCAGCTTTATAAGCTCGCGTACCAGCGCAAAAGTTCTTTGCGCTCGGCACTGCGTGCAAAAGCCGGCGAAGATTCCGTGTATGATGTGGCTGCGTCTGCGCTTCATGTTCTGGCACAAAAGGCGCACACATCGTCGCCTTTTGAATTCTACGCGCATGTGCTGGGCGCGCATAAAGGCCGTGCCAGGATTCTGAGCAGGCTCGGCACCGAGGCTTCGGATCCGCTCGATGAATTCCTGAATCTTGCGCTGTTGTACGAACAACGAGAAACACCGTCGCTACAAGGTTTTCTCAACTGGATTCGGGCGGCGCAGAGCGAAGTCAAGCGCGACATGGAGATGGCGCGCGACGAGGTGCGCGTGATGACCGTGCACGGCGCCAAGGGTCTCGAAGCGAAAAATGTCATTTTCATCGACCACACCACCACGCGCCCAGAAGGAGCCCATCCACCGCGTCTGCTCACCGTGCCGATCGCCGGCGCACCTCCGGGCGCAACCGCGCTGATCTGGGGTGCCCGCCGCGACAGAGATGTCGGGCCGATGAACCAAGCGCGCGCGCAGGCCCTTGAAGCGGCGCGCGACGAATATCGACGACTTCTCTATGTCGGACTGACGCGCGCCGCCGATCGCCTGTTGGTCTGCGGTGCGCGGGGCGTTAACAAGGCACCGAAAGGCTGCTGGCATGATCTCGTGCTGACTGCGCTGCAGCCTTTGTCGGAAGAACTCAGCAGTGACGAAGGCAAAGTGTGGAACTTCCGCAAGAGTGCTGCCGCAGCCGCGGGACAAATACAGTCGCCGCAGGAGCACGCCCCGCTGCCGGCCTGGCTCAGGTCGAGGCCGCCACTCTCACCACCGGCGCCAATGATCCTGCGGCCATCCGATACGACCGACGACGAGCCGCGTCACATGGCCGGGAGGGGCGAGCGCGAAACGGCACGCCAGCGTGGTTTGTTGGTTCACCGCCTCTTGCAGTCATTGCCGGATGTGCCGCCGGACAGGCGACATAAAGCGGCCGAAGACTACCTGGCCAAGACAGCACGCGAATTGCAGCATGCGGACCGCGCTCGCCTGGCAGAGCAAGTCATGGACGTCATCGATGACGCGCGCATCCGTGAACTTTTTGTGTCGGGCAGCCGCGCGGAAGTTCCCATCGTCGGAAAGCTCAACGTGGGCGGGGCGTCGATACGAATCTTCGGTCAGGTCGACCGCCTGTCGGTGACGCAGAGCGCAGTGCTGATTGGTGATTTCAAGACCAGCCGAGAGCCGCCGCGCCGATTCGAGGAGGTGCCACCAGCTTACGTGCGCCAACTCGCGCTATACCGCGCGCTGCTCCACAAGCTCTACCCCGATAGGCCTGTCCGCGCCGCTCTAATCTGGACGGAAGTCCCTGATCTCATGGAGCTTTCCGAAGCGGTGATGGATCAAGCCCTGAAAGAAGCCTTGGCGCAGGTCACCTGCACGTGAGAGCGCCTTGACGCTGCGAGACCGCATTCATAGTTTCCAGCCCTCGCAATTTTCTGGGGCGATTCTCTCCCCGCTCAACATAAGAGGTAGTTGTCATGGCCGTCGGCAAAGTGTCGGACGCAAGTTTTGAATCGGACGTTTTGAAATCTGCCGAACCGGTCGTCGTGGATTTCTGGGCGGAATGGTGTGGCCCCTGCCGCATGATCGGACCGGCGCTGGAAGAAATTGCCGGCCAGCTCGGCGACAAGGTCAAGATCGTGAAGCTGAATGTCGATGAAAACCCGAAGACCGCCGGACAATACGGCATCATGTCCATTCCGACCCTGATGCTATTCAAAAATGGCAAGGAAGCCGCGCGCCAGGTTGGCGCCGCGCCCAAGCAGAAATTGCATCAATGGATCAGTGGCGCCGTATGACGGCGCGATAAAGAACTTGCTGAAACGGCCGGCCGAAAGCCGGCCGTTTTGCGTTAACGGGGAGATGACCCTCGCCTTGCACAAGCCATTCCCCCCGATGGAAGCCCTGTCCGTGGATGAAATTCCCGAGGGCAAGAACTGGCAATACGAGCCTAAATGGGACGGTTTCCGCTGTCTGATATTTCGCGATGGCGCAGCGATCGAGTTGCAATCGAAGTCCGGCCAATCTCTGACCCGCTATTTCCCGGAACTGGTGGCGACCGCCGCTTCGCTCAAGTCGAAACGTTTCGTGCTCGATGGCGAAATTGTCGTGCCGAGCGGACGGGCATTCTCCTTCGACGATCTGTTGCAGCGTATTCACCCCGCCGCGAGTCGCGTGAAGCGGCTTGCCGGCGAAACGCCGGCTTTGCTGATCGTGTTCGACCTGCTGATCCGGGATGACGGACAAAGTCTTGTGAAGACGCCGCTCGGCAGCCGGCGCAAATTGCTGGAAGCTTTCTCCCGCAAATATCTGCGCGGCAACAAGACGATCCGGCTGTCTCCTGCGACCACCAGGATCGCCGATGCGCGAAAGTGGCTCAAGCAGGTCGGCGCGAACTTGGACGGAATCATCGCCAAGCGCCGCGACATGCCATACGAGTCCGGTAATCGGCACGGCATGCAGAAGATCAAGAACTACCGGTCCACCGACTGCGTGGTCGGAGGCTTTCGCTACAACGAAGGTAGACGCACGGTCGGATCGCTTCTGCTCGGCTTGTACGATGAGCACGGCCTGCTCAATCACGTCGGCTTCACCTCCGCGCTCAAGAGCGAAGAGAAGAAAGCGCTCACCGTAAAACTTGAAAAACTAATCGCAGCCCCCGGCTTCACCGGCGACAAACCGGGCGGCCCGAGCCGCTGGTCGACGAAACGCTCGGTGGAGTGGAAGCCACTCAAGCCGAAGCTGGTGGTCGAAGTTTGTTACGACCATTTCAGCGGCGGACGTTTCCGTCACGGTACGCGGCTGTTGCGCTGGCGGCCGGACAAGGCGCCACGGCAATGCACAATGGATCAGGTGCGGCAGAAAAAAGCCGACCTGATGAAGCTTTTGAAATGAGGCAGGTTGGCCGCAACCTTACTGCGGCAGCGTCCCATTTTCGCGCAGCGCTTCGCCGGCAAGATAGAGCGAGCCGGTAATCAGGATCCGCGGCGGCGGATCGAGATCAAGTTTGCGCGCGGCTTCGAGTGCTTCCGTCAGGTTGTCGCGACTCGTCGCCGCCAGCCCGATGGTGCGCCCCGCGCCGGCAACAGCTTCGGCGCTCAGGCCCTTCTCGGCGTTCGGAACGGGTACGGCAATCATGCGGCGCGCTAGCCCGGCGAAATTGCTCAGGAAGCCCTCGCTGTCCTTGGTCGCGAGCATGCCGACGATCAGCACCAGCGGCCGTGACACGCGCTCCTCGAGATCGGCAAGCGCTGCCGCGATCGCCCGCCCGCCGTCCGGATTGTGCCCGCCGTCGAGCCACAATTCGCTGCCGACGGGCGCAAGTTCCACGAGGCGGCCCTGTCCCAGACGGTGCAACCGCGCGGGCCAGTCGGCCTTGGTCATGCCGGCATCATAGGCCGCAGGGGGAATTGCGAAACGTCCGACCGTGCGCAACGCGGCGATGGCGAGGCCCGCGTTCTCGAACTGGTGCCTGCCGTAGAGCCTCGGCGGTGGAAGGTCGAGCAGCCCACTTTCATCCTGATACACAAGGCGGCCGCGCTCCTCTGTTGCCGTCCAGTCTACGCCGGCGACCTTCAGCGGCGCAGCAAGTCGCGCAGCCTGACGTTCGATCACGGCCAAGGCATCGCGCGGCTGCGATGCGATAATCGCCGGCACCCCGCGTTTGAGAATGCCGGCCTTTTCCGCCGCGATCCTTTCGATGGAATCACCGAGGAAGTCGATGTGATCGATCGAAATGCGCGTGATGATCGTGGCCAGAGGATTGTCGACCACGTTCGTTGCATCGAGCCGTCCGCCGAGGCCAACCTCCAGCAGCAGCACATCGGCCGTGTGACGTGCGAACAACAGCAAACCGGCCGCCGTTGTGATTTCAAAAACAGTGATGGGCGCGCCGGCGTTGGCGCGCTCGCATTCCTCCATCGCGGCCGACAATTCCTGGTCCGATACCAGCGCACTTTCGTCGCGCCCACCGATGCGGAAACGCTCGTTGAACCGCACCAAATGTGGCGAGGTATAGACGTGCACGCGCTTGCCGGCCGCTTCCAGAATCGCCCGCAGGAAAGCGATCGTCGAGCCCTTGCCGTTGGTTCCGGCAACATGGATCACCGGCGGCAGTTTTTTCTCGGGATGGTCGAGGGCGGCGAGCAGCCGTTGCACGCGGTCGAGCGAAAGATCGATGCGCTTGGGATGCAGCGCCGTCAGACGCGCAACGATGGATACTGGTGAGCTCATGGGTTTTGACGCATTACTTCAACAAGCCGCATTCGTTGTCCGCTTCGTCCCCCCGCGAGCGCGCGGCCCAAGAGCCATATAGCCGAGAGTCGATGCTTTCGTCCTCAGGATTCCGCTGGAATCCTCGGCCCGGGATGCCTGCTTTAAAAGGAAAAAGTCAATTATGCGTGCGCCGGGACCGGCAGCTGCGGCTGGCCTACGACCGGCGCCGGCGTTCGCGTCAGCAACCGACACAATTCGGCAAGCGTCGCACGCAATTTATGCCGGTGCACCACCATGTCGACCATGCCGTGGTTTGAAAGATACTCGGCGCGCTGAAAACCTTCCGGCAATTTCTCGCGGATGGTCTGCTCGATCACCCGCGGGCCGGCAAATCCGATCAACGCGCCCGGCTCGGCGATCTGCACGTCGCCAAGCATCGCATATGACGCGGTGACGCCGCCGGTCGTCGGATTGGTCAGGACGACGATGTAAGGCTTGCGGGCCTCGCGCAGCATCTGCACGCCGACCGTCGTGCGCGGAAGCTGCATGAGCGAAAGAATGCCCTCCTGCATGCGCGCGCCGCCCGACGCCGCGAACATGATGAAGGGGGTCTGCCGGCGCACCGCGGTTTCGAGGCCGGTGATCACAGCCTCCCCGGCCGCCATGCCGAGCGATCCGCCCATGAAATCGAAATCCTGCACGGCGATCGTGACCATCTGGCCTTCCAGACGGCCGATGCCGACCTTCACCGCGTCCTGCAGCCCGGTCTTGGTCCGCGCATCCTTGAGACGATCCGCATAACGGCGCTCGTCGCGAAATTTCAGCGGATCGACCGGGACTTCGGCTAGCGCAATGTCTTCGAATTCCCCGCCGTCGAACATAGACTTCAGGCGCATCGGCGCGCTGATGCGCATGTGATAGTTCGAACTCGGGATGACAAACTGATTGGACTCAACGTCTTTGAAAAAAACGAGCTGCCCGGTCTCGGGACACTTGATCCAGAGGTTTTCCGGCGTCTCACGACGGAGGAAGCTGCGGATTTTCGGGCGAACGACGTTGGATATCCAATTCATGGGCCTACCTGTATACGGCCGATTCGACAAAATTATAACTGACGGCCGGGCCGAATGCTCACTGCGCCGTGACGCGACGGGCAGAACGCACGCCGTGCGCCAGGGCTGATACCAGCTGGGCTACGGCTTTTACCGTTCCGGCGCCGGCTTTGCCCGTTTTATCGAGGCTTTTGGACAAGGCATCGATGAGCGCCGACCCTACCACCACGCCATCGGCACCCTCCGCAATGGCACGCGCCTGTTCGGCCGTCTTCACTCCGAAACCGACGGCGACAGGAAGTTTTGTGTGGCGTTTGATCCGTGCAACGGCTCCCGTCACTTTGCTCGTATCCGGCGCTGCGGTCCCCGTAACACCAGTTACCGAGACGTAATAGACAAAGCCTGACGTATTGGTGAGCACTTTCGGCAGACGCTTGTCATCGGTTGTGGGCGTCGCCAGCCGGATGAAATTGAGCCCTGCTTTCAGCGCCGGCAGGCAAAGCTCTTCGTCTTCCTCGGGCGGCAGATCCACGACGATCAGACCGTCAACGCCGGCTGCTTTGGCATCGGCCAGGAAGCGTTCGCTCCCGTAGATGTATATCGGGTTGTAGTACCCCATCAGAATGATGGGTGTCTGGTCATCGTCCTTTCGAAACTCGCGTACAAGCGACAGTGTGAGGGCCATGCGCTGACCCGATTTAAGGGCGCGCAGGCCCGCAGCCTGGATTGCAGGGCCGTCGGCCATGGGATCGGTGAAGGGCATACCGAGCTCGATGATGTCGGCGCCGGCTTTCGGCAAAGCCTTGGCTATGGCGAGCGACGTGTCGTAGTCGGGATCGCCCGCCATGATAAATGCGACGAGTGCGGCGCGGCCTTCTTCTTTCAGAGCCGCGAAGCATTTGTCGATTCGCGTGCTCATTTTACGGTCTTGCTTTCCAGAAAGGCCTCGACCGAAGCCAGGTCCTTGTCTCCGCGCCCCGAAAGATTGATCACCATTAGGTGATCCTTTGATTTCGTCGCGGCAATTTCCGGCACCTTGGCCAGAGCGTGCGCCGATTCCAGCGCCGGGATGATCCCTTCAAGCTTGCTGCACAGCTGGAAGGCTTCGACGGCCTCGTCGTCGGTAGCCGAAAGAAATTGCACGCGTCCCATATCGTTCAGCCAGGCGTGCTCCGGCCCGATGCCGGGATAATCGAGGCCGGCCGAAATGGAATGCGCCTCTTCGATCTGGCCGTCGTCATTCATCAGCAAATAAGTCCGGTTGCCATGCAGGACACCGGCGCGCCCACCGGCGATCGAGGCCGCGTGTTTGCCGCTCTTCAATCCATGACCGGCTGCTTCCACGCCGTAGATTTCGATGGCGCGTTCATCAAGAAACGGGTGAAAGAGGCCCATGGCGTTGGAGCCACCGCCAATGCAGGCGATGAGGGAATCAGGCAGACGGCCTTCGAGAGTCTGAAGTTGCTCGCGCGTTTCCCGGCCGATGACCGATTGAAAGTCGCGAACCATCGCGGGATACGGATGCGGGCCGGCAACCGTGCCGATGCAATAGAATGTGTCACTGACATTGGCCACCCAATCGCGCAGCGCTTCGTTCATGGCGTCCTTGAGCGTACGGGCGCCGGACTCGACCGCGCGTACTTCGGCGCCGAGAATCTTCATCCGCAACACATTCGGCTTTTGTCGCTCAACGTCGACGGCGCCCATATACACAAAGCAGGGCAATCCAAACTTGGCGCAGAGCGTGGCGGTGGCAACGCCGTGCATACCGGCACCGGTTTCGGCGATGACGCGAGTCTTGCCCATGCGCAAGGCCAGCATGATCTGGCCAAGCACGTTGTTCACCTTGTGCGCACCGGTGTGATTGAGCTCTTCGCGCTTGAAGTAGATCTTCGCACCGCCGCAGTGCTGCGTGAGCCGTTGCGCAAAATAAAGCGGCGAGGGCCGGCCGACATAATTCGCCAGATGGTCGTCCATCTCTTTTTGAAAGGCGGGATCGGCCTTGGCCTGCGCATAGGCCTGCTCGAGTTCAAGGATGAGCGGCATCAAGGTCTCGGCGACAAACCGTCCGCCATAGATGCCGAAATGCCCCCGCTCGTCGGGGCCGCTCCGGAAAGAATTTGGTCGCTGCACGGTCATGCGCGTGGTCCGCTATTTGACCGGACGCACGATTGAGGTCTCTCCAAGCTGGAGAGGTGGCGAAAACAGCTCCGCCTCCGCGACGCGCGCGGCGCGAATGAACGCCCGGATTTTATCCGGATCCTTTTCACCCGGCACGCGCTCAACACCCGATGAGATGTCGACGCTCGGCGCGCGCGTTATGCGCAGCGCTTCCGCCACGTTGCCTGCGTCGAGCCCGCCCGAGAGCATGAACGGAACGCCGGCATTCAGGTCCTTGAGAAGAGTCCAGTCGAAAGCCTTGCCCAGGCCACCAGGACGCGTTGCGTCCTTGGGTGCGCGCGCGTCGAAGATCAGGCGATCCACGACCTGCGCATACTGGCGGATCTGAGAGAGATCCTTCCGCTCCGCGACTGGCAGTGCCTTCATGACCGGCAGTCCGAAACGCGTGCGCACCGCGATGGCGCGGTCCGGCGTTTCGCTGCCATGGAGTTGAAGCATGTCCGGTTTGAGCGCCGCCACGATGTCGAGCAACGTGTCGTCATTGGCGTCGACGGTGAGCGCGACCTTTCCGGCGCGACCCTGAACGCGCTGGCCGAGCGTGCGCGCCGCCTCAAACCCGAGGTGACGCGGGCTCGGTGCGAAGAACACGAAACCAACCAGATCGGCGCCGGAATCAAGCGCTACATCAAGCGCTTGCGGGGTCCTGAGACCGCAGATTTTGATCAACAGAGCCATTGTGAGGCGCGTTCTAGCGTCTTCTCCATTTGGCCGCAAAGCGGAACCGCGCGGCTGATTTAAGGGATTGGTGGCGGAATAGCAGTGTGTGGTGCGGACTCCGCTGCTGTGACCGATGGTTCGGGAGCAAAACGGCGACGGATTGCATCCATCTCCTGATGCAGCGCGCGGACCTCCCCGTCGAGCCGCCGGGCCGTCCGCCTCCACTTCGCCTGCCTGATCCAAGCGGCGACACCGCCGACCAAAACGCCCAGGATCAGGAGTGCAAAGATCATCACGAAGAGCGGGACCGTCGCGGCGTAGGCGGGGCTGGCCGACGAGAAGGGATCGAACGAAATCGTCACCGACTGCCGATTGGCCATCGCGAAAGCAACGATCACTATCGCCAGCGGAACGATTATCAGTAACGAGACGATTCTGCGGAACATCTGGAAAATCTGCGCAAAAAAACGATGGCCGGGAAGAACCCGGCCACGACCATAGCATTCCGTCGGTCGAAGGAACCAGAAGCCCTAGATCACGCCCGGCCGGTTGAGCCGTTCCCGCATTTCCTTGCCGGTCTTGAAGAACGGAACCGACTTCTTGTCGACCGCTACGTGGGCACCAGTGCGCGGGTTGCGGCCCGTCCGGGCCGGCCTGTGCTTGACCGAGAAGGCGCCAAAGCCGCGCAGTTCGACGCGGTCGCCCTTCGCCATGGCAGTCGTGATCTCGCCGAGGATCGCGTTGACGATGTTCTCGACGTCGCGCTGATAAAGATGGGGATTCTGGGCCGCAATGCGCTGGACGAGTTCTGACTTGATCATCGACACCGCCCTACCCCGTCAGTTGGATACCGGAGGGTGCCAAAGCGCCAAGAGACCGTCAAGATTAAGTCGCTCAATTGCCTGCACTCCGCCCCATTCTTCGATGCGGTGCGCAATGGCATTCAGTCCGATCGCCTCGAAGGTCCAGGTGGCAAGATGCAGGAAGGAGAGTTCGCTGAAGCGCGGTTGCAGTGAATAATCGCGCACCGGCGTATCAGCAGGGACTTTTTTCGCCTTCTCCAGCCAGACCAACGCCGTTTTCTCGTTCCCCAGGTCGTCAACCAGTTTGAGATTGATCGCCTGCCGACCGGTGAAAACACGGCCGTCAGCCACCTGCGTGAGGAGGGAATCGTCCATTTTGCGGCGATCCTTCACCAGGCCCTTAAACCAGCTGTAGGAATCGAGCACGATCGACTCGATCGCCGCCCGCGCTTCGGGACTAGTCGGTTCAAAGCCGTTTGGCGCAGCCTTCAGCGGCGAGGATTTCACTTCCTCGACCTTGATGCCGATGGTCTTCAGCACATCGGTGAAGTTCGGATACTGAAACAGCACGCCGATCGAACCGACCAGCGAGGTTTCCTGCGCCACGATATGCTCGGCGGAGAGCGCGGCAATGTAAGCGCCGGATGCCGCCAGGCCGTCGACCACAACCACCATGGGCTTTTTGCTCTCCAACTCGCGCAGCGCATCGAAAAGCTGCTCAGAACCGGCGGTGGTCCCTCCCGGGCTATCGATATGCACGATCACGGCGCGCGCCGCGGAACGGCCGAGCCGGCCCAGCGCCTCGACGCGATCCTGATTTCCACGGATCAGTCCCTGAACCTTGATGCGGGCGATGTAGGCACCGGGCGATGTGATGCGATTACCCGGCACCAACATTAAAGCTGCGCCGACAACGCCAATCAGGGCAATCGCAAGCGCGCTAATGCGCCAAAACGTAAGCTTGCGCCTTATGCGGCGACGATCGACGATAGCATCGGCGTCGAGCGACATGGCTTTCGCTCCTTCAATCGAATCCCATTCTATCCGAGTGCTCCGGATTTTTCCCGGTCATACGGCGAACTCAGTCATGAAAACCCCGGGGAATACCCCCGGGGTAACTATTTTCGGCAAAGCTGGCCGGCCACTTTACTCCTCAGCCTTTTCGGTCTCGGCGTCGGACTTATCGCCGGCCCGCTGCTTGAGCGCGGCGCCCAGGATATCCCCAAGCGATGCGCCTGAATCGGCGGTGCCATACTGGGCGATCGCTTCCTTCTCCTCGGCCACTTCCAGCGCCTTGATGGAAACGCCGACCTTGTGAATCTTGCGATCGAACTGGGTCACGCGTGCGTCCACTTTCTGGCCGACCGAGAAACGTTCGGGCCGTTGCTCGCCGCGCTCGCGCGCAAGATCGGCACGCTTGATGAAGGCGATGAGATCGTTACCGACGATCTTCACGTCGATGCCGGACTCCTTAACCTCGGTCACTTCGCACGTGACGACCGATCCCTTCTTGAGATCGCCGGCCGATTCCATCGGGTCGCCCGCAAGCTGTTTGACGCCGAGCGAAATGCGCTCCTTCTCGACGTCGACATCGAGGACCTGGGCTTTGACCATGTCGCCCTTCTTGTATTCCTCGATCACCTGCTCGCCGGGACGTTTCCAGTCGAGATCGGAGAGGTGGACCATCCCGTCCACATCGCCATCGAGGCCGAGGAACAGGCCGAACTCGGTCTTGTTCTTGACTTCGCCCTCCACCGTGGAACCTGGCGGATGTTTCTCGACGAACACTTCCCACGGATTGCGCATCGTCTGCTTGAGGCCGAGCGAAATCCGGCGCTTCACTGGGTCGACTTCGAGAACCTGCACTTCGACTTCCTGCGAGGTCGATACGATCTTGCCCGGATGAACGTTCTTTTTCGTCCAGGACATTTCCGAAACGTGGATCAGGCCCTCGATCCCGGGTTCAAGTTCGACGAAGGCGCCGTAATCGGTAATGTTGGTGACGCGTCCCTTGAAACGCGCACCCACCGGATACTTGCCCTCGATGCCCTGCCACGGATCATCGAGCAACTGCTTCATGCCGAGCGAGATGCGGTGGGTCTCGTGATTGATCTTGATGATCTTGACCTTCACCTGCTGACCGATATTGAGCACTTCGGTCGGATGATTGACGCGCCGCCAGGCGATGTCGGTCACGTGCAATAGTCCGTCGATGCCTCCGAGATCCACAAACGCGCCGTAGTCGGTGATGTTCTTGACGACGCCATCGATGACCTGGCCCTCTTCGAGGTTCTGCACAAGCTCCTGGCGCTGCTCGGCGCGCGTCTCTTCGAGAACGGTGCGGCGAGACACAACGATGTTGCCGCGCCGGCGATCCATCTTCAGGATCTGGAACTGCTGCGGCGCATTCATCAGAGGCGTGACGTCGCGTATCGGACGAATATCGACCTGCGATCGCGGCAGGAACGCCACGGCGCCATCGAGATCGACGGTGAACCCGCCCTTGACCTGGTTGAAGATGACGCCCTGAACCTTCTCCCCGCTGTTGAAGGCCTTCTCCAGCTTGCCCCAGCTTTCCTCACGCCGCGCCTTGTCGCGCGACAGCACGGCCTCGCCGAGCGCGTTCTCGACCCTCTCGAGATAGACTTCGACGTCGTCGCCGACTTTCAGATCGGCCTGTCGTCCCGGCCCGGTGAATTCACGCAAGGCGACGCGGCCTTCGGTTTTCAGCCCGACGTCGATGACGGCGAATTCCTTTTCGACTGCGACGACTTTTCCCTTGATGACGGAACCTTCCTGGAGGTTTCCGCCGCCGAAGGATTCCTCGAGCAGCTTGGCGAAGTCTTCACGCGAGGGTGCTGTAGCGGTGGCCATGGAGTCTCCTGTTTGCGGCGCGCCGGCGGTTTGAATGGCGTTCTAAACGCGCGGGCCGAAGGTCCCGCAAGACCTACGGCGGCCCCCGGCATCCCGGACGGCCGGCGCAAATACCGTGCTTTCAGAACGATGGTTCGGTCAGGCGCGCTTTACGCTGAGGCTCGAGCGGGGCTTTGTCCTCCAAACACGAGGGGTGGTCATCCACGCCCTCGGCCCGCCCGGCTGGCCTCGACGATATCGATGGCGGCCCGGATGGCCGCGTCTATATCCAAATGTGTCGTATCGAGCAAGTGCGCGTCCTGCGCTTGTTTCAGGGGGGCAATTGCGCGGTTTTGGTCACGTTTGTCCCTGTTGAGGATGTCAGCGAGCACCTCGGCCTCCCCGATGGCTCGGCCTTGCGCATTGTATTCGGCGGCACGCCGGCGGGCGCGCACCTCGGGCGTCGCAGTGACGTAGATCTTTACGTCGGCATTGGGACAAATGACGGTCCCGATATCGCGGCCATCAAGCACCGCTCCGGGCGGCCGCGCGGCAAAATCGCGCTGGAAAGCGAGCAGCGCCTCGCGCACGGCCGAAATAGCGGAGACAACCGATGCCGCCTCGCTGATACTGTGGGCCTTGAGCGCGACTTCATCGAAATGCGAAGGATCGAGAGACTTCGCCGCAGCGCTGGCAGCAGCGGCATCGTTTGGTCTTTGTCCCTTGTCGAGCACCGCCTTGGCGACGGCGCGGTAGATCAGTCCGGTGTCGAGATGGCGCAAGCCGTAGTGAGCGGCAAGCCGTTTGCCGAGTGTGCCCTTGCCGGACGCAGCCGGACCATCGATCGCAATGATCATGCAATATCCGCGCCGAGCGAACGCATCAGATCGACGAAGCCCGGAAAGCTGGTCGCGATGAACGCGCTGTCGTCGATGCGCACCGGATTTTCAGTGCCTAGGCCCATCATCAATGCCGCCATTGCAATCCGGTGGTCCATGTTCGTCTTCACTTCGCCGCCGCCCGCTGGACGACCTTTGCCTTGCACGATCAGATCGTCGCCTTCTATCTCGACAGTGACACCGTTGGCGCGCAGCATATCGGCGGTCGCGGCCAGACGATCGGATTCTTTCACGCGTAATTCCTTAAGGCCGCGCATGCGTGTCACGCCTTCCGCGAAGGAGGCCGCAACGGCTAGAATCGGATACTCATCGATCATCGATGGTGCGCGTTCGGGCGGCACGTCGACGCCCTTGAGCGCAGATGTCCGCACCCGAAGATCGGCGATTTCCTCTCCGCCGTCCCGCTTTTCCAAATCCTCGATATTGGCGCCCATCTCGCGCAACGTTGTCAGCAGACCAGTGCGCAACGGATTGGTCATGACCGCATCGAGAACAAGTTCGGAGTTCGGCACGATCAGAGCGGCGACCAGGGGAAAATGCGCCGATGAAGGATCGGCCGGGACCATGACCTGTGCCGGTTCAAGTTCGGGCTGACCTTGCAGGACAATGCGACGGCCGTGGTCGCCGTGAGCCTTGCTCGTAACCTTGGCGCCGAAATGCTTCAGCAGTCGCTCGGTGTGATCGCGCGTCGCCTCCGCTTCGATCACCGTGGTCTCTCCCGGCGCTGCAAGTCCCGCCAGCAGCACGGCCGACTTCAGCTGCGCCGAGGCCACCGGCGGCTCGTAGACGATCGGAATTGGATCGGCTGCCCCTTTCAGCGTGAGCGGGAGCCGCCCGCCATCGGCAACCTGGACAACGCGCGCACCCATCTTTTGCAATGGGTCGAGCACGCGTTGCATGGGGCGGCCGCGCAATGATTCATCGCCGTCAAACGTTGCCGTCACCGGCGAGCCCGCCACGGCGCCAATCGCAAGGCGAACGCCGGTACCCGAATTTCCGAAATCAAGCATGCCGGCCGGTTGCGCAAACCCCCCGATCCCGACCCCATTCACACGCCAGGCCTGATTGCCGGTTCGCTCGACCCGCGCGCCCAGCGCGCGCATGATGTCGGCGGTGCGCAGGACATCCCCGCCTTCCAACAGACCTGTGATCGTCGTTTCGCCGACCGTTAGAGCCCCCAGGATGAGAGCGCGGTGAGAAATGGACTTGTCGCCCGGTACCCGGACCCGTCCCTGGATCGGGCCGCCTTGGCGGGCTATCAGCGGCGCTAATTCTGAAGGGTTCACCGGGCGGTATCCTTGGGATCTGCGCCCTCCTACCACGCAGCCGCGCGCGGCGTCATCTCGCCGATTTTGGCTTTCCCGAGGGGATCTGCGCTATTGACAGGGGCTTCGCAACTAGCCAAGTGAAGCACCGATTTCAGCGACCCATCCTAGGAACCTCTGCTGTGGCTAAACCCGATCTTGGCACCAAGCGCGTATGCCCCGATACCGGTCGTAAATTCTACGATCTCAACAAGACGCCGGTGATTTCGCCGTATACAGGCAAAGTCGTGCCGATCGTAGCGCCAGCACCTGCGCGCGCGCGGGCTGAAACCGCAGCGCCGGCGCGGCCGGCACCCGTGGCGCAAGCCGAAACCATCGTACCGGAGACCGCGGACGCTGAATTCGTTTCGCTTGAGGACGCCGAGGCCGAACAGCAGGGCAAGAAGCCGGCCGCCGCCGACGCTACGGCTGCAGCGGGCGAAGAGGAAGAAGTCGAGATTGGCGACGAGAGCCTCGACGATGCGGCCTTCATCGAAGAGCAGGAAGAAGGCGACGCCGACGTGACCGACATCATCGGCGAGTCGATCGAGAAAGAAGAAGAGAGCTGATCGCTTCCGCCGCGTTCCCAATGCGGCGGACGAGATTTGCGAATTGGGGCCATAGCTCAGTTGGGAGAGCGCGTGAATGGCATTCACGAGGTCGGGGGTTCGACTCCCCCTGGCTCCACCAAACCTTGACTAAATCCTTGCAGGGCTTTAGGTCCTGTCAAAACAAACGCTTAGAACCCCACCACGGCATACAACGGTGATACACATGGGGTTCGAAAAGTGTCCACACAGCACCATCTGACCAAACGCAATGGCGTGTTTTATTATCGCCGCCGCGTGCCGCTGCACCTTGTTGAATGCTTCGGCAAATCCATCATTCAATTCTCGCTGCACACCAGCAGCCTCAAAGAGGCGAAGAAGCGCCGTGCGGTCGAAGAGCTGAAATGGACGACGCAGTTCGAGGCCGCCGAAAAAGCTCAGAGCAAGGCGTCCGCAGGGAAGAACAGCCAGCCCACGGCGAAGGCGGCTGCACCGCTCACTGACAGCGAAGTCATCCGGCTCGTGCAGGATTACGTACAGCGCAAGGATGAGCAGGCGCAACGGTACTTGGTCGCAGACCCCCCGACCAGCGAGCGCGAACGGCAGGAGATGGTCGCAGATGCCGAGATCGGCATTCAGATCATCCATGACC
>DATDLC010000132.1:0-108132 GCA_036519515.1 Pseudolabrys sp. | reverse complement strand
CTGATCGCGCGCGGTCTGCTGGACCGGCGGTTTCAGGCAAAAACGTCGCGAGCCTTCGAATGGCTGATAGGTGCAGTCCGACACGCGGAATGACCGGTAGGCATTGGCACAGGCCTGAACATCGCAGCGATTGCTCGGAGGTGCGGCCGCAGCCACGGGCTCTTGTCGTTCCACGGCGCGGTTGGAGGGAATTGTGCCAGCATCGATCTGCCGCACCCCCTCCTCTCGGGTCGCCACACCGGTTGTTTCAGCCGATGAATTCTGTGGGGGCGTCACACTGGCGCTTGGCGCAGCCGGCTCCTGCGCGGGCGCGACTTTCTCAGGGGCGGAGCCTGCGCTCGCGTCGTTCGACGAGGATTGCCGAGGAGCGGTATCCACTGCCTGGGGTTTGGGGTAGACCGGACTCAACGCGGCATTTGGGCCTTCAGGCTTTGCCGGCGGAGGCGCAGCGGCTGTGCCAATAGTTGCCTTCGGCTGCGGCGGCGCCGTTGTCAGCCAATGGACCTCGAGCAAAACGGTGCTGACGGAAATTATTAAACCCGTGAGATAGACCAGAAATTGCATAGTTCCGTCCGCGCGCTTGCATCAACCTGAAGCGAAACGCGGGGGTCATCCTAGCGGTTCCGGCAAGCCCGAACACGAATCTCGGGAACTAATGAGCGAGAGCGCACCCAGTGCGAATCTATTTCGAACAAAGCCTGCGTGGCCCGTCGCTCGGCTGATAGGTGCAATCGGCGGCGCGGAATGAACGATAGGCGGCAGTACAGGCATTCACGTTGCAACGCACCTGCGGCTCCGCGACTGCAGCCGGTGGTTCGGTCGCGGCTTGCGCCGCTGTGTCGGACGATGCCGATGGGCTCGGACTTAGGCCCGGCGCGATGATCGGCGCGCCGAGATTCGCGCGGGGCGCCGGCGGGACTGGCGGATTCGCCGGCGCAGAAATATTCGGTTTGGGCGTTGCCGGTGCGGCCGGTGCGGCCGGTGTGGCCGGCACAGTCGGCGCGACCGCAGTCGTCGTGCTCGGCGTCGGCGGCGCAGGTGGCGCTGCGGCGCTCAATCCCGCTTTGGTGTCGACCATGGGCGACATGGGCGCCGATACCCAGTCGAGTCCCAGCAGCACGCTGCCGAGCGCAATCGCCAAAACCGCCCCATAGACCGCAAGCTGCATCGCTTCGCCCTCTGTGAACGATACCACGCTCGACCATGACGACGCAGCGGGTCCCATGCTACACAGCGCCGCCATGAACAGCTCCGTCGGAACAATGCCGAAAACACCGTCGCTCAAGGACTTTCGGCGCATTGTCGTCAAGGTCGGCTCCTCGCTGCTGGTGGATTCCTCCGCCGGCGCGCTCAAGCGCGAGTGGCTCGCATCGCTCTCGGCCGATATCGCCGCCCTGCATGAACACGGACGTGATGTTCTGGTTGTCTCTTCCGGCGCGATTGCACTGGGGCGCGCGGTGCTCAGGCTGCCGGCGGGTGCACTCAAACTCGAGGACAGCCAGGCCGCGGCTGCGGTCGGTCAGATTGCGCTCGCGCGCGCTTGGTCCGAGGCGCTCGGTGCCCACGCGCTCACTGCGGGCCAGGTGCTCGTAACTTTGGGCGATACGGAAGAGCGCCGCCGCTATCTCAATGCTCGCTCAACCATAGCCAAGTTGCTCGAGTGGCGCAGCGTGCCGGTGATCAACGAGAACGACACCGTCGCCACGACAGAGATTCGCTACGGCGATAACGACCGGCTTGCCGCGCGCGTGGCCACCATGACAAGCGCCGACCTGCTGGTGCTGCTTTCGGATGTCGACGGCCTCTACGACAAACCGCCAGGCGCGGGAAGCGATGCCAAGCTGGTGCCGGTGGTCGCACGTATTACCCCGGAGATCGAGGCCATGGCAGGCGCTTCCGGCTCCGAGCTCGCGCGCGGCGGCATGTTGACCAAAATCGAGGCCGGCAAGATCGCTACCACCGCCGGAACGCACATGGTCATCGCGTCCGGCCGCGTTCAGCATCCCCTCGAAAAAATCGGCAAGGCCGCAACCTGCACCTGGTTCCTTACGCCAGCCAATCCCGTGACCTCGCGCAAAAGATGGATCGCCGGATCGCTCGAGCCACGCGGCGCTCTCATTATCGACGCCGGCGCTGTGAAGGCGTTGCGCGGCGGCAAGAGCCTGTTGCCGGCAGGCGTCATCAAGATCGAGGGCGGCTTCGGACGTGGCGATGCCGTGCTGGTCCGTGGCCCCGACGGGCACGAGATTGGCCGCGGCCTTGTTGCTTACGACGCAGACGATGCGGAGAAAATCAAAGGCCGGTCATCCGCCGACGTGCTGCTGATCCTTGGCTACACCGGCCGCACCGAGATGATTCACCGCGACGATCTTGTTTTGGGTGGCGAATAGGTAGCGGGAACCGCGATTCGCCCCCAGCGTTATCAGGGGCGCGAGGCACTTGAAAAGGCGATTGGCCGATCGCCCGTCAACCCCAGCCCCCGGAGGCTGGGGTTTTCGTTTTGGGAGTCGGCCAATGGCCGACAACAATGACCCCTGCCCGCGCGTGGCTTGAACAAATCGCTCCGTCAGTGAATCCTACCGGTCTGTCTGCCAAAGACCTCGCCCGGTCATCTCGGCCATTGGCCGAGCGCCGGTTCAGCGGGCGCGCGAACGACGGGCACGCCGTCCGGTGGGGGCAGACTTTCGCTTGGACGGCCGAACAGGCAGTGGAAAGAACGTGCCGTCGGGAAATTCCAGATACCGGCTGAACACTTGCACCTGGCCTTCGCCGCCGCGTTTACCTTCGATCACGAACTTAGTGCCCACAGGAAACCGACTGGGAAGACGGCCCGAACTGTACGCCATGGCAACCTCCTGCAACGTCGTCACCCTGCCACTCCAATGTGTAGGTCAATTGACCGTTGCATCGCTGATTTTGTTATCCACGTTATCCCCAGAGGCGAACCTGCCATGCAATGGCCGGCCCCACCTCGCCGCCGTATGGCTGACGTGATAGGAAAGTGCCGACGAACAAGGGTTTCTACGGTTTTCCGGCCATGACTGCGCCGCTCAAAAGCATCGAGGGATCCGGCGATATTTCCGCCGTCATGCGCGAGATTGGGCTTCGCGCCCGCGCCGCGAGCCGCGTATTGGCGCTCGCCCCAGCCGGGCAGAAGGACCGGGCGCTTGAAGCAATGGCCGCCGCCGTAGGGGCGCAGGCTTCCGCGATTCTTTCGGCCAATGCGGAGGATGTGGCGGAGGCAAAGGCCGCCGGGATCACAGGTGCCTTTCTCGATCGGCTTACGCTGGATGCCGGACGGGTAGAAGCTATTGCCGCCGGTATCGGAGTGGTGCGCGCGCTCAAGGATCCGGTTGGCGCAGTGACGGAATCCTGGACCCGGCCGAACAGCATGCGAATCGAGCGGGTGCGTGTGCCGCTCGGAGTGATCGGTATCGTTTACGAGAGCCGGCCCAATGTGACGGCCGATGCCGCCGTGCTTTGCCTGAAAGCCGGCAACGCGGCGATCCTGCGCGGGGGGTCTGACAGCATGCGCTCCAGCCGGGCCATTCTCGCGGCTCTGGCGCACGGCCTGGAGGGCGCAGGCCTGCCGGAGGCCGCAGTGCAGCTCGTGCCCACCCGCGACCGCACGGCGGTCGGGCTGATGCTGCAGGGGCTCGATGGCAATATCGACGTGATCGTCCCCCGCGGCGGAAAGAGCCTAGTGGCCCGCGTTCAGTCAGAGGCGCGCGTGCCGGTATTCGCGCACCTCGAGGGGGTCTGCCACGTGTTCGTGCACCGCTCGGCCTCGCTCGATATGGCCAAAAAGATCGTGTTGAACGCAAAGATGCGCCGCACCGGCGTGTGCGGGGCCGCGGAAACGCTGCTGGTCGATCGCGGCTGCGCAGACAATCATCTCAAGCCGTTGATCGAGATGCTGATTGCTGCGGGCTGCGAGGTGCGCGGGGACCCCGCGACGATGGCCGTGGACAAGCGCGTGAAGCCTGCGACCGAGGAAGACTGGGGCACCGAGTACCTCGATGCCATCATTGCGGTGAGAGTCGTCGACAGCATCACCGACGCCATCGCCCACATCGAACGCTACGGGTCGCATCACACCGACGCCATCGTCGCCGACGACCTAACCGCCGCCAACAAGTTCCTCAAAGAAGTCGACTCAGCGATTGTGCTGCACAATGCGTCTACGCAATTTGCCGATGGCGGGGAATTTGGTTTTGGTGCAGAGATCGGAATTGCCACCGGCCGCCTGCACGCTCGTGGTCCTGTCGGAGTCGACCAGCTGACCACCTTCAAATACCGCATCCACGGCAGCGGTCAGACCCGGCCGTGAATTCGAAGAACCGTGCCAATTCCGCGCGCTTACTGCCACCGCACGCGCCCGGCATGCGAATTGGACTGTTCGGGGGTACGTTCGATCCGCCTCATCAGGCCCATCTCGGCGCAGCCTTGCTTGCGCTCAAGCGACTCAAGCTTGATCGCGTCTGGTGGCTGGTAACACCCGGAAATCCGCTCAAGAATACACGCGGGCTCGCGCCCTTACCCGAACGAATCGCCGCGGCTCGCGCCCTCACGCATCATCCGCGCATCGACGTTACGGGTCTCGAAGCTGTCATTAAGACGAGATACACTTACGATACGATATCTTGGTTGCTGGCCCGCTGCCCCGGTGTGCGATTTGTCTGGGTCATGGGCGCGGATAATTTGCGGAGTTTTCATCGCTGGCAGAAATGGCGCAAAATAGCCGAGCAGGTACCAATCGTCGTCGTCGATCGTTTGGGTCCGAGCCTTTATGCCGCCGCCAGCCCTGCGGGCAACATCCTTGCCCGAGTGCGTATCCCGGAACACGCCGCCGCCTCCTTGCCAGGTCGAAAAGCACCGGCATTTACGTTCCTTCACGGCCTCAAATCCCCACTCTCATCGACGGCACTGCGCGCGCTGCGCCGCAGCAAACGCCTCACCGGTGGGACTCGCCGCACGAGATCAGGCAAACGCAAGAGCGCCAAAACGAGTGGTAATAAGCGTGGAAACAAGAGCGCAAAGCGCAAATACACTGAAGGGACCCGCAAGCGCCGGGGTAGAAAGAGGCAAACGAGGTAATTATGTTCTGTGAGGCCCCCGGTTCGAGCCGGGGTGAGTGCAACACATAGAAAGGATCAGAACCCCTGCATATAACTGCACTCTCTCGGGCATCGCGTCGTAAGCCCGAAAACGTCTCCCGGCACCCAACTGCCAAGGAGACGCTCCGCACCGTCCTCGCACGTCTTGAAGACATGAAAGCCGAGGACAGCGTCGTCATCGATCTTACCGATAAATCCTCGATAGGAGACTACATGGTCGTGACCAGCGGACGGTCACAGCGCCATGTCAGCGCCGTTGCCGATCATCTCGTCAAGGACATCGAAGACGCGGGCAATTCTCGCGTTCGCGTGGAGGGCATGAGGCAAGGCGACTGGGTTCTGATCGACGCAGGCGACGTGATCGTGCATGTCTTCCGGCCGGAGGTTCGGGCCTTCTACAATCTGGAAAAGATGTGGTCGGCGACGGGCAAGGACGCACGACGGCCGGCC
Organism: Pseudolabrys sp.; assembly: GCA_036519515.1. Classification (GTDB taxonomy): domain Bacteria; phylum Pseudomonadota; class Alphaproteobacteria; order Rhizobiales; family Xanthobacteraceae; genus Pseudolabrys. The sequence goes on along the minus strand of DATDLC010000132.1, from coordinate 102,565 downwards.
TGATAAGCTAAGCGGTGCGATGCGTATTATCGTTGCCGCCGTCGGCCGTCTGAAACACGGCCCGGAGACTGAGCTTAGTGAGCGCTATCGCAAGCGCACGGCGCAGACTGGCCGTCAGCTGGGGCTGCGTGATATCGAAATCATTGAGATCAGGGAAAGTCGCGCCACCGACGTGGGCAAACGCATGATTGAGGAATCGATCGCACTGGCCAACGTCATTCCGGACAAAGCGGCGGTCGTGTTGCTTGATTCCCGCGGGGACAGCCTTGAGAGCGCCGATTTTGCGACCCAACTTGCCAAGTGGCGGGCCAATGGCCGACCAGCGACAGTATTCTTGATTGGCGGCGCTGACGGGCTGGCGCCGAACTTGCGGGACAAGGCGGATCTAAGAGTGGCGTTTGGGTCTGCAACCTGGCCACATCAACTGGTGAGGGTGATGCTGTTGGAGCAACTTTACCGCGCAACGACAATTCTGGCCGGTCATCCTTACCATCGAGCATGAAATTTTACCGCCTGACGGCATTGCACCCCGATTTGGTCGTAATCGACGTCAATACCTTGCCCCGACAAATGGTCTTGCCGTTCCAACCTGCGGGCGTAACGTGATTTCCATGATTTGGGTGGGGGGATTCGGCCGCCTCGGTCTTTGCGCTGCGCTTGCGGTGGAGCTGGGGTTCAACCTGCCAAAGGCATCAGCGCTGGAGCAGAGGGTTCTGCTCGCGCAGAGCAGCGCGGAAAGACTCGATGCACTGAAGCAGCGCGACGAAGAGCTCAAGGCAACGCGAGATCAGCAGCGGCAATCGGCCGAAACGGAAGCTGGCCTCAAGCGGGAGATCGAACAAATTGGTGCCGACCGCCGCAAGCTCAATCAGGATCTCATCGATACTGCCGCTCGCTTGCGCGACGTCGAATCAAAAATCGGAGCGACCCAAGAGCGTCTCAATCCTCTCGACGGGACCGAACGCGGCATCCGAAAATCGTTGGAGGGCCGTCGTGCGGTTATCAGCGAGGTGCTGGCCGCGCTCCAGCGCATTGGTCGCCATGCGCCACCGGCACTCATCACCAGTCCGGAAGATGCATTGCAGTCAGTACGGACCGCCATGGTCCTCGGCGCTGTTTTGCCGCAAATGCGTCATGAGCTTGGTGTGCTCGCCAACGAGCTTTCTGAATTGATTGCGGTGCGCAAGAAAATTGACGCCGAGCGCGAGCAGCTGCGGACCGAGGTTGCCTCCCTTGGTCGGGAGCAGCTACGGATGACCCTGTTGGTGGAGGAACGTCAGAAACAATTGGCTGAACGCGAAAACGCGCTCGACGCCGAGCGGGCGCGCGCCGGAAGCCTTGCGCGCGACCTAGACGACCTTAAAGATCTGATCGCCAAGCTCGAACAGGGCCTCGACCAGGCAACACGCGATACGCGCGAGGCCGCGCGATCTGACAACCGGCCGGCGCTGTCCGCCTTCCGCGATCCCGGACGCCTGGCTCCGGCGGTCGCTTTCGCTTCCTTACGCGGACAAGTTCCAAGTCCGGTTAACGGCGTAAAGTTGAAGGACTTTGGCGCCCCGGACGGCCACGGCGGGGCCGAAAAAGGCCTTTCCATCGCTACCCGTGCTGGCGCACAAGTGACTGCACCCGCCGACGGTTGGGTGGTATACGCTGGGGCGTTCCGTTCGTACGGCCAACTCTTGATCCTTAATGTCGGCGGGGGGTATCATGTCCTGCTCGCTGGGATGGAACGGATATCAGTTGATCTCGGGCAGTTTGTACTGACCGGGGAACCCGTTGCACTGATGGGGAACGGCTCCCATATCGCCGCTATCCTCGCGACAGGTTCTAGCCAACCGGTGCTATACGTTGAGTTTCGAAAGGACGGGGTCCCCGTCGATCCAGGCCCATGGTGGGCAGCTGGCGAAGGCGAAAAGGTTCGCGGATAATGCGCAAGACGTCACTCATTCTTCTCGGCGCGGCGGCGGGAGCAGCACTGACGCTGCTCGCGGTTCAACCGCGCGTGATCCTGGTTGGCGCGTCGGCCAAGGCCGCGGCAGCGGACACTTACCGGCAGCTCAATCTGTTCGGCGACGTGTTCGAGCGCGTGCGAGCCGACTACGTCGAAAAGCCGGACGACGGCAAACTGATTGAAACCGCAATCAACGGGATGCTGGCCGGACTCGATCCACATTCGAGCTACATGGACTCCAAGAGCTTCCGCGACATGCAGGTGCAGACCCGTGGTGAATTCGGCGGGCTCGGCATTGAAGTCACGATGGAAGAAGGCTTGATCAAGGTCGTCGCGCCGATCGATGACACGCCGGCCGCCAAGGCCGGGATAATGGCCAACGACGTCATCACCAGGCTCGACGACGAGCAGGTTCAGGGACTGACCCTAAACCAGGCCGTTGAAAAGATGCGTGGGCCGGTGAACACAAAAATAAAGCTGACGATCATGCGCAAAGGGCAGGACAAACCCATCGAGGTGTCGATTACGCGTGACATCATTCGCGTCCGATCGGTGCGCTCTCAGTCAGAAGGTGAAGACGTCGGATATATTCGACTTACACAGTTCAACGAGCAGACCACCGAAGGGCTGAAGAAAGCCATTGCTGACATCTCGGCCAAGATTTCTGACGACAAGCTCAAGGGCTACGTTCTCGACCTTCGCAACAACCCGGGCGGCCTGCTCGATCAGGCGATCTCGGTGTCCGATGCTTTCCTGCAAAAGGGCGAGATCGTATCCACGCGCGGCCGCAACGCGGAAGAAACCCAGCGCTTCAATGCGCGCCCCGGAGATCTCACCAAAAACAAGCCTATGATCGTGCTGATCAACGGTGGTTCCGCTTCCGCATCCGAGATCGTCGCCGGCGCCCTGCAGGATCACAAGCGGGCGACCGTCATCGGGACGCGCACTTTCGGCAAAGGCTCGGTACAGACGATTATTCCGCTCGGGTCGGGCAACGGCGCCTTGCGCCTGACCACGGCACGTTACTTCACGCCATCGGGTCGTTCGATTCAGGCGAAAGGAATCTCTCCCGATATCGAGGTTCTTCAGGACGTTCCAGATGACTTGAAGTCCAAGACAGACACCAAGGGCGAGGCGTCGCTGCGAGGCCATCTAAAAGGCGACGAGGGCAAGGAGCAGACCGGCTCGCAGTCTTACATTCCGCCGGACGCCAAAAACGACAAAGCACTCAATATGGCGCTCGATCTCCTGCGTGGGACACAGGTGAATTCGGCATTCCCGCCAAATTCCAAGGTCCCGGTCCCGAACTGATCGCGGACGCTTTTTCGGGCGTAATGGGGCGGCCCAAAGGCCGCCCCATCTATTTTCGGCAGTAGACGCAAGCCACCATATCTCTGTCACGAGGTAGCCATGACAAAAACGTCGCGTGGTAGACTCGCGTGATGATTTGCGGGGATCTTGCGCCTTGGCAGATGATCTGAACGCGCCCCTCGGCCAGGACAAACGAAACCGGCTACCCAAACTGCCCGTCTCGGCACCTCAATTACTTGCCGGCGCGCTGGGACTATCTGGGTTGGTCGTCGTGGCCTGGGCAGCTTTTGTCAGCGATCCTCTCGGCGGAGAACCGACGGCAGTTGTGGCAACCAAGCTCGCGCCCTCGACTCAGATGGCACGAGAGGGTGACGGTGACGGGAAACAGCATGCCCGCCACGACGGCTTGGCCAGTTCACCGCCCGCTGCAACGGGTGCTTCAGTCAAAACTGTAGAGATGCCCCCACCTGGATCGAAGACAGTTACCATCATCGATGGGTCAAGCGGTGCGAGGAAGGAATTCACCATTCCACGCAGCGCCGAAGGCAATCAACAAAAAAAACCTGATCGATCCGAAACTGATCGAGGGGACCAGTCACGGGCGCCATTCCGAAGGTTGGACCTGACGGTGCGCGCGCGTCGTCCCGCTACGCGAACCCGCGCGAGCTTCCCCAAAATAAGAAAGATTCCCCCATCATTGCCATTGTCATCGGCGGCCTCGGCATCAGCGCTTCAGGCACCGCCGATGCGTTTGCCAAGCTTCCAGCAACCGTGACGTTCGCGTTGGCACCATATGGCGCGGATCTTGAAAAGCTTGCCGAACGTGCGCGCGCAGACGCGCATGAATTGTTGCTTCAGGTTCCGATGGAACCGTTGGACTATCCCGACAATGATCCCGGCCCACAAACATTACTGACGTCGCTGACGTCCGAACAGAATATCGATCGCCTGCATTGGCTCATGAGCCGCTTCCAGGGTTATGTCGGGCTCGTCAGCTATATGGGCGCACGGTTCACCGCGTCAGAGCAGGGCCTTGCGCCAGTCCTGCGTGATGTCGCCAAACGCGGCCTCATCTACGTGGACGATGGATCTTCCTCGCGGAGCATTGCCGGTCAGCTCGCCGGCACCCATAATTTGCCGTTTGCAAAGACCGATATCGTGCTCGACACAATTCCGACTCCTGTTGAAATCGACCAGGCACTGGCTCGCCTGGAAATGAAGGCGCGCGACACCGGCTTTGCCGTCGGCGTTGCCACGGCACAGCCAGCGACAATCGCCAGAGTTGCCGATTGGGCGAAAAAAGTAGAAGCCCGCGGCATTTTCCTGGTGCCGATCACAATGGTGGCGATCAAGGCGAAGTCATCGTAACGTCATTCGGGCCGCGAAAATGCGGGCCAGAGTGACGGAGTGCCAATGCCTTCCCACAAATCACTGCCCTATCGCCCTTGTGCCGGCATGATGGTGCTCAACAATGCCGGACTCGTCTTTATTGGGCGACGGACGGAGGGGCCGGAGCACGTCGACGCTACGCACGTCTGGCAAATGCCGCAGGGTGGCATTGACGACGATGAAGACCCATACAAGGCCGCGCTTCGTGAGCTGCACGAAGAAACCAATATTCGCTCGGTGCAGAAGCTCGGTGAGATTGTCGAATGGCTCACTTATGATCTTCCAAGCAATGTCGTGAAAAAGGCCTGGGGCGGCAAATACCGCGGGCAGAAGCAGAAATGGTATGCGCTGCGCTTCACCGGCAAAGAGAGCGAGATCGATATTGCCCATCCTGCAGGCGGCCATAAGCCGGAATTTGTCGAATGGCGCTGGGTGGCGATGCGTGAGTTGCCGGAACTCGTAATACCCTTCAAACGCGCGACCTACGAACGCGTCGTGAATGAGTTCGAGCGATTCGTGCTTTAGCGCTAGTGCATCGCCGTCCCAGTGAGATGACGATGGACGTCCTTGAAATGGTCAAGCTGCGTAATCAGCTTGTCGAGCCCTGAGCCTGGCTCCGTCTTGGCAATACGGCTTTCAAGGTCGTCGATGCGGGCGGCGATCATTCCGTGATCGATGTCCTCAACCGCGTCTGCGGTCTCGGCAAGCACTGTAAGGCCTTCCTTTGACACTTCCGCAAATCCGCCGAGCACAACGATTCTCTGCGCGCCGCCGGTGGCATACACCGTCAAAATCCCGGGGCGCAATGTGGTGACCATTGGCGCGTGATCGGCCAGCACGCCAAAGTCACCCTCGATGCCCGGCAGGTCGACCTGCTGCACCTCGCCCGAGAACAAAAGCTTTTCAGGCGATACCAACTCAAAGTGAAAATCAGCCATCGATTGTCTAAACCCTGCGCTTGCCGACGGCGAAACCCACGCCAAGCGCGATTACACCACCGACCATGGCCATGATCGCGATATGCTGCACCTGCTCGCTCGTGAGCGGGCTGCCGCCACGCGCCCTTTCGTTGTTACGCACTTCGACGCTAAGGGGTCCCAGTCTGATCTCGGCCGTCTCGTCCGGTCGCGTCATGTAACCGGCCAAGCCGCCAATCACCAGCCCGATCAGCAGAAACGCAATCAGGTTGGATCGCCCCTGCATGCTTTCTAGGCCGCCTCCGCCGCGAGTTTTTTGCCCTTCTCGACCGCCTCTTCGATGGTGCCAACCATGTAGAAGGCCGCCTCCGGAAGGTTATCATATTTGCCGTCGCAGAGTCCCTTGAAGCCTTTGATGGTATCCTGCAGATCAACCAGCTTGCCAGGCGAGCCGGTGAACACTTCGGCAACGTGGAACGGCTGCGACATGAATCGCTCGATTTTGCGGGCGCGCGCCACTGTCAATTTGTCGTCTTCCGACAACTCATCCATGCCGAGAATGGCAATGATGTCCTGCAATGCCTTGTAGCGCTGCAGGATCTGCTGCACCTGTCGCGCTACTGCATAGTGTTCCTCGCCGACAATCAACGGCGACAACATCCGCGACGTCGAATCGAGCGGATCGACCGCCGGATAGATGCCTTTGGCAGCGATGTCGCGCGACAGCACGGTCGTCGCGTCGAGATGGGCGAAGGAGGTCGCCGGTGCCGGGTCGGTTAGGTCGTCGGCTGGCACATAAATGGCCTGCACAGAGGTAACCGAGCCTTTGGTCGTGGTCGTGATGCGCTCCTGCAGCTCGCCCATGTCGGTGGCGAGTGTCGGTTGATAGCCCACCGCCGATGGTATGCGGCCGAGAAGGGCCGACACTTCCGAACCGGCTTGTGTGAAGCGGAAGATGTTGTCCACGAAGAACAACACGTCCTGGCCCTGATCGCGGAAATATTCGGCGACCGTCAGGCCGCTCAACCCGACGCGGGCGCGGGCCCCGGGCGGCTCATTCATCTGGCCGTAGACCAGAGCGCATTTCGAGCCAGCGACAGAACCTTTCTTCGGATCCTTGTTGACGCCGGACTCAATCATCTCGTGATAGAGGTCATTGCCCTCGCGGGTACGCTCACCAACTCCCGCAAACACCGAATAGCCGCCATGGGCCTTCGCCACGTTGTTTATCAGCTCCATGATCAGCACCGTCTTGCCCACGCCGGCGCCTCCGAACAGGCCGACCTTGCCGCCTTTGGCGTAAGGTGCGAGCAAATCCACAACCTTGATTCCGGTTACGAGAATCTGCCCTTCTGTCGACTGATCCACATAGCTGGGAGCGGGCTGGTGGATCGCACGCTTTTCCTTGGTCTTGACCGGACCTGCTTCGTCGACCGGCTCACCGATCACGTTGATGATGCGCCCGAGTGTCTCGTCACCGACGGGAACGGCGATCGGCTCACCTGTATCGGTAACGTCTTGTCCGCGCACAAGACCTTCCGAAGAGTCCATGGCAACCGTGCGCACGGTTGATTCGCCGAGATGCTGCGCGACTTCCAACACCAGCCGCTTGCCGCCATTCGTTGTCTCAAGTGCATTCAGGATCGCAGGCAGATGATCCTCGAACTGCACGTCAACGACGGCACCGATGACTTGCGTGATTTTTCCGACTGCGTTGGGTGTAGCCATGTCGTCCTCGTTGCGGAACTAAAGCGCCTCCGCACCAGAAATGATCTCGATCAGTTCCTTCGTGATCATCGCCTGACGCGTGCGGTTAAAGGTGAGTGTTTGCTTGCGGATCATTTCGCCGGCATTGCGGGTGGCATTATCCATGGCACTCATGCGCGCGCCCTGTTCAGACGCCGCGTTTTCCAGGAGCGCACGAAATACCTGCACCGACAGATTACGCGGCAGCAGTTCGGCGAGGATTTCCTCCTCCTCCGGCTCGTATTCATAGGAGGTCGAAGGGCCCGTATCGCCATTTTCGAAGACTGGTGGAATGATCTGTTGCGCGGTCGGAATTTGCGCAATGACCGACTTGAAGCGCGAGAAGAAAAGCGTCGCCACGTCGAAAGCGCCCTGATCGAACAGCGCAATGACCTTTTTGGCGATCATATCGGCATTTTCGAAGCCGATAGTGCGCACTCCACGCAATTCGATGGTCTCGATGATCAGCTTTCCGTAGAGCCGACGCAGCTGTTCATAACCCTTGCGACCGACACACAGAATTTTGACGTCTCTGCCGTCGGCGATCAGCGCATTTGCCTTTTCGCGGGCAAGGCGCACGATCGACGAATTGAATGGCCCGCAAAGTCCACGCTCTGCCGTGCAAACCACCAACAGATGGACCCTTTCGTTGCCGGTACCCGCCAGCAACCGCGGCGCCGAATCGCTGCCTGCAACAGCCGCGGCGATGGAGCTGAGCACTCTGCTCATTCGCTCCGCGTAGGGACGCGCAGCTTCAGCCGCTGCCTGCGCGCGACGCAACTTTGAAGCCGCGACCATCTGCATGGCCTTGGTAATCTTCTGCGTCGCCTTGGTGGCGGCAATGCGAACGCGCATGTCCTTGAGGCTGGCCATTTCGAGCTAGTCCTGATCGCTCCCGGTCATAACGCTGGTCTTCAGGCGAAAGTCTTGGCGTAACCGTTGACAATGTTCTTGAGTTTTTCGGCATCGGCATCCGAAAGATCGCCGCTCTTGCGGATGCTGTCGAGCAGATCGGCATGCTTGCTGCGCAAAAGGGTCAGCAGACCACTTTCGAAGGCCCGCACGCGATCCACCCCCAGAGGATCAAGATAGCCGTTAACGCCGGCATAGATCACGCACACCTGCTCTTCCATCTTCATCGGCGAAAATTGCGGTTGCTTCAACAGCTCGGTCAACCGGGCACCGCGATTGAGCAGGCGCTGGGTGGTGGCATCGAGGTCGGAACCGAACTGGGCAAAGGCGGCCATCTCGCGGTATTGTGCGAGCTCGCCCTTGATGCGCCCGGCAACTTTTTTCATCGCCTTGGTCTGAGCCGATGAGCCGACGCGAGACACCGAAAGGCCGACGTTCACCGCCGGACGAATGCCCTGATAGAACAGATCGGTCTCGAGGAAGATTTGACCGTCGGTGATCGAAATCACGTTGGTTGGAATGTAGGCCGACACGTCGTTGGCTTGCGTCTCGATCACCGGGAGAGCCGTGAGAGAGCCGCCCTTGTTCTCATCGTTCATCTTGGCCGCACGCTCAAGCAGGCGCGAATGCAGATAGAATACGTCGCCCGGATAAGCTTCGCGGCCCGGCGGACGGCGTAGCAGCAGCGACATCTGGCGGTAGGCGACAGCCTGCTTTGACAGGTCATCATAGATAATGACGGCGTGCATGCCGTTGTCGCGGAAATATTCGCCCATCGTGCAGCCGCTGAACGGCGCCAGGTACTGCATCGGCGCGGGATCGGAGGCGGTGGCGGCAACGACGATTGAGTAGTCGAGCGCGCCCTGCTCCTCCAGCACTTTCACGAACTGGGCCACGGTCGATCTTTTCTGCCCGACGGCGACGTAAACGCAATAAAGCTTGATCTTTTCATCCGGTTGCGCGTTGAGCGGCTTTTGATTGAGAATAGTGTCGAGTGCGATCGCCGTCTTACCGGTCTGACGGTCGCCGATGATCAGTTCGCGTTGCCCGCGACCGATCGGGATCAATGAGTCGATGGCCTTCAGGCCCGTCGCCATCGGCTCATGCACCGACTTGCGTGGAATAATGCCGGGCGCCTTCACATCGACGCGCGCGCGCTTTTCGGCTTTTATTGGCCCCTTGCCATCGATTGGGTTGCCGAGCGCATCGACGACGCGGCCAAGCAGCCCCTTGCCGATCGGCACGTCGACGATGGAGCCTGTGCGCTTGACGGTCTGGCCTTCCTTGATCTCGCGGTCATTGCCGAAAATGACGATACCGACATTGTCGATTTCGAGATTGAGCGCCATACCGCGCACGCCGTTCTCGAACTCGACCAGTTCGCCAGCCTGCACATTGTCGAGACCGTAGACACGGGCGATGCCATCGCCAACCGAGAGCACTTGGCCAACCTCTGAAACTTCGGCCTCCTGACCGAAATTCTGGATTTGCTCTTTCAGGATGGCGGAGATTTCTGCGGCGCGGATATCCATCAGCGGGCCTCTTTCATCGCGAATTTGATCGAATTGAGTTTCGTACGGAGTGAAGTGTCCACCATACGGCTTCCGACCTTGACGATCAGACCGCCGATGATGGTTGGATCGATCTTGACGTCGAGGTCGATCTCTTTGCCACCGGTCACTGATTTCAGCGCGCTCTTAAGTGCATCGAGGCTATTGTCGCTCAGTCTTTCCGCGACGGCGACTTGCGCCGTCACCTCGCCCTTGTGCCGCGCAACGAGAGCGCGAAACGCGCGGATCATATCCCGAACTGCGAACAGACGCCGATTGGCCGTGATGACTTTGAGGAAGTTGGCGGCCAAACCCTTGATGCCGGCTTTCGCAAGGACGGCCGACAGTGCCTTCAGTTGCTCATCGGCACCAAATGCCGGGCTGCGCACGAGACGATCGAGATCGGGACTCCCCGCTACGAGTGCATCAAACTGATCAAGATCTTCTTTGAGGGAGTCGACCGCCTTGTTGTCGAGAGCGAGCTCGAAAAGAGCGTTGGCGTAGCGGCCAGCCATTCCAGAGATAATCGGATCTTTACCTGCCACAGGAACGCTCTTTGCTTTACGTTATTCACAGGCTAAACGCCGTCGCGGAAAGGCGGCGCAAACCTTTGGAATTCAAGAGGGAATTCCGATCTCCAGGGACATCGCAGGTGCCCGCGGGAACCCCCTGAAATCGAGGCGCTAGCTAACACAGCGAGGACGGCGGTGCAACAAGCCGGCCGGTTTGTCGCGGACACCTTTACCACCATTGCCATCGACAAATTTGCATCACAGGGTTGCCTCGCCACCTCGCCGCCATCGCTATAGCGTGCGCAACTACCGCCATCGCCGGATTCTCCCAAGGTCATGCCAGCTTCGCAAACGAAAGCTGATCCCGCTACGACGGCCAAGCTGCTGGTCGTGCTGCTCGCTTTTGCCTGGGGTCTAAACTGGATCGCGGCTGCGATCGCATTGCGCGAACTATCGCCCTGGAGCCTGCGTGTTGCCGGATCGAGCATTGGAGCGGCGACCCTGTTCGCTGCGGCTATCCTCAGCGGTCACAATCTGAAGGTACCGCGTGGCGAATATATCCACATCATGATTGCCGGATTGTTCAATGTCGCCGGCTTTCAAATTCTCTCGGGTTTCGCACAGCTGAGCGGCGCTACCACGCGAACCATCATTATCACCTACTCGATGCCGATCTGGACAACGGTGCTGAGCTGTCTCGTGCTTGGCGAGCGATTGAACGCAATCGGTTGGTTCGCATTTACATTGTGCATCGTCGGTGTGACGATTCTGTTGTGGCCCCTATTTTCGCACGGATTTCCTCCCTTCGTATTTTACTCGCTTGGCTGTGCGCTGAGCTGGACATTCGCCACCGTCTACATCAAGTGGGCGAATATCACGGTTGAGCCATTGACGAATGCAGCCTGGCAATTGTTGTTCGGCCTTGTGTTCATCACTGCCGGTTCGTTCCTATTTGAAGGTCACCCGCATCTCTGGCCAATTAGAAACGAAACTATTTTGGCAGTGCTCTTTGTCGGACTGTTCGGCGTCGGACTGGCGCACTTTCTGTGGTGGTCGATCGTTGATCGTTTGCCTGCCGTGACGGCGTCACTCGGCTCGTTGCTGGTGCCGGTGATTGGAGTCACCTCGTCAGCAATTGTCCTCGGCGAGCGTCTCACCGTGCCGGACATTGTCGGTTTCGCGATGATTTTCGCCGCCGCCGCGTGCGTCCTGCTCCAGCCGAACACGCGACATGTCGAGATGCCCGAATAGGCCTGTGACACACTGGGTCAAGTGACGAGGCCAACGGTTAACGCGATTGTTCGCACATCCGTAAGGAGACATCTAGTTGCCCACCGTTTTGGTGACGGCGATATTCTTTCGCTGCCCGGAACTTCGGTACGCAATAGAAAGTTCGTGCCTTAGGGCATCTGAGAAAAAATTCCGTTTCCGCGACTGCGAAACCCTTCGGTGCGAAGCGGCAATGTCAATTACGTCTTCTAACGACCCTAGAACTCTCGGTCTGAGTGAGGGTAGCAACTTCGCTGCGCGCGGCGCTCTGTTTTTATGACAGATGACCCCGAGGATGACGATGTATTTTGTATCTTATCTGATACTTGACATATTATTACAGCTATCCAAAATATAATAATCAATGTTTGCTGCTTTGAAGATTGACCGCAAATGATCACTGCTGGGCAGATGCGAGCCGCACGGGCGTTGCTTGGCATTGATCAGCGTGAGCTGGCCCAGCGTTCAGGTCTGTCGCTGCCAACCATCCAGCGCATGGAAGCAAGCGACGGCGTGGTCCGCGGCAACGTGGATTCGTTGATGAAGCTGGTCGCCGCCCTTGCGGCTAACGGAATTGAACTGATCGGCGAAGGCGCTACCTCGAGCGCCGGTGGCCGCGGGGTACGGCTGAAGGGAGTGCCCGCGCCATGATGGTCGAGTACACGCTGTATGGCGTGGCGGCGCTGCTGATCCTCGGCCCGATCGCAGTCGCTTTCGGCACCTCGCCGCGCGGCAACGGCGTCGTGTATGGCGCGAGCCTGATTGTATCGCTGACGCTGTGCATCATGGCGCTGTTGACCTTGCTCGATCATGCTGTCGTGCCCGGCGTTACATTGCCGCTCGGCTTACCCTGGCTGGGCGCGCGTTTCCGCATCGATGCGCTGTCAGCGTTCTTTCTCGTGGTGGTCAATCTCGGCGGTGCAGCTTCGAGTCTGTTCGCGCTCGGCTACGGCAGGCGTGAGCATTCGCCGGAGCGCGTACTGCCGTTCTATCCGGCCTATCTCGCCGCGATGAATCTCGTGGTGCTCTCCGACGACGCCTTCAGTTTCCTGGTGTCGTGGGAATTCATGTCACTCACCTCCTGGGGGCTAGTGATCGCGCACCATCGCGACCCGGAGAATTTGCGCGCGGGCTATGTTTATCTGCTGATGGCGGGCTTCGGGACAATGGCGCTGTTGCTCGCCTTTGGCCTGCTCGCGGGCGCAGACGGCAACTACGGGTTCGACGCCATCCGCGGATCGCACCCGTCCGCCAATCTGGCCGCCCTTGTATTGGTCCTGGCAATTGTTGGCGCAGGCTCCAAGGCGGGCGTCGTTCCCTTGCATGCCTGGCTCCCCCTCGCGCACCCCGCCGCGCCGAGTCATGTCTCCGCCCTGATGAGCGGCGTGATGACCAAGGTCGCAGTTTACGGCTTCGTGCGCATTGCCTTCGATCTGCTCGGCTCGCCTGCCTGGTGGTGGAGCATGGTCGTCCTCGCCGTCGGGGGTATTACCGCGATAATGGGCGTGCTCTACGCGCTGATGCAGCACGATCTCAAACGACTTCTCGCCTTTCACACAGTTGAGAACATCGGCATCATCTATATCGGGCTCGGTCTCGCGCTTGCTTTCAAAGCGCATGACATGCCAGTCGCCGCAGCGCTCGCCCTCACCGCCGGTCTGCTCCACGTGTTCAACCACTCCGTTTTCAAAAGCTTGCTGTTCTTCGGTGCCGGTGCCGTGCTTAACGCCACCGGCGAACGTGACATGGAGCATCTCGGCGGCCTGATCCATCGCATGCCGCAGACCGCTTTCGTGTTCCTCGTCGGCTGCGTCGCAATTTCGGCCCTGCCACCGCTCAACGGATTCGTCTCGGAATGGCTGACATTCCAGGCCATTCTGCTAAGCCCGCAATTGCCATCCTGGGGCCTGAAATTCCTCGTGCCTGCGGTAGGTGCACTTCTAGCATTGTCGGCGGCTCTTGCCGCGGCCTGTTTCGTGAAAGCCTTTGGCGTGACCTTTCTTGGACGTCCGCGCACGCCAGCCGCAGCGGATGCAGTCGAAACTGACAGCAATTCGCTCGCAGCGATGTTCTTCCTCGGTGCACTGTGTCTCGTCGCCGGCATTCTGCCCGGCATTTTCATCGACGCACTTGCGCCGGTGACCCGTACGCTGGTCGGCACGAACATGCCGCATCAAGTCGGCCTTGACTGGTTAACTGTAGTCCCGATCGCGGAAAGCCGTAGTTCTTATAACGGACTGCTGGTTTTCATTTTCGTAACGATGTCCGGCTCGATCGCTGCATTCGCCATTCATCGACTGGCTTCCGACAAGTTGCGGCGCGGGCCAGCCTGGGATTGCGGTTATCCGGACCTGAGTCCGGCGACGCAATACACTGCCTCGAGCTTCGCCCAACCGATCCGTCGCGTATATGGCACGACCTTATTTCGCGCGCGAGAAATCGGCGAAATGCCGCCGCCGGGCGCGACCACGCCGGCACGGCTGACGGTCGACCTGCGAGATCTGATCTGGGACGCCGCTTATGCGCCGATCGGAGCCTTCGTAAACTTCGCTGCGGAGCGGCTCAATGTCCTCCAGTTCCTGACGATCCGTCGTTATCTCACGCTGGTATTCGGAGCGCTGGTGCTGCTCCTGCTGGTGCTCGCGATATGGCAGTGATCCGCGATTTCATTTTACAGGGCGCGCAGATGCTGTTGGTTCTCCTGCTCAGCCCGTTGCTCACCGGCTTTGTGCGGAAGGTGAAGGCACGGCTCTTACGCCGACAGGGGCCGCCGTTGTTACAGCCTTACCGTGATCTCATGCGGCTGATGCGCAAGGAGGTGGTGCTTGCGGAAAACGCCTCGTGGCTGTTCCGTGTCATCCCTTACATCGTATTCGCCGGGACATGGGTTGCGGCATCGTTGGTGCCGACGTTCCGCAGCGGGCTGTTGTTCTCCTGGTCGGCCGATTTGATCGCGCTCATTGCTCTGCTCGGCAGCGCACGCTTTTTCCTCGCGCTCGCCGGTCTTGACGTTGGCACCAGCTTTGGCGGCATCGGCTCGAGCCGTGAGGTCATGATCGCCTCGCTTGCCGAGCCAGCGATGCTGATGATCATGTTTACGGTGGCGCTCATCGCCGGCTCCACACAACTCTCCACTATGGCCACCCATATGGCGTCGGGCGAAGTGGGCGTGCGCGTTTCGCTGGGGCTTGCGCTGCTTGCATTGATCATGGTGGCGATCGCCGAAAATGCGCGCATTCCGATCGACAATCCGGCTACCCACCTTGAGCTCACCATGGTGCACGAGGCGATGGTGCTGGAATATTCAGGCCGCCATCTGGCACTAATCGATCTTGCCTCCGAACTCAAAATGTTGCTGTACGTTTCCGTGATCGCTTGTCTGTTTGTGCCATGGGGTATCGCCACTCCCAATGGTCATGCCGCAGAGATAGCCGTAGGCGCGGTAGCCTATATCGCCAAACTCACGGTCGGCGGCTTGCTGTTGGCATTGTTCGAGACATCCATCGCTAAAATGCGCGTGTTCCGGGTGCCGGCCTTCCTTGGCGCGGCGCTGATGCTGGGCCTGCTCGCCACCTTGCTGTTGTTCGTCTCGCGGAGCCTATAGAAAAATGCGCGGCCTCTCGTTCGACATCGCTCACCTGCTCGCGGGCTCGCTGGTGCTGGTGAGCTTCATGCAGCTTTACCAGGATCGGCTCTATGCGCTGTTAAATGTCTATGCACTTCATGCCTTGCTGCTGGCGGCTTCGGTTGCGTGGCAAGCCTTTGTTCAGGATGCACCACATCTTTATCTCACCGCGGTGATCGCCTTGTTGTTCAAGGCCGTCGTCATTCCGACCGCACTGCATCGCATCATCGTGCGCCTCGGCATTCACCGCCAGATTGAAACTGTGGTCGGTGTCGGTCCCGCCATGCTGCTCGGCATGGGACTGGTCGCGCTCTCGATGGTGGTCATGCTGCGGGTAACCGCAGAGGCTGACCCACTGGCGCGCGAGGATCTCGCCTTCGCGCTTTCCGTGGTCCTGCTTGGACTATTGATGATGGTCACTCGACGCAACGCGGTGAGCCAGGTGGTCGGGTTCATGTCGTTGGAGAATGGCCTTGTACTGGCGGCAACCGGCGCCAAGGGTATGCCACTTGTGGTGGAGATCAGCGTAGCCTTCTCGGTTCTAATCGCCTTCATCGTTGTCGGTATTTTCCTGTTCCGGATTCGCGAAAGATTTGACACCGTCGACGTGCAGGCCCTCGACCGCTTCCGCGGAGAGCGGCGATGATCGACGCGCTCACAGGCGTTCTCATAATTCCCGCGATTGGCGCCGGCCTGCTCGCGGCCCTGCCCGGGTATCGGTTGACGGCACGGCTGAATGTGCTGGTGGCGCTTCTCACCTTTCTGGCTGCCCTATCGCTTTTCGTCGTCGAGCCAAGGTCCGGGTCGTATCTTCTGGTTGACGACTTCAACAAGGTGTTCATCGTGCTGACCACCTTCGTCGGCTTCACCACCAGCGTGTTCAGTGCGAGTTATATCGGTCACGAAATCGAGATCGGCCGCCTGACTCCGACTTTTGTACGCTTCTATCACGCAATGTATCAGGCGCTGATGTTCGCCATGAATCTGGCGCTTGTCGCCAACAATATCGGCCTTATGTGGGTCGCGATCGAGATGGCGACGCTGACGACCGTGCTGATGGTCGGCATTTATCGCACCCATGAGGCACTGGAAGCGGCCTGGAAATATTTCATCCTGGGCAGCGTCGGCATCGCGCTGGCGCTGTTCGGCACGATCCTCGTCTACATGGCGGCGCGCCCGGTGATCGGTGAAGGGCTCGAAGCCATGGTATGGACTGTCCTGATCACGCATGCCGCGAAATTTGATCCCGCGCTGCTCAATGTCGCCTTCGTATTCTTGCTGCTTGGCTACGGCACAAAGGTAGGCCTTGCACCGCTGCACGCCTGGCTGCCCGACGCGCATGCGGAAGGCCCGACACCCATCTCGGCTGTGCTTTCCGGTCTGCTCTTGAATGTCGCGCTTTATGCGCTGCTTCGCTTCAAGATGCTGCTCGCGCTAAATCCGGCGGCGATCGCACCTGGTCCGCTAATGGTGATCATGGGCTTGGTGTCCTGTCTGTTCGCCGCCTTCATGCTGTATCGACGCCGCGACATCAAACGTATGTTCGCTTATTCATCGATCGAGCATATGGGCATTATCGTTTTCGCGTTCGGCATGGGCGGCACGCTCGCCAATTTCGCCGGTCTACTGCACATGACCATGCATTCGCTGACCAAATCGGCGATCTTTTTTGCGGTCGGCCACATCGCGCAGGTAAAAGGCACGCAGAAGATCGCCGACATTAGCGGATTAACCGTGACCAACCCCGTGCTCGGCTGGGGTTTGGTGCTAGGGGTGGTGGCGATCGCTGGCCTGCCACCGCTCGGCATCTTCATGAGCGAGTTCTTGGTAGTAAGTTCGACTTTTGCGCGCGAGCCGTGGCTGGCGACCATTCTGGTGCTCGGAATTCTGGTCGCGCTCGGCGGCCTGTTCCTGCGGCTTAATGCAATTGCCTTCGGCGAGCCGCGCGGGCCGACAGCGAAGGCCGAAGCTTCCTATGTACCCATGTTCGCGCATCTGGCCATCGTGTTTGTGGTCGGCATCTACATGCCGCCAGCGCTCGTCTCCGGATTCCAGAACGTCGCTCGGTTGTTGGGCTAGCGCCATGAGCTTGCTCGATAACATCGCCCATCGCGACACAGCCAAAGCGCATCGTCCGTGGCCGCGCGCAGTTGTGGGGGAAGACGGATGGCAGCAGGCGATCGATCAGCTCGCTGGCGGGCATTGCACCTTGCTCGGTCTGTGGGGCGACAAGGCTCACGTTCACATGGCGCTGCTGGACAAGACGTTCAGCGATATCGCTGTCGTCAGCTACGCCTCCGAGTTCGGAAAGTTTCCGAGCGTTGCCGCACATCATCCCCCCGCCATCAGGCTCGAACGCGCAATTCTGGATCTCTTCGGTCTCGAAGCCGTGGGCACGCCCGACCCAAGACCGTGGCTCGATCTTGGCTTTTGGAATGTAAGGCACCCTCTCGGCAAAAAGGCTCCCGCCCGCAGGCCCCAGCCATACAGGTTCCTGCCGGCGGAAGGCGAAGCGCTACACCAGATTCCGGTTGGCCCGGTGCATGCCGGCATCATTGAGCCAGGACATTTCCGCTTCACCGCCAATGGCGAGCACGTGGTTCGGCTGGAACAGCGGCTCGGCTGGGTGCACAAGGGCATCGAATCGCTGATGAACGGCGTGACCCTCGAGCAGGCTGCTAGGCTCGCCTGCCGTACCTCCGGCGACAGTACCGTCGCGTATGCATATGCATTTGCGCAGGCGGCGGAGGCCGCCCTGCAAATTAAAGTACCGCCGCGTGCGATTTATTTGCGCGCCTTGATGGCTGAGCTGGAGCGATTGGCTAATCATTTCGGCGACATCGGGGCGATCTGCAACGACGCCTCGTTCTCGCTGATGCACGCGCAATGCGGAATTCTGCGTGAGTGCACGCTGCGAACGGCCGAGGCTTTGTTCGGCCACAGGCTAATGATGGATATGATCGTGCCAGGCGGTGTCGCCCACGACCTTTCACAAAACGGCGTCGGGCAGGTCGAGGCTCTAGTCGCCGAAGTACGTGGCGTATTCCCGCGCCTGATCGAGCTCTACGACAACACCGCCTCACTGCAGGACCGCACCGTCACGACCGGTATACTGAAGCCGGCATTGGCACGGCAATTCGGCGCAGGAGGCTATGTCGGCCGTGCATCCGGACGCGCCTTCGATGCGCGCCGCGTATTCGCTTATGCACCTTACGACAAACTCTCCTTCGAAGTGCCGATACTCGACGACGGCGACGTCAATGCGCGCGTTTGGATCCGTATCCGCGAAGTCGAGCAGAGCTTGTCGCTGATAGAGCAGATTGTGAACTTGCTTCCAAAAGGCGCGATCAAGGCACCCATGGGCAAAAATGAACCCTGCGAGGGCCTGGGATTTGCCGAAGCTTTCCGCGGCGACGTGCTGGTGTGGCTGAGGCTCGATGCCAGGGGCCGCGTATCGCGCTGCCATCTGCGCGATGCTTCCTGGTTTCAATGGCCCCTGCTGGAAGCCGCAATCGAAGGCAACATCGTCGCCGATTTCCCGCTCTGCAACAAATCGTTCAACTGCTCTTATTCCGGACACGATCTATAGCAATGCGCAAAACACTGCTCGAAAGCCTTGTTCACGGTCCGCTCACTGAGCCGGCACCCACGCCCGATGAGGCCGCGCTCGCCGAACTTGCGAAAAGCATCAACCGTGTTGCCCGCGCCAAGCTCGGGCGCTCGCTTTCCATCCGCCATGTTGACGCTGGTTCCTGTAATGGTTGCGAGTTGGAAATCCATGCGCTCAATAACGCATTTTACGACCTGGAACGTGTTGGCCTGCGTTTTGTCGCCTCGCCGCGGCATGCCGATGTGTTGATGGTTACAGGTCCGGTGACCAAGAACATGCGCGAGGCACTGTGGCGCACCTACAATGCCACTCCCGACCCAAAGTGGGTTGTCGCGGTCGGCGGCTGTGCCGCGGACGGTGGAATTTTTGCAGGGAGCTATGCTGTGGTCGGCGGCGTCAATGATGTCGTGCCCGTTGATCTTCACATTCGAGGGTGTCCGCCATCGCCTATCGAGCTCTTGAGGGGGCTAATAGCATTGCTCGAGAACGCAACCGGAAATCCATAACCGTCAAGGCGACAAGTCGATGCGCGCGGGAGACCGGGGTGCTTTCGCAGCAATATTCCGCTTCTGCCGCGGAAGCGGCGGCCCAATCAAGCTAGTAAAAACTTTGCGGATCGACGTCCACTTCCAACCGTACATTGCCGCGCGGCTTGGGCGCCGCTGCAAGCCACTCACGCAAAAAGGCCGATAGATCAAGACCGCGCGGTGATTTCACCAGCAATCGGAATCGGTGACGGCCGCGAACCACGGCGAGCGGCGCTTCGGCCGGACCAAGCACACGAACCTTTTCGTCCTTTGGCGCAGCATTGGCGAGCGCACGGCCAAAAGTTTCCGCCGTATGCCTGTCATTGGCGGTAACGATGAGGCTGGCCAGGCGGCCGAACGGCGGGTAGCCGGTGCGCTCGCGCTGTTCGATTTCATTTTTATAGAACGCCTCACGGTCACCGGAAATAAGCGCGCGCATGACCGGATGCTCGGGCTGGTGTGTCTGCAGATAGCCGAGACCGCGGCCCTCTTCACGGCCCGCGCGGCCGACCACCTGGTGCAGCAACTGAAAAGTACGCTCGGCGGCGCGCGGATCGCCATTGCCCAGGCCAAGATCGGCATCGACGATTCCGACCAGGTTCAGTTTGGGAAAGTGGTGACCCTTGGCAACAAGCTGTGTACCGATGATAAGATCAAAGCGACCTTGCGCCACCTCGTCGAGCTCCTGCCGAAGGCGCTCGAGCGATTCCACGAGATCGCTGGACAAGACGAGGATGCGAGCCTGAGGGAAAAGCTCCCCTGCTTCCTGTTCGAGCCTTTCGACACCCGGACCGACGGCAGCAAAGCTGTCCGTGGCATGGCAATTGGAGCATTCCACTGGGGGCGGCATGGAAAATCCGCAGTGGTGGCACACCAGGCGACGCTTAAAGCGATGATCGACCAGCCAGGCATCGCAATTCGGACATTGCAGACGGAACCCGCACGCGCGACACAAAGTCAGCGGCGCGTAGCCGCGACGATTGAGAAATAACAACGCCTGATCTCCGCGCGTCAGCGAAACAGCAATGGCTTCGGCAAGACGTGGCGATACGAAACGCCCGTGCGGTGGGCCTTCACGTCGCATGTCGATCGCTTCGATCGAGGGCAGATGCGCACCGCCAAAACGCTCTGGCAAGTGAACATGCCGATAACGGCCCCGCCGCGCATTGACTTCCGATTCGACTGATGGTGTTGCCGAGGCGAGAACTACGGGGATCTTCGCGATCGACCCGCGGACTACCGCCATGTCGCGCGCATGATAGTGCGCGCCATCTTCCTGCTTGTATGCGGGGTCGTGCTCTTCATCGACCACGATGAGTCCGAGGTCGGCATAGGGCAGAAAAAGCGCCGAACGTGCGCCGACCACCACGCGCACCTCGTTTGCCGCAACCGCTGCCCAGGTGCGCGCGCGCTTGCGCTGCGAAAGTTGCGAATGCCATTCCGCGGGACGGACACCGAAGCGAGAGGAAAATCGATCAAGGAACTGCGCGGTCAATGCAATTTCCGGCATGAGGATGAGGGTCTGCCGGTTGCGCCGGATATTTTCGGCAACGGCTTCGAAATAGACTTCCGTCTTGCCCGATCCTGTCACGCCGTCGAGCAGCGTGACGCTATAACCGCCTTGTGCGACCGTTGTGCGCAGAGCGTCAGCGGCGGCCAGTTGAGCGAGCGAAAGTTCCGGCTTTCGGAAATCGGGATCTGGCTGTGGCGCCACCGGCTCCGGCGGCAACACCACGGTTTCCAGCGTGCCGACATCGATCAACCCATCAATCACGCCGACACTGACACCGGCCTCTTGCGCAGCTTCGCTTTTCGAGCGGACGAGGCCGTCGGCCAGAAGATGCAACACGCGCATGCGCGCTGCCGTCATCCGCTCTGGTGGTGGGCCCGCGCACCGCACCCCCACGCGCTCGCGGCCGGGGCCAAGATGCTCTCCCATGCGCAGCGCCATGCGAAGCACCGTGCCGCGAGAGGCGAGGGTATAGTTTGAAACCCAGTCGACGAACTGCCGTAGCTCCGATTTTAGTGGCGGTACGTCCAGTTTTTCGTCGATATCCTTCAGCCGATTGTGCAGGCGCGGATTTGGGTTGAGATTGTCGGCCCAGACCACACCCAGGCTTTCGCGGGCGCCCAAAGGCACGGCGACCACATCACCCAGCGCGAGCTCAAGACCCGCCGGTACGCGGTAAGAATAGGTCTGGTCGAGCGCCACCGGCACCAGAATATCGACAATTCTGCTCATAGCCTGTCTTGCTTGCACTTGGTCCTCGACACCGTGTGCTTTGTCTGGCCGATTCCGGGCGGTTAAGGAAGAGTGAACGAAGCAGTGCCACTGTTCGAAGCATGAGCGAATTCACGGTCAGTTCCGACGTTTCGGCCGAGATTACCCGCTGGCTGGGTTATCTCAGCGCCGAGCGGCGTATGTCACAGAAAACGGTGGAGTGCTATCGACGCGACGTTACACAGTTCTTCGCCTTTCTGGTTGAACACCTAGGGGGACGGCCGACGCTCAAGCAAGTGGCCAAACTCACGCCAGCTGATATTCGCGCTTTCATGGCGTTCCGGCGCAGCCAGGGGACCGGCAATCGTTCGCTGATGCGTACGCTTGCGGGCATCCGGTCCTTTGCTCGTTTTCTCGAGCGCAAAGGCAAAGGTAAAGTTGCCGCACTCGGCGCCGTGCGCACGCCCAAGCTTCCGAGGAGCTTGCCAAAGCCGCTCGCGATGCCCGCCGCCATACAGATCACAGCCGTCGATACGCGCAAAGGCGAAGCCCGCGCGCCATGGATCATCGCACGTGACGCGGCGGTACTGGCTTTGCTTTACGGCTCCGGCTTGCGCTTGTCTGAGGCGCTCGGTCTCAAACGCCGCGATATTCGTCGTGACACCGACGCTCTTGTTGTAACCGGCAAAGGCAACAAGACTCGCATGGTGCCGGTCCTGCCACAGGTCGCCGAGGCGATCGCAGACTACGTCGCAATCTGTCCGTTCAAGTCTTCTCCCGATGCACCGCTGTTCGTCGGAGAACGCGGCGGGCCGCTCTCGCCTCGCATCGTGCAACTGACAATGGCCAGGCTGCGGGGTGCGCTCGGATTGCCGGAGAGTGCGACGCCGCACGCATTGCGTCATTCCTTTGCCACGCACTTGCTGGCGCGCGGTGGCGACCTCCGAGCGATACAGGAACTGCTTGGCCACGCTTCGCTTTCAACGACCCAGATCTATACGGCGGTCGATACTGAGCATTTGCTTGAAGTCTATGCGAGCGCACATCCTCGCGCCCGATAACTGTCGCATGGTTTCGTTACGGCCTCTTGCTTCGGGCAGCTCTCTGCTATCATCGTAAAGACGGATCGGCCGAAAGCCGGAGGGGTTAATGAGCGCACATGAAAATCTGGAGCATGCCGAACATGTTGAGCATGCATCACATTCAAACAAAAAAATTGCACTGCTAATTTCGGTACTGGCACTCTTTCTTGCGTTCTCCGAAACGCTTGGCAAGAGCGCTCAGACCGCGGCTATCGCCGACAATATCAAGGCGTCAGACGCCTGGAATTTCTTTCAGGCCAAAACCATCCGGCAGACATCGTTGCGCGTAGCCGCCGAGGCCATGGCGGTACAACTGCCATCGATAGCAAATGACGAGGCGAAGGCGACGGTTGCAAAACAGATCGAGGCGTGGCGCAACACCGTCGCCCGCTACGAATCCGACCCGAAGGAGCAAGACGGCCGCAAAGAGCTGAGGGCCCAGGCGGAAAAGCTTGAGCACGAACGCGACACATGGCTGGCGCGCTATCACCAATACGAATTCGCATCGGCGGCATTCCAGATCGGCATCGTGCTGGCTTCCGCGGAGATCATCACGGGAATCTCCGCTCTCGGTTGGTTGTCTGGCCTCGTCGGCATATTTGGCCTCGGCTTCATGGCGCTCGGCCTATGGGCACCGCATGCCCTACATCTGGCGGGACACTAAGGTCAGGCAGGGCGATTGCGATAGGATCGGCGCAGACGCATAAGCCGTCGAAATGTGCGCTGGGCCCGATCCGGCCGAAACATCCAGGCGATTTTCCGAATGCGTGCACGGATGGGCTCGGTTTGCGTGTAGGCCCAGTCGCGCGCCCATATGACCCAGTCGTACATCCGCCGGAACCACGGTATCTGCAACAGCTTGCCGCGCGTCGCGTCGAATACAAAAGCGGTCACGCCGAGGCCAAGCAGCTTGGCAAGCACAAGTGTTACAATCGCTCCAAACCAGTTTGCCGTGGCAATGAAATAAACCTCGAGAAATTTCACCGGCAGCACGACAAGCAGCGGGACAACGAAGACAAAAAGTGCGGCGTATGGCGGCAGATCTTCGACCCACCGCGCAACCGCGACCTTAACCCTACCCCATGGAATAAGATTGACGACGCGCGCGACGATGGGCTCTAGGTGGTCCCACAACCAAGCTTCCACCAGCAGCAGCAGCGCGAGGATGACCCACAGCGGGCGGAATGCATTGCGGCGCATGAATCAAACTATAGGCCGGCGGACCGCCCTAAGTAAGGCAGCCGCCTGCGACACCCTGTGTTTTGTCTTCTGCAAGTGCGAAATGAAAAGCACATCGGTGTGTCGAACCGCCAACGCATTGAAAAGCTTTGTGGTTTGCCGGAATAACCCTACGATCTCACACGTCCACCATCCACGTTGAGCGTCTGACCGGTCATGAAGGCGGCGTCGTCACTGGTGAGGAACGAGATCGCACCGACCAAATCCTCCGGCACTTCCACACGCTTGATCGCCTGCATCTGAGCGACCGCCGCAAACTCATCGTCCATCGTCTTGAAACCCGGACGCGGTTCGCGCACCAGCGTGCCGGGCGAACGGGTAAGACCCGGTGCAATGGCATTGACCGTAATGCCGTCGGACGCAAGATCGGTCGCAAGGGCCCGGGTGAACCCGACAATGCCGCCCTTGCTCGCAACGTAGTGAGCGAACCCGCTGACCACCGAGCCAAGCGTGCTCGATGCCATGTTCACCACGCGACCCCATTTGCGCGCGCGCATTCCCGGTACAAAAGCTGCTGTGACGAGAAAGGTACCGTCGAGATTAATCGAAAGAACTTTCCGCCAGTCTGCAAAAGTCATCTCAAGAAAATTCTTCTGCGGAAAGATACCTGCGCAGTTCACCACGATATCGACGTGGTTGAATTTTCCATGAACCTCCTTGGCCATGGCTGTAACCGAAGTTTCCGAAGACACGTCGCAGCTCACTGCGAGCGCCTGACGTCCGGCAGCTTCGACCATTTTCACGGTACCCTTGCCGTCGACAAGATCGACGATCGCTATATGCACGCCATCTTCCGCGAGCCGCTTGGCAAATGCCTGTCCGATGCCGTTCGCCGCGCCTGTGATAACCGCAACTTTGTCTTTGTGGCCTTTGGCCATGAAGTTTCCCCCGATTTGGAGCGCACGATGCGCGAGGTCTTGTGATCGCGCTAAGTGGGTAACCGCAGCCTCCGAAGCGATATGGCCGGGACAAACCCGGCCATATCGAAGGCTACATATGTATCGCGCGTTTCGCTACCGCCATGGCTGCCTCCTTCACGGCTTCAGGCAGCGTGGGGTGCGCGTGGCACGTGCGCGCAATATCTTCGGCCGAGGCGCCAAACTCCATCGCGATAGTGGCCTCTGCAATCATGTTTCCCGCATCCGCACATATGAGATGTACACCGAGCACTCGATCGGTCTTTGCATCGGCGATAATCTTCACAAAACCATCGGTCGTCAGATTGACCTTGGCGCGGCCATTGGCGGTGAAGGGAAACTTGCCGACATTATAGGCGACGCCTGCCGCTTTCAGCTCTTCCTCGGTTTTTCCGACCGTGGCGATCTCGGGATAGGTGTACACCACGTTCGGAATGGCATCGTAATTTACGTGACCCGCCTGCCCGACCAAAATTTCGGTAAGCGCCACGCCCTCGTCTTCGGCCTTGTGCGCCAACATTGGACCCGCGATCACATCTCCAATGGCCCAGATGCCGGGAATGTTGGTCGCATAGTAGTGATCAACAATGATGCGCCCGCGTTCGTCCAGCTTGACACCGACTTCCTTGAGACCAAGCCCATCGGTGTACGGTACTCGGCCGATCGCAACCAAAACGACATCGGCCTCGATCGATTCGGCTGTGCCGCCCTTCGCCGGTTCGACAGTGACCTTGAGCCGCTTTCCGGAGGCATCGACCGCGGTGACCTTCGAGGACAATTTGAACGTTATGCCCTGCTTTTCGAACAAACGCTGGGCCTGACGCCGGACCTCCCCGTCCATTCCCGGCAACACACCGTCGAGGAATTCCACCACCGTTACCTGGGCTCCGAGACGCCGCCAGACTGAGCCAAGCTCAAGCCCGATGACGCCGGCTCCAATGACGAGCAAATGCCTGGGCACCACCGGGAGCGACAGCGCACCCGTGGAAGAGACAATGCGCTTCTCGTCGATGTCGACGCCCTTCAGTCGCGCAACATCGGAGCCCGTGGCAATGACGATCGATTTCGCTTCCAGTGTCTGCGGGTTTCCGCCCTCGCCTTTGACCTCGACCTTGCCCGCGGCGATGATCCGTGCGCTGCCGTAAAACGTATCGATTTTGTTCTTTTTGAAGAGAAAATCGACGCCCCTAACATTTCCCTCCACGCCTTGATCCTTGAAAGCCATCATGGCCTTGAGGTCGAGCCTGGGCTCGGAAATGGCGATGCCCATCTTGCCGAACAAGTGCCCCGCTTCCTCGAACAATTCTGAAGCGTGCAACAATGCCTTCGACGGAATGCAACCTATGTTGAGGCAAGTCCCGCCAAAGGTCGCGCGCTTCTCGACGACCGCCGTCTTCAGGCCGAGTTGCGCCGCGCGGATCGCGCAAACATACCCGCCGGGTCCGGTCCCAATGACGATGAGGTCGTAGGCCATGCGCTTACAGACCCAGCACGATCCGCGCCGGGTCCTCCAGGCCTTCCTTCACGCGCACGAGGAAAGTCACCGCCTCGCGGCCATCAACGATGCGGTGGTCATAGGACAAGGCGAGATACATCATCGGCCGTGCCTCGATCTTCCCCCCGATGACAACGGGCCGCTCCTGGATCTTGTGCATGCCCAGGATACCCGATTGCGGGGCGTTCAGGATTGGGGTCGACATCAGTGATCCATAGACGCCACCATTGCTGATGGTGAAAGTGCCGCCCTGCATTTCCTCGATCTTCAAAGCGCCGTCTCGTGCGCGTCGCCCAAAATCGGCGATGGTCTTTTCGATTTGCGCGAGTGACATCTGATCGGCGTCGCGGACGACAGGCACCACCAGACCCTTCTCAGTGCCGACGGCGACGCCAATGTGATAATAGTTTTTGTAGACGATGTCGGTCCCGTCGATCTCCGCGTTAACAGCCGGGATTTCCTTCAGTGCCTGGATGCAGGCACGCACGAAAAATCCCATGAAGCCAAGCTTTACGCCGTGCTTTTTCTCGAACAGATCTTTGTACTGCGTGCGTAGGCCCATGACCGCGCTCATGTCGACCTCATTGAAGGTCGTCAGCATGGCAGCGGTGTTCTGTGCGTCTTTCAGGCGGCGTGCAATGGTTTGACGCAACCGCGTCATGTGCACGCGCTCTTCGCGGGCGGCATCGTCGGCGGGCGACGGCGCGCGCATCTGGACAGGCGCTGACACCGGAGTTGGAGCGGCTGCAGCACGCTCGATCGCGGAGAGCATATCGCCTTTCGTGACTTGGCCATGCATGCC
Source organism: Pseudolabrys sp. (assembly GCA_036519515.1). GTDB lineage: Bacteria > Pseudomonadota > Alphaproteobacteria > Rhizobiales > Xanthobacteraceae > Pseudolabrys. The sequence continues at coordinate 75,487 of DATDLC010000132.1, read as the reverse complement.
GCTGCCGGTAATCTTTGAGGCGTCGACGCCGCTTTCTGCTGCCATCTTGCGGACGGACGGCGGCATCGGCATTTCGCGCAACTGCGGTTGCTCGGGACCGGCACCGATCGGCTTGGTCGTCGCCGTCTTTATGTCCGGGGCGCCCGTCGGGCTGGCCGCCGGCTTCGTAGCCGTTCCTGAAGATGCTTTAGGTGTCGCGCCAGCCCCCTCTTTGATCTGGCCAAGCAGCGCACCAACCGCGACGGTGTCGCCATCGTTCACGGCAATATCGGAAAGGACTCCGGCGGCCGGCGCGGGTACTTCCAACGTTACCTTGTCAGTTTCAAGCTCGACCAGCGGCTCGTCCACCGCCACAGCATCGCCCGGTCGCTTGAACCATTTGCCGACCGTTGCTTCGGTCACCGACTCGCCAAGGGTAGGCACGCGGATGTCAACCATGACTTGTCTCTTACCTCTAGCCTGCCGTGCCCGGTCTTATCCCAATGCCTCGTCGAGGAATTGCTTGAGTTGTGCGAGATGCTTTGACATCTGGCCGACGGCAGTTGAAGCCGAAGCCGGACGTCCCGCATAGCGCATAGTGCGATGCTTGGCGCCGATCTGATTGAGAACCCATTGCAAGAACGTGTCGACGAAGAACCAGGCACCCATGTTGCGCGGCTCCTCTTGACACCAAATCATTTCCGCTTGCTTGAAACGCGATAATTCGGTGATCAGCGCCTTGGTCGGGAACGGGTAAAGTTGCTCAATGCGCAGGATATATATGTCATCAATGCCGCGCTTCTCGCGCTCATCATAGAGGTCGTAGTAGACCTTGCCCGAGCACATGATCACGCGCCGAATTTTCTCATCTGGCACGAGCTTGATCTTTTCGTTTGGCAGCAATTGTGCGTCGTCCCACAGCAGACGATGGAACGAGGTGCCGCTCGTCAGTTCATCGAGCCGCGACACCGCCCGTTTGTGACGCAACAACGATTTCGGCGTCATCAGAATGAGCGGCTTACGAATCTCGCGCCTAAGTTGGCGGCGCAAGATATGGAAGTAATTCGCAGGCGTGGTGCAATTCGCAACCTGCATGTTGTCTTCTGCACACATTTGCAGGTACCGCTCGAGCCGCGCTGAGGAATGCTCTGGTCCCTGCCCCTCATATCCATGCGGCAACAGGCAGACGAGACCCGACATGCGCAGCCACTTGCGCTCGCCCGACGAGATGAACTGGTCGAACACCACTTGCGCACCGTTGGCAAAATCGCCGAATTGAGCTTCCCACAGCGTCAGCGCATTCGGCTCGGCGGCGGAATAGCCGTACTCGAAACCGAGAACGGCCTCCTCGGAGAGCATCGAATTGAGTACTTCGTAGCGCCCCTGCGGCCCGCCGAGATGATTGAAAGGGGTGTAACGCTCTTCGGTATTCTGATCGAACAGCACCGAGTGCCGTTGTGAGAACGTTCCCCGCTCGCTGTCCTGACCAGACAGACGCACACGGTGTCCTTCCTTCAACAGCGAGCAGAAGGCGAGTGCCTCGCTCGTTGCCCAATCGATCCCCTCGCCGCTCTCGATCGCCTTGGCGCGCTGTTCGAGAAAACGTTGAATCGTTCTGTGGACCGCAAAACCTTGCGGGACAGCGGTGATCTTCTTGCCGATGTCGCGCAGCACGGCGGCATCGATGCCGGTATTTCCGCGGCGCGGATCATCGGCATCGCGCGCGACTTTCAGGCCTGACCAGCGGCCATCGAGCCAATCGGCTTTATTCGGCTTATAGCCCTGGCCAGCTTCGAATTCGGCATCGAGGCGCGCACGCCAGTCGGCCCTCATCTTATCGACTTCGCCCTCGGCGACGACTCCCTCACCAATAAGCTTCTTTGCATAGATCTCCAGCGTCGTCGGATGCCCGCGGATCTTCTTGTACATGAGCGGCTGGGTAAACGACGGCTCGTCGCCCTCGTTGTGACCGAAACGCCGGTAGCAGAACATGTCGATGACCACTGGGCGCTGGAATTGCTGCCGGTACTCGGTCGCGACCTTTGCGGCAAATACGACGGCTTCCGGATCGTCGCCGTTTACATGCAGGATCAACGCCTCGATCATCTTTGCGACGTCGGACGGATAAGGGGACGACCGTGAATAGCGTGGATAGGTTGTAAACCCGAGCTGGTTGTTGACGATGAAATGCAGCGAGCCGCCGGTGCGATAGCCTTTCAGATCGGAAAGTCCGAAACATTCCGCCACCACACCTTGGCCGGCAAATGCCGCATCACCATGGATCAGCAGCGGCATCACCATGGTGCGCTCGTCAGGCCTTGCATGGTGCTGATCCTGCTTGGCACGCACCTTGCCCAGGGTGACCGGATCGACGATTTCCAGATGCGACGGGTTTGCAGTCAGCGACAAATGAACCCTGTTGTTGTCGAACTCGCGGTCGGATGAGGCACCGAGGTGATATTTCACATCACCCGAACCTTCGATCTCGTCGGGAGTCGCGGAGCCGCCTTTGAATTCATGAAACAGTGCGCGGTGCGGCTTTCCCATCACCTGCGTCAGAACATTGAGTCGGCCGCGATGCGGCATCCCAATGCAGATCTCCTTCACGCCGAGGTTGCCGCCACGTTTAATGATTTGCTCGAGCGCAGGGATTAACGATTCGGCACCATCAAGCCCAAAACGCTTGGTACCAGTGTATTTGACGTCGAGAAATTTCTCGAAGCCTTCCACTTCCACAAGCTTGTTGAGGATCGCGCGCTTGCCTTCGCGCGTGAAAGTGATCTCTTTGTCACGGCCCTCGATACGCTCCTGGATCCAGCTTTTCTGCGCTGCGTTCGAAATGTGCATGAACTCGACGCCGAGTGTTTGGCAGTAAGTGCGGCGCAGCAGGCCGACGATTTCGCGCATCGACGCGAATTCGAGACCGAGGACCTTGTCGAGGAAGATCGGCCTGTCAAGGTCGGCTTCCGTGAAGCCGTACGACTGCGGATCGAGTTCCTCTTCGTTTTTCTCGGGTTCGAGCTCGAGCGGATCAAGTTTGGCGTGGAAGTGACCACGAATGCGATACGCACGGATCAGCATCAGCGCGTGAATCGAGTCGCGCGTGGCCTGCATGACGTCGGTAGAGGCAATCTCGACACCTTTCGCCCGCGCGGTCGCCGAGATTTTCTCGCCCAGCTTTTTTTCAGTTTCCGCCCACTGGCCATCGAGAGCCGCCACCAGATCGCCGTCCGGGCGTACCGGCCAATTCGGCGTCTTCCAGGAGGCGCCGCGCGCGCTCCGCATGACGTCGGATTTCTGGTCTTTCAAGCTCGCGAAAAAAGCGCGCCATTCGGCATCAACGGCGGCCGGATCGGTCTCGTATTTGGCATAGAGATCTTCGATGTAGGCGGCATTGCCCCCGTAGAGGAACGAGGTCTTTGCGAAGATGGCGTTAGCGTCCTGGCGGGACATGGCGGCGTCAAATCCTTGCGCATTGGCGGGTGCTGCATTCACCCCGAAAAAGGGCTCTTGCGGCGCAACAACGTCTTTTACCGTTATTTATGACGCGTGTAAGTCGGCAAAAGGGGTAATTTTGAACCGGTATTCGTCATTTACCGGATTCGCATGGCAGTTTGTAAGCATCCCATGCAACGGAAATTGCTAAAAAAAGGAAGGGCCTCGGCATACCGAGGCCCTTCCTTGCTCTTCAAAGCAAGCGGTGATCCGTTGGTCAGATCAACGCCACCAGTTGAACCGCCACACCAATGATGAGGTGACGGTTTGGATGAATTTCTCGGAGTGGACAAATGCTTCGGGCTCCGGAACGCCGTCCGCCAGAAGCTGAATGTCCTTTTTGTTAAACGTGCTGAACCGGTACTCGGTCTTCCAGTAGAGTCCTGGCAACCAGTCGAACCTGTATTCGTACCCACCGCCCAGGAACCAACCGGTATAATTTTTTTCGCCTATAGAGAACGCTGGCGCGCCAGGTCCGCCTCCATTGGCCAGACAAAGTTAACGGCTTCAAAATTGGCTTGAGTGTAGCCGCCAGACATAAAGACGAGGAGAGTATCCCATGGCAGATAGCCAAGTCGGCCGCCCACTGCCCATGACCAATTGTTTTTCTCCTCGCCGGTTTGAGTAAAGGATGGAAGGGTCATATCGCCCTTGAGGCTGGCGAAGTCGTAGTCGGCGAGCACGCCGATTGCCCATTTCTGCCCCAAACTGGTAGTCACACCCGCCGCCGACCCGGCCGAGCCAACCGCGTCCGCCATCCGTATGTTCGACCTCCGCTACCGACGATAAAGGTGCTATCAGGCTGTTGTCCTGATTCCACATGCCGTAGCCGATACCGCCGGTGAGATGGCAACCAGTCCAGGTCGCCACAGGGAGAGGAGCAGGCGCAACCCGCAGGCGCTTTCCTTGGCAAATCAGCGGCGATGGCCGAACCGGTCAGCGCAGCAACTGCCGCGACGGCGAGCGAAAGCTATTCCCCACTTTTCAGAAGACTTCCACGGCGGTCGTTATCGCAACGAGCGCGATCATCCTTTCGGATGAGTGGTCGAATTGGACCGGGCCTTGCCGATTCAACATATTCACCAAACATTCGTGTAGTTTGGGCCGCAATTATGAATGAAATAACTTAGGAAATTCAACTACTTAAAAGATCACGCAACGTCTTGCCGATACGGGCCGGTGACGGTGATACCTTGATGCCCGCGGATTCCATAGCGTCGATCTTGGATTCGGCGTCACCCTTTCCACCGGAAATGATGGCGCCGGCGTGGCCCATGCGTCGCCCCGGCGGTGCGGTGCGCCCGGCGATAAATCCGACCATGGGTTTTTTACGCCCGCGTCTGGCCTCGTCCTTCAGAAATTGCGCGGCGTCTTCTTCTGCGGAGCCACCGATCTCGCCGATCATCACGATCGACTCGGTCTTCGGGTTGGCCAGAAACATCTCCAGAACCGCGATGAATTCAGTCCCTTTGACAGGATCCCCACCGATGCCGACTGCCGTGGTCTGCCCGAGGTTCTCGCGGCTTGTCTGAAAAACGGCTTCATAGGTGAGCGTGCCGGAGCGGGAGACGATCCCGACCGTTCCTGGCTTGAAGATATTTCCCGGCATGATGCCGATCTTGCATTCGCCGGCCGTCATCACACCCGGACAATTCGGACCGATCAGCCGCGACTTCGATCCGGACAACGAGCGCTTGACCTTGACCATGTCCATGACAGGGATGCCTTCGGTGATGCAAACGATCAGCGGGATCTCGGCCTGGATAGCCTCGCAGATCGCGTCGCCTGCTCCTGCAGGCGGCACATAGATCACGCTTGCGTCGCAACCGGTTTTCTCCTTCGCCTCGGCGACGGTATCGAACACCGGCAGATCGAGATGCGTTGAACCACCTTTGCCCGGCGATGTCCCGCCAACCATCTTGGTGCCATACGCAATCGCCGCCTGCGAATGGAAGGTGCCGTTCTTGCCTGTGAAGCCTTGGCAAATGACTTTGGTGTTCTTGTCGATGAGAATTGACATCAGAGCCTGCTACCGTTTGATCGTTCCATGACCTGACACGAGACGACAATTGCGTGACTAGCACGGGATCCCGAATCAGTTGCCCTTCACCGCCTTCACGATCTTCTGCGCCGCGTCGTCGAGATCGTCACCCGATGTCACGTTAAGTTTCGACTCTGCGATGATCTTCTTGCCGAGGTCGACATTGGTGCCCTCCAATCGCACGACCAGCGGCACCTTCAGCCCTACCTCCTTCACCGCGGCGACGACGCCTTCGGCAATCACGTCGCATTTCATAATGCCACCGAAAATGTTGACCAGGATACCCTTCACATTCGGATCGGACGTGATGATTTTGAAAGCCGCCGTGACCTTTTCCTTTGTCGCGCTCCCGCCGACGTCAAGAAAATTAGCGGGTGCCATGCCGTAGAGCTTGATGATGTCCATGGTCGCCATCGCAAGGCCAGCTCCGTTGACCATGCAGCCGATCGAGCCATCGAGCGCGATGTAGTTGAGATCGTATTTCGAGGCCTCGATTTCCTTCTCGTCTTCTTCAGTCAGGTCGCGCAACGTGACAATATCCGGATGGCGGTAAAGCGCGTTGCCGTCGAAGCCAACCTTCGCATCGAGGCAGGCGATCTTGTCGTCCTTCGTTACAACCAATGGGTTGATTTCAAGCAGGCTCATGTCCTTCGTCGTGAAGGCGGAATAGAGCTTGGGCAGGATTGTTTCGATCTGCTTGGCAAGATCGCCCGTAAGCTTGAGCACCTGCGCGACGCGGCGACCGTGATGCGGCATGATGCCGGTGGCCGGATCGACCGAGAACGTGAGGATTTTTTCGGGCGTCTTGTGCGCGACTTCTTCGATGTCCATGCCGCCTTCGGTGGACACGACAAAGGCGACGCGCGACGTTTCGCGATCGATCAGCGCCGATAAGTAAAATTCGCGATCGATCGCCGAGCCCTCTTCGATGTAGAGGCGGTTGACCTTCTTGCCGTGCGGACCGGTCTGATGCGTGACGAGAGTCGAACCCAGGATACGTGCTGATTCTTTCTTCACGTCGTCGATGGATTTGAGCACCTTGACGCCGCCAGCCTTGCCGCGTCCCCCGGCATGGATCTGTGCCTTCACGACCCACACCGGCCCGCCCAATTCGTGCGCACCTTTGACCGCTTCCTCCACGCTGAATGCGGGAATGCCACGAGGCACCGGCACGCCGAATTCGCGCAATACAGTCTTGGCCTGATATTCGTGAATATTCATGTCATGCTCCCGGCCCTAGGCGCCGGCTTGTTTTAGTTATCGAGAGTTGGCGCAATTTTCTTGCAAGCGTCGACGAGGCCCTGCACAGCCGCAGCCGATTTTTCAAACATCGACCGCTCGCCGCTGTTGAGCTCGATCTCGACGATGCGCTCGACGCCCTTGGCGCCAATCACCACTGGCACGCCGACGTAGAGGTCCTTGATGCCATATTCGCCGTTGAGCCAGGCGGCGCAGGGGAGCACGCGCTTCTTGTCGAGGAGATAGCTTTCCGCCATCGCAATCGCGGACGCGGCCGGCGCGTAAAAAGCCGACCCTGTCTTGAGCAGATTGACAATTTCAGCGCCACCATTCGCAGTGCGCTTCACGATCTCATCGATGCGGGCCGGTGTGGTCCAACCCATCTTCACCAGGTCGGGCACGGGAATGCCGGCCACTGCCGAATAACGAATGAGTGGCACCATGGTGTCGCCGTGACCGCCGAGCACGAAAGCGGTTACATCCTCCACAGAAACGTGGAATTCGTCGGCGAGGAAGTAGCGAAAGCGTGCAGAGTCGAGGACGCCCGCCATCCCGACAACTTTGTGCTGGGGCAGACCGCAGCTCTTCTGCAGCGCCCACACCATGGCGTCGAGCGGGTTGGTAATGCAGATCACGAAAGAGTCTGGTGCATATTTCCTGATGCCTGACCCGACCTGCCCCATGACCTTGAGGTTGATGTCGAGCAAATCGTCGCGGCTCATGCCCGGCTTGCGCGGTACACCAGCAGTGACGATGCACACATCTGCGCCTTCGATGGAATCGTAACTGTTCGTCCCAACGAATTTGGCGTCGAAATCGTTGACCGCTGACGACTCGGCGATGTCGAGCGCCTTGCCCTGGGGAATGCCCTCCATGACGTCAAACATCACGACGTCCCCGAGTTCTTTCAATCCAATGAGGTGAGCCAGCGTGCCGCCAATCTGGCCGGCGCCGATCAACGCAATCTTGTTACGCGCCATGGTGGAAAAGCTCTCGATCTGGTGTGGCCGCGGATACGCGGGTCCAATGGTGTCGTTAGCCGGTTGGGTCCGGCCATACAATAAACCGGGAATCCGGGAGATTCCGGCAGTCCAAGTCTTGTATACATTATACCAGCGTAGCGCTGAGTCCAGGGGCTAATGAATCCGGCCCGTCGCCGGATTTCTCAACACTCACGTTTCGACAATCTTGGCCGTGTCGAAACTGGCACTGTACCTCGGACCGTGCGGGAGCCCGAGATAGGATTGGGAACGCATCTCGATCAAGCGTGAAGCCGTGCGCTTGAATTCGTTGGCCTCGTAACCCTCGGAAGCGAGATAGAGACCATCGGGCTGCGCTTGCGCCGACGCGACCAATTTCACTCCATGATCGTAAAGAGTGTCGATCAGGATGATGAAGCGCTTGGCCTCGTTACGCTGGGCATGATGCATTACCGGAATATGCTCGAGAATGATGGTGTGAAACTCGTGCGCGATTTTGAGATAGTCCCCGGCCGCAAGCGGCTGCGAGCAAAGGTCGTCAAATGAAAATCGGGCGACTCCCATTGCCGCCTTCGGGACACGAACGATATGGCCTTTGACGATCAGCTCCTGTGGAACGCCCGAATCACCGCCCACGAGTCGCCGCCATGTTTCGTCCAGAGCAGCATCGGCCTTCGAGTCGTCCGGCACGTACCATGTCGGCACACCGGTCAACTTCTCCAGCCTGAAATCGATGCGTGCCTCGAGCCATATCACTTCGCAGTGACGCTCAAGCATGGCGACGAAAGGAACGAAGAGAGCGCGGTTGAGCCCGTCCTTGTAAAGATTGCCCGGCGCCAGATTGGACGTTGCTACCATAACGACACCGAGTTCGAACAGCCGTGTGAACAGACGGCCAAGAATCATAGCGTCGGCGATATCGGTCACATGAAATTCGTCAAAGCATAGTAGCCAACTTTCTTCTGCTATCGCAGCTGCGGTAAGCTGGATCGGATCGCGCTCATTGCCCTCACCGTTCTTGATGAACTGCCGGTAAGTGTGAACGCACTCGTGCACGTCGGCCATAAATTCGTGAAAATGCACGCGCCGCTTGCGGACGACAGAGGTGGTCTCGAAGAAGAGATCCATCAGCATCGTCTTGCCGCGGCCCACGTCGCCGTAGACGTAAAGGCCTTTCAAGGGAGCACCAGCCCGCTCGCGCTGCCCGAACAGCCAACCCAGTGACGAAGACTTGCGCGCCAACCGATGTTGGTCGAGGCGCCGTTCAAGCGCGGTCAAGCGACGGGCCAATATCGCCTGGCCGGCATCGGCCTCAATTTTTCCGTCGCCGACAAGCGCCGCGTAACGAGTGCTGAATGTTTCGCACATCAGGATTGGAATGAATGCAACGCCGGATTTCTGGCGACACCTAGGGTGAACGGCAAGGTCTGTAAATCAGCTGGGCCAAGAACCGCGTGCTTTTTGCAGACAAAAGTGCGGTAAGACCTTGGCAGCCATGCATTTTTGACGGGACGGGGCTTCCGTACCACCGAATTATTGCTGCAATGCACCATATATATAATGCGGGCGATTCGCGGCGCACCCGCACCGCGATGCAGCCAAGCGAGAGTAACCAGTGGAGACACGATATGCATGAGCCTCTGCCTGATGGCGGCATGATCCGCAAACTGTGGATCAGCGAGACTGACGCCTATCGCGATCATCTGCTCCGTCTTGACCCGGAGAGCAGACACCGACGTTTCTCGGGCGCAGTGTCCGATGAATTCATTGCTAGTCATGCCAGTTTAGCCACCGGACTGAGTGTCGTGGTGCACGGCTTTTTTGTTGACGGGATCCTTCGGGGCGCCGCCGAACTACGCCGGCTCGGGTCGCTGTTAATTCGAGAGGGCGAAGCCGCATTTAGCATCGAACAACCTTGGCAGAGTCACGGTGTCGGCACAGTGTTGCTCGAACGGACGCTTTTAAGCGCCCGCAATCGCGGCATCAAATCGCTGCAGATGCACTGCCTTGCAGACAATCAGCGCATGCAGCAACTTGCCCGCAAGTTCGAGGCCGACCTCAAATTCGATTTCGGCAGCGTGGTCGGTGAAGTCGATCCGCCGCGATACACACCCATGTCGCTTCTGCGCGAAGCCGTCGTTGATGCACACGGGGTCGCGAACGCAATCCTTGATGTGCAATCGCGGATATTCAGACCTGCCTGAATCGTTTACACATTGAGGGGGTAGCTCGCCTCGACCACATAGGGGCCGCCCCCGATGGATGCGCGCGAAGAAAATAGCACGAAGCGTGACACACGAAACGGCGAAGTCCGGAAATATCCGCGCGCTGAAAGATATTCGGCGACTTGTTGACTCGAGGACTCCCGCAGACGCGCCAACGTTACATGGGGCGTGAATTTTCTTCCTTCCGGTTCGAGCCCGATGCGTTGCATCAACCGTTCGTGCTCGGCTTGCACATCTATGAGGGCTTGAGCAGGAGCAACGCTTGCGACTACTGCACGCGGCTTGCGCCCACCGAATGAAGTCAAACCTTCCATATGCAGATCGAACGACCCGCGTTTGACGCGAGAAAGCATGGAGGCGATTTCATGGGCTATTGCGTCGTCGACGTCTCCTATAAATCGCAACGTCAGGTGATAATTCCCGGGGTCGACCCATCGCGCGCCCGGCAATCCGCCACGCAAGGTCGCCAGCGCCTGTCCGACATCGGACGGAATTTCGACTCCGGTAAAAAGGCGCGGCATTGCGAAACTCTCAGATCACGATGCGCGTCCGGCGCGCGCGCGTTTCATCAGCTCTTCCACCGCCGGCAGAATGCGCGCCACAATCGCATCAATGCCGGCGACATTCGGATGTAGGCCGTCGCCCTGATTCAACTTTGGGTCGGCGGCAACCCCATCCAGGAAGAACGGATAAAAGACGACAGGGTGAGTCGACGCAAGCGCCGGATAAATCGCATCGAAGGCCCGTGCATAATCGGCACCCATATTCGGCGGTGCCCGCATCCCGGCGAGCAAGACAGGAATATGACGGTCCGCGAGCTTCCGCAAAATCATGTCGAGCGCGCCCTGGGTGAGGGCGGGATCGAGACCGCGCAACGCATCGTTCGCCCCGAGCTCGACAATGACCGCGTTTGTGCCATCCGGAACCGACCAGTCAAGACGGCCGAGCCCGCCGGATGCCGTGTCTCCGGATACGCCCGCGTTGGTGATCGTGACAGCGGCGCCCTTGGCTTTCAGCGCGGCCGCGAGCTTCGCAGGAAATGCGTCTTCCAGCGTCAATCCCAAACCGGCGCTGAGCGAGTCGCCGAGCACTACAATGTTGACAGGCCGCTCGGTTGCTTTCACCGCTGCAAGCTGTCCAAACATGCACAACAGTGCGAGCACAATCGTGGTCACAAGACTCTGGACCGGGGCCGGACTCCTCCCATATGAGCGGGGTTGCGAAAAATGAGGTGTCATGACCAATAACTCCCAGGCGGTGCCGGCCATTGCGCTTGCCGGGGTCAATCTCTCGCTCGGGCACGGGGCGGCCCGCGTTCATATCCTCAAAGATATCAATTTGCATATAGGTACGGGCGAGGCCATTGGCCTCGTTGGGCCGTCCGGCTCCGGCAAATCGACACTACTGATGGTGATGGCGGGCCTTGAGCGCGCGGATACCGGCACAGTTGCGGTCGCGGGCAAAAACCTCAGCACCCTCGACGAGGACGCGCTGGCGCGATTCCGCGGTCGGCATATCGGAATTGTCTTCCAGTCGTTCCATCTCATTCCGACGATGACTGCGCTCGAGAATGTCGCCGTCCCGCTCGAACTGGCGGGCGTAGCGGACGCCCACGGCCGCGCGCGCGAGGAGCTTGCCGCGGTCGGGCTGAGCGAACGGCCCGACCACTATCCGGCCGAATTGTCCGGGGGTGAACAGCAACGCGTCGCGGTCGCGCGCGCGCTCGCACCGGATCCGGCGATCGTTGTGGCGGACGAGCCCACTGGCAATCTTGACGAGGATACTGGAAAGCAGATCGTCGACCTGCTCTTTACTGGTCACGTCAGACGGAAAACCACGCTGGTGCTCGTCACCCATGACGCCGCGTTGGCGGCACGCTGCGCACGCGTCGTGCACTTGCGCTCCGGTCGTGTCGATGGTTTGGGCACATCATGAGCGTAAGCGAAATGACCGCACCGGCCGGCCGTTGGCTGCCCCTTCGCTTCGCAATGCGCGAATTGCGTGGAGGGTTGCACGGCTTCTACGTGTTTATCCTCTGCATTGCACTTGGCAGCATGGCGATCGCAGGCGTCGGATCGGTGGCCGCGAGTCTCGCCGATGGCCTTGCGCGTGAAGGTCGCGTCATTCTCGGTGGAGATCTGGCTTTCACGCTGATCCAACGCGAAATCGCGTCGAACGAGCGCGCATTCCTGCAGGCGCATGGCCAGGTTTCCAGCGCAGCCACCATGCGCGCCATGGCACGCGCGCCAAACAGTCAGGCAACGCTCGTCGAAATGAAAGCCGTCGACGCGGCGTATCCCTTGTTCGGTCAAATCAAACTGGATCCACAACTGGCGCTCGGCGACGCACTGGCGCAACGCGACGGTGTTTTCGGCGCGGTCGCCGATCCGACGCTGTTGGCGCGGTTGGAAATTTCTCCGGGCGCGCGGATCACGGTTGGCGATACGACTTTCGAAATTCGGGCCGCGCTGACAAGCGAGCCCGACAAACTTGCCGGCGGCATCGGCTTCGGCCCGCGCTTGCTCGTGAGCGAGGACGCATTGCGCACGACCGGTTTGCTGCAACCGGGCAGTCTGGTGCGCTGGCACTACCGCCTGCGCCTGCCCACGAATGATGCGTCCGATGCCGCCGCGAAAGCGTTGACCGCGCAAGCTCGCGCGCAGCTTCCGGAAGCCGGATGGGATATCCGCGGCCGCAGCAACGCCTCACCACAGCTTGAGCGCAATGTCGAACGCTTTACGCAATTCCTCACGATCGTAGGATTGACGGCACTTCTGGTTGGCGGCGTCGGCGTCGGCAACGCGGTCAAAAGTCACCTCGATCGGCGGCGTGACACAATCGCAACGATGAAAGCGCTCGGGGCGAGCGGCCGCCGCATTTTCACGATCTACCTAACGCAGGTCCTGCTGATGGCTGTTGTAGGAGGCCTCATCGGCGCTGCGCTTGGTGCAACCCTTCCGTTTGCGATTTCATGGATGTTCGGCGCGATCATTCCACTACCATTGGTCCCCGCGTTGCATCCCGGAGAATTGCTACTGGCATTACTCTATGGGTTGCTCACAGCGCTGGTCTTCGCGCTGTGGCCACTTGGACGCGCGCATGATGTGCCCGTTGCCGAACTGTTCCGCGACATGGTGGAGTTACAGCCGCGTCGACCACGCAAAAGATATGTCGCATTCACTGCCCTCGCCGTACTCGTTCTGGCCGCGTTCGCCGTTTTGCTGGCCTATGACCGCCGTGTCGCCCTCGTCTATGTGGCCACGGCCGCCGCGGTCTTCCTGTTGCTGCGCGTCATCGCCGCGCTGATGATGATCTTGGCAGCCCGGGCACCGCGCGCCCGCGCAACCGGCCTGCGCATGGCTGTTGCCAATATTCATCGGCCAAGCTCCCTGACACCGACCATCGTTCTTTCGCTGGGGCTCGGCATCACGCTGCTTGTCACTGTCATCGAGATCGACGGCAATTTGAATCGACAATTCTCCAATGAACTGCCGGCGAGAGCTCCGTCGTTTTATTTCCTCGACATTCCCGCCGATCAATCCGATCGCTTCGGAACCTTCCTCCGCACGCAAGCTCCATCGGCAAAATTGGAGGAGGTGCCAATGCTGCGCGGGCGCATCGTTTCCGCCGGCGGCATTCCCGCCGAGAATATCAAGCCGAGAGAAGATGCAGCATGGGTGCTGCAAAGCGATCGGGGACTTACCTATTCGAATGAGATCCCTGCCGGCTCGAGACTGGTGGAAGGAAAATGGTGGGGCGCTGACTATGACGGACCTCCGCTTGTCTCGTTCGAGAAGCGCATCGCCGACGGCCTCGGCCTGAAATTGGGCGACTCCGTCGTGGTGAATGTTCTCGGACGCAACATCACGGCGACGATCGCCAATATGCGTACGGTCGATTGGGAGAGCCTTGGTATCAATTTCGTGATGGTGTTTTCGTCGAATTCGTTTCGCGGAGCGCCGCACACCCATCTCGCGACCCTGATCTACCCCGATGGTGGCACGCCCGCGGAAGAAGCGACCGTAATCCGCTCGGTCGCGGCAAGCTTCCCTATGGTCACAGCCGTTCGGGTAAAGGACGCTTTGGAAGCAGTTGGTGGCATTGTTGCCAACCTCGTCCTGGCGATCCGCGGCGCCAGCGCCATCACCTTAATCGCCGCGGCATTGGTGCTCGGGGGCGCCCTAGCCGCCGGCCACCGCTCGCGGGTCTATGATGCGGTGATTTTGAAGACGCTCGGCGCCACGCGGCTTCGCCTTCTCACTGCCTATGCTATCGAATATCTGCTGATCGGCACCGCTACCGCCATCTTCGGGGTGATCGGCGGCTCGCTTGCAGCGTGGCTAATCGTCGCCCAGCTCATGCACTTGTCCTTCACGTGGCTGCCGGCACCGGCTTCGGCGGCCGCGCTGGCCGCCGTCGCCGTGACGGTAACTTTGGGATTGGCAGGCACTTACATGGCTCTTGGCCAAAAACCCGCGTCGATATTGAGGAACTTGTAGGTTTTGCGACATTCCGCCACGGACCGTGCGCCCCCGGCCCCAGCAAGGCCATTTCGGGTATAATGGCGCTACCGGACGGTTAACGATCCGCCATGATGCAGAGTCATTTTCAGGCCATATCTGGCGCCAAGGCTAGCTAACCACTAGATTCGGGGCACGAGCGCGACGGCACTGTGCCGGCGCGCGTGACGTTACCGGCGTAAAGCCGGGACATGAGAGAGGAAACTTCGATGTCGGACTACGACCGTAACGTAGCTGCCCGCGGCTTCGGCGGCGCGCGTGCTGTCGCGATCGATGCAGGCCTGCGCGCCTACATGATCCGCGTCTACAATTACATGGCCGCCGGCGTCGCTCTGACCGGCGTCGTCGCCTGGCTTACCTTCAATGCCGCGGTGCAGACCACCGCCGGTGGCGCACTCACGCTCACCTCGTTCGGGCAAACGCTTTATGGCGGCCCGGTCGTGATCGTGCTGTTTCTCGCCACGCTCGGACTGGTGTTCTTCATGAGTTTCCGCATCCAGACCCTGCAGCCAAGCACGGCGCTGATGCTGTTCATGGTCTACGCGGGATTGCTTGGCGTGATGCTGTCGTCGGTGTTCCTGACTTACACCCACGGCTCGATCGCCCGCACCTTCTTCATTTCGGCGGCGTCGTTCGGCGCGTTGAGCCTGTACGGCTACACCACGCAGCGCGATCTCTCCCCCGTCGGATCGTTCCTGACAATGGGACTGTTCGGGCTCATCCTCGCGATGCTCGTCAACATGTTCCTCAAGAGCAGCGGTCTTGACTTCGCGATCTCTGCTATCGGCGTGTTGATCTTCGCCGGCCTGACCGCCTGGGACACCCAGAAGATCAAGGAAATGTACAGCGTCAATGACGACGGAACCGTTGCAGGGCGGAAGGCAGTGATGGGCGCGCTCACGCTCTATCTCGACTTCATCAACCTGTTCCTGTTCCTACTGCGCTTCCTCGGCGACCGCCGCTAAGCGCTGGCAAAAGGACTGCAACGCGCGCCCGGGCTCTGGCCCGGGCGTTTTTTTGTTACGGCAGTTGTGGTCAAATTTGCTCAACTGACTCGAGCTGCCCATGACACTCGCCATCCGCCCGGCTACGCCTTCCGATATTCCGGCCATCACACGCATTTACGCGCATGCCGTCGAGTACGGCACGGCTTCATTCGAGCTCACGCCTCCGGACGAGGCCGAGATGGCCAGGCGCATGAACGAACTGCTGGCGCGGAAATTTCCTTATCTTGCAGCCGAACTTGGTGGCGCGCTGGCGGGCTATGCCTATGCCGCGCCCTACCGCGCGCGACCGGCTTATCGCTTCACCGTGGAAAATTCGGTTTACGTAGCGCACGATCTGCACCGGCGCGGCGTGGGCAAGGCCTTGCTGGAAGCGCTGATCGAGGCCTGCACCAAAGGTGGCTTTCGCCTGATGATCGCCGTCATCGGCGATTCCAGACAGGTGGCTTCGATCCGCGTGCACGAGGCGACCGGGTTCAAGCACGTCGGCGTGTTTGAAAACGTCGGCTATAAATTCGATCGGTGGCTCGACACGGCGCTGATGCAGCGCCCGCTCGGGCCTGGGGCAACCACCCCGCCCTGATCGATCAATTCACGACCAGTGCCAGCGAACGGTCGATCGAGCGCAGCACGCCGTCAAGCTCGTGGCCGCGGCGGACGACGAGACCGCTCGCCGAAATCACGCTGTAGACGCCTTGCCGGCGTTCCAGTTTCGGATTTTTTTCGATGCGATAGATCGGCACTTCCGAGCTGCGGCGAAATACAGAAAACACCGCGCGGTCTTTGAGAAAGTCGATGGCGTAATCGCGCCATTCGCCAGCTGCGACCTTGCGGCCATAGAGATCGAGAATGCGATTGAGCTCGCGGCGGCTGAAGGTCACCTGATTTTGCGCGGGGGCTGTGCGGACCAGGGTACCGCCGCCCCCGAGGGACTGGCTTGGATCGACTTCGCCGGAACCGAACGTCATGCGGCGCCTCCTTGTGCTCGGATGATGATCGCGCCGTGGACGGCGCACGGCAAGAGATTACTTCCAGCTTGAAGTGACCGAAAAACAGACAGAAACAACATTGGACGATCACGAACTCGTTAAATGCTCCCACAATAACGCCCAATTTCGGTCAATCGCCCGTCACTCTGGATTGGGATAACTCAATCGTTGCCTCAAGGCCCGGTCCGGTACGAGCACCGGATTCCTCAGCCCCCCAGCCCCCCGGGGTTCGATCGGCCGGGCCAGTTGAGTTCCGCGTACGGTTCAATCCCCTAATGCCTTCGGGCCGGCTGAAGCCGGCCCGATTTTTGTTTGTTTTTCGGTTTCAGTTTGTCGAGGCGCCGCAACAGGCTGTGGAAGCAGTGCCGAGCATCGGACCGGGCTTGGCCGCTACGCCACTTTGAACGACGACATCGAGCTGATCGATGTCCTTGAGCGAATAGTCGCCTTTCGGAATATCGCTGACCGGCACACTGAAAGTCTGCGCTTGACCGTTCCAGTCACCGAGTTTCATCCAGCGACGAACTACGTTGTGATAGGTTAGCATTCGATCGTGGTTCTCGCCGCGTCCGATCTGCACCGACACTTTCTTCGAGACGGGACAGAGCCAAACCTCGGCGCTGCGGAACTCGTCTCGCGCCGCGGGCACATTCACCGTCACTCTGCCGTCGGCGACACTCATCGTAACCGGCAACGAGAGTACTGCTGGATTACGCCGGGTTTGCGCGATCGCATTTTCGATTGCCGCCTTGTCGCTTCCCAACACGTGCAGAACGCCGTTGACGACGACCTGCGGCGTATAGACCTCACGGTCACCGCGCGCTCCGGCATAGGCACGTTGCCGCTCGGAATGGCCATGCAGTGCCAGCGTGTCCTTCCACCCGAGATAATCCCAATAGTCGACGGCGAGACTCATCGTCACGAGCGATGGGTCGGCCGACAACTCTCCAAGCACCTTGTCGGCGGCCGGACAGGACGAACAACCTTGGCTGGTGAACAATTCGATGACAGCGCGCGGCTCGGCGGAGGCCGGCGCGACTGCTGCGCTACACAGAAACGCGAACGCAAAGGTGACGTGGCGATATGTCATATCGTTACCGCAATCCTTGCCTCGCCCGCGGTTTATAGAGCGCCCTTTCGATCACCCGCCACTCACTTCGCGGTGAGCGGCCCATTTTCATTGCTGACTGTTACCAAATTGCCGTTCAACCGGCCAATTGACGCAGTACGTACTGCAGGATCCCACCATTCTTGAAGTAATCGAGTTCGTCCAGGGTATCGATGCGGCATATCAGTGGGACGCGTTTCAGAGTCCCATTGCCTGAGACGATCTCGGCAATGAGCCGCTGATGCGGCTTAAGTTCGCCATGCAACCCGCGAATAGTGACCTGCTCGTCGCCCTTTAGGCCGAGAGACTGCCAGGAGGTCCCCTCTTCGAAGACCAGTGGCATCACGCCCATGCCCACCAAATTGGACCGGTGGATGCGCTCGAAGGATTGGGCAATAACCGCGCGGATTCCGAGCAGGATCGAACCTTTGGCCGCCCAGTCACGAGACGAACCGCTGCCGTATTCCTTCCCGGCAAAAACGACCAGCGGGACCCCGTCGGACTTGTACTTCATTGCCGCGTCGTAGATCGGCATGCGCTGTTTCGAGGGATAGTGAACGGTGACACCGCCCTCAACACCCGGCACCATCTGGTTCTTGATGCGAATGTTGGCGAAGGTGCCGCGCATCATCACCTCGTGATTGCCGCGTCGCGTGCCGTACTGATTGAAATCGGCAGGCTTGACCTTGTGCGCAACGAGGTACTTGCCGGCCGGCGAGTCGATCTTGATCGAACCGGCCGGCGAAATGTGGTCCGTGGTGATCGAATCAAGAAGCAAGGCCAGCACGCGCGCATCGACGATGTCTTCCACCGGCTTGGGATGGTGGCCCATGCCGACGAAATACGGCGGGTTCTGCACGTAGGTAGATTTTTTGTCCCAGTCGTAGGTGACGGCGCCTTTGACGTTGATCTTGCGCCAGTTGGAATCACCCTTGAACACGTCGGCGTAATTCTTGGAGAACATCTGTTTTGTGATGTTCTTGGCGACGAAGTCTCCGATCTCTTTGTTCGATGGCCAGATGTCCTTCAGAAAGACTTTCTTGCCCTTCTGGTCGACACCGAGCGGCTCCCTCGCGACATCGACATTCATCGAGCCGGCGATTGCATACGAAACGACAAGCGGCGGCGATGCCAGATAGTTCGCACGCACATCCGCATTGACGCGACCTTCGAAGTTGCGATTGCCCGACAGGACAGCGGCCGCCACAAGATCATTGTCGTTGATCGCCTTGGAATTCTCCGGCGGCAGCGGTCCGGAATTGCCGATGCAGGTCGTGCAGCCGAAACCCACGAGATTGAAGCCGAGCTTGTCGAGATCCTTCTGCAGGCCGGACTTCTCGAGATATTCCCCGACAACCTGCGAGCCAGGTGCCAGCGAGGTCTTTACCCATGGCTTGGCGGTCAGGCCCTTCGCTGCGGCCTTCCGCGCCAGCAACCCAGCGCCGATCATCACGTTCGGATTGGAGGTGTTGGTACAGGATGTGATCGCGGCAATGACGACATCCCCGTGGCCAAGATCATAGTTCTTACCGGAAACTTTCACGCGCTTCTTTGCTTCGGCGCTCTTGCCGAATTCCTTGTCCATCGAAGTCGCAAAGCCTGACTTCACTTCCTTCAAGGCAACGCGGTCCTGCGGGCGTTTCGGACCCGCCAGTGAAGGTTCGACCGAACTGAGTTCAAGCTTGAGCACGTCGGTGAACATCGGGTCAGGGGTCGTCTTCACGCGGTACATGCCCTGCGCTTTGGCATAGGCGGCAACGAGCGCGACGAGATCCCCCGGACGACCCGTGTCCTTCATGTAACGGATGGTGTCGTCATCGATCGGCGAGAAGCCACACGTCGCACCGTACTCAGGCGACATGTTGCCGAGCGTCGCGCGGTCGGCGATGGTCAAATGCGAAAGGCCCGGGCCGAAGAATTCGACGAATTTTCCGACCACGCCGCGCTTGCGAAGCATCTCGGTCACGGTCAGCACCAGGTCAGTAGCAGTGACTCCCTCTTTCAGTTTGCCGGCAAGTTTGAAGCCGATCACTTCGGGCAGCACCATGGACAGCGGTTGACCGAGCATGGCTGCCTCCGCCTCAATGCCGCCGACCCCCCAGCCAAGCACCGACAGGCCATTGACCATCGTGGTGTGCGAATCGGTTCCGACCAGCGTGTCGGGATAGGCAACCTCCATGGTCGCCGCCTTGCCGTCGACCTTCACCTTGTCCTTGCGGTTCCAGACAACGCGTGAGAGATACTCGAGGTTGACCTGATGGCAGATGCCAGTGCCGGGCGGCACCACACTGAAATTGTCGAACGATCGCTGCGCCCATTTCAGGAATTTGTAGCGCTCCTGATTTTGCCGATATTCCTCCTCGACGTTCTTCTTGAATGCGGCGTTGTTGCCGAAGAATGTCACCGCGACCGAATGATCGATAACCAGATCGACGGGAACCTGCGGATTGATTTTCTTGGGATCGCCGCCAAGATGCTTCATGGCGTCGCGCATCGCGGCAAGATCGACAACCGCCGGCACGCCGGTGAAATCCTGCATCAGCACGCGCGCCGGACGGAACGCAATCTCGCGATCGGAGGTCTTGGTCTTGAGCCACTCGGCGACGGCTTTGATGTCGTCTTTTGTAACCGACCGGCCGTCCTCATTTCGCAGCAGATTCTCGAGCAGAACTTTCATTGAAAAGGGCAAGCGAGATATGCCCTTGAGACCGTTTCGCTCGGCGATGGGAAGGCTGAAGTAAGCGTAAGTCTTGCTACCAACCTGTAGGGTCTTGCAGCATCTAAAGCTGTCGAGCGAAGGCATGTCGGCTGTTTCCATTCCCGGCCGGTGATCGGCGCTGGTTCGGACTAAGCTATTGGCAAGGTGGTGTTTTTCTTGCTGGCGAGACTTGCGTCCGAATTCGAATTACGTAACGTCGCAAGTTCGGGCTTATAAGGTCTTTTCTCGCCCAACGCTATATTGACCGGGGAACAACACCAAAAATGCTCGTAAAATCGGGGTTTTCCGGGCTTGGCGCCGTGTCTCCGCCGGTCGGCGGACCCCAGCAGCCGTTATGAAACTCAAAGGCGACCAATTGGCCTGCAACCGAGGCGGGCGCGAGGTTTTTCGGGGCCTGTGCTTCAGTCTTTCCGAGGGAGAGGCGTTGCTGGTGACCGGTCGCAACGGGGCTGGCAAATCTTCCTTGCTGCGGATGATCGCGGGCCTGGTGCGGATCGCCGCGGGGCAGCTCATTCTGGAAGGCGGCGACCGCGATATCCCGATTGCGGAGCAGGCACACTATCTCGGTCATCAGGACGCAATGAAGCCTTCGCTTACGGTCGATGAGAACCTTCAATTCTGGACGGGATTTCTCGGCGCCAGCCGCAACCCCAAGTCCGCGCTGGAAGCGGTCGACCTTGCCCCGCTCGCGGATCTACCCGCCGCCTATCTGTCCGCCGGACAGCGGCGGCGATTGTCGATCGCACGTCTTGTCGCCGTGCGGCGGCCGATATGGCTGCTTGACGAGCCGACCTCTTCCCTCGACACGCCCTCACAGACACGGCTCGCTGAGCTGATGCGCGACCATCTGCACGCCGGCGGCATGGTCATTGCCGCAACACACGGAGCGATCGGGCTTGAGCGCGCACGCGAACTGAAATTGGGTTCAGCATGAGTTCGTTCACATCCCTTCTTGGGCGGGACATGCGGCTGGCGGTCCGTGTCGGCGGCGGCGCCCTGATGGGCGCGTTGTTCTTCCTCGTCGTCGTTAGCATGATTCCATTTGCAATTGGTCCCGACCTTGCGTTGCTCGCGCGGATTGGACCGGCGATCCTTTGGCTTGGTGCGCTGCTTGCCAGCCTGCTTGCCCTCGATCGGCTGTTTGCGACCGACTACGATGACGGTTCGCTCGACCTCCTGATGATGGGTGGCATGCCACTTGAAATTGCGGTAGCCACCAAAGCGATCGCGCATTGGATCACCACCGGATTACCGCTCGTGATTATCGCTCCGCTGCTCGGGTTGATGCTCAACGTCGAATTGCACTCGGCGGGATGGCTTGCGCTCACCCTCGCCGCCGGCACACCTGCGCTGACGTTCCTCGGATTGATCGGCGCGGCGTTGTCGGTTGCGCTGCGCCGCGGCGGCTTGTTGCTTGCTGTACTGGTGCTGCCGCTCACGGTGCCGGTGTTGATCTTCGGCGTTGCCGCGGCTAATGCGGCGATCGTCGGACCCGCGCCGTTCGGCCCACCTTTCACCATTCTTTGTGCGCTAAGTTTGGCCAGCCTCGTACTCGGTCCAATTGCAGCGGCAGCGGTTCTTCGACATGGACTCGAATGACATGAAATTGGACTCAAATGACATGATCAGAGATTGCCGATGCCGGTGATTGATCTCGCCAATCCGACGCGCTTTCTGAGCATCGTCAATCGCGTGCTGCCATGGTTGATTGCAGCGACGCTGCTTCTATTCGTGATCGGCCTTTACCGCGCAATGAACGCACCCGACGACTACCAGCAGGGCGCAACCGTCAAGATCATGTTCCTGCACGTGCCGGCGGCGTGGCTCGGCATGTTTGGCTGGGGACTGATGAGTGTCGCTGCGCTGGGGACACTGGTGTGGCGGCATCCCCTCGCGGACGTCGCCGGCAAGGCCGCTGCGCCAATCGGTGCCGCGTTCACATTTATTTGCCTCGTAACGGGCTCGCTCTGGGGCCGCCCGACTTGGGGAACGTATTGGGTTTGGGACGCGCGCCTCACATCGATGTTGGTCTTGCTTCTGCTTTATCTCGGCGTGCTGGCACTCTACTGGACCGCCGAAGAACCGAGCCGGGGCGCGCGTGCGGCCGCGGTGCTGTCACTGGTCGGCGCGGTCAATTTGCCGATCATCAAGTTCTCGGTCGATTGGTGGAATACGTTGCACCAGCCGGCTTCGGTGTTCCGCATGGGCGGATCAACCATTGCTCCGGCGCTGCTCACTCCCCTGTTGATCATGACGCTGGCCTTTACATTGCTATTCTTGACCTTGCATCTCGCTGTCATGCGCAACGAGATATTGCGCCGTCGCGTGCGCAGCATGCGGCTGTTGCAGGCGCAGAAGCTGGCGGAGGCAGGCGCATGACCATCGGCCCGCACGCCGACTTCATCATCGCCGCCTATGCAGTGACGATTTTCGTTGTCGCTGCATTGGTGGCCTGGGTCGTGCTCGACTATTCGGCGCAGCGCCGCATTCTCGGTGACCTCGAAGAGCGCGGCGTTACAAGGCGCTCGCAGCGCAAGGACTGATGAATTGATGAGTGCAGCTGACGAAAGCGTCAGTTCAAAACGGCGCCGCATTCTGGTGCTGTTGCCACTGATCGCGTTCCTCGCACTGGCGGCTTTGTTCTTCTATCGACTTGGTACTGGCGATCCGTCGCGACTTCCATCGGCGCTTATCGGCCGTCCGGCGCCGACGATCGATCTACCCGGGGTTCCGGGGCTCGAACGCGATGGCAAGGCCGTCCCGGGCGTCAGCAATGCGATTTTCCAAGGCGCCGTTACGGTGTTAAATGTGTGGGCATCCTGGTGCGTGCCCTGCCACGACGAAGCACCCTTCCTTGAGCAACTGTCCAAAGACAAGCGCATTCAACTCATCGGCATCAACTACAAGGACGCGCCCGACAATGCGCGGCGCTTTCTTAATCGGTATGGAAATCCCTTTGTCGCCACCGGTCGCGACGAGACAGGCCGTGCTTCGATCGACTGGGGCGTTTACGGCGTGCCGGAGACATTCTTGATCGGGCGGGACGGTCGCATCGCTTACAAGCTTGTAGGACCCATCACGGCGGAGAATTTCGGCCGTACGCTTCTGCCCGAAATCGAGAAAACGCTGCGCTAGTTTTTCTTTTCGATGCTGTATTTGTTCAGCAGCGGAACCTGCAGCGCGGCGAAAAGGAAGGTGAGTGGAGCAACGCCAAATAACTTGAAGCTCACCCAGAAGTCGGTCGTCTGCGTGCGCCAGACAATCTCATTCAGTATCGCGAGCGCAAAGAAGAAAATCGCCCAGCGCCAGGTCAACTTGCGCCAGCCCTCGTCGCGCAAATGGAAGACAGAATCAAAGACCATGCCGAGCAATGGCTTGCCGAATGCAAGCCCGCCCACAAGCGTTCCCCCGAACAAAACGTAGATGATGGTCGGTTTAAGCTTGATGAATAGCTCATCGTGAAGGATCAGCGTCAGCCCGCCGAAAATTAACACGACCACAGCGGTAACGATGGGCATGATCGCGAGATGCCGGGTCATCGCGTATGAGAGGGCCAGCGCGACAAGGATGGCCACCATGAACGCGCCAGTCGCCACATAGATTCCGAATTTCGAGTTGGCGACGAAAAACAGTATCAAGGGTCCGATGTCGAGCACCAGCTTGAGACCGGGGTTGAGTTGCTTCTTCATCGCCATCCGTGTCCTCGGCTACGATTCCAGTCCGACGACGGCACGCGCGAAATCACGCGCGGTAAACGGCGCCAGATCGTCCACGCCCTCACCGACGCCGATGTAGTGCACCGGCAAGCCGAATTTCTCGGCAAGGGCAACGAGAATACCGCCGCGGGCCGTGCCGTCGAGCTTGGTCATCACCAGGCCGGTAACCCCCGCTATTTTTCCGAATATCTCGACCTGATTGAGAGCATTCTGACCGATGGTCGCATCCAGCACGAGCAGTACAGCGTGCGGCGCCGTCGGCTCGACCTTGCGCATGACGCGCACCATCTTTTCCAGTTCGCTCATCAACTCGGCCCGGTTCTGCAGGCGCCCCGCAGTGTCCACGAGCACGATTTCAACGCTTTGTTCTTTGGCCGCGGCGACCGCATCGAAGGCGAGTCCGGCGGCATCGGCACCAGGCTCGCGAGCCATCACGCTCGCACCTGTCCGCTCGCCCCAGATCTTGAGCTGATCGATCGCGGCGGCGCGAAAGGTATCGCCGGCCACAAGCATCACGCTTTTGCCCTCCGCACGAAAACGAGCGGCAAGCTTGCCGATGGTCGTGGTCTTGCCGGATCCGTTGACGCCCGAGACCAAAATGACGAACGGCCGCGCGGTGATCTCGAGCGGCCGCGCGACCGGTGTTAGCGTTTTTTCGATTTCGGCGGCAAGCAAACCCTTCACCTCGTCGGGCGAGAGGCCTTGCGGATAGCGGCCCTGGCCCAGCGTGTCCACGATCCGAACGGCGATATCCTGTCCGAGATCGGCGCGTACCAGCTCGTCCTCGAGTGCATCGAGCGTCTCAGGCTCGAGCTGACGGTGGGAAACCAGAGCCGTGATGGAGGAACCGAGCGAGGATGACGTGCGTTTGAGGCCCCCGCTGAGGCGCTTCCACCAGTTTCCGTCTTGTGTGCTGTCGTCCATGCCGCGCACGTGATAGCCGTTTCGGCATGACACCGGAAGACATGCTCGCCCGCCTACTGTACCGCGATGGGCTGATGCTGGTTGTCGATAAACCGGCCGGATTGCCAGTGCATCGCGGGCCGAAGGGCGGCGATGCCTTCGAAGACTATTTCGATGCGTTGCGTTTCGGTTTACCGCGGCCGCCGGCGCTGGCGCATCGGCTCGACCGCGACACCACCGGCTGCTTGGTGCTTGGCCGTCATCGCAAGGCGCTGGCGCTGCTCGGCAAACTGTTCAAACAGGGCAAGGTCCGCAAATGCTATTGGGCGGTCGTCGAGGGCGGCCCAGAAGCGAACGAAGGCCGCATCGACGTTGCCCTCGCAAGACGCGACGACACGCGCGGCTGGTGGATGAAGGCCGACGCGCATGGTTTGCCTTCCGCAAGCACCTGGAAGGTGATGGGTCGCGGCGCCGGTTTCAGTTGGCTTGCGCTTGAGCCATTGACCGGACGCACGCATCAATTGCGCGTGCACTGCGCCGAGATGGGATGGCCGATCGTCGGCGACAATTTCTACGGAAGCACGCCGCAGGCCGGCGGTCCGCCGCTGCATCTTCATTCGCGCGAAGTGACTTTGCCAATTTTCAAAAACAAGGCGCCGGTCACCGTCACCGCCCCGGTACCGGAGACTATGCGCGAAAAACTTGGGGTCTGCGGCTGGCGCACCGCGGAACTTTCGATCGATACCGACGTTCAACGGCGAATTCCGACGTGAAGACGGTAACCAGATGTTTATTGGCCACTATGGCGTGAGCTTCGCGTGCAAGGCTGCGAAGCCGGCAATTCCGTTATGGGTTCTGTTTGTTGCGGTTCAACTTGTCGATGTCGCGTGGGCGGTCCTGGTGCTGCTTGGAATCGAGAAGGTCCGCATCGTTCCGGGTATCACTGCGACAAACCCGTTCGATCTTTACTACATGCCATTCACGCACAGCCTTCCCGGCGCTGCGCTCTGGTCGGTGGGTGCCGCTGTCACATATCGGGCCCTAGCGCCGGCGCAAAAATGGGCTGCTGCGGCAATTGTCGGGGGCGCCGTATTCTCGCACTGGATCCTCGACCTGCTGGTTCATCGTCCCGACCTCGCGTTGTACGACGACACGTACAAGGTTGGATTTGGCCTGTGGAACTATCCCACGCTCGCCTTTACTCTTGAGATCGCGCTCTTGTTCGGCGGAATCGCGCTTTTTCTCAGGACGACAGAACCGAAAGACTCGATCGGTCGCTATGGAATTATGATTTTGGGCCTCGTCGCGGTCGCGCTGCAGGCTTATGTCTTTTTCGGACCGCCACCGGTTTCCGACACGGCGTTTGCGGTCACTGCGCTCGGACTTTATTTCGCCTTCGCCGCGGCTGCGTATTGGCTCGAAGGAAAACGCACCGCAATCGGTCTATCACATCTCAGTAAAGCTGGGCCTTGATGCGCTCCGGCGCTTCGCGGTCGTAAGTCTCCCCACCCAGTTTGCCCTGACTCAGTTCGGCAACGATCGTGCCGGTCGAGGGCAGGCTTTTGCGATCGATCTTGGTCGCCTCATCCCACAACCTGGAGCGCACGATTGCCTTCGAGCAGTGAAAGTAGATGCTTTCGATGTGAACGATCAGCACGCAACGGGGCAACTTGCCGCCGACCGCGAACCCTTGCATCAGCTCGGGATCGACGGAGATCGAGGCGCGGCCATTGACGCGCAGCGTCTCACCAACACCGGGGATCAGAAAAAGCAGTGCGATGCGCTGATCGCGCACGATATTACGAAAGCCATCTAACCGGTTGTTTCCGGGCCGGTCGGGGATCGCCAGCGTCTTTTCGTCGAGGATGCGAACGAACCCGGCCGCATCGCCCTTGGGCGAGCAATCCAGGCCTTCGGGGCCCGAGGTCGCAACCGCGACAAACGGCGCCGCCTCGATCAGCTTGCGATAGCCGTCGTTAATATGGTCGATCTCCTTGACGATCGACGTCGGCAGTGTTTCGCCGTAGAGCGCCTGGAGTTGATCCATCGTCGTAATCAGATGATCGCGATAAGCCATCGCCATTCCCTCCTCAGGCAGCCAAGAGTTGCCGGCCATCATGCGCTGACATTGTCAGGTCGACAATAACACCGGGTTCTAACGGCGCGGCAAGACGCACCGGTATGAATTGCTCGGTGCGTCCAAACGCGCGCGATTCCGCGAGTACGCGGCGGCGCGCGCCGATCTCACGGTCGAGATGATGCCGCAGCGCCAAATCGCCCTTTTCGCGCAGGCGGCGAGCACGGTCCTTGATGACCGCGCGATCGATCTGAGGCATGCGCGCGGCTGCCGTCCCAGGCCGCGGCGAGAACGGAAAGACATGGAGTTGCGTCAGCCCGCACGCATCAACAAGGTCCAGAGAGCGAGCGAACATATCTTCGTCTTCGGTCGGAAAGCCGGCGATGATGTCAGCGCCAAAATTGACATCAGGACGCAAACGACTCACCTGCTCGCAGAAGGCAATCGCATCGGCGCGCGAGTGCCGCCGCTTCATGCGCTTGAGGATGAGATCATCGCCCGCCTGCAGCGATAGGTGCAGATGCGGCATCAGCCGCGGTTCCTCGCCCAATGCATCGAGCAGGGTCGAATCGGCTTCCACGGAATCGATGGATGACAGCCGCAAGCGTGCCAATTCCGGCAGCTCCTTGAGGATGCGCTTGACTAAAGTGCCGAGGTACGGTGCGTCTGCGAGGTCGGCCCCGTAGCTTGTAATATCGACGCCCGTGAGCACGATTTCGCGATGGCCATTGGCAACGAGACGTCTCGCCTGCGCAACGACGTCATCCATCGAAAGCGAACGTGAATTGCCACGACCGAAGGGGATAATGCAGAAAGTGCAGCGATGATCGCAACCGTTCTGCACCTGCACGAACGCGCGGGCGCGACCCTCGATGCTGTCGATGGCGTGCGGCCGCATGGTCTTCACCGACATGATGTCGGACACAGCGATCTTTTCACCTGTCGTCCAGCTTTTGACGTTGAATTTTTCCTCGTTGCCGACGACACGCTCCACTTCCGGCATGGCCGCAAAAGTCTTTGCCTCGGTCTGCGCAGCACAACCGGTAACAATGATTCGCGCGTCCGGCTGCTCGCGCTTGAGTCGACGGATGGTTTGCCTGGCCTGCCGGACCGCCTCCGCGGTCACCGCGCACGTGTTCACCATCACTGCGTCGCCGACATCGGCGGCGTCTGCAGCGCGCCGGATGACTTCGGACTCATAAGCGTTCAGCCGGCAACCAAATGTGAGAACCTCGACACTCAAGACGCACCCGCCTTGGCAAATAGCGCCGGATCGAAACGGCCCTTGAACTCGAATTCAACGGGACCGGTCATCAGCACGTGATCGTCTGTTTCGCGCCAGTCGATGGTGAGTTCGCCGCCAGGCAGTGAAACTTTTACCTTGCGCCCGGTACGCCGGAGCCGAGCGGCGGCGGCGGCGGCCGCGCATGCCGCCGAACCGCAGGCTTTGGTCAGTCCGGCGCCGCGTTCCCAGGTCCGGATGATGATGTGATCGCGAGCGACGATTTGTGCAAGCGTGATATTGGCACGTTCGGGAAAGATCGGATGATTTTCAAGAAGAGGGCCGAAGCGCGCGAGATCGTAGGCGTTGACGTCGTCGACCCAGAAGATCGCATGTGGGTTGCCCATGCTTACAACCGACGGCGAATGCAGCACCGGGTTGTCGTTGGGCCCGATCTGCAATTCGATGGCACGTGTGTCACGGAATTCCTCCGCGAGTGGAATCTCGTTCCACTTGAAGCGTGGCACGCTCATATCCACCGTGAACAGGCCGTCGGCATTTTTCCAGCAATTCCGTATTCCGGCCGTCGTTTCAAAGATGAGCGCATCCTTTCCGCTCTCCTTTGCCAGGAGGTCGGCAACGCAGCGCATGCCGTTGCCGCAGGCGCCCGCCTCCGAACCGTCATTATTGTAAATGCGAATGAAGGCGTCAGTGCCCGGGGTACGCGATGGATACAGCACCATCAACTGATCGTAGGGGGCGCCGTCCGGCGTGGCAGCCGCGCGCGCCTCTTCAGGCGCGATCGCGCCACCCCGTGCGCGCATGTCGACAACGACAATCTCGTTGCCAATTCCGTTCATTTTAACAAAGGCCTGGTTGGCGAGCGCGCCCATTGTCTTGCCCGGGTTTCGCCCGGTTTATATGGCGAATAAACGCCGATTGGCCAGAGGCATGCTAGAATGCGCAACAATGTTGGCGAACCGCCGGAGCGCCGCATTCGTCGGAGAACCGTGATGGCGCCTTTTCAGTTCACCTCGATCTTGCTCGCGCTCGCATGGGTATTTGTGGCCGACCCCGCAGCCGCCCAAACCCCATCCAAACCGGGCCCGAATGACCCGATGCCGGCTCCGAGCACAAAGTCGGCCTCACCGTCGCCCTTGCAACCCGGCGATGCCTTTGGCGAACAGGTAATGCTGCCCGAACGCACGATCGTCTACATGAAAGGTCACACCAACTGGGATAGTGCTTTCGACACTTTGGTGGATGCCTTCAAATCGGTGCAGGAATATCTCGACAAGCAGGATGTAAAGGCGGCCGGTCCCGCCATGACGATCTACACCCAGACCGATGATACCGGTTTTTCCTACCAGGCCGGCCTGCCGGTCGCGCAAACGCCGAAGGATCCCCCGAAAGGCGATATCTCCATCGGCCCGACACCTTCCGGAAAATCTCTCAAATTCGTCCATCGCGGCTCGTACGACGCCATGGATTCGACGTATGAAGCGATCACGAACTATCTCGACGACAAGCAGCTCGAGGCCAAAGACCTGTTCATCGAAGAGTACACCACCGACCCGGTGAAGACAGCGCCCGACAAACTGGTGGTCAATGTGTTTGTACCTGTGAAGTGATGCCGCTATCACGTTTCCTGCTGGTTTTATTCATCGCCACCCTCGCAATCGCAACGGCGCAGGCAGCGGAAAAACTTGTGACAGTCACGGGCGAGGCGATGGTTGCCGTTCCACCCGACACAGCCGTGATCCGCATCGGTGTCAGCAGCCTGGAAAAGACCGCGCGCGAGGCTGGCGAAGCAAATGCTAAGCAGATGACCGCCGTGCTGTCGGCGATCAAGGCGAGCGGGATAGCCGAGCGCGACATTCAGACGTCGCGACTGTCGTTGCAGCCGCAGTATGATCCCAACAAGGGGGGCACTGCCCGTCTCACCGGTTTCCAAGCCACCAATCAGGTGACGATCCGAATTCGCGACATCGACAACCTGCCGACCGTTCTCGATCGAGCAATCGCGGCGGGAGCAAATGAAATGTCGGGCATCGAGTTCGTGGTTTCAGAACAATCGAAGCTGCTCGATCAGGCGCGCGACGAAGCGATCGCCGATGCGCGTCGCAAGGCCGAACTCTATGCCAAGGCCGCCAGTGCCAAGCTAGGACAGGTGGTTTCGATTAGTGAAGAAGGGCCCGCCGCGCAGCCGCGGCCAATGCAGGCCATGCGCGCCGGCGCGGTTCCGATTGCGCCTGGCGAGCAGACGCTAAGGGTAAACGTCAGCGTCAGCTATGAACTAACGCCCTAAATCGGCCTCACCTTGACTTGAGGATACGGCAACCCTAGGTTCCGCCCGTTCTCGATAGAGACGTGGAATTTAACTTCGTCGCCCGGTCCAAACGAGGCCGGAGGCCCCCGCCCGACAGCGCGATGCGCCCTCGGGCGCAAAGGTGTTTGCAGACTGATGTTCGATAATCTGTCGGAAAAGCTGGGCGGCATCCTCGATCGCCTCACGCGCCGCGGGGCGCTGAGCGAGGCCGATGTCGACGCTTCGCTCCGCGAAGTGCGTCGTGCGCTGCTCGAAGCCGACGTCGCGCTCGATGTGGCGCGCGCCTTCACCGAAGGCGTCAAAAAGCAGGCTGTCGGCGTCGAGGTCATGAAATCCGTTACGCCGGGCCAGATGGTCGTGAAGATCGTGCACGATCAGCTGGTCTCGACGCTGGGTGCAGAGGGCCGAGGCATCGACCTCAATGCCGCCCCGCCCGTTGCCATCATGATGGTCGGCCTACAGGGTTCCGGCAAAACCACGACAACCGCCAAGGTCGCCAAACGCCTCGTCGATCGGCAACGCCGGAAGGTGCTGATGGCCTCGCTCGACGTGCGTCGGCCTGCGGCCATGGAACAGCTCGCCGTGCTCGGCCGTGAAACGCAGATCGACACCTTGCCGATCGTAGAGGGACAATCCCCTCCGCAGATCGCACGGCGGGCCCTCGAAGCGGCGAAGCTCGGCGCCTATGACGTGCTCATACTCGATACGGCCGGCCGCACCACGCTCGATGACGCAATGATGAGCGAGGCGACCGAGGTCAAGCGCGCGGTCAATCCGCATGAAGTGCTTCTCGTTGCCGACGCGCTCACGGGCCAGGATGCCGTCAATCTGGCGCACTCCTTCGACGAGCGCGTGGGGCTCACCGGTATTATTCTCACGCGCGTCGACGGCGACGGTCGCGGCGGCGCCGCACTGTCGATGCGCGCCGTAATCGGCAAACCGATCAAGCTCATCGGCACGGGCGAAAAGCTGGACGCACTCGAGGAATTCGATCCGGCGCGAATTGCCGGCCGCATTCTCGGCATGGGCGATATTGTTGCGCTCGTCGAAAAGGCCGCGGCCAATATCGACGCCGAGAAGGCGATGCGTGCCGCCGAGAAAATGCGCAAAGGCGCGTTCGATCTCGGCGATCTGCGCGATCAACTTGCGCAGATGCAGGGAATGGGCGGCCTCGGCGGGCTCATGAGCATGCTGCCCGGCATCGGCAAAATGAAGAATCAGCTTGCCGCAGCCAATATCGACGAGAACGTGATCAAGCGGCAGATCGCCATTATCGATTCAATGACGCCCAAGGAGCGGCGCTACCCGGATATTCTCAAAGCCAGCCGCAAGAAACGGATCGCCGCCGGCTCCGGGACGACACCGGAAGCGATCAACAAGCTGTTGAAGATGCATCGCGGCATGGCGGACATGATGAAGATGATGGGCGGCGCCAAACGCGGCCCGCTTGCGGGTCTCGCAAAGGCCATGGGCATGGGCTCGGGCATGCCGTCGCCGGAGCAGTTGGCGGAAATGGCGAAGAACATGCCAGGCGGACAATTACCGCCGGGGATGCCGGGCCTACCGCCAACCATGCCCACGCTGCCGCCAAATATGCCCGGCGTGCCTGGCCTGGGCGGCAAGTTTCCCGGATTGCCAGGCGGCTTGCCGCCCGGTCTCAGAAAGAAGAAGTAATCCCGTCCCATAGAGTGAAAGGACTGAAGAATGTCTCTTGTTATCCGTCTTGCCCGCGCCGGTACGAAAAAACGGCCGGTTTATCACGTTGTTGTCGCCGACAATCGCGCGCCACGCGACGGTCGCTTCATCGAGCGGCTGGGCTATTTCAACCCGCTGCTGCCGAAAGAAAAGACCGAGCGGCTCAAGCTCGATCTGGAAAAAGTTCAGGCCTGGATGAAGAAAGGTGCGCAGCCGTCCGATCGCGTCATGCGATTCCTCGACGCTGCCGGAATCATGAAGCGGCCGAAGCGCAACAATCCGGAAAAGGCGGTCCCGCGCAAGGAACGCAAGGCCAAAGACGAAGAAGCTACCAAGGCCAAGGAAGCAGGCGACGCAGCTGCCAAGACCGCTGCGACCGCCAAGGCAGCCGAAAAGGCGGCAGCGGGCAAGGCCGCGGAAAAACCGGCTGACGCGCCGGCAGCGAGCTAAGGCTCGCTGCATCTCGCCGTGGCCGACCGCATCTGTGTCGCCCGTATCGGTGCCGCGCACGGGGTTCGCGGCGAGGTGAAACTTTGGTCCTTCACTGAAGATCCGGCGGCTGTCGCAGGCTATGGGCCGCTGGAAACGCAAGACGGCACGCGGCGCTTTGAGATCGAAACGCTGCGTCCGGCGAAGGACCACTTCGTGGCGCGCATTGTCGGCATCGAGGATCGCAATGCCGCGGAAAAATTGCGCAATGTCGATTTATACATCCCGCGCGCGCGGCTGCCGGAGATCGACGAAGCCGATACTTTTTATCACGCCGACCTGATCGGTCTAAAGGCGGTGACCCGAAGCGGTGATGAAGTCGGTACCGTATCCGCTATTCATAACTTTGGCGCGAGCGACGTCATTGAAATCAAACTGCCCGCGGGCGAGTCGCTGCTGATGCCGTTCACCGATGCGACAGTTCCGGAGATCGACCTCAGCGCGCGGCGGATCGTGGTCGTGCCCCCGACGGAGACTGAATAGATATGTGGCGCGCCGCTGTGCTCACGATTTTTCCAGACATGTTCCCCGGGCCCCTGGCGCAAAGTCTTGCTGGCAAGGCGCTCACATCCGGCATTTGGTCGCTCGAAACCGTCGACATCCGGGCGCATGCGACCGACAGGCACCGTACCGTCGATGACACGCCGGCCGGCGGTGGGCCCGGCATGGTGATGAAAGCAGATGTGCTTGCGCGCGCGCTCGACACTGTCCCACACGATACCCGCCCGCGCCTCTTGATGGGCCCGCGCGGCACAAGGCTGACGCAAAGTCGCGTCGCTGAGCTCGCACATGGCCTTGGTGCAGTAATCGTCTGCGCGCGTTTCGAGGGTGTCGACGAACGCCTGATCAAGGCACGCAAGATGGAGGAAGTTTCGCTCGGCGATTTCGTACTGTCCGGCGGGGAGATCGCCGCGCTGGGACTGCTTGACGCCTGCGTGCGGCTTTTGCCCGGGGTCATGGGCAAGGAGGCCTCCGCCGCCGAGGAAAGCTTTGCCGACGGCTTGCTCGAGTACCCGCAGTACACCCGGCCGCCGGTTTTCGAAGGAGAGCCAATACCGGAGGTCCTAACCTCCGGCGACCACAAAAAGGTCAGGGCCTGGCGGCTGGCCGAGGCCGAGCGCCTGACTGCCGAGCGTCGGCAGGACCTCTGGCGGGCCTATCAGGCCCGCAAAACCCCCAAAAACCGGCCCGAATCCAAAGGGTGACAAGCGGAAAGCTTTGTAATACAAGCTCGCCGACCCATTCAGACCAGATCAAGACCGCGGGCCGGTTGCTGGCGCTGCCGACGGAGAATTCACGATGAACATCATTCAACAGCTGGAAAAAGAGCAGGTCGAGAAACTCTCGGCGGGCAAGGAGATTCCGGACTTTCAGCCGGGCGATACCGTCCTCGTCAACGTCAAGGTGATCGAGGGCGACAAGACCCGCGTGCAGGCTTATGAGGGCGTTTGCATCGGGCGTTCGGGCGGCGGATTGAACGAGAACTTCACCGTCCGCAAAATCTCCTATGGAGAAGGTGTCGAGCGGGTGTTCCCGCTTTACTCCCCGATGATCGACTCAATCAAGGTCGTGCGCCGCGGCAAAGTACGACGCGCCAAGCTCTATTATCTGCGCGGACTGCGCGGCAAGAAGGCGCGCATTTCCGAGGCGCAGGGCGTCAGTGGACCCGAAGCCGTCGAGGCCGCCGCGCAGGAATAGCGCAAGCGAGCTGCAGACATGCATCAAGGGGCCGCCTCGCGGCCCCTTTTTTCCTGGTCGCCGCTTCGTTGTCGAACCTGGACCGATTGGTTATATAGCGGCTATGGTTTTCAGAGCTCAGCGGATTGTTCTGGCCGACCACGCGCTGTTGCCGTGGCGATTTTTCGGCCGGCTGACGGCGGTGCAGGCGGGGCTTTGATCGGCCCGGCAAAGCCGGACGCTTGCAAGCTGCCCCGTTTTCCTTTGAGCAAAGTCATCGAAACATGAAACCGCGTACGCTCTACGACAAGATCTGGGACGATCATCTGGTGGACGAACAACCGGATGGGACCTGTCTCCTCTATATCGATCGTCATCTGGTGCACGAAGTCACCTCGCCGCAGGCTTTCGAAGGCCTCCGCGCGGCGGGCCGCAAGGTGCACGCTCCGGAAAAGACCCTCGCGGTTGTCGACCACAATGTGCCGACCACCGACCGTACGAAGCCCAATCCAGACCCGGAGAGTGCCGAGCAGATCGCCGCGCTTGCGAAAAATGCCAAGGACTTCGGGATCGAATATTTCAACGAGTTCGACAGCCGCCAAGGCATCGTCCACATCATCGGGCCCGAACAAGGTTTCACCCTGCCCGGTACGACGATCGTGTGTGGCGACAGCCATACCGCAACGCATGGCGCGTTCGGCGCCCTCGCCTATGGCATCGGCACTTCTGAGGTCGAGCATGTTCTGGCGACGCAGACCTTGATACAGAAAAAATCGAAAAACATGCGCGCGGTTGTCGACGGCAAGTTGCCGCCGGGCGTCACAGCCAAGGACATCATTCTCGCGATCATCGGTGAAATCGGCACGGCCGGAGGCACCGGCTATGCGCTGGAATACGCCGGCGAGGCAATCCGTTCGATCTCGATCGAAGGTCGCATGACCGTCTGCAATATGTCGGTCGAAGGCGGCGCCAAGGCCGGGTTCATCGCCCCGGACGAGAAGGCGTACACATATCTCAAGGACAAGCCGAAAGCGCCCAAAGGCAAATCATGGGACGAGGCCATGCGCTATTGGGAGACACTGCACTCGGACGATGACGCGCCTTTCGACCGCGAGATTAGACTCGATGCGGCCAAGCTACCGCCGCTCGTCACTTGGGGCACCAGCCCCGAGCAGGTGATTTCCATTTCCGGCAGAGTGCCGGTGCCCTCAGAAATTCAAGACGAAAAGAAACGCGCCGCCGCCGAACGCTCGCTTGACTACATGGGACTCAAAGGGGGCGAGAAAATCAGCGACATCAAGCTCGACCGCGTATTCATAGGCTCCTGCACCAATTCCCGCATTGAAGATCTGCGCGAAGTCGCGCGCGTCGTTGACGGCAAACGGGTCAATGCAACCGTCAACGCAATGATCGTGCCCGGTTCGGGCCTGGTGAAAATCCAGGCGGAAGCGGAGGGACTCGACAAGATTTTCAAGGCCGCAGGCTTCGAGTGGCGCGAGCCCGGCTGTTCGATGTGCCTTGCCATGAACCCGGACAAGCTCGCTCCCGGAGAACGTTGCGCGTCGACGTCGAACCGAAATTTCGAAGGCCGTCAGGGCTACAAGGGAAGAACTCACCTTGTTTCACCGGCCATGGCTGCTGCAGCCGCGATCGCCGGGCATTTCGTTGACGTGCGCGACTGGAAGTAAAAGCGGTCAGTTCGAGCGGGCTATTCCCACCAGCAGTACATTTGCGGGACGATGACTGGGCCGCTGACCCGGTACTCCGTCGCCAACCAGGAGCGGCACTGCCGCACGGCATTGGGCCCGGGATAGCTGCGTCGGCCATAGATGACGACGCGAGGCCGCTTTTTCTGCGCCGCAAATTCCTGCAACGGCGAGCTGCTGCAAGCTGAATAGCCGTCGGCACAGTTCGGCGAGCCGGCCTGTGCAGGCAGTACGCCTCCGTTGACCAGAACGAAGAACAGGCCGGCAAGAGCCAGACCGGTCGCTATCTTTGCCATTGGACAACCCGAACCCCGCATTACGACGATCAAAGGTTGCGCATCGCACCCCCGTCGTCAACCGCTTGGTTGGTGCACCAACCTGCCCTACAACATTGTCATGACAGGCCAATTCAATTGGCGAAGCTCGGCGGCGCCGTCATTGGCCGACTTTCAAGGGTTGGCCGAAGAGGCCTATGCGCGTCTTCCCGAACGGTTTCGAAAGCTCTGTGATGGCCTCATCATCCACGTCGAGGATTTTCCTACCTCGGAGGTTCTCGATTCTATGCGCGCTGAAAGTGAGTTCGATCTCCTTGGGCTGTTTCAGGGTGTCGGCCTACCATTCCAGTCAGAGACCGTGCCCGAACTGATGCCCAACATGATCTGGCTCTATCGTCGTCCAATTCTCGACTATTGGGCCGAACATGAGGACACGCTGGGCGAAATCGTCACCCATGTGCTGGTGCATGAGATCGGCCATCATTTCGGCCTGTCGGATGAAGACATCGAAGCGATCGAAGCAGCTGCGGGATAGATCGCGATCTCGAAAACAGATGGCGACTATTCAAAAACGGAATTGGTCGACAGGCGGTCGCTGCGTCAACATGCAATTCAGGGGAGACTCACCATGATCATTACCGTCTTTCGTTCTCGCCTGATGCCCGACGTGCGCGAGGAGTATGTTGCTTTGGTCGACCGCATGATCGAAATCGCCCGCACCATCCCCGGCTATATTTCACACAAAGGCTTTTTCGCCGACGATGGCGAGCGGGTGACAGTCGTCGAGTTCGAACACGAGGAGGGCATGCGCGCCTGGCGCATGCACCCGGAACATCGCGCCGCGCAGAAAAAGGCCCGCGAAGTCTATTATTCCGAATATTGCGTGCAGGTGTGCACCCTCGTGCGGGAATCCCGGTTCAAACGTGAGGAGCGTGCGACCGCCTGAATTACCTCGGGACGTCCTGAAGGAACAATTCGTCCGTTGGCTCCCGAAGTCCCTGTAACACCAGGACACGTCATTGTCCGCCGTGCCCCAGTCAAGGCTCCAGGAAGCACGAGTGTCGCAGTCATCAAAATACGCATATCAGACCTCCAGCTCGCGACCTGCTATTGACCAGAACACCAGACGCCTTATGAAACAGAACAGTTCTAATCTGCATTACCATGAGGCCGGAGCGACCAATGGAAAAATTCACGACCCTCGAAGGCGTCGCCGCGCCGCTGAAAATCATCAATGTCGATACCGACATGGTGATCCCCAAACAATACCTAAAGACAATCAAGCGTACGGGTCTTGGCAAGGGCCTCTTCTCGGAAATGCGGTTCAACGACGACGGGAGCGAGAACCCGAATTTCGTGCTCAACAAGCCGGCCTATCGCAAGGCCAAGATTCTCGTCGCCGGCGACAATTTCGGCTGCGGTTCGTCGCGCGAGCACGCGCCCTGGGCGCTAATGGATTTCGGCATCCGCTGCGTGATCTCGACCTCGTTCGGCGACATCTTCTACAACAACTGCTTCAAGAACGGCGTGTTGCCCATCCGCGTATCCCCGGAAGATCTTGAAAAGCTGTTCGATGACGCCGATCGCGGCGCCAACGCGACGCTGACGGTCGACCTTGAAAAGCAGGAGATCCGCGGTCCGGATGGCGGCGTCGTTCATTTCGAGATCGACGCGCACCGCAAGCACTGCATGCTAAACGGCCTCGACGACATCGGCCTCACAAAGCAAAAGCAGGCCAAAATCGAGAGCTACGAAGACAAGGCGAAGTCCGCACGACCTTGGGCTTGAGCGGCAGAACAGCCGGCGCCCAGATCCTGAAAATCAGTCTTTGCCTTCCTCGCCCATCTCGCCGATGTGGTGTTGTGCGTACAGCTCAAGACCGAGCTTGCCGACAAGATCGAGTTGGGTCTCGAGGAAATCGATGTGGTGCTCTTCATCCGACATCAGCTTTTCGAACAGGTCGCGCGTGACGTAATCTTTAGCGGCGTGACAATGAGTCGCCGCTTCCTGATAAAGGGCTCGCGCAGCCATCTCCGCCGCCAGATCGCAGTCCAGCACTTCTTTGACATTCTGGCCGATGTGCAGCGGGTCGAGGACCTGCATGTTCGGGAACCCGTCGAGAAAGATGATGCGCTCAACCAGCCTGTCGGCGTGTTCCATCTCCTCGATCGATTCCTTACGCCATTGCTTTGCCAGGTCCTTGTAGCCCCAGTTGTCGAGCAGCCGGTAGTGGAGCCAATACTGGTTGACCGCGGTCAATTCGTGCCGAAGTGCTTTGTTAAGAAATTCGACGACCTTTGCGTCACCCTTCATAACCGGCTCCTGTCATGGGCGCGAAAATGAGGCCGCCCGCAGCAACGCTAGCAAAAAACTCAAAAATACGCTGCCCGAACTGGCGGCACATTGCCACGTGTTGACGGTATCGGGTTCGCTTAAAGCGCGTCTGCCGCTGCGTGCAGCGCGCAGGCGCAACCAACCGGGCAGCCAACTTTCGCGCCGTTAAGGGTTTCATCGATGATCTTGCGAATGGTGCGAGCGCAACGACCGCACTGGGCACTGCACCCGAGGCAGCCGTAGACATGACTGGTCGACCGCCGCGCCGCTGAAGTCGCGGCACTTCGCACCTCGTGGTCGCTCAATACGTTGCAGGAACAGACAATCATTGCACACCTTGTGGTCGGTATTCGCTAACCGGTGTGTCGTTCTGAGTCAAAATAAAAACGCTCTTTAAAAGTGTTCTAAACTATTGCACCTGCACAGTTTTTGTCGCCGCGTAGACGCACTGATCCAGTCAGAAAATTGTTGAATCAGGACATTCTTTGAGTGCCTGCGCCACCACCGCCGCACTACGGATGCAGCGATCAACCCGGCACGGGCCGGGTGTAACTATCGCTGAAGCGTGGCGCCAGCGGGCGCCATTTCAAGACCGACGACTCCGCTTCTCGCGATGGTGTTCTGCAAAAACCCGGATGCACGAACATCGTCAATGAAGCCGTTAATGGCCTCGAGTACTTCCGGTTTTCCCTTCGAAACGATGATCGTTTGCGTTACGCCGAATAGGCTGTCCGGCAGGAGACGGTAGCGCGGCATTTCTTTCAGCAAATCGGTGAGGCGCTGCCGATTGGCCCCGAAGGCGTCGATCTCCCCCGCCAAAAGCCGACGCTTCGCATCGGCCGGCGTGTTGTCGGTTTCGACCAGAGTCGCCTGTTTCAAATTGCGCGCGAGATAAAGCGTGATCGAATCGTTCTTGCCACCGGCAATGCGTCGTCCTGGTGCATCGATATCGGCAACGGCACGGATGGGGGAACTGTCCGGCACGATGAACGACTGCTGCACCAACATATAGGTTTGCGAGAATTCGACTGTCCCGACCCTTTCGGGAGCATACGCCACGAACCCGATGTCGGCGTCGCCTTTGGCTACGGCCTCGATTACGGTTGGGGGATTCGGTAGCGGAATGAGCACGATCGGTACGTTGCGTCGTCGCGCCAGTTCGCGCGCAAGATCGGCAGATGCGCCGCGAATTTCGCCGCTAACGGGATCGCGCACCGACTGCGCTGGATTGTTCGCAAGATAGGCTGCACGCAGCGTGCCGCCGGGTGCGATATCTTCGGCAAAGGCCAGTGAAGTGAATAGCAACAATGCGGAAGGGATCAGCCAGCGTGGCCGGAGCATGATTCGTTCCTTATTCTGCAGCAAAGCACATGGCGACTCGCTAGTTATGTTGCGCAATCGCTTCGGCAATCATCACCGTCCGCCGCGCCATGTCGGCATGTAACCGCTCCACCATCCGGCCGTCGATCGATACGACGCCCTTGCCCTTGTTCTCAGGCAAATCGAATGCCGCAATCATCTTGCGAGCCTGTTCGACTTCGGCCTGCGAGGGCGAGAAAACCTTGTTGCACGGTTCAATCTGGCTGGGATGGATGAGTGTCTTGCCATCGAAGCCGAGTTCGACACCCTGGGCACATTCACTGGTAAAGCCATCGGCATTTCCGATGTCGTTGTAAACACCGTCGAGAATGTCGATTCCGTAGATGCGCGCGGCCGCAACACACGTCGACAGCCAGGACAACATTGGCGTCCTGCCGGGCACGAGGCGCGCGCGGGTATCCTTAGCAAGATCGTTGGTGCCCATCACGAGGCCGGCTAGCCGTGTCTCGGAATCGCTCGCGGCCGCTGCGATCCGCAGGACGTTGAAAATCGCGAGCGGCGTCTCGATCATCGCCCATACCCGCGTTTTATGATCGGTCCCCATGTCGAGCAGCCTGCGACCGATCAGTTCCAGGGTATCCGGGCTCGATACTTTCGGAATCAGGATCGCATCGGGTGCGGCGTGTGCCGCGGCTGCAAGGTCGTCGGCATGCCAAGGCGTATCGACACTGTTGACGCGAATGAAAATTTCGCGTCCGCCGAAGCCGCCGGATTTCACGACATCCGTGACCTTCTGGCGTGCCTCCTCCTTGGCCTCAGGCGCAACCGAATCTTCGAGGTCGAGAACCACGCCGTCGACGGACAGTGTCTTTGCCTTTTCGAGCGCGCGGATATTCGAGCCCGGCATATAGAGGACGCTGCGGCGCGGACGGACGTTCATTCGGAAGCCTCCATCGCGCAAGACTATAGCCCGCATGACTTGCGTGCCACTCTCACCTTCGGCGGGTTGCCAATGTCGCTACAGCCGTGATTGTGTGAGGCGCGTCGCAAGTTAGTGAACGGGGCCCATGGCATTTCCGCAGCAATTGATCGACGGTTATCGTGCCTTTCTCATTGGTCGACTTCGCCACGAGCAGGACCGCTATCTCGGCCTTGCCGAAAGCGGGCAATCTCCGCAGATCATGGTCATCGGCTGCTGCGATTCCCGCGTTTCCCCTGAAGTCATTTTTGACGCGAGACCGGGCGAACTTTTCGTTGTCCGCAACGTGGCGAATATCGTGCCACCTTTCGCGCCGGACGGACGAGCCCACGGCGTATCGGCAGCCCTCGAATTCGGCGTCGGCGCGCTTAAGGTCAGGCACATTGTCGTGCTCGGGCACGCGCAATGCGGCGGGGTGAAGGCCTTCGCCGAGGATGCGGAACCGATCTCACCCGGCGATTTCATCGGCAACTGGATGAAACTGATGTCGCCGGCGGCAGAGAGACTGGGACCGCGCGGCACGCTATCGCACGACGAATATCTGACGCGACTCGAGCAGGCAAACGTCGTCAACAGCATCGACAACCTGATGACATTTCCGCGCCTGCGCACTCTGATCGAACGTGGACAGGTCCTTGTCCACGGGGCGTATTTCGGCGTCGCGACGGGCCAGCTTTCGGTGCGCGATCCTGCGGCGGAGAAGTTCGTGCAGATCGCCGCAGACGATTATTCACGGATGTTCGCGCAGCCCTTCTGATTTTGGCCTCGCTTACCGCGCCTTAACCGTGATTCGTCGGATTCCGTTGCGATATCTGTGACCACGTCGAAAACACGTTACCGCGAATGCACGGGTTTCGTCTAACGGGATGGTAATGACCGGCCGCTAGAGATAGCCCATCCAATTCGCCAGGACGGCTGACGTTGTGATGGAAGAGCGATCGCTTATCGCGGAAATTGAAGGGACCTTCGTAACGGGATCGGCCGAAAAGCAGGCGGAATCGCCCGCCGCATCACTGATCTGTTCCTCGCGGGTGCCGACAACTATTCCGACGAACATGTCGACCTGTTTGACGGCGTGATCTCCCGCCTCGCGGAGAAAATCGAGAGCAAGGCAAGAGCCGAACTGGCCCATCGTCTCGCTCCGGTCGACAACGCGCCTCCGGTGACCGTGCGCAGGTTGGCGCGCGATGAATCCATCGATGTGGTAGGGCTGATTTTGAGCCGCTCCAATAGATTGACCGACGATGACTTGCTGGCAATCGCCGGCGAGGCTGCTCGCCATTTCGAAACGTTCCACGCTCAGCGAAAGGGTAAGCGATGCACTCGTGATCCACGGCAATCGCGATGTCGTCCTCTCGGTGACGCGGAACGAGGGCGCGCGCTTTTCCGACGCCGGTTACGGGAAACTAGTTGACCGCTCGATCAATGATGAGATGCTCGCGATCTGCGTGAGCTTGCGCAGCACATTCGCACGCAGGAAAGCGCCGCGTCTTGAAAGCCTGCCGAGCGACTTAGGCCGCCCGACGCTTGGCCTGGATGAGCTTGCGATTGATCAGGCACTCGGCGATCTGCACCGCATTCAGTGCCGCGCCTTTGCGCAGATTGTCCGATACAATCCACATCTGCAACCCGTTGTCGATCGTCGCGTCCTCACGGATACGGCTGATGTAGGTCGCGTCCTCTCCGACGCACTCGTAGGGCGTCACGTAACCGCCCGGCTCATGCTTGTCGATGACCAGGCAGCCCGGCGCGTTGCGCAGGATCTCTCGCGCCTCGTCGGCTGTAATCGGGTTCTCGAACTCGATGTTGACTGCTTCCGAATGGCCGACAAATACCGGGACACGAACGCAGGTGGCGGTGAGCTTGATCTTCGGATCAAGAATTTTCTTGGTCTCAACCACCATTTTCCATTCTTCCTTGGTGTACCCGTCTTCCATAAAGACATCGATATGCGGAATCACGTTGAAAGCGATCCGCTTGGGGAACTTCTTTGTCTCCACTTCATCGAGCGTAAAAACAGCCTTGCTCTGCGAGAACAATTCGTCCATCGCGTCCTTGCCGGCGCCCGACACGGATTGATAAGTAGCCACAACGACGCGCTTGATCTTCGCCTTGTCGTGCAGGGGCTTGAGCGCGACCACCAGCTGGGCGGTCGAGCAGTTCGGATTGGCAATGATATTCTTTTTGGTGAAACCGGCGACGACGTCCGCATTCACCTCCGGCACGATCAGCGGCACGTCGGGATCCATGCGCCATGCCGACGAATTGTCGATGACGACCGCGCTCTGCGCGGCGATCTTCGGCGACCATTCCTTCGACACCGCGCCGCCTGCCGACATCAGACAGATGTCGACGTCGGAGAAATCGAAATGGTCAAGCGCCTTTACCTTCAAGGTCTTGTCGCCGAACGAGCACTCCACCCCCTGGCTCCGACGCGATGCGACGGCAACCACTTCGTTGGCGGGGAAATTGCGCTCGGCGAGAATGTCGAGCATCTCCCGCCCGACATTGCCGGTAGCACCTACCACGGCGACCTTGTAACCCATTGTTAACGCTCCGGATTAGATTCCGACCGGCGGCTCGTTCAGGGCAACCGGATTGCAGCGCTTCTAGGCGAGAACAGTGTCTAACACAACGGCACACTGCAGATGACTTCGCATGCATCCGGCCCTGCGCTCGTGGCGTGAACAGCTGCCCTCCAGCATTGTGCGTCTGCTCGCGTAATCTGGGGTGCTGTTGCGACACTTTCCATGGCATGCGCCCATTTTTCCCAATCGCCAAAAGTGATGGATGCCATCACACCGATGCATCAAGCGGGATGGGTCAATATCGAGCGGCCTTGCCGCCTTCGCGCTGTCGATTCCGGAAGCCGCTGATGTTCCAGCAGGCTACGCGATCAGACGCCATGCCGAAGGCAATGGCCGCAAGGACATTCTCACTTTGGGCGAACAGGACAGTGCTTCGCCTTTCCTACGCGTCGAAATCTACCGGCCCGGCAACGAGATTGGGCGCTTCGCCGACCCGCAAGCGGAGATGCTCTCCAGCGCGGTCCGACCGAGGTGCAGCAACTCCATAAACCGCTCGGGAGCAAATTCGGGCCACTCGAGATCGTGTTCTTCGTCACGTCAATAGGTACACCACGCCGTTGCCTCGGCTTCGTGCGCGCCTACCACGATCCGCGCGTGCAATTGTTCGGCTGGTTCTGTCAGGGCGGCACCGAGTTCGTCGAGCAAAGCACACTGGCGTTTGCGATTGACCGGTTGACTCTGCTTTCCGCCGGCAGTGAACCCAAAGTCGGTGTGCTGTTCGCGCAAGCGGAACTCAATCGCAGCTATTGCGGCCAGCGTGCTCTGGAAAGCACTGGCGAATCGACAGGAAGCGCGACGCGCAGGGCGCTGAGCGACATTCGCGCGGCGCAATATCGGTGCCAAATCCCATTCGGTGAGATTGCGCAACGCGTGCAGCGACAATTTTTCGAATCGGCGCATCGATCACAATTGACCGCCCGAACAAATCGTCGGATCATATTCCAACAAAAATATCTGAAGTCGCTGGGATGACCGGCAGGCTTCGCGAAAACCTCTGGGGAGAGGAACGATGATCACACGACGTCACCTGCTTGAGACGGCGGGCGCGGGCGCCGCGCTTGCGATGTCCGGACACAGACTTGCCGCAGCCGCCGGCGCCGGCCTAACCCCGGGG
Organism: Pseudolabrys sp.; assembly: GCA_036519515.1. Taxonomy (GTDB): domain Bacteria; phylum Pseudomonadota; class Alphaproteobacteria; order Rhizobiales; family Xanthobacteraceae; genus Pseudolabrys. The sequence continues at coordinate 30,764 of DATDLC010000132.1, read as the reverse complement.
GTACCGGAAGGCCTTGGCACAGTCGCCACCATGGAAGCTCTGCCGGGCAAGAAGCCGCTCATCAAGCTCAGTTACCGCCCGCCAAATTATGAGTCGCCACTGGAAACGTTCCGCAATCCGATCACGCCGAACGATGAATTCTTCGTGCGCTATCACCTGTCGGACATCCCGGAAGTCGACGCCAAGACCTACAAGCTCAAGGTCGGCGGTGACGGTGCCGGCACGCCGATTGAACTGACGCTCGACGACCTGAAAAGAATGCCAGCGTTCGAAGTCGTGGCAGTCAATCAATGTTCCGGCAACCGCCGTGGACTGTCGAAGCCGCATGTCGTCGGTGTCGAATGGGGATACGGCGCGATGGGCTGCGCGCGCTGGAAGGGTGCGCGCCTCAAGGACGTGCTCGAAAAAGCAGGCCTGAAAAAGGAGGCCATCGAAGTTTCGTTCAACGGTGCAGACGGGCCGGCGGTCGACAAGACTCCCGACTTCATCAAGAGCATTCCGGCGTGGAAAGCCGTCGATGAGTCGACCCTCATTGCCTACGAAATGAACGGGCAACCGCTGCCACACTGGAACGGCTTTCCGGCGCGCATCGTCGTGCCTGGCTGGACCGGCACGTACTGGATGAAGCACGTTATTGCCATCAACGCACTGATTCAGCCGCAAGGCGGTTTCTGGATGAATCCGGCCTATCGCGTGCCGTTGGGCAAATTTCCCATCCGGGACCGTTTCACCAGCCAGGAAAATGCGACCAGCACACCGATCACCGAAATGGTCGTGAATTCGTTAATCACCAGCCACCGTGACGGCGCCAAGATCAATGCCGGCAAGGTCACCGTCAGCGGCATCGCGTGGGACGGCGGCTATGGCGTGAGCTCGGTCCAGGTATCGACCGATGGCGGAAAAATATGGGCCTCAGCCAAGCTGGGCCAAGATCTCGACCGTTTTGCCTTCAGTCCGTGGAGCTTCGATCTCGCGGCAAAGAAGGGCAAGAACACGGTGATGGTCAACGCCACCAACAAGCTCGGCCAGAGTCAGACATCCGAGCTCATTTTCAACCCGGCCGGCTACCACAACAATGTGATGCAAAACATCACATTGAATGCGTAAGGGAGGGGATCAATGCGAACGTTGATGATCGCAGCCGTCGCGTTGGTCGCGCTTCCCGCCGGTGCCGATGAAAAGCCGGTACAACTCAAGAACGCACCCGGTCTCGACAAGGTTGAGGCCAACTGCCAGGCCTGTCACAGCCTCGATTACATCCCGATGAATTCGCCATTTCCGAACGCGGCGTTGTGGGATGCCGAGATCACGAAAATGATCAAGGCCTACGGCGCGCCGATCGACGATGCCGACGCCAAGGCAATCGCCGAGTACCTGAAGAAAAACTACGGCAGCTAGTGCCGCCTTTGCCTCTGTGACCGAAAAGACCCTGTCGCACCGGCGGGACCTTTCAATTTTACGATATTTGCTTCCAATCGGGGCCTGTTCCAGGAAACAGAACCCCGCTACACTGCGTTGAACGTTGAACAACGAGGCAATGGTCGAGGACCCTATGACATTGAAAGTCGTTACCGCGGCGATCGTGATGATCGGAGCCTTGGCCCTGCCGACCGTGCAGGCGGATGCCCAGACGAGCCCACCAAAGAAGCGTACCGTGGTCTATAACAACCGGGATAACACGGTTCAGATCAGCCGCGACGAAGACGGGCGGACACGCACCCGCGTTATCATCCAGAAACGTTCGTTTCTCGATCCCGGAACTGAAACCTTCCCGGGCGAGCGCATCGGCAACACCGGTTATGTGCAAAATCCGACCCAGACAGCGGGAAGCGTGATCGACAATACGTCGGCCGGCCTGAGCAATACCCAATCGGCGCTTCCTGGGCCGTTCACTTTGCCGAGCAAGAATAATCCCTGGCTGCAATACTGAGCGCCAAAGAGTTTTGAATGAAAACGCGGCCCCGCGGCCGCGTTTTGCTTTTCGTCTGTGCGTTTTTCAGGCGGCGAGCTTTTCAAGCTCGGACAAAATCGCAGAGCCCATCCCCGAGGTTGAAACGACTTCGGTGCCTTCCGATTTGATATCGGCGGTTCGCAAGCCCTTAGCCACCGTCGCGGAAATCGCCTGATCAATCCAGTCAGCCTGTTTTCCAAGATTGAATGAATAGCGCAACGCCATGCCGAACGACGCAATCATGGCGATGGGATTGGCGATGCCCTTGCCCGCGATATCGGGTGCCGAGCCGTGCACCGGTTCGTAGAGCGCCTTGCGTTTGCGGGTCTTTGGATCAACTTCACCCAACGAGGCCGAGGGCAGCATGCCAAGCGAACCCGTCAAGGTCGCGGCAATATCGGACAGCACATCGCCGAAGAGATTGTCGGTGACAATGACGTCGAACTGCTTGGGCCAACGCACGAGCTGCATGCCACCCGCGTCGGCCAGCATATGCTCAAGCTGTACGTCCTTGAATTCGCGCGCGTGCATCTGCGTCATCACTTCGTTCCACAGCACGCCTGTCTTCATGACGTTGCGTTTTTCCATCGACGTGACCTTGTTCCGCCGCTTGCGCGCGAGTTCGCATGCTACGCGGCCGATCCGCTCGATTTCGTAGGTATCGTAGACCTGGGTGTCGATGGCCCGCTTCTGGCCGTTGCCGAGATCGGTGATCGTCTTTGGCTCGCCGAAGTAAACGCCCCCGGTCAATTCACGCAGAATGATAATGTCCAACCCTTCGACCACGTCGCGCTTGAGCGAGGAGGAGTCCGCCAGCGCGGGATAGACGATGGCCGGACGGATATTGGCGAACAGCGCGAGATCCTTGCGCAAACGAAGCAGGCCGGCCTCGGGCCGCACGTCGTAGGGCACCTTGTCCCATTTCGGCCCGCCGACGGCGCCGAAAATGACCGCGTCCGCAGCCTTGGCTTTTTCTACTGTGGCGTCGGTAACGGCAACTCCGTGCGCGTCATAGCAGCAGCCCCCGACCAGGGCCTCTTCGGTATTGAACCTCTCGGAGCCGATTTTGTTGAATAAATCGATGACGCGCTTCACCTCGGACATCACTTCGGGCCCGATGCCATCGCCAGGAAGTAGAAGAAGATTGTGGGTAGCCATGTACGCCTCACCGTTACAGACACGCGCGGATTGCTAAAGCCTCGGCGCGGGCTTGGCAACCTGCCTTCCATGTGCCGACATTGTCCATCGAAGTCATGAGGACGAGCCGTGACACAGAGTGCAAAGGTCGTAATCGTCGGAGCGGGTTTTGGCGGCCTGGAATGCGCTAAAGCGCTGAGACGTGCTCAGGCCGAAGTGACCGTGATCGATCGGGAAAATCACCATTGCTTCCAACCGCTTCTTTATCAGGTCGCAACCGCCGCGCTGTCACCGGCGGATATCGCCTGGCCTATCCGGCACATTCTGCGCCCACAGCGCAATGCCACGGTCCTGATGGAAGATGTGCGAGGTGTCAGCCCGCAGAAGAAGTGCATTCACACGCAATTCGGCGATATCGCCTATGACTATCTGGTGATCGCGACCGGCTCCACTCACTCATATTTCGGGCACGATGAGTGGTCGCGCTATGCGCCTGGCTTGAAGCGTATCGAGGATGCCACGCGGGTCCGCCGCAGCATCCTGATCGCCTTCGAGCATGCGGAAGTCGTGCAGAACGAAGATGAGCAGCGCCGCCTGTTGACTTTTGTGATCGTGGGCGGGGGTGCGACTGGGGTCGAGATGGCCGGTGCGATTGCCGATGTCGCACGCCAGACGCTTGCCGCCGATTTCCGCCGCATCGACCCACGCTCTGCGCGCATTCTATTAATCGAAGCAGGGCCGCGATTGCTGCCGACGTTCCCGCCCGGCCTCTCGGACTATGCGCTGAAAACACTGACGCGGGTCGGCGTCGAGGTGAGGACAGGAACCCTCGTCACGAAGTGCGACGCGAACGGGGTCGATCTCAAGGACGGACGTATCGATGCCGGTACCGTCATCTGGGCGGCCGGTGTAATGGCTTCTCCCGCGGTGCGCTGGCTCGATGCCGAGGCCGACCGCGCAGGCCGGGTCAAAGTCGGCCCCGACCTTTCGCTGCCGGCATTTCCCGAGATTTTCGTTATCGGCGACACCGCCGCTGTGACCGACAAGAACGGTCACCCAGTGCCCGGCATTGCGCCTGCTGCAAAACAAATGGGGACATATGTCGGCAAGCTGATCTCGGCTCGCATCGCCGGCCGTGAGTGGAAAAAGCCGTTTCGGTACATGCATCTCGGCGACCTGGCGACGATTGGCCGCCGCGCCGCGGTGGTGAAATTCGGGCCACTTGAATTGAAAGGCTTCATCGGCTGGGTGTTCTGGAGCGTTGCGCACATTTATTTTCTGATCGGTCTGCGCAACCGCTTCGTCGTCGCTTTCAACTGGTTCTGGGATTATTTGACTTTCCAGCGCGGTGCGCGGTTGATCACGGATCCGCCCGACACCAGAGAACCTGGACTAACGCCTAGGTGTGGCGACACTCTCCGTCATCGAAGCTCAAACACGAAATCGGGAGGCAAACATGAATAGCCGGCTCGGAATATTACCAGCTGCATTCGTCGCGATGTTTCTGTCTGGCATGACGGCAATTTGTGCTGCTGCCGAGCTCGATTAAAAAGCTGTCGTCTTCAAGCTACCCGATCAGATCAACTGGGGTCCCGTCACGCCGAACGGCAACCAGCAGGCAATCCTGTTTGGCGATCCGACGAAACCCGGTCTCTATGGCGTGATGACAAAATGGCTGGCCGGCAATCATTTCAGCCGCCCGCATTCTCACCCCAACGATCGGTTCATCACCGTGCTGTCGGGCACATGGTGGGTCGGCAGCGGGCCCTACTTTGATCCGAACGCCAGCGTCCCCATGCCGGCCGGCACATTCGTCACCCATTACGGCAAGCAAGTGCACTGGGACGGCGCCAAGGACACCGATGCGGTTCTTCTTATCGTTGGCGAAGGCCCGGCAACATCCACCCCTTTCGCTACCACAACACCTACAGCCCGCTGAACCAGTTGTAGCCCTTGTCTTCCCAGTAGCCGCCCTTGTCGGTGTTGGTGACTTCCATCGCCACCACGTATTTCGGGTTCTTGAACCCGAGTTTCGTGGGCATGCGAATCTTCATCGGATATCCGTAAGCACGTGGCAGAATCCGATTGGCAAATTTGAATGTCATCTGCGTCTGCGGATGCAGCGCGGTCGGCATGTCGATCGTATTGGTGTAGCCTTCCGCGCACTTGAACCAGACATATTTGGCGCGGGTATCGGCACCGATGCGCTTGAGGAATTCCGACAGCGGCGTGCCCTGCCACGAGCCGATGGCGCTCCAGCCTTCGACACAGATGTGACGGGTAATCTGCGAGACCTCAGGCAAGGCGTATAGTTCGTCGAGTGTCCATGGCTTCTTGTTCTCGACGAGGCCGGCGACCTCCAGCTTGTAGATTTTACCATCTACTTCCGGCGCCTCGTCCTCGTCGTAGTAGGCGTTGAATGGAAACGGTTTGGTGATTGCGCTTTCCGGATAAGTCGGCGCTAGCTTCGTGGGGCTGAAGAGCGCAGTCTGAACACCGTCGTTGAATTCGGAAATCTTGCGCAGAACGCCTTCAGCGGTCTCCCCATCGATGATGTCGCAGCCCGTCAGGAATGTGAGCGCGCCAAGACTTGCCGCGCCGCGCAAGAAGCCGCGCCGGCTCGCATCGGGCATCAGCTTCGACGCATCCTTGATCAGGAGCTTCGGATCGACACCGGGGATGATCTTGCGTTGGCGCATGGTGTTCTCCTAGCGACCGGTGATCATCGCGCGCAGGCTCTTCGGCACGATCAGCGCCAGCGCCACATGCACGACCAGAAATCCGACGATCGCTGCCATCGCAAAGAAGTGTACGTATCGGGCAGCGTCGTAACCGCCAAACAGCGCCGTCAATTCCTGGAACTGAATCGGCTTCCAGATCGACAGCCCCGACAAGACGATCACGACACCGGCAAGAATGACGCCGGTATAGAGCAGCTTTTGCACGGCGTTATAGTGCGAGAGATCGTCATGGGCGAGCTTGAACGTCAGTGCAGCCTTCAAGTCCGCAGCAACTTCGCTTGGACGGATGGGAAGGAGCTTACGACGGAAGCGGCCGCTGATGATGCCGAGCGTGACATAGACGATGCCGTTGATCACCAGTACCCACATGGCTGCGAAGTGCCAGAGCAAAGCGCCGGCAAGCCAGTTGCCAAGGGCGATTTGCCTGGGGAAGACGAAATCAAACAACGGAGAGGCGTTGTAGATCTGCCATCCGGACCCGATCATGACCAGGATCGCCAGTGCGTTGACCCAGTGACAGATGCGCACCCAGCGGGGGTGAATTGTCCTGCCGGTATCCATCATGGTGATCGTCTCGGTGGCCATTGCAATCGTGTCCCTATCAGCTCCCTTTATATAGTTACGGTGCGGCCGGGCCCGCTGATGCGCGGGCCTGGCCATTTTAGGGGCTTTTACTTCTTCATTTCGTCTTTGGACATGTCGTCCTTTGACATACCCTCTTTTTTCATCGGCTTTTTGGACATGCTGTCCTTGGCCATCGAATCCTTCTTCATCGAATCCTTCGACATGTTGTCCTTGGACATCGTCTCCTTGTTCGTGTCTTCGGCGAAGGCTGCAGGCGTCAACGGGCTAAAGGCCAGACCAACCGCAATCAGCGTTGACAGGAGTATTCTCTTTTTCATCGAGGTATTCCTCACAATTTTAACGTTACGCTTCCTCCCCTATCACAAGGCCCAAACACGTCCTCATCAGTTTCCCGTTGCCGCAAGCTGGCGTCCGGCTCACGGTTTTGTGAGAATGGCATGCCGAGCACGAGCGAAATGAAGGAGCGAGTTTGTGAGCGCACCGTCGTCTCCGAAAACAAATCCGGGCAATTTTTTTGAGGATTTCCGCCTCGGCCAACAGATCCGCCATGCCACGCCGCGAACGATAACCGTCGGAGATGTTGCGCTTTACAATGGATTGTTCGGAGCGCGCTTTGCGGTGCAATCCTCCGACGCTTTTGCAAAATCAATCGGTTATCCGCAGTCCCCGATCGATGATCTGCTCGTGTTTCATGTGGTTTTTGGCAAGACCGTGCCGGATATCTCCCTCAATGCGGTTGCCAATCTTGGTTACGCAGACTGCCGCTTTCTCAAACCCGTATACCCGGGCACGACGTTGAATGCAGTCTCAGAAGTCATCGGGCTGAGGGAGAACTCAAACAAGAAAACCGGAATCGTTTATGTACGCTCACGCGGTCTCGACCAAACGGGGGATGCGGTCATCGACTATGCGCGGTGGGTTATGGTGCAAAAGCGCGATCACACGGCCCCTGCACCCCAGGAAGAAGTACCTGAGCTTCCCAGGAGCGCCGAACCCGCGCAGCTTGGCAATGCTTGTCCCAACATCACCGGAGCCGCCTACGACAATGTGTTGGCGGGAAGCTCACGTCGCTTCTCCGACTACAAGACCGGAGAAAAAATCGACCACGTTGACGGCATCACTGTCGAGGAAGCCGAGCACCAGATCGCCACGCGACTTTATCAGAACACGGCACGCATCCATTTCAACCAGTTCATCGAGAGCAAGGGCCGCTTCGGGCGCCGATTGATCTATGGTGGGCACGTCATTTCGCTCGCGCGTGCGCTGTCATTCAACGGGTTGGGTAACGCGTTTCATGTTGCGGCGATCAACGGTGGGCGCCACGTGGCGCCGTTGTTTGCCGGCGACACGGTGTTCGCATGGTCGGAAGTGATTGGCCGCGCCGAACTGCCGAAACGCAACGACGTCGGAGCGCTGCGTTTGCGGACCATCGCAACAAAGGATCGTCTCTGCGCAGATTTCCCGCTCAAAAGCGGAGACGAGTACGATCCGTCCGTGATACTCGATCTCGATTATTGGGTGCTGATGCCGCAGTGAGGGACGGCGATCAATTTCCTAGACGCTTGCCCGCAAGTGATCGACCAGTTGCCGTGCGTATGGCGGCAGTGAATTGACATCGCGCACACAGATGGTCAGCTCACGCAGCGCCCACGGATCCGTAAGACGGACCGCGCTGATTGCCATCGTCCGCTCGGTACGCTGCACCGTGGTCTCGGGCACAATACCGACACCGACATTGCACTCGACCAGACGGCAGATAGCGTCGAAGCTACGCAGCTGCACACGCAATCGAAGGGGGCGCCCGATACGATTTGCCTTGTCGGCAAGAAAACGCTGAATCGCACTGGCGCGATCAAGTCCGACCATGTCGTAGTCGAGTACTTCGGAAAAGCCGATGCGCGATCGACTTGCGAGCGGATGGTTTTTAGCTACCACCAAGACAAAACGGTCACTGCGGAATGGAAAGGTATTCAGGCCGGCATAGTCGACCGTGCCTGCAACAATTCCGATGTCGGCATTGCCCTCCGCTATCAGGCCAACGATCTCATCGCTCAATCTCTCCTCAAGATCCACGCTGATGTCGGGATAGGCCATCAGGAACGAGCTGAGTGTCTCGGGCAGGAATTCGGTAAGGGCATTGGTGTTGGAGAGCACCCGCACTTGGCCGGCCAGACCGCGCGCATAGGGCGTGAGATCCTCCTGCAGGCGCTCGGTTTGTGCGAGGATTCCGCGCGCATGCTGGAGCAGCGTGCGCCCGGCCGGGGTGGGCGTGACCCCTGCCCGGCCCCGCACCAGCAGCGCCGTCCCGAACGCCAGTTCCATCTTGCGGATGCGCGTTGAGGCCGCGGCGAGCGCGAGGTTCGAGCGTTCGGCGCCATGGGTTATGCTCCCGGCCTCGACGATGTGCCGGAAGAGATTGAGATCCGTGAAATCGAACCGCATGGGGGGCTACCTTCTTATTCTACGAAGGCAGGCTACGCAAAAGGCATATTGCAACGATAGATTTTCAGGTTCAAGCTTCGCGAACCATGAAGTAATGGGTTGTGGCCTTGGGTCAAGCGCTGGCCTTCCGTGGCCTTAAAACCCGGCAATGCCAATCCCCCTCTGCTCGCATAGGGATGGTCATTGGAGGCTGACAATGGCCGAGTTCGAGACCGGGATGACGACGGGAGCGACGCGGCAGCGGCCCATTTCTCCGCATCTGCAAATCTACCGGCCGATCCTGACGATGGTGATGTCGATCGTTCATCGCATCACGGGTGCCGCGCTCTATTTTGGAATGTTGCTCCTGGCCTGGTGGCTTATCGCGGCCGCGGCTGGCCCGAATGCTTATGCCAATGTCGAGTGGTTCATGGGCAGCTTGATCGGGCAATTGATTCTGTTCGGATACACTTGGGCACTTCTTCATCACATGCTTGGCGGCATCCGCCATCTGATCTGGGACACGATCCATGGCTTCGAGCCAGCCGAACGTGAGATGCTCACGCTGGCGACGCTGATCGGATCGATCTCGCTTACGCTGATTCTCTGGGTGGTCGGCTATCTCGTCATGGGAGGCCCGCGATGAGCGAGACTCAGCCCATGCGCACTCCGATGCGTCAGGTTCGCGGACTGGGCGCAGCGCGATCCGGCACAGTTCATTTCTGGTATCAACGCGTGACGTCGGTTGCCGGCGTGCCGCTGACGATCGCCTTGTTGCTGATCATTACTGCGCTGCTGGGACGCAGCCACGCGGCGGTTGTCCAGATTCTCGGTTCGCCGATCATTGCGATCGTCGTGCTGCTGTTCATCATAAATACGGCCTACCACATGTGGATAGGCATGCAGGAAATCATTCTCGACTACGTACATGAGGCCAGATGGAAGTTCCTCGCCCTGATGGCGAACACGTTTTTTGTTTTCGGAGTCAGTCTGGCCTCGATCTACGCCGTTTTGAAGCTCTCGTTCGGGGTCTGATCCATGGCGACCAACGGAAAGTCGAGCGGTGCGCCTTTGATCAACGGTCGTGCCTATCCGATCGAAGACCATAGCTACGACGTCGTCGTTGTCGGTGCAGGCGGCTCCGGCTTGCGCGCCGTGGTGGGGTGCAGTGAGGCGGGACTTCGCACCGCCTGCATCACCAAGGTATTTCCGACGCGGTCACACACGGTTGCCGCTCAGGGCGGCATCGCCGCGGCGCTCGGCAATATGGGCGAGGATGACTGGCGCTGGCACATGTATGACACCGTCAAGGGCGCCGACTGGCTCGGCGATCAGGACGCGATCGAATATCTCTGCCGCAACGCGCCGGCCGCCGTGTATGAGCTGGAGCACTGGGGCCTGCCCTTCTCGCGTCGTGAAGAGGACGGCAAGATCTATCAACGTCCGTTCGGCGGCATGACCACGCATTACGGCAAGGGCACGGCACAACGGACGTGCGCTGCTGCCGACCGCACCGGACACGCCATGCTCCACACGATGTACGGACAGGCACTGCGGCACGCAGCCGAATTCTACGTTGAATATTTTGCGATCGACTTGATCATGGATAACGACGGTCGTTGCCGCGGCGTGGTCGCGCTCAACATGGACGACGGATCGATTCATCGCTTTTCCGCCAACATGACCATTCTGGCGACGGGCGGCTACGGACGCACCTATTTCTCTTGCACTTCGGCGCATATCTGCACGGGCGACGGCAACGCCATGGTGTTGCGCGCCGGACTACCGCTGCAGGATATGGAATTCGTGCAATTTCATCCGACCGGCATCTATCCGGCGGGCTGTCTAATTACCGAAGGCTCACGTGGCGAAGGCGGCTATCTCGTGAACTCCGAAGGGGAGCGCTTCATGGAGCGCTACGCCCCATCGGCAAAGGATCTCGCCTCTCGCGATGTGGTTTCGCGGGCAATGACGGTCGAAATTCGCGAGGGCCGCGGGGTCGGCAAGGACAAGGACCATCTGTTCTTGCATCTCGATCATCTCGATCCTGCCGTGCTGCATGAGCGCTTGCCCGGCATCAGCGAAACGGCGCGGATATTTGCCAATGTCGACGTGACGCGGGAGCCGATCCCGGTCCTCCCGACCGTGCACTACAATATGGGCGGCATCGCCACGAACTATCATGGCGAAGCGTTGACCAAAAAGAACGGCCAAGAAGACACGGTCATCCCCGGATTGATGGCACTTGGGGAAGCCGCCTGCGTCTCGGTGCATGGCGCCAATCGACTTGGCTCGAACTCATTGATCGATCTGGTGGTCTTTGGTCGCGCCGCGGCGCTGCGTTGCGCCGACGTGTTGACGCCCGGCGACACGCAGCCCGACTTGCCGAAGGATTCGGCCGAAATGTCGTTGTCGCGACTGGACAAGTTCCGCAACGCCTCTGGCGGGACACCGACCGCCAAGCTGAGACTCAACATGCAGAGGGTGATGCAGGAAGATTGCGCGGTGTTCCGCAGCGGAGAGGTGCTGGATCAGGGGCACAAGCGAATTCATGACGTCTATCAAGGTATGACCGACGTTCACGTGACCGACCGATCGCTGATCTGGAATTCCGATCTGATCGAAACACTGGAACTAGACAATCTCATCGCGCAGGCCGTCGTTACCATGGATTCGGCAAGAAACCGGACCGAAAGCCGCGGCGCGCATGCACGCGAAGACTATCCCGAACGCGACGACAAAAACTGGATGAAGCACACGCTGGCGTGGATGGATGAGAAGGGCAAAGTGAAGCTCGATTACCGCCCGGTTCACACCTACACGCTGACCAACGATGTCGCCTACATCGAGCCGAAAGCGCGCGTTTATTGACGGAAATCCGCCATGGTCGAATTTACTTTGCCGAAAAATTCCAAGATCACCGAAGGCAGGAAATGGCCGCGCACGTCGCACGCAACGCATGTGAGCGAATTTCGGATCTACCGCTGGAACCCCGACGATGGACAGAATCCGAGCATCGACACCTATTTCGTCGATCGCGACGACTGCGGACCGATGGTTCTCGACGCGCTGATCTGGATCAAGAACAATGTCGATCCGACATTGACCTTCCGTCGCTCGTGCCGTGAGGGCGTGTGCGGGTCATGTTCCATGAATATCGATGGCACCAACACGCTTGCTTGCACGAAGGCTATCGACGACGCGCGTGCTCCGGTGAGAATTTATCCATTGCCGCACCAGCCCGTGGTCAAGGACCTCGTGCCCGATCTGAAGAATTTTTACGCGCAATATGCGTCCATCGAACCGTGGCTGCAGACGACGACGCCGGTGCCGGAGAAAGAGTGGAGGCAAAGCCACCATGATCGCGCCAAGCTCGACGGCATGTACGAGTGTATCCTCTGTGCCTGCTGCTCGACGTCGTGCCCGAGCTATTGGTGGAATTCCGATCGCTATCTCGGACCGGCGGCGCTGCTGCAGGCCAACCGCTGGGTTCAGGATAGTCGCGACGAAGCGACGGGCGCGCGTCTCGACAATCTCGAAGACCCGTTCCGACTTTATCGCTGCCACACCATCATGAATTGCTCAAAGGCGTGCCCGAAGGGTCTCAACCCGGCGAAAGAAATCGCCACACTGAAAAAAGCACTGGTTGACCGGCAGCTCTAGTTTTCAGCTATTACAGTAAGTTGTCTGTAAAACATTATACAACTTCAGATTGAAGAAACGCACAGCCTGGTGCAGATTGGCTGCCTTGCGTGAGGTTTGTGCGTGGCGTTAGCGTTCGACGTTTCTGGTCGCGAGCAGTCTGCTTTGCGTGGCTTGCGGGCCGATCTCGAAACTACCGCCATTGGCCTCCGAAGAGATTGAGGCCGAGCAGCGCAGGCAACAGGTCGACCACATCCGCGACTACTTTGCCCAACGCGGGCGCCTCAACAATGTCGCGTTCCGCATCCGCGTCGCCAATCACCGCGACTGCAAAAATCGATCGGCGCAAATCGGCTTGGACGCGGGCACGGTGCCGAGCTTGCCGCGCAAACATTCTTTCATGAGGCACTGTCGGTGAGCTGGACAAGAGCAACCGTATTATCGGCTGCCGAGACCTCACCGGCCGCCGCTGCAGGAATCAAAGCCGGCGACCATCTCCTGACATTCGACAATGAAGCTGTGCCGCACACGGAAACGGCTGGGTGGATCAATCGCTTTGTCGGCAACAACGGCGAGCGGCCAATCCGGGTCCTGGTCCGCCGCGATGGAGTCGATGAAGTCCGCACGGTCACTCCGGTGATGGCCTGCGCCATCCCAGTCGAACTGATCAGCGATTCCTCACCGAACGCTTTTACGACCGGAGACAGAATAGTTATTCACACGAGCATCATGCGGATCGCTCGAACCGATGCGCAGCTTGCGCTTGTGCTCGGACATGAGCTTGCGCATGCCAATCTCGGCCATCTGGAAAAGCAACGGGCCAACCAGGTTCTCGGATGGGCCGGCGGAGCGGCAATCGATGCCGGCCTGATCCTTGGCAGAATATGGACCGGCGGCATATTTGCCCGACAATTCGCCCGCGCCGGCGAGCGCGCATTCAGCGTGGACTTCGAACGGGAGGCCGACTACGTCGGCGCCTACTACGCTGCGCGGGCCGGCTACGATCTCACCGGAGCAGAAGAATTCTGACGAACATTTTCGCTGGAAAGTCCCGACGCGATTCGGACCGCCAGGACGCACCCGGTAACGCCGATACGTTTCGTGCAGATGCAGAAAGTTGCCGCCGAGATTGCGGATAAGCAGCGCCGCAACGCCCATTGATGCCGGAGCTTAGAACTCCTGAGGCCGAGACCATCCAGGCCGACAGTTCGCACTGATGATCACGCCGGCACCTAGTCGCATTTCTTGGCTTGGCACAATTTCTCGAGCTCTGGGAAAAGCTTGTAGGCGACATTTCCGCACTGCTCTTTCGTTGCGTCAATCAATTGGTTGAGATGACCGCCGTAGAAAAAGCCGATGCGATCCTTGATGCCGGTGTAATGCTTGGTGAGATTTCGGGAATCGGAACGCACACAAACCACGTAACGCTCTTCCTTGCCCGCCGATCTGATGAACGGATCGGTGATATATGCACTGCGGATGTTGGTCGGATCATCGAGCGAGTTGGTCATTGTGGTCAGAATCTCGTTCTTGTAGTCTGCCGGAAAGATATTCGGATTCTCTTCCGCCTGCTTTTTATCCGACGAACAAGCGAGAAGAGACACGGCGAGCGTCGACAGCAGACACAATCTTGCTGCGCAACACACCATCAGCCGTTCCCGAAGCAAGGTGGTTCAATCGAGCTTCAACTTGCGTCGCCGCTGCCCGAGCGTCCGCAAGCGCAAAGCGTTGAGTTTGATAAATCCCTCGGCGTCGCGGTGGTCGTACGCCACCGCGCCTTCCTCGAAAGTTACCAATTCCTGGTCGTAGAGGGAATATTTGCTCTCGCGGCCGACAACCGTGACGTTGCCTTTGTAAAGCTTGAGCTTGACCCGACCAGTGACGAATTCTTGGCTTTTGTCGATCGCCACCTGCAGCATTTCCCGTTCTGGCGCGAACCAGAAGCCGTAGTAAACAAGCTCCGCATACTTCGGCATCAGTTCGTCTTTGAGATGAGCCGCGCCACGATCGAGGGTGATCGATTCGATGCCTCGATGAGCGGCAAGCAAAATCGTGCCACCCGGGGTCTCGTACATGCCGCGTGACTTCATGCCGACGAAGCGGTTCTCGACAAGATCGAGCCGGCCGATGCCATTGGTACGGCCGAGATCATTGAGCTGCTTGAGCAATGCGGCCGGCGACATCTTCTTGCCGTCAACGGCAACCGCGTCGCCACGCTCGAAGTCGATCGTGATGCAGGTCGGCTTGTCCGGCGCCTTCTCCGGATCGACCGTGCGGGAAAAGACGTAATCCGGCACGTCCTGGGCGGGATCCTCCAGCACCTTACCTTCCGACGAAGTGTGCAGGAGATTGGCGTCGACCGAAAATGGCGCTTCGCCTCGTTTGTCCTTGGCGATCGGAATTTGATGCTTCTCGGCGAATTCGATGAGCTTGCTGCGCGAGGTCAGGTCCCATTCCCGCCACGGCGCGATTACCGTCACGTCAGGCTTGAGCGCATAGTAGGTGAGTTCAAACCGAACCTGATCGTTGCCCTTGCCGGTTGCGCCGTGCGCCACGGCGTCGGCGCCGACTTTTTCCGCAATCTCGATCTGTTTTTTGGCGATCAGCGGCCGCGCGATCGAAGTGCCGAGCAGATACTGGCCTTCATACAGCGCATTGGCCCGAAACATCGGAAATACATAATCGCGCACGAATTCTTCGCGCAGATCCTCGACGAAGATGTTTTCTTTTTTGATGCCAAGCAGCAGCGCTTTCTGCCGGGCCGGCTCGAGCTCCTCGCCCTGACCGAGGTCGGCTGTAAAAGTGACGACCTCGCAGCCATAAACGGTCTGCAGCCACTTCAAGATAATGGAGGTGTCGAGCCCGCCGGAATAGGCGAGAACGACTTTCTTTACAGTCTTCTTCGGCTTGACGTCGACCATCGATGAACTACCGCATTGAAAAACGCGGCGGACTATAGGGCGAAAGGTATGCGGCGCAAAGTGCGTCCTGGTCCGGGTTTTCTAACCGGTTAACCGCGCTATTTGGGCTTTCGACCCAGTAACGCGGCGATTGAATCGTAGACCGGCAAAGTTGCGCGTTCGAGCGCGCGCTCGACGCCATCATCCGAAAGGCGCGTCCGGGGCCAGCGGTAGATCAGGGCGTAAACGATCCACACGATGAGAAAAGTGAATACACCGGCAAATATGACATCAGACGGAAAATGAGCGCCGGCCATCACGCGCATCGCCGCCATCGCCGTCCCGAGCGCGAGTGCCGCACCATATGCGAGCGCACGCCACTGCGGCGGAGCCAATGCCGCCGGCGCCACCGTCCAGAAGGCGCCCGTCACATCGCCGGAAACAAATGAGCAGTTCGACGCACAATCGCCACGCGGATCCCACCAGGCCATAAAATGTTCGTTGCCGCCGAATTGCGTTACGTCGATCGGACGTGGACGGCCCCAATGATCCTTGAGCAGTACGTTCGCCATCAAACCTGGCGCCAGAACCATGGTTGCGATCAGGAAAACCACCGCCCGTCCGGACATCAACAACTTGCGTTTGGGAAAAATCAGTTTGATCGCGAGCGCGGCCACAGCCGGCGCTACAAGCGCAGTTCCGATCCAGAGACCGAAATTGCGCGCCAGCATCAACGGCGGATAAAGGCGGAACGCGAATTTGTTGTGGCCGGCATCCTCGATGCCGTAGAAATAGCTCGCAATGCGCAAATCGATTTCGGGATAAAGACCGAATACCACGCCGGCGACGACGGCAATGGCAAGCGCGATTAGCAGTCCGGTGCGGTTCATGTGGGGTTCGTCTACCCGACGCGCCACAAAATGAAAAGTCGACGAACTCCAATTCCGGACTATGCAGCGTTTGACGTCTGCAGTTCGCGCCATCGGCCTGCGCTACGGCCGGCAATCAGCCAATAAACCAGGCCGCCGATGATCCCGGCTGCGGCCGCGAGTTGCAAGGCGTTGGCCACGGGCGTGACATCAGTGGTGTTTTCCAGCCGCACGGAAATATCGGTGCCGTAGTAGGAAGCCAGTCCGACCAGTGCGCCGCCGACTCCGTAGTAGAGAAAACTCCGCAAGCGCGCGGCCTCAGCGATAACAATGGCCAATATGGCCGGCAGGAAGGCAACTGCGCCGACGAAGGTTGTGGCGAAAAAAGCAGCGAAGAAAAAGGTCACCCGTTCGATTGGGTCGGAATCCATGACTTGCCATTCGGGTAGGACAATGCCGGCCGCCAGAGTAATGCCGGCCGCCACGATAGCGACGAGGAGCGCAAAGATGATCACAACAATCCGACCGAGCAGAGACATAATACTTTCCCTTGAAATTAAATCGGTGCCGTTACTCCACCATGGCCATGGCGCGCAACGCCATGCGTTCTCGCACGGATAATTTTTCGGTTGCACTCTTGAGCTGACCGCAGGCCGCCAGAATGTCGCGCCCGCGCGGCGTTCGGACGGGCGAGGCATAACCGGCGTCGAACACGACCTGCGAGAACTTCTCGATCTGTCCCCAATCCGAGCATTCGTATCGCGTGCCCGGCCACGGATTGAAAGGGATCAGATTGATCTTGGCGGGGATGCCTTTGAGCAAACGAACCAGCGCCTTGGCGTCCTCGATGGAATCGTTCACGTCCTTGAGCATGACGTACTCGAAGGTAATGCGCTTGGCGTTGGAAACCCCCGGATAATTCCGGCAAGCTTCCAGCAGCTCAGCGATCGGATATTTGCGATTGAGGGGCACGAGGTCATTGCGGAGTTCATCGCCCACGGCGTGGAGCGAGACCGCCAGCATGCAGCCTATTTCGGCACCCGTGCGCGCGATGTTGGGTACGACTCCGGAGGTGGACAGTGTGATCCGTCGCTTGGAAATGGCGATACCCTCGCCGTCAGCCACGATGAGGAGCGCGTCGCGTACCGCGTCAAAGTTGTAGAGGGGCTCACCCATTCCCATCATCACGATGTTGGTGATGCAGCGCTCGCCACCTGGCACCACGCCATCGGTCGGCCGTGTTCCGCCCGGCCAGTCGCCGAGGCGATCGCGCGCGGCCATAATCTGGCCGACGATTTCTCCTGCCGTCAGGTTCCTCACCAGCCGCTGGGTGCCTGTGTGGCAGAAGCTGCAATTGAGCGTGCACCCGACCTGACTTGAGACACACAGGGTCCCGCGTTCGGTGTCGGGAATATAAACGCACTCGACTTCGTGCGGCCGCTCCCCCGGCACTTCGCCGGGCAGCTGCAGAAGCCATTTGCGCGTTCCGTCAACCGAGACCTGCTCGGCGACGACTTCGGGTCTCGCCAGCGTGAACCGATCGGCCAGCGCGCCGCGCAGTTCCTTTGACACGCTGCTCATTTCGTCGAACGACGTGAGCCCGCGAAAATATATCCAGTGCCAAAGCTGCTGAACGCGCATCTTGCGCTGCGTTTCCGGCACGCCAACTGACCCGAGCGCATCAGAAAGTTGCGCTCTCGTAAAGCCGATCAACGACGGCTTTTCGGGCGCGACGTAGCGTTCAAGCGGCGTTTTCTCGATGAGGTCGATGTCTTGTAATGACAAGGTCATACCAGGCAGCTGTGATCCGATGAAGACATAGTCTATCTAATCGGGATCACCGGGTCTTGCCACAGATGGCGCCCGGCGGCGACGGCCCTTATGGCTCACTTGCATTCCTCCGCGACCCTGTCGAGTGCTTGCGCGATGCCCTTGAGTGAGTAGGTGTCGGTGGTTTTGGTGCCGCGCGCGGACTCGCTCTTGACGACAAAGTCGGAGCTTCGGCGCATAGTTTCCACCATTTGCGGTTCTTCGGCTGCGTTCTTCACCCAGGCCCCTTCATTCTGGGTGTACATGGCGTAAGTCGAAGAGCCGATGGCGGCGGTGGCGTCGTGACCCGGTTTCTGCGGGTAGCCGACAATCACCGACACCTCGTTCTTCACCTTCTCCGATGGCCGCGTTGAAACGAAGGCATACGAGGCATCGCGCGTGCGGCTTGAAGGCTCGCTGATGGCGGAGGTCGGCTTGGAAAGCGCGAAGCAGATTTTCTTTCCGCCGGGAGTCGCCCTGTATGCGCCCCACTCGCCGAACTGGCCGAGCAATACGGCCGAATCGGTGGGACTGGGGGATTTCTTCTGTGCGGCGGCGGGTGCATTGTTCTTCTGCTGTGCGGCGGCAGGAGCGTTCTTTTGTTGTGCAGCAGGTGGAGCGCTTTTCTGTTGCTGTTGCGCACTGGCAGAGGCGTTGAAAGCGCCCACGGCCAACAGACCAACGCAAATGCGGAATAAAGCAGTGGTGTTCATCGGGCCCTACCGGTGATGCGTCGGGAATCGGGTGGATATTAGCTCATTAGGAGCGAAAATCGGCAATGTGAAGGCGATACCCACCGGTGAAAGGTACCGGCACATTGCCGCTGGCGTGGTAGAAATCGCGCTGCACGAACGACCTGGACCGCCATGAAAGCCCTGCTTTGCACTCGTTATGGAAAGCCCGATGACCTCGAACTAGCCGACATCGCCGAGCCTCAGCCCGGCCCTGGCCAGGCAGTCATAAAAATTCATGCGGCGGCGCTGAACTTTTTCGACACACTGATCATTGCCGGCAAATACCAGTTCAAGCCGGAACCGCCTTTTTCACCGGCTGCCGAGTTCGCCGGTACAATCGAGAGTCTTGGCCCAGGCATCACCTCGTTCAAAGTCGGCGATCGTGTGCTCGGTTACATGACTTATGGTGCGGCACGCGAACGCGTGGCGCTGAGCATCGACAAACTCGTCAAAATTCCCGACGCGCTCGATTTCGACCGCGCCGCAGGTATCTGCATCACTTACGGCACCACCTTTCACGCACTCAAGGATCGTGCAGCACTCAAGAACGGAGAATCGCTGGCGGTACTCGGGGCGGCTGGCGGTGTAGGTCTTGCGGCTGTCGAGCTTGGCAAAATCATGGGCGCACGCGTGATTGCGTGTGCCTCGTCGGACGAGAAACTCGCTTTTGCGAAAAAGCATGGCTCGGATGTCGGCATCAATTACAGCGGCGACGATCTCAAGGAAGCCTTGCGCCGTGTCACCGACGGGCGCGGCGTCGATGTGATCTATGATCCGGTGGGCGGGCCCTACACGGAGCCCGCGCTTCGCTCGATCGCCTGGCAAGGACGTTTTCTGGTCGTCGGCTTTGCCGCTGGAGACATTCCCAAGCTGCCGCTCAATCTCGTGCTGTTGAAAGGCTGCGATGTACTCGGTGTCTTCTGGGGGTCGTTCATCGAGCGCGATCCCGAAGGCCACCGCGCCAACACGAAACAATTGTTGGCGTGGTGCGTGGAGGGAAAATTGTCGTCGCACGTGCACGCAGTCTACCCGCTCGCCCAGGCGCGGGACGCGCTCAAGGCAATTGCCGCGCGGCAGGTGATGGGTAAAGTGATCTTGAGGCCTTAGACCTGCTTCGTAGGCAAATCTACGATCTGGAAAATTCCTCAAGCTTGTCTTTGGCGGCCACACGATGTTCGGGACGAATGTGGCTTGCAATCAAATTGATGGCTGCCGCCAGCATTGCGGCATCGTCCGTAAAGCCAAGCAGCGGCACCACGTCGGGAATGGCATCTACCGGCATGACGAAATACGCCAGTGCACCGACCAGCGTCGCTTTTACCGGCATCGGTGTGGCGCGATCGAACGCGCAGTAGTAGGCGGTCAGCAAGTCCTCGGCGAACGGAATCGACGCAGCCACGCGGCGCGCCTTGCGCCAGAACTGGTCGCGAAGCGCGCTTTCCTCTGATTTATCTGGTCCGAATGCGGACTGTACGACTGTCATGGCCTGCAATGTGGTTAGCGACCCGGTCCTTGGCAAGGAGCGGTTTAGGTTCCTTTTCCGAGAACGCTAGCCAGCCGCGACCCTATCCATGGCCTCGGCAAGCTTCACGTCCAACTCGGTCAGGCCCCCGGCATCATGGGTGGAGAGCGTCACGTCAACGGTCTTGTAGACATTGAACCATTCCGGATGGTGATCCATTTTTTCCGCGATCAACGCCGCGCGGGCCATGAAGCCGAAGGCCTGGTTGAAATCCTTGAAGACGAATTTTTTCGTGATGGCGTCCCGGCCGGACACCTCGGACCAACCGTTGAGCCGCGCGAGCGCGGTTTTTCGGGCTTCACCGCTCAATTTTTGCGCCATGATCTGAGCCTCATTTGCAGCGAACGCGCGACCCTCGCAATGGGTCCGCACCGATACTACCTTTTCCGGGTCGATCCCGGCCATACGAGGCATCCATGTCCTGGTCATTGAATATCGGCAAGGTGGCGGGGACCGTCGTCCGCGTACACCTCACCTTCCTGTTGTTTCTCGCGTGGATTTTCGCCGCCAGCTACGCCTCCGGTGGCGCGGCCACCGCCTTGGACAGCCTCGTTTTCATGGTTTTGCTGTTTCTGTGCGTGCTGCTGCACGAGTTCGGCCACATCCTGACGGCCCGCGCCTTCGACGTGCCCACGCCTTACGTGACCTTGCTGCCGATAGGCGGAGTGGCGCAGCTTGAGCGTATTCCCGAAGAACCATGGGAGGAATTCCTCATCGCCATCGCCGGCCCGATGGTCAACATCGTGATCATGGCGGTCCTGATGGTTCTGTTCGATGCGCAGTTGCAGCCGAGCGCCGCGGCGGCCGTCGACAATCTGAAGATCCCACTGGTCGACCGCCTGGCGGCGGTCAATCTGTTTCTCGCGCTCTTCAATATGATACCTGCGTTTCCGATGGACGGCGGGCGGGTTCTACGAGCCTTGCTGGCGACCCGCCTCGGTTACGTGCGCGCAACTGAAATCGCTGCAGGGATCGGACAATTTGTTGCATTCGCGCTCGGCTTCATCGGCCTGCTGTTCAATCCGATTCTGATCTTCATCGCGATCTTCGTCTATCTCGCCGCCTCTTCGGAGGCGCACATGGTCGCCTTGCGCGCGGCCTCGCGCGGTGTCCCGGTGAGCTACGCCATGATGACGCAATTCGCCACTCTGTCACCTGAGGCACAGATCGACGAGGCTGTGCAAACCCTGTTGCAGACGAGCCAGGGAGAGTTTCCCGTCGTTAACGCCGCCGGTAAGCCGGTGGGGGTCCTCGGCCGTGCTGACCTGATCCGCGCCATCAAGACGCGAGGTCCGGATGTGCACGTCGCCGACGCGATGACCGCGGAGATACCGATCATCAGTCATCGCGCGACCCTGGAACAGGCATTCAAGCTGCTGCAGCAAAAATCGGTGCCCGCGGTGGGCGTTACCGACGCGCGTGGCAGACTCGTGGGTCTCGTCACCAGCGAGACCATCGCCGAGATGATGATGTTGCAGAAAGCCTTGCCGAAAGGCGTGCGCATCGGGCCATGGAGCCGTCCGGCGGGCGCTTGACCGCCCGGAGTCACAAACCCGTCGTTTAATCTTTTTCCGGCTGTCAGAAAACGCGTCCACCCTCCGCGGTGATTCGGCGGAAAGGCCATTTCATGCCCGGGCGCTTGCGCGCCGGCAACGCGACAACGCGTCGCCGGTTTATGACGATTCTTGCCTCCGCAAGCGCAGCGTCCATCGCAGCCCCGGCTTTCAGTCTTTCGCCGCAACGGCCGATCATAACGCACGGCGTGCAATCGGGTGACGTATCGGTCGACTCAGGGATGGTATGGGCGCGCGCGGACCGACCCGCGCGCATGTTGATCGAAGCGGCCACGGACAGCTTCAAAGATATTTGCCACGCATCGTTCGTGGATGCGCTGCCCGAGACGGATTTTACCGCCAAGGCGTTGATCGAAGACCTGCCGCCCGGACAGGACATATTCTATCGGTTGCGATTTCAGGATTTGTGGTCGCCGCAAGCCGTCAGTGACGCGGTCATTGGACGTTTTCGTACTGCTTCGACCGATCGACGGTCGATATCTTTCGTTTGGTCGGGAGACACTGCGGGCCAGGGCTGGGGTATCGATCCGTCGCGCGGTGGCATGCGTACATACCGGACGATGCTTCACAGTCGGCCTGACTTCTTTGTCCACTGCGGCGACAGCATTTATGCGGACTGCACGGTGCCGACGCAGCAAACGCTGCCGAACGGCGAGACCTGGCGCAATATCGTCACCGAGGAAAAGAGCAACGTCGCGACGAGCCTCAACGACTATCGCGGAAATTACAAATACAACTTGCTTGACGAGAATTTGCGCGACTTCAACGCCGAAGTTCCCATTTTTGCCCAATGGGACAATCACGAAGTCATGGAGGATTGGTGGCCGGGCGAGGCATTCGATCGTCGCGGCTACAACACCAAAAGCGCGCTCCTTCTCGCCGCGCGCGGATGTCGTGCTTTTCATGAGTTCATGCCGTTACGGTACAGTCCGGCCGAACCGGGTCGCATCTATCGGAAAATTTCCTACGGTCCACTGCTCGATCTGTTCGTGCTCGATATGCGCAGCTACCGCGGCCCGAACGAGCACCCGACAACCGAATACGGCCCTGACGCGCACCTGTTCGGTCCCGTTCAGCTCTCTTGGCTCAAGCGCGAGCTCAAGCGCTCCTTGGCAACCTGGAAGGTCATCGCATCCGATACTCCGCTTGGGACGATTGCAGATAACGCGCCAGACGCCTCTGCACACTTGGCCGCGGCATTGAAATCGCCGACCTGCTGTCGTTCATGCACCAAGCGGCTATTCGCAATACAATA
Source organism: Pseudolabrys sp. (assembly GCA_036519515.1). Taxonomy (GTDB): domain Bacteria; phylum Pseudomonadota; class Alphaproteobacteria; order Rhizobiales; family Xanthobacteraceae; genus Pseudolabrys. The sequence continues at coordinate 7,624 of DATDLC010000132.1, read as the reverse complement.
TGGATCACTGCTGATCTGCACTATACAGCCGCACATTATTTCGATCCGAATTACGCAATGTTCCAGGACTTCGAGCCATTTTGGGAATTCGTTTCCGGTCCTATTCACGCCGGGACCTGGACGCCATGCGCTCTTGAACGGACCTTCGGCCCGCCAGTCGTTTTTCAAAGCGCAGCAAGCCGTGAGCAAGGTGACAACCTCGCCCCGAGCTTCGGCCTGCAGTTCTTTGCCCACGTGGCAATCGACGGCGCAACCGAGACGTTGACGGTGACGCTCAAGGATGTCGATGATCGGACGCTTTGGGCGATAACGATGCAGCCGAGATCCGATCAAAGCGCGCGACGCCTCTCTCGGCCGCTTCCCGGCAAAACATAGACGTTGATAGCTTACGCACAGGATTTAGCCCGCTGTCATCGATCGGTCACACAGGCGTCGACGATTTGTCAGCGACCCCGACCAAGCTTTGCGCTCAACTGATAAGGGGAGGCCTCGATGGCGATACGGATCGGATCGTCTGCAACGCGCCGGCGGTTCATGGCAACGAGCGCGGCTGCAACAGCGCTCACGACGATCGGAGGCATAGCTCGCCCATTTATCAGCCGCGCCAACGACCATCCCCTGATCACGCATGGCCTGTAATCCGGAGACGTCTCGGCTGATTCCGGGGTCATCTGGGCGCGTGCCGACAGACCTTCACGAATGTTGGTCGAGATCGCAACGACTGACAGTTTCAAGGACGCCCGCAACGTCGCCTTTGTCGACGCGCTGCCGGAGAGCGATTTCACCGGCAAACTTCTGCTGGAAAATTTGCCACCCGCACAGGACATCTTCTACCGTGTGCGCTTTCAAGATCTCGCTTCACCGACTGTTGCCGGCGAACCAAAAGTCGGCCGTTTCCGTACCGCGCCGAACGACCGGCGCTCTGTCAGTTTTGTGTGGTCGGGCGACACCGCCGGACAGGGCTGGGGCATCGATGAGTCGCGCGGCGGCATGCGCACCTACGCGACCATGCTGAAGGATCGCCCTGACTTTTTCATCCACAACGGTGACACCATCTACGCCGACGCGCCGATCGCGACAGAACAGAAGATGCCGAACGGGCAGGTGTGGCGGAATGTCGTTACCGAGGACAAATCGAAGCCGGCGGAAACGCTGGCCGAGTTCCGCGGAAACTACAAATACAACCTGCTCGACAAAAACGTGCTCGCGTTCAACGCCGAGATTCCCATGTTCGCGCAATGGGACGATCACGAGGTTACCAATAACTGGTGGCCGGGCGAACCGCTCACGCGCGCCGAGCATCAGCGGAAGAAATACATCGAGAAGAACGCATCATCGCTTTCAGCCCGCGCCGCGCGGGCGTTCCACGAGTACATGCCGCTGCGCACGACGCAGAGAGCGAACCGGGACGGGTCTATCGCAAGATCTCCTACGGTCCATTGCTCGATGTGTTCATGCTCGATATGCGCAGCTACCGCGGACCAAATGGCGAGAGTAAAGAAGACGGTTATGGCCCCGCCGCCTATTTCCTCGGTCCAACGCAGATCGCCTGGCTCAAATTGGGGTTGGCGAACTCGCGCGCAACTTGGAAGGTCATCGCGGCCGACATGCCTATCAGCCTGTTGGTTGTCTATGATGTCGACCGCAAATGGGGCGTTGAGGCGGTCGCGCAAGGCGATGACGGCCCACCGCGCGGACGCGAGCTTGAGATCGCCGATCTGCTGTCATTCATCAAGCGCACGGGCGTGCGCAACACGGTCTGGATCACTGCCGACGTGCACTACACCGCGGCCCACTACTACGATCCGAACAAGGCGGTATTCCAGGATCGAGCCGTTCTGGGAATTTGTCTCCGGTCCGCTCCACGCGGGCACATTCGGCCCTAATGCGCTCGACATGACTTTCGGACCGCAGCTCGCCTACATAAAGGCTCCGAGCAAAGAGCAAGGCCAGAACCTGCCGCCGAGTGAAGGCATGCAGTTCTTCGGACATGTCGCAATCGATGGGACCAGTCAGCAAATGACCGTCACGCTCAAGGACCTGGACGATCGCGCGCGTGGGCGAAAACGCTCGATCCGAAGCTCGGCTAGCAAACCCGACGGCTTTGTTAACGCAAGCCGCCCCCGATTGCGTGGTTTACCCCGGCGGCGAAACCGGTCCGACTGAGGTTGCATCCTGGCCACGCGTGACTATATTGCGCCGCAACAGAGTCGCGGGCCCCCTGTTTGGGCCCGCGCTTGGTTTCAGGAACCTCATGGACCTTCGCAACGTCGCCATCATCGCGCACGTCGACCACGGCAAGACAACCCTGGTCGACCGCCTGCTGCAGCAATCCGGCGCGTTCCGCGAGAACCAGCGCGTGATCGAACGCGCCATGGATTCAAACGACCTCGAGCGCGAACGCGGTATCACGATCCTCGCCAAGGCGGCTTCGGTGGTGTGGAAGGACACTCGCATCAATATCGTCGACACGCCCGGCCACGCCGATTTCGGCGGTGAAGTTGAGCGCATTCTGAACATGGTGGACGGCGCGCTTGTGCTGGTTGACGCCGCCGAGGGCCCACTGCCGCAGACAAAATTCGTGGTGTCCAAGGCGCTCAAGATGGGTCTCAAGCCCATCGTGGTCATCAACAAGGTGGACCGCGCCGATGCGCGCCCAACGCAGGTCCTCAACGAAGTGTTTGATCTGTTCGCTGCGCTCGACGCTACCGAGGAGCAGCTCGATTTCCCCATCCTTTATGGCTCAGCCAAACAGGGCTGGATGGCGACGAGCCTGGATGGATCGCACGGTGATGGCATGAAGCCGCTGTTCGATCTGGTGCTGCGCCACGTCAAGCCCCCGGTAGTGGAAGACGGGCCGTTCCGTCTGCTTGGCACTATCCTCGAAGCCAACCCTTATCTCGGCCGCATCGTCACCGGCCGCATCACCTCAGGTTCGGTCAAGCCCAACCAGCCGGTGAAGGTGCTCGATCATGATGGCAAGCTCATCGAGAGCGGCCGCATCACCAAGCTGCTGGCATTCCGCGGGCTTGAGCGCACGGCCGTGGACGAGGCGGAAGCCGGCGACATTGTTGCGATTGCCGGACTGCCAAACGCGACTGTGGCGATGACGATCTGCGACCCGTCGGTCGAAACGCCCCTTCCCGCCCAGCCGATCGATCCGCCGACTTTGGCGATGATCTTTCGCGTCAGCGACTCTCCCCTCGCCGGAACCGAAGGCGACAAGGTCACCGGCCGCATGATCCGCGACCGCCTGCTACGAGAATCAGAAGGCAATGTGGCACTTCGCGTACGCGAATCCGACGAGAAGGATTCCATGGAAGTTGCCGGTCGGGGCGAGCTGCAGCTCGGCATCCTGATCGAAACCATGCGGCGCGAAGGGTTCGAACTATCAGTATCGCGTCCAAAGGTCCTGTTGCAGGAAGACGCCGCCACCGGCGAAGTGCTGGAGCCGATCGAAGAGGTCGTCATTGATCTCGACGAGGAGCATTCCGGCATCGTCGTGCAGAAGATGGCGGAACGCAAAGCTGACATGATGGAAATGAAGCCGTCGGGCGGCGGTCGGCTGCGTCTCGTCTTCCATGCGCCGACGCGCGGGCTCATCGGTTATCAGGGGGAATTGCTGACCGATACGCGCGGTACCGCGATCATGAATCGGCTTTTCCACGCCTATGCACCGTACAAGGGGCCCATTCAGGGCCGGCGCAATGGCGTCCTCATCTCCAACGACAGAGGTGATGCGGTCGCTTACGCCCTGTGGAACCTGGAGGATCGCGGCCCCATGATGATCGAGCCCGGCTGGAAGGTTTACAACGGCATGATTGTCGGCGAGCACACGCGCGGCAACGATCTCATCGTCAACGTACTCAAGGGCAAGAAGCTCACCAATATCCGCACCACCTCCAAGGACGAAGCCGTGCGTCTTACCCCGCCGATCCGCATGACGCTGGAAAAGGCGTTGGCCTATATCGAGGACGACGAGCTGGTCGAGGTGACTCCAAAGTCGATCCGGTTGCGCAAGAAGCTTCTGGACGAGAACGACCGCAAAAAAGAAGAGCGCAAGAAAGAGGCCGAGGCGGTCTGAACGACTGCCCGCCGACCTGGCGCGAATCAGATTCGAATCACTTACCTCCGCGAAGGCTGCCGGAAGCGGCTCCCCGCCTTCCGCGCGGGTCGCGGAATTGACCGGATTCGCCCGCAACGAATCCGTGAACGTCATTTTTTCGCCATCGCTGCTGGAGTTTTCGCGCGTGTGACCAGTAATCCACACCATTAACCCATCATTAACGATGGGGCTTGAAGGCCGGAAAGTTCATTGCTTCTATTCCCACAATGACCACGACCCTCATAGAGATTCGCCGCGCGAAGTCTTCCGACGCAGTCGACGTGGCGGAGACTCACGACGAGGCTTGGCGCGCAGCCTATCAGGGCATCATCCCGGGCAACGAGCTTGACAAGCTGATCAACCGCCGCGGCCCGGATTGGTGGGACTCGGCGATCCGCAAGGGCAGCCGCATCACCATCCTTCAATTCGGCGACCGCATCGCCGGCTACGCGAACTACGGTCGCAACCGTGCGCGCAGCCTTTTCTATGACGGCGAGGTCTACGAAATCTACCTGCGTCCGGAATTCCAGGGCCTCGGGTTCGGCCGTCGGCTGTTTTCCGCCGCGCGCAAGGACCTGAATCAAAGCGGTCTTAAGAGCCTTGTCGTATGGGCGCTTTCGGACAACGAGCCGGCTATGGAGTTCTATCGCGCTCTGGGTGGCCGTGCGGTCGCGCGTTCCTCGGAACGGTTCGGCGCCAAAACGCTCGACAAGGTCGCCTACGCCTGGCAGTCGTAATCAGACTTTCGGTACCGGCAAGCCCTTCTGCGCGCACGCGGCACGTAACGTATTCAGTAGCAAACACGCAATCGTCATCGGGCCGACACCGCCAGGCGCTGGCGTGACGGCGCCCGCCACTTGCATGGCTTCGGCATAGGCGACGTCGCCAACAATCCGAGTTTTTCCACCCTCACCGGGCACACGATTGATCCCCACGTCGATGACGGTCGCGCCTGGCTTGATCCAATCGCCGCGAACCATTTCCGGGCGGCCGATGGCGGCGATGAGTAGATCGGCGCGGCGGCAGACGGAGGGAAGATCGTTCGTCCGCGAATGCGTAATGGTCACTGTCGCATTTTCTGCAAGCAGCAGCTGCGCCACCGGTTTGCCGACGATATTCGAGCGGCCGATCACCACGGTCTCAAGGCCCGCAAGCGTTTCGTGGACATTCTTGGCCAGGATCACGCAACCCATCGGGGTGCACGGTACGAGCGCCGGCAAGCCGCTGGCGAGCCGGCCCACATTGACCGGATGAAACCCGTCCACATCCTTCGCCAGATCGATGGCGGCGATGATTTTTTGCGCGTCGATCTGCTTGGGGAGCGGCAATTGGACCAGAATACCGCTCACGTCCTCGTCGGCATTGAGCGCCGCGATGCGATCGAGCAGCTCTGCTTCGCTGGTCGATGCCGCGAGCTTGCAATCGAAGGCGCGCATGCCCGATTCCGCGACGGCCTTGGATTTGTTGCGGACATAAACTTCGCTTGCCGCATCATTACCGACCAGCACAACCGCGATACCGGGCACTACGCCCCGGTCGCGGCGGAGACGGTGCACGGCATCCGAAACCTTGCCGCGCAGGTCGGCTGCGATTGTCTTGCCATCGATGATACGCGCACTCATGTTCTGCCCGTCGGCCCCGACGGAATAAGCCTTAGCGCGGCGGCGCAATTTTCTCCAGCGCCGCAATGAGCTTTGGACCGTCGCCCGATATCAGAAGCCGCTTGAGGCGGGCGGTCGCGCCGGCAACAATTGCGACATCGCGCGGTGGGACGCCCACCGCTTTTGCCACCAATCGGACGAGAGCCAGATTGGCCTCGCCGTCCGCCGGCGCCGCGCGCACGCGCGCCACGAGCACCGGATGCCCGTCTGCCCGCACGTCAACGCCATCGATGGCATCGCGGCCGCCTTTCGGCGTCAGCCGAATCGTGAGCACGACACCATCGGCCGTCAACGACCATGGCGTGCCGGCCATTCGCTAGAACACGTTCGGGTAGATGTACCGGATGATGACGTTTTCGAGAAACAGGATGAGCAGGATCAGGATCACCGGCGAGACATCGATGCCGCCGAGGTTTGGCAAGACCGAACGGATCGGACGCAACAGCGGCTCGGTGATGCGATAGAGGAACTCACCGATCGTCGCCACGACCTGGTTGTGGGTGTTCACCACGTTGAAGGCGATCAGCCAGGACAGGACTGCGGCCGCGATCAGGAGCCAGATGTAAATCTGCAAAACCAGCAGAATGATATCGAGTATCGCGCGCATGAGTATCCTTCCGTCTGCAAACCGGGCGCAAAAGTAGCGGGTCGAATGGCCGCGAACAAGCCGACTGCCGGTAACGCGGCGTGTCCTTGACACGCTAAATACCTGGTCCTAAATGGCGCCACTCGCCGTAATTTTGCGCAATGACGAGATCTGTCGTTGCCCTTTGGCGGGGCCGTAGCTCAGTTGGGAGAGCGCCTCGTTCGCAATGAGGAGGTCAGGGGTTCAAATCCCCTCGGCTCCACCAAACCTTGACTAAATCCTTGCAGGGCTTTAGGTCTGTCAAAACAAACGCTTAGAACCCCACCACGGCATACAACGGTGATACACATGGGGTTCGCAAAGTGTCCACACAGCACCATCTGACCAAACGCAATGGCGTATTTTATTATCGCCGACGCGTGCCGCTGCACCTGGTTGAGAGCTTCGGCAAATCCATCATTCAATTCTCGCTGCAGACCAGCAGCCTCAAAGAGGCGAAGAAGCAGCGTGCGGTCGAAGACCTGAAATGGTCGACCCAGTTCGAGGCCGTCGATAACTCGCTGACCAGCACAGTCGCATCAGCCAAGAACGGCACACCAGCGGCCGTTGTCTCGCCGCTTTCGGCAAACGAAGTCATCCGTCTCGTGCAGGAATATGTCGAGCGGACCGACCGGCGTAGCCATGAAAAGTTCATAGTCGACCCACCAGAGAGCGAGCGGCAGAAGGCCGACATCAAGGCCGATATCGAGTTGGGCCATCAAATCCTTCGCAGCAGGGACGATCCGCGAGCCGACGAGACCATCTACGGCGCGGGTCAGAAAATTCTTCAACGCGCTGGCATCTCGATTGACGACCCACGAGTCCCCTATGCTGAGTTCACAGAATTTGTCCGTCGCGCCCTGTTAGAACTCGACCAGCGAAAACTCGCTCGCCTCGACGATAACCATCAGCACACGTTTTTCGACCATCAGTTTGATCCGACCCGTCGACCCAGTGTGACGTTCGGTGAGGTAGCCGCCCAGTACATGCAGTTCAAAGAGGCGGATGCCGCTGAAAACCGCACGGGTCAGAAATGGCTCGATAAGCAGCACGCTCAAGTCGATTTGTTGTGCGAAATTGTCGGTAATGAGACGCCCATTCTTAAAATCGACTTTGACGAGTGCATGCGCATTCGAGGTTTAATAGCTCGCATGCCTGCCAACCGAACTAAGATATACAAAGACCTTCCGCTCGATGAGGCAATCACTCGGGCAGACGCCGAACACAAGCCCC
>DATDLC010000131.1:0-70041 GCA_036519515.1 Pseudolabrys sp. | reverse complement strand
GCCGGTCACATATCCAATATCGAGCGGCCCGAAGCGTTCACGCATGCAGTGGAAAAATTCTTAATGCAACCTTAGCTCGATCCACATAAGCCTTGATGCTCTCGACAATCGCCTGACCGAATTCCTCGCCATCAAATGTGCCGTGCATTGGCGTTAATCCTCAAATCATGCAATTTTGCCATTCTGAATTTCCGGATTTCTGCTCAAGTTAGGAACAGTATCCTCCCAGGCATCATCGTCCTCTTCATCCTCAAGATCGGGTCTCCAGCGCTGCATCATATGCAGCAATGTTTTCATCGCCGAAACATTTCCGCTGTCGGCAGCTTCATGCAACCGGTCCAGGTTATCGAGGATCAGACGCACACGCGCCGTTTTGATCTCATTAGCGAACACGCGGCGCATTGTGCCGTAGGCCATGCCGAGATCAGTTGCGAGTTCTTCCAGCGTCAAGCCACTCGCGATACCGCGCATGACACGACGGCGCTGGGTGGCGGTGGGTTTGTAGGCAGGTGGCCCGGGCTTCTTACGCATTTCCTTTCCTCGTTTGCGGTCCTTAGGATTTTCATTTCAAATAAAAAATGTGTGAGTGAGAGGCTGGGCGGTCATAGCTTTTTGACGATTCTTTTCGAACATACCCCCCCACTGATCTCATCGAAACCATCTCAGACCGCTAGCTTTTGACTCAATGTTCTCGCCATTGATCCGTTCATGGTCAAGCGACGTTAGTGCGTCGACGCATGCGCGCGGATGGCGTCGACGCCCGGTTGCGGTTGCAGGGCGAACGGTGAAGGTCGGGCGGCCTGTCGTATGACGCACATGACGCACTTTACAATTAAGGCCTGGATTCGGATTCGGGTCTCTATTGGAAAATGCGTCATAGTGCGTCATGCGTCAGACCTTCACCCAAAATCTACCTCCGGTTTCCCGCTTGCCGCGCTTCCAGCCCAGGTTCTCCATCACGGCAGCAATCCGCCGCTGTTCGGATGTGCCTAGGCGTGGAGTTTCGATATTGAGCGCATGACTGGCCACTTGGCCCACGGTTGTCCGGCTAACGGTGTCGAGATAGTTGCGGATATTTTCTTCCCAGGCGTCCGCTTCATAGCGGGCCGCCTGTTCGGGCATGATGTGGTCGCGTTCGAAGCCACGTTCCGGCCACCATTGCAGTCCGGCCTGGTAGGCTTCCACGACTTCCGCGAATAGCTGATCGCGGTCCTCGACTAATCCATCAATATCAATCTTGCCGCATTTGACGGGCCAGAAGCGCCGGGCGCCAGTTTCGTCCCGTAAATAAGCATCCTTGTTCGTCGTGCCGATGAATACGCATTGCCGGGGCTCAATCACTTCCATGCGGCCATAGCTCGGCCGATAGCGTTCGGTCGTGCGGGTGACAAACGATTTCAGCAAAGCCGCTTCCGTGCGGCTCATCGCGTGCATTTCGGCAACTTCGATAAGCCATTTTCCGCGAAGGTGCTGGCTGACATCCTTGCCCGTGCTCACATCGGGCAGGTGGTCGGAATACCATTCGCCACCCAGGACGGCACAAGCGGCGGATTTCAATTCGCCCTGCTGGCCCTCGAGGATAAGCATGTAGTCGGCTTTGCAGCCTGGTTCGAAGATGCGTGCCACCATCGCAACAAGAAACATGCGGCCGACAGCTTCGGTATATTTCGATGGTTCAACGTCCAGTTTGGTTGTGAGCCATACATTGATGCGCGGCACCCCGTCCCATTTCAGCGACAACAGATAATCGCGGACCGGATGATATTTGTTTTCCGAAGCGCGAAGGTTCATGGCATCGCGGACAGTTTCCCGTGCGATGCGTTTCAATCCCGCAGCCTGCATCCATTTCTGAAAGTTGGTCACATCGTGGTCAGTGACCGGCCGCGGCAATACCTGGCCTAGTTGCCACGGTTGCCCGATTTCATGGCCCAACACTGGCATCCGCAACATTTCATCAAAGGCCAGCGCATCTTGAATCGCCGCATCGCCGCACAATGCCTCATAGGCATTGGCGACTATCGGAAGCGGCTTGCCGGTATCGCCAAGAATGCAGCGGGCAAGCCAGGTGCCCTTGGGGTGGAGGGGATGGACGTTGCTCATCGGCGCGCCCCTATTCGGGCACGCAAAGCCCGCAACATCACCTTGGCGGCCGCATCATCGATATTTATCCACGTGGACGAAAGGTGCGACCTGCGGTAGAAGCGGTCGTTTCGTGAGGTTCCCCCTACTCTGCCGCCGCGCCTGATTGCCGTCAGGCCGGCGATTTCTATTGGGAGAGGGCCGGCCCGTATTCCGTTCAATCTGTCGCCGTAACTGTCGCCCTTGCGCGCAAGCGCAATTTGACCGAAATAGCAACTCGTTGAATTGTGAGAGGATAATCTGGTCGGAGTGGCAGGATTTGAACCTGCGACCCCCACGTCCCGAACGTGGTGCGCTACCAGACTGCGCTACACTCCGACTGAAGGCCGGTCTTATAACCCCGGCGCCCCTAAACGCAAGCTTGAGAACGGCAATGACTGCCCAGCCCGCAACACGCGTTTTAAAGGCCGATCAGGACGCGATCGCGGCAGCCGCGCGCTGCCTCGCCGAGGGCGGGCTTGTCGCATTTCCGACCGAAACCGTTTACGGGCTTGGCGCCGACGCCGGTAATGGCGAAGCCGTGGCCCGGCTCTATGCCGCCAAGGGGCGCCCGTCTTTCAATCCGCTGATCGCACACGTCGCGCATGTCGATGCGGCCCGGCGCGTCGGTGTGTTTACTCCCGCTGCGGAAAAACTCGCGGCGACATTCTGGCCGGGCCCGCTGACCCTCGTGCTGTCGAAGCAAGCGGACTGCGGCGTCGCCGATCTCGCCCTCGCCGGTCTCGACACCGTGGCCATCCGTGTGCCGGCCCATCAGGTCGCCAGCACCCTTCTCAAAGAATTCGGTCGGCCGGTGGTGGCGCCGTCGGCCAACCGCTCGGGACATATTTCGCCGACGAGCGCCGCGCATGTACTTGCCGATCTGCGGGGCCGGATCGATCTGGTCATCGACGCCGGTCCCTGCGAGGTCGGCGTGGAATCGACAATCGTGTCTTGCACCGATGAGCCCTCTTTGCTGCGACCGGGCGGGGTCGCGCGTGAAGCGATCGAAGGCGTACTCGGTGCTGCGTTGGCGACCTCCGCTTCCACCGACGAAGCGCCCGTGGCGCCAGGGATGCTCTTGTCACACTATGCACCGAAGGCCATGCTGCGCCTTGACGCGGATGCTGCTCACCCCGGCGAGGCGCTTCTCGCCTTCGGTCCCGCGCCGTCCTTTTCCGGCACAACATTCAACCTGTCGCCAAGCCGCGATCTGATCGAAGCGGCGGCCAACCTTTTCTCCCATTTGCGCGCTCTGGACGCTTCCGGGGCAAAGCGCATCGCGGTAATGAAAGTGCCGCACGACGGTTTGGGCGAGGCGATCAACGATCGTCTCAAACGGGCCGCCGCGCCGAAACGGTAGTGGAAATGAACGAACAGCTTCGCCGCGCGCCCTCGCCCGATCTGCTGCCGCGCTTTGCGTCAATCGTTGGCGAAAAATATGCGATCACCGATCCGGCTGCCCTTGAGCCATTTCTGGTCGAAGGCCGCGGCATCTACCACGGCCGCTCATCGATGCTGTTGCGCCCCGGCTCGGTCGGCGAAGTTCAGGCGATTCTGAAGCTCGCCAACGAGACGAAAACCCCGTTGGTGCCGCAAGGCGGTAATACGGGGCTCGTCGGCGGACAGATCCCATTCGACGGCGAACTGATCCTGTCGCTGACGCGGCTCGACAGGATTCGGGAAGTCGATGCCGTTTCCAATGCAATGACCTGCGAAGCCGGCGTGGTATTGGCGAAGGCACAGGAAGCGGCAGCCGCGGTCGACCGCTTGTTTCCGCTTTCGCTGGGCGCTGAAGGCAGCTGCACCATCGGGGGAAATCTCTCCACCAATGCGGGCGGCACGGGCGCCGTGGCCTACGGCATTGCGCGCGACCTCGTGCTCGGCCTTGAGGTTGTGCTGGCCGATGGCCGCGCGATGAATCTTCTCTCGAAGCTCAAGAAGAACAATACCGGCTACGATCTGCGCCACATTTTCGTCGGCGCCGAAGGCACGCTCGGCATCATCACGGCTGCTGTTGTCAAGCTGTTCCCGCGTCCGCGCGCAGTGGAAACAGCGTTCATCGCAGTGCCCTCCCCGGCCGCCGCCGTGAAGCTGCTGAATCTTGCACAGGCGCGTGTCGGCGGCACGGTGACGAGCTTCGAGTTGATCATCCGCGATGTGATGGAGTTCGCCACCAAGCATACCCACGGCGTGCGCGATCCACTCGCAACCAGACATCCCTGGTACGTCCTGATGGAAGTGTCTTCGCAACACGGCGATGGCCTGCGCGAAAGCGTCGACCAGCTCCTCGCCGAGGCCAGCGCGCAAGGCCTCGTCGAGGATGCGACCGTTGCGGCAAGCCTCGATCAGGCGAAGGCATTCTGGCACATGCGGCATGTGCTGCCGGAAGCCCAGAAACCGGAGGGCGGATCGATCAAGGCTGACGTGTCGGTGCCCGTGGCGGCAGTGCCCCAATTCCTCGAGGAAGCGAGTGACGCTGCGAGGAAGATCGTTCCGGGTTGCCGCCCGGTGCCTTTCGGCCATCTCGGCGACGGCAATGTGCATTTCAATGTTAGCCAGCCGATCGGCGCCGATACGGCGCAGTTCCTCGCGCGTTGGGGCGAGGTGAATGACGCCGTCAACAAGATCGTCCTGAAGTACAACGGTTCGATCTCGGCCGAGCACGGCATCGGAAAGCTCAAGCGTGACTCGCTGCCGAAAGTGAAGGATCCCGTGGCCCTCGAGCTCATGCGCGGCCTCAAGCGCATGCTCGATCCGAACGGCATCCTCAATCCGGGCAAGGTGCTCTAGCAGCGCTTCACTGCGCTACGATCACGCGCCCCTTCATGTTGGGATGGTACTTGCAGAAGTAGTCGACTGGTCCCGACTTGCTCAACAGCTGTCGCCCCGTCTGCTTCGGTGCAATGTTGACGTTCCAGTCGTCATTCGTCGCCGTGGCGGTGTGCACGAGTGCATCCTTGTTGATCCACTCGATCGTGTCGCCGACCTTCGCGTTCACCTCGGCAGGCATGAAGACAAGGCTGTCGATCGTGACCTGAATCGTCTCCGCCCGCGCCGAAACGGAAAGACCCAACACAAGGAAGGCGACAAGGGCAATCCGTTCCCGCGTCATGGTGGAGTTCCCGGCCTATTTGACGTCCGCGGCAACGTGCTCGGCGTGCTGCTGATGTCCCTGGAAAATCTTCAGGCCGGTCTGCAGCAGGGTTTTTAGTTCGGCATTATTGGCCGAGGGAATGAGCGTGCTTTCAAGCGCGCCATTCACGGTCTTGTGGTAGGCGACCTCGTTGGCGACATAGGCCTTGTCGAATGCGGCGCCGTTGAGCTTCGCAAGCTCGTCGCGCTTGGCCGCCGCCTGCTTGGTCAGCGCACGACTGGTGTCGTTGTCTTCGGGTTTCACCTTCAACTTGGTGACCAAAGCAAGCGCCTGCTTGCTCACTTCTGTGTGGTCGCGCACCATGTCCTGCGCGAAATCGCGCACTTCCTTGTTTTTGGACTTCTCCAGCGCCTGCTTGGCTGCCTCGATATCGAGCTGGCCCGCCGTATAGGCAATGTGCGCAATTTGCGGATCGGTCGGCTTCGCCGCACCTTGGGCAAATACGGGCGCGGACAGCAGGCAAAGCGTCGCGAGACCTGCGGTCAATCTGGCAATCATGGGAACCTCCATTCGTGCGACCGTCTGGCCGTGCCGTACATCGGCAGTGATTGGATGCAGGAGGCCGCCGGAGGTTCCCGGGAGCTACACCGCGCAGATTCGCTGAACGACGATTTCCGTCATGCGTTCGCAACGCCGGTCGCCGAACGGGAAACTGGTCGTGAGCGCCGGGCCGAGCTGTTTGTCGAGTTCCGCACGCAACAGGACGCGGGCGCGATGCAACCGCGTTTTGACGGTTTCAGGCCGCAGGCCGAACAGATCGGCGGTTTCTTCCACGCTCATTCCTTCGACAATGCGGGCGACGAAGACGGCGCGGAAAGCATCGGGAAGCTGATCGATCGCCTGCTCGAGAACCGCGCGTACTTGGCCTTGCGCCATGGTTTTCTCCGGATCGCTGCTGGCCGCCGAGGCCGGAAAGTGAATGATTTCCGCCTGATTGCGGTTATCGCCGTAGGTCTCCCAATCGAACGTCGGTTTCCTCCGCCGCAAGCGTCCCAGGGCTTCGTTCATGGCGATGCGTGTGATCCAGGTGCCGAAAGCAGCGTCACCGCGGAACATGTCGAGCCCGGTGAAAGCGCGCACGTAGGTTTCCTGCACGACATCCTCGGCTTCCGCGTCATTGCGCAAGATGCTGCGAGCGATGCGGAACAGGCGGCGGTTATACCGCGTGGTTATGGTTCGAACCGCGGCTTCGTCGCGCTCGCGCGCGAGGCCCACCAAATCCTCATCGCTGAGGCTTTCAGCCTTGGCCTGTTGGGCCCGTGTCACCGGCATGAGCGATGTTCTCCGTTCTGCTCCTTAGACGCGTCGCTAACGCAAAGGTTCCCGGCAGGTCCTCAAAACAGCACCCCCTGCCCGTCGTCTTTCTTCACACGCTGACGTGCCGCGGTGCGCTGCGGAGCCGGCGGGGTTTCAGTGGGTCCCAAATTGGGTGCGATCAGTTGCGGATTGTCGTTCGCCGTGCGGTTAACGGCGGTGGATACCTCGTAAGCTTCAAGCAAATCATCAGGTGCCGGCGCAATCAAACTGGCGGCGGTTTTGTCATCTACGGTTGCGCAATCGAGCCACAGATCGAAAGCATCCGGCGGCACGATGACCGGCATACGTTCATGGATATCGGCTATCGAGCGATTGGCGCGTGTCGTGACGATCGCCGCAGTTTCCATTTCTTCGCCATTGGGTCCGATCCAGGTTTCCCAAAGCCCGGCAAATGCGAGCGGCTTGCCAGACTTCGCGCGCACGTAATAGGGCTGCTTGCCCGCCCTTGCTGCTTTCCACTCGTAAAATCCGTCGGCCGGAACAAGGCAGCGCCGCCGTTTCATCGCCGCACTGAAAGCCGGTTTGTCCAGGACCGACTCTCCACGCGCATTGGGGTCCTTGACCCAGGATGGCAGCAACCCCCAGCGCACGAGCGCGAACTGACGCCTGCCGTCGATCAGGCGGACAATGGCGATCGGCTGCGTCGGGGCAACGTTATAGCGCGGAGGAAAATTGGGCTGTTCGGGATAGCCGAACAGCGCCCGGATCGCTTCCGGAGCCGAAGTTACCGCATAGCGGCCGCACATCGTCTAACCTCACCGGTCGCGTTTAAGCGCAATTTAACCCCCGATCATAACACTGTAGGCCAAAGGTTTCCGGGGATGGGGTCTCCATGACATATCGCAATGTCGCCGACGCCACGCAAGCGTCGGTTTGAGACCCCCGATCCTGATACGGTGGCATTGACCGATGCCCGCATCAACCCGGCGACCGGCCTTGCCACGGACTATCTCAACCGTTTCAACGAAGCCGTCATGTTGCTCGACATGCTGTCGAGCTGTCCTAAATTCCGTGACGATTTCCTGGCCTGGAAGCCGATGAGCTACCGCGAACATTTCCGCCTTTCGCCTTCCAAGACCCGCGATCTCGCAATCGCCGCCTACGACAAGGCCGATCCGAACGTCCGAAACACTCTTGATACGCTGGCCGTCACGATGACGATCGTGCTAGAGGCAACGCGGGCCGCGATGGATGATGTCGACAGGCGGCCCGAGACAGTTGCGGCACTTGCAGGCAATGCCATCGGCTGGTTGAAACCGCTGATCGCCCGCGCCGGCGCGATCATCAACGGCGAGTCCGATGGAGAGATCGCGCCCACGCCGCAGGAAGTCGTCGACAGGTTGATGAAACGATAGACCGCGTGGCCGACGAGCGAACCTACCCGCAACGCCCCTACCTGGCAGTCAGCGCGGCCATCATTCGCGACCGGAAAGTGCTGGTCGTCCGGCGCGCGCGCAACCCGGCGCTCAGCCTTTACACGCTGCCGGGCGGCGCCGTCGAAGCCGGGGAGACGCTGGTCGAAGCGGTTGTTCGCGAAGTGCGCGAAGAGACGGCGCTCGCAATCGAGCCGGTGGCGCTCGCCGGCCATCGCGATGTCATCGCGCGCGACCAACAGGGGAAGGTCGAGAGGCACTTCGTCGTTCTGTGTTTTGCCGCGCGTTGGCTGGCCGGCGAACCCGTGCTCAGCGACGAACTCGACGATGCGCGCTGGCTTGATCCTTCCGAGCTCGCGGGCTATCGCACCACCGAAGGCCTGGCCGAGATCGTGGCCAGCGCGGCTGCGCTGCTGGCGCCTACGCGGTGACCCGCCTTGCGGTTGCCGCCAAGCCAGCGCATATCATCGCCACGGGGATCTTGAGCCATCGCGTGAAAAAACTTCTCACCATCGGTTCCTTGCTGCTCTGTCTGAGCCTGCCCGCGCATGCGCAGAGCGAGACGCCGGCGCCTTTTGACAACGATCTGCAGCGGCTCGGCGAGATCATGGGCGCGCTCCATTATCTGCGCGCGATCTGCGGCGCCAATGAGGGGCAGAAGTGGCGCAACGAGATGCAGGCCCTGCTCGACGCCGAAGCCCCCGGCGGCGAGCGGCGGCGCAAGATCGTGGCCAGCTTCAACCGTGGTTACCGCGGATTCCAGCAGACCTATCGCACCTGCACGCCGGCGGCCGACCTCGCAATCCGTCGCTATCTCGACGAAGGCGCGAAGATCGCCCGTGACATCACCGCGCGATACGCCAACTAGCCTGCACAATTAACCCTTTCTTTATTGAGCGCTATGGCGCCGGGGTCTCCATGCTAACGTCGCCTTCGGGACGTGGGCGTCCGTTTTACGGCGCCAGGGACAGGCACATGACAACGGCCGACGGTTCAAGCCACGCGCACGAGTCGATTTCCGACCGCGAGCAGAAGCGCGTCGCACTCGGCTACCTCCAGGAAGCCTGGGCAGAGGCACGTCACGACGGAATTGACGGCGATTGTCTGGCGCAAGCGTGCCTGTTCGCGGCTCTGGCCGAATTCGTGACCACATATGGCGAAGAGGCGGCGGCGCGGTTCACCGACGGCCTGGGCAGCCGCATCCGCAACGGCGAATTCTCGCTCGAGCAGCCGCGGCAATAATTTCGAATCTCTAGCTCGCCAGAGTTTCCAGAAATAGCACCCGCTCACCTTGCGCCGGCGTGGCAAGTTGGCCATCCCACATCACCTTGCGGCCGCGAATGATCGTGCCAACCGGCCAGCCGGTCACCGTAACGCCGTCGTAAGGCGTCCAGCCCGCGCGTGAAGCCACCCACTTGTCGGTGATCGTTTCCCGGCGCTTGAGATCGATGACCGTCACATCGGCGTCGTAGCCGACGGCAATCCGGCCTTTGCGCGCAATACCGAACAGGCGCGCCGGGCCCGCGCTCGTCAGATCGACAAAACGCAGCAGCGTCAATCGACCTGCATTGACGTGGTCCAGCATGATCGGAACGAGCGTCTGCACGCCGGTCATTCCCGATGGACTGGCGGGATAAGTCTTGGCTTTTTCTTCGCGAGTATGCGGGGCGTGGTCGGAGCCGAGCACATCGACGACACCGTTGTTCAGGCCGGCCCAGATGCCGGCGCGATGAACGGCATCGCGCACCGGCGGATTCATTTGCGCGCGGGTCCCGAGGCGGGCGTAGCAGTCGGGCGCTTCGAGCGTGAGATGATGCGGTGTTGTCTCGACGGAGGCCACGTCCTTATGTCCGGCGAGATACTGCATCTCCTGCACGGTCGACACGTGCAGCACATGCACGCGCGCGCCGGTCTCGTGCGCGATCGTGACAAGCCGCTGGGTCGCCTTGAGGGCTGCGACGTCGTCGCGCCACACGGGATGCGAACGCGGGTCGCCCTCCACGCGCAAATTCTTGCGCTCGTTCAGCCGCGGCTCGTCTTCGGCGTGAAACGAGGCGCGCCGGCGGATCCGTTGCAACACTGCACGCAGCCCGGCGTCGTCAGCGACCAGAAGCGAGCCGGTCGATGAGCCCATGAACACCTTGATGCCGGCACAACCGGGAAGCCGTTCCAGTCCGGCCACATGCCTTGTGTTGTCGCCCGTCGCTCCGACGAAAAATGCAAAATCGCAGTGCATGCGGTGATGGCCGCGCTTGACTTTGTCCGCCAGAGCCTCCGCACTCACTGTCAACGGATCGGTGTTCGGCATTTCGAACACCGCGGTAACGCCGCCCATCACCGCGGACAGCGAACCGCTTTCGAGGTCTTCCTTGTGGGTAAGGCCGGGCTCGCGAAAATGCACCTGGGTATCGATCACGCCCGGCAGCAAATGCAGCCCCTTGCAGTCGATCACCTCGCCGGCGGAAGCCCGCGAGAGGTCGTCAATGGCCGCGATACGTCCTGCACGAATACCGAGGTCACGCGGGCCCTCGCCGTCGTGGTTGACCACGATGCCGCCTTTGAGGATCAAATCGTAGCGATCGGCCATGCTGGAACGCATCTAAACGGGGCTTGAGACCTGCCTAACAGCGCTTACGTTCCGCCGCGAGTTCTGGCAAGAGACTATGGAAAACAGACCCCAGAGATTTGGCATGCAGGCAGCTCTTCTTCCGGATCGCGGCGTGGTCAAGGTGGTCGGTGATGATGCCCGCCGCTTTCTCAATGGGCTCGTGACCAACGATATGGCAAAGGTCACACCGGCCACACCGCGTTTTGCCGCGCTGCTGACGCCGCAGGGCAAGATCATTGTCGATTTCGTGGTCGCCGAAGCGCCGGCTGAAGATGGGGGCGGATTTTTCATCGATTGTCCGCGGGCGTTGGCAACCACGCTGGTCGAGAAGCTGAACTTCTACAAGCTGCGCGCCAAGGTCATCTGCGAAGATCTGTCGGACGCTCTCGGTGTGATGGCGGTCTGGGACGGCGTCGGCGATAGCGAATATGGCTTGAGCTACCCTGATCCGCGCCTTTCGAAACTCGGCTGGCGCGTGATGTTGCCTCCGCACCTTGCGGGGGAAGCCGCTGCCGATCTCGGCGCCAACTTGAGCGATGCGGATGCTTACGAAAGCCATCGGATCGCGCTCGGCGTGCCGCGGGGCGGTCTCGATTTCATCTATGCCGACACCTTCCCGCACGAAGCCGACATGGACCAACTCAACGGCGTCGATTTCGACAAGGGCTGTTACGTCGGACAGGAAGTCGTCTCGCGTGTCGAGCACCGCGCCAGCGCGCGCAGCCGCGTCGTACCGATTGCCTATGATGAATTCGCGCCAACTTCCGGCCTGCCGATCGTCGCGAATGGAAAGCAGATCGGACTGCTCGGCTCGACCGCCAAGGGTCGCGGCCTCGCGCTCCTGCGCCTTGATCGTGTCGAGGACGCGCTTGCCAGCGGCACACCGTTGGAAGCTGGCGGCATCGCCATTCGCGCCGTGAAGCCGGACTGGGCGAATTTCGACTGGCCGGGCGAAGCGAAAGTGCCGACATGAGCACGTCGGTTCTACACCCGGATGGCATCAAGCGCTGTCCCTGGCCTAAACAGGATCCGCTCTACGTCGCCTATCACGATGACGAATGGGGCGTGCCGGAATTCGACGATCGAGCGCTTTACGAGAAACTGGTGCTCGATGGATTCCAGGCCGGCCTTTCATGGATCACGATCCTGCGCAAGCGCGAGAATTTTCGCCGCGCCTTTGACGGCTTCGCGCCGGAAAAAATCGCCCGCTACCCGAAACGCAAAATCGAATCCCTGATGAAGGACGCCGGCATCGTCCGCAACCGTTCCAAGATCGAAGGCGCCGTCTTTTCGGCACGCGCCTGGCTCGAAATCATGGAGAAAGGTCCGGGATTTTCGAACTTCCTCTGGGACCATCTCGACGGCAAGCCAAAGATCAATCATTTCCGCACCACCAAACGAGTGCCTGCGGAAACGGCCTTGTCGCAGAAAATATCGAAGGAGCTAATAAAGCGCGGCTTCAAATTTGTCGGGCCGACGATCGTATACGCGTTCATGCAGGCAGTTGGCATGGTCAATGACCATCTCGTCACCTGTCATCGCCATGACCCTCTCGCGAAGTTCAAGCGCAAGCGATGACCGCGCCGCCGAAGACCGCACGACGTGCAAGATCCGCACCGCGGGCATGGCAACGCATGCTTTCGGGACGGCGGCTCGACCTGCTGGATCCCTCCCCGCTCGACGTAGAATTGGAGGACATCGCGCACGGATTGGCGCGGGTTGCCCGCTGGAACGGGCAGACCCAAGGCGCGCATATTTTCTCCGTCGCGCAACATGCCTTGCTGGTCGAGGCACTGGCGCGCGCCAAGGTTCCGCGGCTCGACCGCCCTGGTCGGCTCGCGGTGTTGCTGCATGACGCGCCGGAATATGTCATTGGCGACATGATCTCGCCCTTCAAGGCGGTGATCGGCGACAGCTATAAGGCCGTGGAGAAGCGCCTGCTCGCCGCGATTCATTTGCGCTTCGGCCTCCCGGCGAAGTTGCCCCAGAGCCTGCATGATTTGATCAAGGCCGCCGACCGCAGCGCCGCTTACCTGGAGGCGACGCGGCTCGCCGGTTTTGCCGATGACGAGGCGCGGAAGTTTTTCGGACCCCCGCCGAAGTTTTCGGCGGCGCTCGAGCGCGACTATCTCAGCCCATGGTCGGCAGGGACTGCGCAGGCGCGGTATCGTGAGTGTTTCGAAAAACTTCTGCGTGACTGAGGCTTTGCATCCGGGCATCCAGGTCATAAATATATGATACGAATCGATACTAATGCGCCCATGATTCACGTCTGTTCATTGTCGCGCCTGTACGCCACCGTTGATGAGACTGGCGCGCGTCATATCGTGACCCTGCTGCGGCTCGTCGACCGGGTACAGCGGCCAACCCACATCGCCCCGGAAAATCATCTTGTGCTCGCGGTCGACGACATCACCGCACCGATGGACGGCTATACGGCGCCGGCACACGAGCATGTGCAGCGGCTCATCGATTTCGTCGGCGCTTGGGATCGCAAGGCGCCGATGGTGATGCATTGCTTTGCCGGAATCAGCCGCTCCACCGCAGGGGCCTATGTGGCCGCCTGCGCCCTCAATCCGGGGCGCGATGAAATGCAAATCGCCTGGGACATAAGACGTGCCTCGCGCACGGCGCAACCGAACGCACGAATTGTTTCGATTGCCGACCGCCTTCTGAAACGGGATGGCCGCATGATACGGGCGATCGATGCGATCGGCGTTGGTGATGCGGCCGTTGAGGGCTATCCTTTCCGTCTCGATATCGGTTGACGAATCCCACAGGGTCCTCGTCCGTCGCTTTCCTATCAACCTGCACGCGACTAGATTGCAGCCGGCAATCGGGGCGGGGCGTGTCATGTCGCTATTGGTCATGGCGTAATACTGCTGTTCGCGATTCCGATCATTTCCATCGCCGCCCTGGTAATGACCTTGAACGTTCGCGATCAGGTGCGGCAACTCGAAAGCCGCATCAACGAACTGGGCACACGGACGCCGGAAACGCCGGTTTCAACGCCGGCGCCGGGTGCCGTGACGCCGGCAGAACCTGTGGCCCCCGCGGTCGAACCTGCCGCGGTCGCGCCACCTCCCGTCGCGCCTGCCCCAGCAACGTCCACCACACTGGAAGAAAAATTCGGTACACAGTGGGTCGTCTGGATCGGCGGCCTGGCGCTGGCGCTCGGCGGCATCTTTCTCGTGCGCTTCACCATCGAGCAAGGCCTGCTCGGCCCAGGCGTGCGCATTTTCCTCGCCGGAGTCTTTTCCGCATTGTTGATCGCGGCGGGCGAATGGGCGCGTCGCAACGAAATCGCCGCCGGCATCGCTGCCATCCCAAAGCAGCACATTCCGAGCATCCTTACCGCCGCCGGTACGATTGCCGCATATGCAACCGTCTATGCTGCATTTGCGCTCTATGGTTTTCTGTCGCCGGCTGCCGCTTTCGTCCTGCTCGGCCTCGTGGCTCTGGCCATATTGGCAGCAGCATTGCTGCATGGGCCTGCGCTTGCACTGCCGGAGCCTTCATTACACCTTTGCTCGTCCCTTCGGAGAGTCCGAGCTACTGGGCGCTCTATATCTATCTGGCAATGGTGACGGCGGCGGCATTTGCGCTGGCACGACTGCGCCTTTGGCGCTGGCTGGCGGTCGCCGCCGTTGTGCTTGGTGCCCTCTGGACGCTGCCTGGCGTCGCATATCCGAACGTCACGGAATTGGGCGCGCATCTGTTTCATGTCGTGGCTGGCTTCGCCCTTGCGGCGACGTTGATTGTGTCCGGTTTACTGTTCGGTCCTTCCGGCGATCGCGGAAAAATAGATGAAACATCGTCCGGCGCACTTGGCGCTTACTTGCTGGCGGCAACCCTTCTCGTGGTTGCAAGTGTCCACGCTGTGCCGGCCCTGATGATTTTCACGATCCTGATTGCAGCCACAGTATTCATTGCGTGGCGCGCCGATTCCGCGTTGTGGGCGCTGCCGGTTGCCGGATTGCTGACGCTCTGCATGATCCTGCAATGGGCCGTGCCGGCAACTTTCGACCAACTTGTACTCTCTCCCGGGGTGACACGCGGCGCGATTCCCGGCCCACCGGCCGGCACCGAATTGCACATGACGCTTGGCCTCGGGTTCGCCGCTCTGTTCGGCGCGACGGGTTATGCCGCACAAGGCCGCTCGGAAAATCCGTACGTCGTGCTGATTTGGAGCGCGACAGCCGTGATTTTCCCAATCGCAATCATCTGCGCTCTGTATTTGCGCGTCGCCGAGTTCGATCGCTCCATCCCGTTCGCCGCGCTGGCGCTGCTGCTTGCTGCACTCTACGGCTATGCGACCGAGCTGCTGGTTCGGCGGCCGCCGCAGGCCGGCCTTGCGACGGCGGCAGCCGTGTTTGCCGCAGGCGCTGTCGCCGCGCTCGCGCTCGCCCTGACTTTCGCGCTCGATAAAGGCTGGCTCACCGTCGGCCTTGCCCTGATGGTGCCCGGCATCGCCTGGATTTCCGAGCAGCGTCCTTTGCCCGCGCTGCGTTACCTCGCGGCAGCCTTGATTGTCTTGGTGTTGTTGCGTGTCGGCTATGAGCCGCGGATCGTCGGCAATGAGGTTGGCACCACACCATTTTTCAACTGGTTGCTCTACGGCTATGGCGTGCCCGCCGCGGCCTTCTGGCATGCGGGCCATCTCCTGCGGCGGCGTGCCGATGATGTGCCCGCACGCATGGCGGACTCCGCTGCGATCCTGAGCACCGTGTTGCTCGCCTTCCTGCAGATCCGCCACTACATGAACAGCGGCAACGTCTACCGGCAATCGGTTGCGCTGACCGAAGTTGCAATGCAGGTCTCTGTCGGTCTTGCGATGAATATCGGGCTTGAGCGGCTGCGCCTGCGGACCAACAGCGTCGTGCACAACATCGGTGCGCTGCTGCTTTTTGCTCTGACCCTGGTCGCGATCGTGTTCGGATTGGCGCTCGCGCTCAATCCGCAATTGACCGGTCGCCCTGTCGGCGGGCCGTTCTTCAATCTGGTCCTTCTCGGCTACGGCATCCCCGCAATTCTTGCGGCGACCCTCGCACTTGTGACACGAGGCAGCAGGCCCCTCGCCTATCGCGCGATCGCGGCGACGGTCGCCGTCGGTCTCGCCCTCATGTACCTCGGCCTCGAGATACGGACGCTCTATCACGGTCCGGTGCTGACGCGCGGCGCCACGACCAACGCCGAGCAATACACCTATTCCGCGGTGTGGCTCGTCTTCGGTGTGCTGCTGCTGTTCGCAGGCTTCTTCCTGCGATCGCAGCCGGCGCGGCTCGCTTCAGCCGCCGTCGTTGCGCTGACAATCGCGCTGACCGGAATATTCCGCGCCCTGTCGTTCATCGGGCTTGGTGCAGTGCTGGTATGCATCGGTTGGCTCTACCAGCGCATGCTGTTCCCAGCGCGCAGGAACGCGATATCATCGGCGTAACCGCCGAGGCAGCGGCAAGAGAATAAAGAGTAACATGGACAAGCGCGTGGTGAGTTACGGCGTGGTGACGCCCGAGGTGCTCAAATCCTACGACGGCCTCGGATTTCTGAAGGCGATCATCGACGGGACGGTGCCGAATCCGCCGATCAGCGAATTGATGGGCTTTCATCTGACCGAGGTCGCCGAAGGCCGTGCCGTGTTCGAGGGCCTGCCTGGATTCCACCACTACAATCCGATCGGCACCGTCCACGGCGGCTTCGCCGCGACATTGCTTGATTCCGCGCTCGGTTGCGCCATCTTTTCCACGATCGGCAAAGGGGACACGTGGACGACGCTCGAACTGAAATTCAATTTGGTGCGTCCGCTCACAAAGGACACCGGGCCTGTACGCGCGGAAGGTCGCGTCGTGCATCGCGGGCGCACAGTTGCAACGTCAGAAGGCGATCTGAAGGATCGCGCGGGAAAGCTCTACGCGCACGCGACAACGACGTGCATAATCTTCCCGGCGAAGGGATGAAAATCAGTTATTGTCGGCGGCGAGCGATGGGCGCAGGCCAAGCGGCTGCGAGCTCGGGCCGCGCTGCACGCTGTGCGCCACGGTCGTGCGTCCATATCGCGTGAATTCGCAATAGGCGAAGCCGAGACCTGAAATCGATCCGCGGAAGGTGTTGTCGCCTGTGCGTTCAAGGTTGAAGCAAGGCTGGAAGAACATCCCGCGCAATGTCGCGCAAACCGACTCGCCGCGCACCTGCAGCGTGTTGGCCGGCAAGTGCGCGTAGCGCACCGGACCTGCACCCTGGAGCTGGATAGTGCCAGCGATGGAACCGTCAGGGTTGACGCGGCCCTGCCCGCGCGTGCCTTCGAAGCAGGTGTAGCTGAACATCTTGCCGATAACGAACCGACGGGCCTCGTCGGCGCCCATATCGCCGGCCATCGCCGGCAGCGCGGCCAAAAGGCCGGCGGTCAATGCAATGCTACGCAACATCCCTCTCACTCCGACTAACGCAACAAACACTACAGCACATTCGGGCCGATTTTTAAGCCTAACAGATTATGCACGCTTTTCGTCGATAAATCCTGAACGCATTTACCCGATTTTGACCACGATTCGTCCGCGGACCTTGCCGGCGAGGATCTGCGGGGCGACCACGAATACATCGGCAAGGTCTATTTCTCGGGTTATCGTGGCCAGTTTTTGACGATCGAGGTCAGTTTCCAGGCGTTTCCACGCCTCGCGACGGCGATCTAGAGGGCAGATCACGGAATCTATGCCGTAAAGACATACCCCCCGCAGGATAAACGGGGCAACGGAGCCCGGCAGATCCATACCTCCGGCGAGGCCGCAGGCCGCTACCGCGCCGCCATAGCGGGTCATAGACAACAGGTTTGCGAGCATCGTCGAGCCCACGACATCGATGGCGCCGGCCCAGCGTTCCTTCGCCAGCGGCTTGGCCGGTCCGGCGAGGTCTTTGCGCCCGATGATCTCCTTGGCCCCCAGTCCTTTCAGGTAGTCAGCCTCCTCCAAACGGCCGGTGACCGCATGGACTTCAAAGCCACGCCTGGCGAGGATTGCAATCGCAACCGAGCCGACTCCGCCGGCCGCGCCGGTGACGGCAATCGGGCCGCTTACGGCACTGAGGCCGTGCCGTTCGAGAGCCATCACAGCCAGCATCGCGGTGTAGCCAGCCGTGCCGATCGCCATGGCGTCTCGGGCGCTCATCGTTTTTGGCAGGGGCACAAGCCACTCACCTTTGATGCGCGCTCTCTCGGCGTAGCCACCTAGATGGGTCTCACCACAACCCCAACCATTCAGGATGACCTTGTCACCCACTTTCCAGGCTGCACTGCTCGACGATTCCACCGTTCCGGCGAAATCGACGCCGGCGATCATCGGAAACCTACGCACAACCGGCGCCTTGCCCGTTATCGCCAACCCGTCCTTGTAGTTCACGGTCGAGTATTCGACGCGGATGGTCACGTCGCCGTCCATCAAATTGGCGCCGTCGAACTCGGTGAGCGCGGCCTTGGTGCCGCCATCGGTCTTCTCGATCACGATCGCTTTGAATAAAGCCACGCCACACAGCTCCACGTCTTGACAAAGAGTATAGTTCTAAAGACGTGGCTGCCCGGGACAAGCCCGGGCGTGACGATTTTACATCCCTTGTGGCTGGCTCAGGCAGGGGCCATTGCGAGACGCGCGACCGGTTTCTCGACGATTGGCAGGTTGATCACCGCCGACAGCACGCCGAACAGCACTGATAGCCACCACACGAGATCATATGAGCCGGTCCGCTCGAATGCTATGCCTCCGATCAGCACGCCAAGAAACCCTCCGACCTGATGGCTGAAAAAGGCAAAGCCAAAAAGCATTGCGAGCCAGCGCGTGCCGAACATGACTGCGACGAGCGCCGAGGTGGGCGGCACGGTCGATAGCCACATGAGTCCTGTGACTGCGCCGAACACCAGCGTCGCCGTCGGGCTTGCCGGCAGCGTGATGAAGGCAACAATCGCCACGGCCCGAATAAAATAGATGCTCGAAAGCAGATATCGCTTAGGCATTCGATTGCTAAGCCAGCCTGAGCCGAGTGAGCCGATAATATTGAACATGCCGATAACGGCGAGCGTCCAGCCGCCTATTTCCGCCGACAAGCCACGGTCGATCAGATAAGAAGGCAGATGCACCGTGATAAATGCAAGCTGGAACCCACACGTAAAGAAGCCCAGCACCAGCAAGACATAACTGCGATGACCGAATGCTTCCGCAAAGGCTTGTCGCGCCGACTGTGTCGGTTTCGCCACCGAAGGTTGTCCCGTGGGCGCAACCGACGTTGCAAGGGCGAGTGACAGCGGCAAAATCAACAGTGTGACTCCACCGAATATCAGCAGTGTTTCCTGCCAGCCGAATTTGTCCATGAACGCAACGGCAATCGGCGAATAGAGGAATTGCCCAAACGAACCCGCGGCGGTACCGGCGCCGAACGCAAGCGAGCGCCATTTTTCCGGCAGCAGTTTGCCGAAAGCACCCAGCACGATATTGAACGAACAGCCGGACAGCCCAAGGCCGATAAGCACGCCGGCAGACAGGCTTAGTTCTTCCGGAGTGGTCGAGTGAGCCATAATCACCAGACCAAGTGCATAGAAAAGGGCACCAACGCAAAGCACGCGATTTGTACCGAAGCGGTCGGCGATCCCGCCGGCAAACGGCTGACCGATACCCCAGAGCAGATTTTGTATGGCAACGGCGAACGCGAAGACGTCACGGCCCCAATGATTCGTTTGCGACAGGGGCGTCAGGAAAAAGCCCAACGACGAACGCGGCCCAAAGCTGATCATGGCGATCAGGCAGCCGCAGATGACAACTACGGCAGGCGTCCGCCATCCGAAGGATGTTGTTTTTTCAACCGTCGCATGCATCGACATTCATAACTCCGGCAAGCACGCGCGGAACATATAGGACGGCCACAATCTGCCCCAAACGAATATTCGTGATCCGCGGCATTTGTGCCACGCATGACTTGCGCGCGGGGAACTATTTGCGGGCGTTCTTCTGGCGCGTTGAGGCTTGGCCTTCTTCGGACTTAAGCCATTCCAGACTATGGTTTACCGGGCCTTTTGCTTCCTCCGCGGCTGCTTCCTTTTCGGTCGTGGCCGGGTCGCCCCAAGTAGGCTCATCGTCACCCTCGCCCCATGCACGGGGGCGATAGAAGGTATGCACGCCGAGCCTGTAGATTTTCTTCATTTCGTTAACCCAGTCGGGGCGCACCCAGTACGCATGATAGTGCGTAGACTTTGATACCTCCGGCATCCACAACTTGCCGTCGAGCATATCGCGCGCGATGCGCTTGGCGCGCTCCCAGGCATCGGGCTCAGTGACGATATCGGGAATGCCATCGCAGGCGAACGTAAACTGGCATGCATTATGTCGGTGGGCGTTTTGATAGACGACCCCGCAGACGTCGTTCGGGTAGAATGGCGAAAAGACGCGGTTCATTACGACCTGCGCCACCGCAATCTGGCCGCGCACCGACTCGCCGCGCGATTCAAAATACACGGCGTTGGCGAGACATTTTTCGGCCTTTGCGCGCCCGACACCGATCAGCGCCAGCCGCTCGGCGGGCGAGCGGGGACGCTGATTGACGCCCGTCACTTCGCCCTTGCTGGCAACGCTCTCTCCGGTTTCGTTCTCCGGCGGCTGAGACGAGAGTGCCGACTGTTTGATGTCCGGATCGCCACGCGAGGCGAGCACGACAGGCGCTTCGCCAGGTGCCCAAGGAGCAATCCGCTCTCGACTGCCTGCCATCGAATCGATTCCGAAATAAAGCTGCGCTGAGTCCTTTCTGGCAGTGGGAGGCGCGGCAGGAGTCAGATTGGCGGGTGGCATATCCACATACGGCAATTCGACATCAGGTGTTAAACTTCGGTCGCCCGGTGCCAAAAATTCATATTTCGCATAAGGCTCGAAGCGGCCGTCAGCTTCATCCTTTTGTGCGGCCTCGGCTTCGGCGGGTGCCGTTTGTTCAGTCTCGGAGACCGACGGAAGTGCAGCGACGGGTTCGCGCGGGCGCACGATGAGCGAGTCGCCTTTGGATTTGCGGTTGGCCTTGGGAAACTGCAAAGGTGCACTCGAGTCGCCAAGCGGCTGCCTGCCGATCGATCCGGTGATGTCCAATGGATCGAAGTTCGCAAGCGCATAGATGGGCGGATGTGGAATTGTGGTTCCCACCGGCCTTGGCAGGCTGAACATAGCGGCATGGATGGTGCCGAAGGGAGACGCGATCATGTGCTGTTGCCAGCGCTTAGCTACAGCAGGCTGCCGGGCGAGTAACGCGCCGAGATCCTGAAACGCGATTCTGTTGGGAATCAGCGTCAGCACTGCCGCCCCAATGGCTATCGACGCGGCCCTCTTCAGCCGTCGACGCCCAGGCGACACTACGCGTTGTTCGCTCAACGCCACACCACAACGTTCCGCCACCGCCTCACCACCGACCGATGGCGATACGACAGATTTTTATGGTCCGATTAACCTTGCGAAGGCGTTAACTTTGCGTGGCGCGTGGACGCCCTATCCGCGAGACATCACCTTACGAATCTGGGGCCTCTCGTGCGCCCGCAAAATTCGCGGTTTTTTGCCGTAACGAACGGGAAACAAAAATTAACTATATCGCAATTGCTCCTGCACAATTTGCTGGTGGTATTTTTACGGGCCGGCATGTTCAATTTCTTCCTGCCATCAACTGCTGCGGGTCAGTTCACGCTGATTGCGGGTGCATCCATTGCGCTCCTTGCAGTCGCCAGTATTTTCTATCGTCGTTTGCAGGAGCAAAATCGTCGTCTCTCCACTGCGCTCAATAACATGTCACAGGGGCTGAACATGTTTGACGCGCAAGGTCGCATTATTTTGCTCAATAAGCGCTACCTCCAGATGTACAAGCTTTCACCAGACAAACCTGCTGGCACTCAACGCAACGATCGAGGCCGCGCGAGCGGGCGAGGCCGGAAAAGGTTTCGCCGTTGTCGCTTCAGAGGTCAAATCGCTTGCAGTGCAAACCGCCAAGGCGACCGAAGACATAGCCAATCACATTCTCGCCGTACAGAATTCAACCTCAGCGGTGGGAGCCATCCGGCAGATCGCCACGCGTATGCAAAACATCAACGAAAATACCTCAGCGGTCGCCGTTTCGGTTGAACAGCAGAATTCGGCGACCAGTGAGATTTCTCGCAATGTCGCCAGCGCGGCCGAGGGCACGGGGCACGTAGTATCGGTGCTGGGCGACGTCGCCGGTGCGGCAACGCAAACACGCGCCTCGGCGGAAGTTGTTCGCGACGCTTCCGAAGCGGTCGACCATGCCGTGGCTGACCTGCGGCTCGAAGTGGAAGACTTCCTCGGCAAGGTTGCAGTCTGACTTCCCGGTTCTAAGGAAAGTCCTTACGCCTGACTGGCTGCCGTCTTGCCCAATGCTGCCTGTGCAGCAGCCAGACGTGCGATTGGTACGCGGAACGGCGAACAAGACACGTAGTCGAGTCTCGCTTCGTGACAGAAGGCAACCGATGATGGATCGCCTCCATGTTCGCCGCAAATACCGACTTTCAGCCTCGGCCTGACCTTGCGGCCCCGCTCGACGCCGATTTTGACCAGTTCACCAACGCCACGTTGGTCGATAGACACGAATGGGTCGACGGGGAGTATGCCCCGCGCGGTGTAGATACCTAGAAAACTCGCCGCGTCATCGCGCGAAATGCCAAACGTGGTTTGCGTAAGATCGTTCGTGCCGAACGAGAAGAATTCGGCGCTCTGCGCAATTTCATCGGCTATCAGGGATGCGCGCGGCAGTTCGATCATCGTGCCGACCTGGTACTCTACTTTGGCATTTTTTTCCTTTGCAACAGCTTGCGCCATTGCGTCGATGCGTGCCTTGACCAGTTCAAACTCAGTCTTTGTCGCAATCAACGGCACCATAACTTCCGGCACTACGGGCTTACCTGTGCGCTTGGCTGCTTCGACCGCCGCCTCGAAAATGGCGCGCGCCTGCATTTCGGCAATTTCCGGGTAGACGATCGCGATACGGCATCCGCGGAAGCCAAGCATCGGATTAAATTCGGAAAGCTCATTTGCGCGGGCAGCGAGCCTTTTCGGGTCTTCCCCCATAGCGGCGGCAACTTCCGCGACTTCCTCTTCGCCGTGCGGCAGAAATTCGTGCAACGGCGGGTCCAAGAGCCTGATAGTGACCGGCCGACCGGCCATAATCTCAAATAGTTCGACGAAATCGGCGCGCTGCATCGGAAGCAGCTTAGCGATCGCCGCGCGACGCAGTCTCTCGTCATCGGCGAGAATCATCTCGCGAACCGCCTGGATGCGATCAGATTCAAAAAACATGTGCTCGGTCCGGCAGAGCCCGATGCCCTCGGCCCCAAAACGGACGGCGGCCTTCGCATCCGTCGGTGTATCGGCGTTCGCACGCACGCCAAGTCGGCGCACCTTGTCGGCCCAGCCGATCAAAGTTGCGAATTCGGCCGACAATTGCGGTTCGATCATATCGACCTTGCCGGCCAGGACCTGTCCGGTCGATCCATCAACGGTGATGTAGTCGCCCTTTTTAAAGCTTTGACCGCCGGCTGCCATTGTTCCTGCGCCATAGTCGACGCGCAGCGAACCGGCGCCGGAAACGCAAGGCTTCCCCATCCCTCGCGCAACGACTGCCGCATGAGACGTCATGCCACCGCGTGTCGTCAGGATCCCTTCCGCCGCGTGCATCCCATGGATGTCTTCCGGCGAGGTTTCCACACGCACGAGGACGACCTTTCTGCCGTCAGATTTCAACTGCGCTGCTTCATCGGGCGAAAAAACAATCTCACCGCTGGCGGCACCCGGCGACGCGGGCAGGCCCGTAGCGATGACACGCCGATGCGCGCGCGGATCGATGGTTGGATGCAGCAGTTGATCAAGGGTAAGCGGGTCGACGCGCAGGACCGCATCATTTTTCGATATCAATCCTTCATTGGCCAACTCGACAGCGATGCGGAGCGCCGCCTTGGCAGTGCGCTTGCCGGACCGCGTCTGCAACATCCACAACTTGCCCTGTTCAACCGTGAATTCGAGATCCTGCATGTCGCGATAGTGACGCTCGAGGACGTTGTAGATTCGCTTGAGCTCGGCAAAGGCCTTCGGCAACGTGTATTCCATCGATGGCTTGTCGGAGCCGGCTTCCTTGCGGGCGGCCTCGCTGATCTCCTGCGGCGTGCGAATGCCGGCGACGACGTCTTCGCCCTGGGCGTTAATCAGAAATTCGCCGTAGAGTTTCTTCTCACCGGTTGATGGATTGCGGGTGAACGCAACGCCCGTCGCCGAGGTATCTCCCATATTGCCGAAAACCATCGCCTGCACGTTCACCGCCGTGCCCCAGCTTTCCGGAATATTGTGCAGTTTTCGGTAAGTGATGGCGCGCTGGTTCATCCACGATCCGAACACAGCTCCGATTGCACCCCAGAGCTGCTTGTGGGGATCCTGAGGAAAGTCCTGGCCAAGTTCATCCTTGACGCGCTTCTTGTAGCGCACGACGAGGTCGGCCCAATCGTCGGCGGTCAGATCAGTGTCGAGGCTGTAACCCTGTTGTTCCTTGTGACGGTCGAGCAATTCCTCAAAATGCTCGTGACCCACGCCGAGCACGACGTCGGAGTACATGGTGATGAAACGCCGGTAGCTGTCATATGCAAAGCGCCGATCGCCGGATTTCCTTGCGAGCGTCTCAACGGTTTCGTCGTTGAGACCGAGATTGAGGACAGTGTCCATCATGCCCGGCATCGACGCGCGGGCGCCGGAACGCACAGAGACCAACAGCGGATTCGTCGCGTCGCCGAACTTCTTACCGGTGATCCGGCCCACCTGTGCCAAGGCTCTCTCGACCTGGCCGCGTAAATTCTTCGGGTATTGCTTGTCGTGAGCGTAATAGTAGGTGCAGACGTCGGTTGTGATGGTGAAGCCCGGCGGGACCGGCAGTCCCAGATGGGCCATTTCTGCAAGCCCGGCGCCCTTGCCGCCGAGGAGATTGCGCATGGCGGCCTTGCCCTCGGCACGGCCGCCACCAAAGCCATAGACCCATTTGCCCCTGGATTGCGGAGCAGGCTTTCCCTTTCGGGGGGCCTTCCGAACCGTTCTTTTCCTGCTTTTTACGCGGGCACGCGCAGATTTTCGTTTAGCCATAGGTCAAGCAACATTGATGGGACGAGGCCCTAAAAAGCACCGCCAAATAGCTTCGCGCAAGTGTGGAATTTGGAATTTCGGTCAGCGGAAAAGCCCCAGTCCGAGCAGACCGATCAGGATCAAGTAGACGGCGACGATAATATTGAGAAGACGCGGGATGATGAGAATAAGAATGCCGGCAATGAGTGCGACGATCGGCTGCAAATGCGCAATACTGATGGTCATGATGTACTCCCCTTTTGGCTGGCAATGCGATTGAAAACGGCGGGAAAGCCGGACAGTTCCACTTTATGACATCCCAAAAGCACCTCGAAGTTCTATGCGCGCGCAGACCGGAGTTATCCCTCGATCTTTGAGAAATCCGCTACCGATCGGGTCGCTTCACGAATCTCATTGAGAAGCTTCAGCCGATTCTCGCGCAGGAGTTTATTGTCGACGTTAACGGTGACTTTGTCGAAAAACGCATCCACCCCGGGGCGCAATTTGGCCATCGCACGCATCGCTGCTGCAAAATCTTCTTTGGCGACTGCCGCGGAGGCTTCTTTCTTTGCGACGTCTATTGCCTCCGCCAGCGCTTTCTCTTCGGTCACTTCGTACTTCTTTGCGTCTGGCGTACCGGCGTACTCTCGCTTATCTTTCTTCTCCTCGATACGAATGATGTTGGTTGCCCGCTTGTAGCCGGCGAGCAAGTTCTTTCCGTGATCGCTATCTAGAAATTTTCCGAGCGCCTCGACGCGACGCACGATCAACGTTAAAAACTGGCCGGATACGAGCGAAGAGTTATCGAGGACGGCAGCGACCAGATCGTGACGCGCCTTCTGGTCGCGTAACTGAACGGTTAGACGATCCTCAAAAAAAGACATCAGATCGTCAACTTTGGACCGGCCCTCTTTGTTGACCAAGCCTGGGTAGAATTTACTTGCGTGATTTTCGACAACGGATCGAAGGCTTATCGGGAGATTGTTGTCCAAGATGATCCTGATGACGCCGAGGGCCCCTCTCCTCAGTGCGTAAGGATCCTTCGATCCCGTCGGTTTCTCGTCGATTGACCAGAACCCGACCAGTGTATCGATCTTGTCCGCGAGCGCGACCGAGACAGAGACCGGATCGGCAGGCACAAGATCATCAGGCCCCTTCGGTCTATAGTGATCCTCGCAGGCGTGCGCCACGGCTTCGTCTTCGTTCTGGGCTTCGGCGTAGTAACGACCCATGAGGCCTTGCAGCTCCGGGAATTCGCCGACTACTTCCGTCAAAAGATCGGCCTTGCACAGCTGCGCGGCGCGCTCGGCTTTGGCCCGGTCGGCGTCCACAATCGGCCCAATCTGACCCGCAAGCGCCGTAATCCGCGCGATGCGATTGGCCTGCGTGCCGAGCTTCTCGTGGAAGACGATTTGCTCGAACTTCGGCAGCCGGTCTTCCAGCCGCGTCTTCAGATCGGTTTCGTAGAAGAACTTGGCGTCGGAAAGGCGAGCGCGGATCACGCGCTCGTTGCCTGCGACAATCGCTTTGCCGCCATCGATTGCCTCTTCGTTCGCAACCAGAATGAATTTGTTGACCAGCCTGGCGGTCTGCGGATCACGCAGCACAAAGCATTTCTGGTTGTTGCGGATGGTGGCGCGAATCACCTCGTCGGGAATCGACAGAAAGGCCTGATCGAACGTGCCCATCAACGTCACCGGCCATTCGACGAGACCGGCGACCTCGATCAGCAAGCCGTCATCCTCGACCAGCTCGAAACCCTGAGCGAAAGCAAGGTTCTTGGCGTCGGCAAGGATCGTGTCTGCGCGGCGCGCGGGATCGAGGACGACCTTGGCCTTTTCAAGCTTGGCGACGTAGTCGTCGAAACGACGCACCTTGAACGCCGCCGGCGCCATGAAGCGATGACCGCGCGTCTCGTCGCCCGACTTGATTCCATCGACGTCAAATCGCACGATCTCAGGTTCTTCGGTCTCCGGTCCGAACGTCGCGGCGATCGAATGCAACGGTCGTACCCAATTGAACCGCCCGCTGCCCCACCGCATCGACTTCGGCCATGGGAATGTTCGCGCGACATCAGGAATCATCTCGGCAATCACGTCGATCGCTGGCCTACCCGGCTTGTCCATCACAGCCACGTAGAAGTTGCCCTTCTTGTCGGGCTGCACCTTGGCTTCCTGGATGGACCTAAGTCCCGCCGCTTTCAGGAATCCGGCGATGGCATTTTCCGGCGCTCCAATCCGCGGCCCCTTTTTTTCTTCTTTGATGTCAGGTTGGCGCACGGGCACGCCATGCACCGACAACGCGAGCCGGCGCGGCGTTACGAAGGACTTGGCGCCCTCACACGCAAGACCGGCCGCCACCAGTCGCTCGGTCACCATCCGGCGCAAGTCATCGGCTGCCCGCGCCTGCATGCGCGCGGGGATTTCCTCGGACAGGAATTCGAGCAGGAGGTCGGGCATCGGGGCGGAATGTGAGAGTTGCGTCGGGCGCCTGCCTAGCAAGGGAGCCCGCGGCTGTCACCTTTGACGTCCAGGCTTTACCAGCCCCCGCCGCCTCCGCCTCCCCCGCCAGCACCGAGGCTCCCTCTCCAATCCTTGCCGCGCTCGCCCAGGCGGCCGGTATATGCCGTCCAGCGCGGCGGCTCACCGCCGGCGACAAATTGCAGGCGATAGCTCGCCGCCATAATCGGGAAGCGCCAGAAATTGCCGGTGACGTTCCAGTTCAGCTCCGGTTTGCCGTCGAACCAGCGCACTTGCCGTCCCGTCCGATAGCGGAAGACGTATGTATGCTCGCCGCGTGGAACGCTCGTGTTTTTGCTGCCGGCATAGATGCGGATGATGCCGCGCTCGCGTGTCGTGGAATACTCTTCTAGTTTTCCGTCACGCTCGACGCTGACTAGGCTGAAATCCACTTCGCGGATGGCGCCGCCGGCATCTTTGAATGTCAGCGGAAAGTCTCGATAAATGCCGTGCCGAATATCGCGCCCTTCCGCTTGTACGCGAACGGTTTCAGTGACGGTCAGCTCGCCATCCTTGGCGAGACGAACGTCGGAGTCGAATGAGCTGATAACTTCCGCTGCAAGCGAATAGCCCGGACCAGCGAGCCAAAGGCCAATGGCAATGGACAGAAGGCCCCTCACCGACCGCCGGCGTGAGCGAACAGGCGTTGTCCGCGAAACGATCATCTCGCGGCAGGCGGCTGAAAGGCGACGGTGGCCGTTGCCCGATCGGCCTCGTCCGAAACTTCGAAATATTGCCGTTGCTCAAAGCCGAACAGACCGGCGATGAGATTGCTCGGAAATGATTGCACCAGCACATTCTGATTGCGCACCGTCCCGTTGTAGTAGCGGCGCGCCATCTGAAGCTCGGTTTCGAGTTGGCTCAGCTGTTGTTGCAGTTGAAGAAAGTTCTCACTCGCCTTGAGATCTAGATAGCTTTCCGCCAGGGCCACAAGCTTTCCTAGTGCCAACGACAAGGCACCTTCGGCTTGTGCGCGGCCAGTCACATCGTTGGCGGGAAGCGAGCGTGCGGCGCCACGTAGCCGCGTCACATCTTCCAGCACCGAGCGCTCATGCCCGACATAACCCTTTACTGCTTCCACCAGATTGGGAACCAGCTCCGAGCGGCGCTTGAGCTGGACATCGATGCCGCTCCAGGCCTCATTCGCCATCTGGCGCGTATGAACCAGGCTGTTGAAAATGATGATTGCGTAGAGAATGATCCAGAGCAGCATGATCCTTAGGCGCCCCCAGCGCGCCAAGTGATTCGCTACGAGGTCAGATTACAGCGTCTTGTGGCTGGCGTCGCAAAAGGGCGCGCTATTTTGCCCCGCCGCCTTCGGTTGCCAGCCAGGCTTCACCGCATGCTTTCGCCAATTCGCGCACGCGCAGGATGTAGCTCTGTCGTTCGGTAACGGAAATCACGCCGCGCGCGTCAAGAAGATTGAATACGTGGCTTGCCTTGATGCACTGGTCGTAAGCGGGGAGCGCCATCAGATGACGCTGTTTTTTGCCGTCGACCCAGCCTGCCGCGAGATATTTCTGACAGGCGGCTTCTGCCATCTTGAATTGTTCGAAAAGCATCGCGGTGTCAGCAATTTCGAAATTGTGGCGCGAATACTCCTGCTCGGCCTGCAGAAACACGTCGCCGTAAGTGACCTTCTTGTCGTCGGTGCGGCCGTTGAAATTAAGCGCAAAGACATTGTCGACGCCCTGAACATACATTGCGAGCCGCTCAAGCCCGTATGTGAGTTCGCCCGCAACAGGCGCGCATTCAAATCCCGCGACCTGCTGGAAATAGGTGAACTGCGAAACTTCCATGCCATCGCACCAGCATTCCCAGCCAAGTCCCCACGCACCCAACGTAGGACTTTCCCAATCGTCTTCGACAAAACGAATGTCGTGAATCTTCGGATCGATGCCGATGACCTTCAGTGAACTGAGGTACAAATCCTGAATGTCGGGCGGCGACGGCTTCAGGATCACCTGAAACTGGTAGTAGTGCTGCAACCGGTTCGGGTTCTCGCCGTAACGGCCATCCTTCGGACGCCGCGAGGGCTGCACATAGGCAGCATTCCACGGTTTCGGTCCAAGCGCCCGCAGGGTAGTCGCAGGATGGAAAGTCCCCGCTCCCACCTCCATGTCGTAGGGCTGCAAGATGACGCAGCCCCAATTCGCCCAATACTCCTGCAAAGCAAGGATAAGGCCCTGGAATGACCGCGATGGATCCAGGTTGCCTCGATGTGCGCCGTCGCTGGCGAGAAGTCTGGCTTCAGCCATCGGATAGATACTGATTCTTAAGCACAGGAATAGATTCGACCCTAGAGGCGGCCCCAAAGGGGGTCAAGTCGAGGTCAATTTACGCGTCGTTGAACCGCCACTGATATCCCACGCGACTGATCGACAAGAAAAAGCACGAACGCGGTTGGGGATACAAAGATGCTCTCATTTCAGCTGATCGGGTGGGTGCTGATCCTGCTGTTCTTCGGCGCCATGATCGGCGGTCACAAAGGCGTAGCGGACCGCTAAGCGGCGCGCCCGACCATTTATTGAGATTCTCAGAGCCGGTATTCGCCGGTTGTCGGATCGCGGCGAAGCGTCGGCCGATTCTCGGCGTCGGTAATTTTGGCCTTCACGCGCCTGGCATTTTCAAGCTCTTCGTTGATCCGCCGCGCTTCCTTGACCGCCCAATGTACGATCATGGCTCCGCCCAAAGCGGCGAGCGACCATTTGACCAGCGGCGAAAGTAAAAACGTCGGCATAAGCGCAGCTCCGATCGAATTTCGACAGCGGAAGAGTCCGTTGCGAAGGCGGCATTTTCGGGGCGAATGGGTTCTGGCGCAAGTGGGCCCGCAGCGGCACAGCGTCGCTCGCGTTATCGCAGGAATTGGTGGCGAATAAAGGGCTTAGGTCGAGCTAAAGCCCGTACCGTGACCAAAACGCGCGAATTTCCAGCGCCGAGATGAGATCATCGGCGAGACCAGGTTTATGAGTGAACGCGTCCGCGAAACTGACGCCCGGTAATCTGCGTCCGAACAAGGCGCGTTCGGCCGAGATGAGCGGCGTATGGACCTTATCGCCAAAGCGCTCGCGCAGGGTCGATCGCAAATCGCCGATACGATCGGCCAGCCCGAGTTCAATTGCCTTCTGCGCGATCCAGAACTCGCCAGAGAACAGATTTTTGTCGGGGCCATTCAATTTCGACCCGCGGCGTTCCTTCACCAGCGCAATGAAGTTCTCGTGAATCTCCTGTTGGATAGCCTTGATACGCTTCACGTCCTCCGGCTTCTCCGGCAAGAACGGATCGAGCATCGCCTTCCGATCGCCTGACGTGTAAAGCCGCCGTTCGATTCCGACTTTCGCCATGAGCTCATTAAACCCGAACGACGCGCCAACGACGCCGATTGACCCGACAATCGAGAACTCATTGCAGACGATCTCGTCTGCGGCGCACGCCAACATGTAGCCTCCCGACGCGCCGACATCCTCGACGAAGGCGAGCACCGGTAATTTCTTCTCGTCGGCCAATTGTCGGATACGCCGAAAGATAAGGTGCGACTGCGACGGAGAGCCGCCCGGCGAGTTGATGATCAGCGCCACAGCACGCGCATGCGGCGTGGAGAATGCACGTTCCAATGACTTTGCGATCGTCGAAAGCAACAAACCGGGTCGTAATGGGGTAACAACCCCGATAACTCCCGCAAGGCGTACCACCGGGACCACCGGTATGTCGGTGCGAAAGCGCCGCGGAACGAGGCGGGCGGAAAATTCGATCAAGCGCTTGCCAAAATCGGGCTGTGCCGCACTTTCAGAACTGGTCATGGCATTCAATTAGGCAGGCAGAAGCCCTCGAGTCAAAGGCCGACCGCACCATCGTAGGGCTTACCGGAACCCGAGCACCGCAGCTCCCTAAATTTTGGGCGGTTCGCACTGAAATGGTCCGGCGTTGCCTCTTTTTTAACTTTGGAATGCTTTTTGCAACACGGTGGGTGCCGGCGTTTTTGAAGAGGCGGATCGATGGATCCCAAAATAACACTCCTGTTCATGTTGATCGGCAGCGTCATTGGCCTTTCGCGCCTGAGCGACGCGAATTTGGACCGCGTGCGGCGTCAGTTGGCTGCCCGCCACTGGCGCGAATTTATGCCAAGGCGGCGCAAGGCTTAGGCAAACCCGCCTCAGGCATCGGCGATACTCAGTGTCTTTCCCCCGCGTAACAATGCTTCGGCCGCCGCCGTCGGCTGTCCGTTCTCGTCGTTAAGTGTAATAGGCGGATAGTCCGTTCGCGTCCCACCACCTGCCTTCACTGCCCGCACCAGCACGCGAATGGCGGCTGCTCCCGCGCGCGGGAGAACCGGCAACACGGCGACATCTCCGAATGCGGGTGCAAGCGCACCGAGCACCTCGTCCAGGCCATCCGCTCGCCAGATGAGCGTTAAAACACCGCGCGTTTTTAAGACGAAGGCGGCGGTATCAGTCCAGCGCTGGAGGAGTCCAGGCGCGCCAACATGTGCAAGACGGCGGTGCGGATCAGGCGACACATTTTGGCGCCGCGCGTCGTGAAATGGCGGATTCATCAAGACGCGATCCGCAGTGTCCTGCGAAACTCCACCCCGCTTGAGCGCACCCAAGTTCTCCGCGTCGAGAGCAACCGCTTTGACCCGTCCGTCGAGGTGGTTGAGTCGCGCGTTGTAGACAGCGAGCGCGCACAGCATCGGGTCGATCTCAACGAGCGTAACTTTCAATTCGGGATTGCGCGCGGCAAGGGCAAGCCCGGCCGCGCCGACACCCGACCCAAGATCAACCGCAAGCTCGCCACCGCGCGCTCCTGTCGCTGCGGCGAGCAGAATCGCGTCATGACCGACACGATGACCGCGCAAGGGCTGTCGCAAGCGTAGCCTGCCTCCAAGCACAGCATCCTCAGTGGTTTCGATCTCAGCTTCCATCGGGACGCAACTCATGGCCGAAGCCGGCGTCTTCCAGAAGCCGCCGCGCCCGTAACTCATACTCGTCCGCAACCAAAACCCGGCGTGGCAGGACGCCCAACGAACCTTCCAGAACGCTCATGTTCTGATCGAATACCAGCGGTCGAAAGCCGGCACTCTCGAGCAAAGCCACCACCGCGGAAACCAGGACAGCATCGTTGGTACGGATGAGCTCGCGCATGGCTTGTATCTGCGTTGGGCCGTTTATCGGCTTGACCATTCAGCCCACCGACAGTGCCCGCGTCAAATTGACTTGATACAACAATCTAACGGACTTGCCGCTTTAGCATAGCATTCCTATGCTCGCGTTTTCTAAGCGTCGGAGATGAAATTGGCCGTCGTTCTTCCGTTTGAAAGTCCAAACCCAGCCTCGCTCAATAGACTGGTCGAATTGGTGGCTCCAGATATGGAGCGCGTCAACTCGACGATTCTTGCCCGTACGGGGTCGGACGTCGCAATGATCCCCGAGGTTGCCAACCATCTGATTTCATCCGGTGGCAAACGGCTTCGGCCGATGCTTACTTTAGCGATGGCGAGACTCAGTGGCTATTCCGGCGACGGCCACATCAAACTCGCCGCCGCGGTTGAATTCATGCACACAGCGACGCTCTTGCACGATGACGTAGTCGACGAAAGTGACCTGCGCCGCGGCAAAGTCGCTGCGCGCATGCTCTGGGGCAATGAGGCCAGCGTGCTCGTAGGCGATTTTCTTCTCGGTCAAGCATTCAAGATGATGGTCGAGGTCGGAAATCTACACGCGCTAGAAATTTTGTCGTCGGCGGCTGCCGTGATCGCGGAAGGTGAGGTCATGCAGCTTGGCACCGCCAAGAATATGGCCACCAACGAAGATGAGTACCTTTCAGTCATCCGCGCGAAGACTGCCGAGTTGTTTGCTGCTGCGTGTGAAGTGGGTCCGGCGCTCGCAGCAAAAGAGAAAGCTGAATTGGCGGCCTGCCGGTCTTTCGGGATGAATCTCG
Organism: Pseudolabrys sp.; assembly: GCA_036519515.1. Lineage (GTDB taxonomy): Bacteria > Pseudomonadota > Alphaproteobacteria > Rhizobiales > Xanthobacteraceae > Pseudolabrys. The sequence goes on along the minus strand of DATDLC010000131.1, from coordinate 36,898 downwards.
GAATTGCCTTTCAGCTGATCGACGACGCTCTCGACTACGGCGGCAAGTCCGCGAAACTCGGAAAAAACGTTGGCGACGATTTCCGCGAGGGGAAGATCACTTTGCCGGTGGTTCTGTCCTTCAGACGCGGCACCGAAGGCGAGCGCACTTTCTGGAACCGAACGCTCGGCGAAGGAGATATCCGCGAAGGCGACCTCGATCACGCCGTCACGCTGATGGCAAAACACCATTCGATCGAGGATACGGTCGGCCGTGCCCGCCACTATGGCGCGATCGCCACGGATGCGCTGGCGCTTGTGCCTCAATCAGAGATCAAGTCGGTGTTGGAAGAGGCAGTTGCGTTTTGCATCGGACGCGCGCACTGAAACACGCACCTAAGGTTCCGTGATGCTATCCGATAGCGACCGGCTGTACCCACCATTCTGGCCTCTCAGCCCTGAGCGTCCGCGCTGATTTAGTCTCTTCGTCTTGCGCAGCAAACAGCGCGAAACATGTTGGTCCCGACCCCGACATGCGGACAAGTCTTACACCCGGTAAGGCTCGCAAAGTCTCCAGAATCTCACCGACGACGGGAGCACACGCACATGCCGCAGGCGTGAGATCATTGTCGTGCTGCTCCAGAAAGTTGATCAGGCCATTGAAATCTCTCGGCACATTGTCGGCGTGATTGCCACCACGTCGCTCGACGGCGAATTTGCTGAAGACATTTCGTGTAGCCAGTGGCAAAAGCGGATTGACCAACAATGCCGATAACACTGGCAAATCGATCGGCTCAGATAACTGCTCCCCTACACCACGCATGATGCGTGCAGACGGCTGGAGACAGACTGGCACATCGGCACCCGTTGCCTGGGCCGCCGATATAAGCCTGGGGTCATCCAAAGCGAGGGCGTTGGCACGAGCAATGAGCCGCAGGGCTGCCGCGGCGTCGGCCGAACCGCCACCAAGACCCGCCGCGACCGGAATATTTTTCTCAAGCAGAAAGCAGCCGCCCTTTAGGCCCGCGACACGCTCACGTCCGGCGGCAACTGCCTTGAGCACCAGGTTGTCGGCAATCGGCCCACTCTTCTCGCCAAAGGGACCGGCAATTTCGAGTCTATCTTCGATGGCGGTCTGCAACGTCAGCTTGTCGCCGAAATCAGCGAACGCCACCAGACTTTCAATCTCGTGGTAACCGTCGGCGCGTCGGCCGAGCACCTGCAATGTCAGATTGATTTTTGCAGGAGCTTTTTCGAACAGCGTCGCGCTCACACGAAAAACCTACCGCTGTCAGCCGCCGTCGCCGCTCTTCTTGCCGGCCTTGGCCTGCGACGATGTCTCGTCGGGCAGACCTTCGCGCAGCTTCTCCTCAATTTTGGGAAGCTCTTCGGCATCCGGCTTGAGATCGCGCGCATGTGCCCACTGGAATCTCGCTTCCAACACGCGGCCAACTCTCCAGTAGGCATCGCCAAGATGATCGTTGATTGTCGGATCTTCAGGCTTAAGCTCGATCGCGCGCTCGAGCTGCTTGGTGGCCTCCTCGTAATTGCCAATCCGGTAGTAGGCCCACCCCAGTGAATCGACAATGTAGCCGTCGTCAGGGCGCTGCTGGACAGCTTTCTTGATCATCTCCATGCCCTCATCCAGCTTGATACCCTGGTCGATCCAGGAATAACCAAGGTAGTTGAGAACATGTGGTTGTTCGGGGAAGAGCTCGAGCGCTTTCGTAAGATCCGCTTCGGCCTTCGCCCATTGTTTTGAGCGTTCGTAACAAATGCCGCGGAAGTAAAAGACCACCCAATTCGCCTTATCGGGCTTGGGGACCGCAGCTACACCCCTGGAATAGACATTGGCGCATTCCGCAAACTTCTTGTGTCCGCGAAGCACATTGCCCAACGCCATAATTGCTTCGAGATCTTCCGGGTTCTGCTTGATCAGAGCTTCCAGGTGCTTCTGGGCCTCGTCAGCCTTATCGAGGCTGTCGAGATTGGCCGCCATCTGGATCGCAGCATTGCGATGAAGCGGGGAATTGGCGGGAACGCGATCGTAGATCTTGATCGCGAGCTCCGGCTTCTTGAGAGCCTCATAAAGATCTGCAAGCGACAGTAGCGCAAGCGGATGATTGGGACTGAGGAAAAGCGACAGTTGCAGATAGACCAAGCCGAGGTCCTCACCACCGCGTCGGCCGAGAGAAGCGCCGAGGCCATAGAGTGCCTCAGCGGCGCCCGCTTGAACACTGGCAACAAGCGGCGGCAGTTTCTCGCCCGCCTTGAGCTTATCCATCGCTTCGATCACGAGAGGATGACGAGGCAGCGCTTTGTCGAAAGTCTCGAAAACGGTCAGCGCTTCCTTGGGCGAACGATTGCGCGAGACCCAGCTGCCGTAAGCCTGCACGACGCGCAAGGCCGTCGAGTCTAGCTTGTAGGCACGCTCGAGACGTTTGCCGGCTTCCTTCTGGTTACCGCCAACGTCATAGATCAGGCCAGCATGAAGATCTTTGAAGATTGCGTACCACTCCGGCCCGGCGAGGTGGTCGATCGCCGCAATCGCGCCCTTGCTGTCATTGGTGCCAAGGTTGCTCCAGGCGGAAAGCAAGGTTGCCGTCAGGTCGGTGATGGGCCCCCGGATGGATTGCGCTAGGTCGCGGCGCGCAGACGCATATTGCTTGCGCTTGAGCGAATTTACCCCAAGCACCAGCCGGGCGACGCGATCATTCTTGTCAGCCTGCGCGACGCGCTCGGCGAACTTCACCGCCTCGTCGACGTCACCGTCGACCAGGAATGACAAGAAAACGCGGTCGAGCAATTCGCCGTTGTTCGGGTCGCGCTTGAGAGCGGCCCGATAATAAGCGGCGGCGGCGGCCGCATCGCGCTGCTGGCCGGCGTGTCGCGCGGCAAGGTAACTCCCCGAAGCGCTTGTAGCACCGGATTGCAACGCGCTGGTTTGCTGCGCGGCAAGAGGGGTTGACGCTGCCGCCAGAAAGGCGGCCAGCGCGCTGCCGGCAACGCAGCGGCCGAAGCTCGAAGAGGTCACGGGCGGTGCTCCAATGAAGCGGTTGCGGCGGATTCGCGCGCGAACCACCGAATGTTATGCTGAGAATGGCCTTTTTGCGCCGCCCCCGCAAGAACGTCCCGCGCAGCGCGACTGCGGCCAGCTTGACGGGGTGGGTGTGGCAGTATCGTGACCGGATCGGCCTGAAATTTACATATTCGGATAGTTAGGGCCCCCACCGCCCTCAGGTGGAACCCAAGTTATGTTCTGGTTGGGGTCTTTGATGTCGCAGGTTTTGCAGTGGACACAATTTTGGGCGTTGATCACGAACTTTGCAGCACCTGCCTCTTCTACCCATTCATAGACTCCCGCGGGGCAGTATCGCGCCGAAGGGCCCGCGTAGACATCGTGTTCAGATTTTTTCTGCAAGCCAAGGTCGGCGACCTTAAGGTGGACCAGCTGATCTTCTTCGTGATTGGTATTGGAAAGGAATACCGATGAAAGACGGTCGAAGGTAAGTTTCCCGTCAGGCTTCGGATAAGATACCGGCGTATATTCGGACGCAGGTTTAAGTGAGGCATAGTCGGACTTATCGTGTTGAAGCGTACCGAATAACGAGAAACCAACCGTATTTGTCCACATATCAAGCCCCCCGAGCGCGATACCCGCGAGGGTTCCGAATTTCGACCACAACGGCTTGGTATTGCGCACTTTCCAAAGGTCTTTACCGATGGCCGAGTTGCGCCAACCCGCATCATAATCCGACAACTCATCATGGCTGCGGCTGGAAGAGAGGGCAGCCGCGGCGGACTCGGCGGCGGCTATTCCAGAGAGAATAGCGTTGTGACTGCCCTTGATGCGCGGCACGTTCATGAAACCCGCATTGCAGCCAATCAGTGCGCCGCCAGGGAATGAAAGTTTCGGCACCGACTGGTAACCGCCTTCGGTGAGAGCGCGGGCGCCGTACGCGAGCCTTTTGCCGCCATCAAAAGTATCGCGCACAAGCGGATGTGTCTTGAAGCGTTGAAATTCCTCGAAGGGAGACAAATACGGATTTGAGTAGTTGAGATGCAGAACAAATCCCACCGACACCAGGTTTTCGTCGAGGTGGTAGAGAAACGAGCCGCCGCCGGTCGAATTATCGAGTGGCCAGCCGAAGGTATGCTGTACCAGCCCCTTGCGGTGTTTCGCCGGCGCGACTTGCCAAAGCTCTTTCAAGCCCAGTCCGAATTTTTGCGGTGCGCGGTCGTTCGCGAGCCCAAACTTCCCGATCAATTGCTTGCCGAGATTGCCTCGCGCTCCTTCCGCGAATAGCGTGTATTTCGCTCGTAGTTCCATGCCGCGGGTGAAATTGTCCTTGGGCTTACCGTTTTTGCCCACGCCCATATCGCCGGTAGCGATACCTGCAACCGCACCGTTCGCATCAAAAAGGGCTTCCGTGGCGGCAAAGCCTGGATAGATTTCAACCCCGAGCGATTCCGCCTTCGTCGCCAGCCAACGGCAAACATTGCCCAGCGAGACGATGTAGTTGCCGTGATTGTTCATCAAAGGCGGCATCATGAAATTCGGCAGCCGGATCGCCCCGGTTTCCGAAAGATAATAAAAACGATCGTCTGTAACGGACGTCTTGATGGGGGAGTCTTCCGAGCGCCAGTCGGGCAACAGTTTGTCGAGCCCCACCGGATCGATCACGGCCCCCGAGAGGATATGCGCGCCGACCTCCGAGCCCTTCTCCACGACGACCACTGAAATATCGGGATTGATCTGCTTGAGGCGGATGGCGGCCGCGAGCCCGGCGGGTCCAGCTCCAACAACGACCACGTCGAATTCCATTGCCTCGCGGGCTGGTACCTCGGCCATAAATCTCTCCCGGGCCAATTGTCCACTTTTGCACATAAAGCGGCAATCGGGGCTTTCCTTGTGCTAGCGTAAATAAGTGACCCCTTCTCCCGACACCCCAGCAAGCGACCTTCTCGATTTCTATGCCGATACGGGCGTAGATGCACTCCTTGGGGAAAATCCAGTCAATCGTTTTATTTCGACCGAGCCGGGCGCCGCTGCCCGCCCGGCGCGACCGGCAACACTACCGGCGAATTTGGATTCGATTGGTCGGGTCCCACCCGCACCACCGCCCGCGCCTGATGAGGCCGCCATGCAGGCGGGCGCCGTTGCAAAAAGCGCAAAGACGCTCGACGAGCTGCGCGCCATTCTCGATAAATTTGAAGGCTGCGCGCTGAAATCAACGGCGGGCCAACTTGTCTTCGCCGACGGCAATCCGGAAGCACGAGTGATGCTCGTCGGCGAAGCTCCCGGTCGTGACGAAGACATCGAAGGCCTCCCATTCGTCGGCCGATCCGGCAAATTGCTCGATCGCATGCTTGCCGCAATCGGGCTAGACCGAACCTCCGTGTACATCGCCAACATTGTACCCTGGCGCCCGCCGGGCAACCGCACGCCAACGCCACAGGAATCGCAAATCTGTCTGCCTTTCATTTTGCGGCAGATAGAGCTTGCCGATCCTGACATCCTGGTTTGCCTTGGCGGCCCGTCCGCGCAGACACTTCTCGGCATCAAAGATGGTATCACCAAAACGCGGGGGCGCTGGTTCGCGTTTGAAACAGGCAAGCGCGAAATCCGCGCCATGCCGACTTTCCATCCAGCATTTCTGTTGCGTAGCCCACTACAAAAACGGTTTGCGTGGCGCGATTTCCTGGCAATCAAGAAGGCGCTCGATCAACGATAGGTGATCAGAATTGCGCCGGCTGCGATCAAGGCCACGCCCAGCCAGTTCGTTGCCGTCAAGCGCTCTCATTTTCAACGCCAACTTTGGCAAAAACTGCTGTGAGCGCGGCGAAAACCGCCGACAGACCGGCCTACAGTTTGCCAGGTTGAGGTCACGTTCACCCCGTAACAGCAAATTTGGTTGCAAACAGAATCGCCAGGATGACCACCGCCGGCGAGGCTTCGCCCGCTTTGCCGGAAACGATTTTAGCAAGCGCATAGGTGATAAAGCCCAGGCCGATTCCGGTAGCGATGGAATAGGTCAGTGGCATTGTGATCGCGGTGACCACGGCGGGTGCATATTCTGTCACGTCGTCCCAATCTATCTCTGCGAGACCGCGCGTCATCACACAAGCGACATAGAGCAAGGCGGCCGCCGATGCATAGGCAGGAACCATGCCCGCGAGCGGCGCAAAGAAAAGCGCTAACACGAAGAACAGGGCGACAAACACGGCAGTCAGTCCGGTGCGACCGCCCGCCGAAACACCGGCAGCGCTTTCTATATAACTTGTGGTGGTTGAGGTACCGATCAGCGCACCAAACATAGCCGCAAAACTGTCGGAGATCAGCGCTTGCTTCATGCGCGCGAGCTTGCCCTTTTTCATCAGCCCGGTGCGATGAGTTACGCCGATCAACGTCCCGGCATTGTCAAAAACATCCACAAAAAGAATCGAGAATACGACGATCAGGAACGTAAGTTCACTGATGCGCGAGAAATCGAGCTGTAGAAATGTCGGCGCCAGCGAAGGCGGCACCGAAACGACGCCGTTGAACTGTGAGAGCCCAAAGGGCAAGCTGATTGCCGTAACCATGAGTATGCCGATCAGCGTGCCACCGAGGACGCGCCGATAGTTAAGCCCGGCTATCAACACAAAACCGAGCAGCATCAGCACCGGTACCGGTTTGGTCAGGTCGCCCAGCGTCACAAGCGTCGCAGGATGGTCAACGATGACCTTGGCTTCTTCGAGTGCGATGATTCCCAGGAATAGGCCGACGCCGGCCGAAACAGCGAGCTTCAGGTTCTGCGGAATTGCGTCAATGACGTATTGCCGTATCGGGAATACCGAAATCAGAAAGAAGAGAACGCCAGAGCAAAACACCGCGGCGAGCGCCTGTTGCGACGTATAATTGTAGGTCAACACTACGGTGAAGGCGAAGAACGCATTGATGCCCATGCCGGGCGCAAGTGCGATCGGATAGTTCGCGTAGCACGCCATAACCAGAGTGCTGACTGCGGCCGCAACGCATGTAGCGACGAAAACAGCCCCCCGATCCATTCCGGTCTTGCCAAGAATGATGGGGTTGACGAATACGATGTAAACCATCGTCAGAAATGTCGTTACGCCGGCGATAAATTCCGTGCGGACGTCGGTACCTTGCTCGGAAAGCCCGAAATATCGATAAGAAACGGCGAAAATGGAGTGCCGGCTTTCCGGTTTGCAGGAGCGCGCTTTGGCTGCTTGCCCATATCGGCCCTGTCGCGAATTGCGATTTCCCGAGCCTAACCGGCTGCGTCCGCTCGTCAGAACAGATCTGGGCGCTGTGGATACCATACGATCGCAATTTGCCGCTTCGATTTATCGCAACTGACGGAACACAATTAGCTCCCACGCTTTGTAGGCTGCGACTATAATTGTTTCGGGACGTTCGGTCGGAGCTTGTCATGGATTTTGATCCTGTCCTGCTGGCCCGTGTTCAGTTCGCCTTCACCATTGTTTTTCACATCATTTTCCCGAGCTTTACAATAGGGCTCGCGGCCTATCTGGCGACACTTGGCGCGATGTGGCTGCGTACCGGCAACGATCGCTACCAACACCTCATGCGTTTCTGGACCAGGATATTCGCGGTTTCTTTCGCGATGGGCGTGGTATCGGGCATCGTGCTCTCGTACCAGTTCGGTACCAATTGGAGCCGCTTCTCAGTCGTCGTCGGCAATGTTGTCGGGCCGCTGATTGGCTATGAAGTCCTGAGCGCATTTTTCCTTGAGGCGACTTTCCTCGGGGTGCTGCTTTTTGGTTTCAACCGCGTCCCCCCTTGGCTCTACGTGCTTTCCGCCGCGATCGTCGCGATCGGCACCGCGATCTCGGCCTTCTGGATTTTGTCGGCGAACAGTTGGATGCAAACGCCGAGTGGTCATCGGATGAGTGGCGGCATCGCACATCCCTCGGATTGGCTCGCTGCCATCTTCAATCCGAGTTTTCCATATCGCTTCGCGCACATGCTCAATGCGGCGTACCTTACAACAGGCTTTGTCGTGCTTGCCGTTGGTGCTCGCTATCTTGTCGCCGGTCGCTACATCGAAGAAGGTCGGACGATGCTGCGGATGGCGATCGGCCTCACCGCGATCCTCGCCCCATTGCAGTTGTTCCTCGGCGATCAACACGGACTCAACACGCTCCAATATCAACCGATCAAAGTCGCGGCGATGGAAGCGCATTGGGACGGCAGCAAGCCTGGTGATTTCCACATTTTTGCCTGGCCGGATGAGGTAGCGGGCGTCAATCGATTTGAACTGTCGATCCCGAAAGCGGCGTCACTGGTTCTGACTCATCGAATGAACGGTCTGTTCCCCGGGCTCAACAGCGTTCCGACTTCCGAACGGCCACCGGTAAAGCTCGTGTTTTTCGCCTTCCGCATCATGCTCGCGATCGGCTTTTTCATGATTGCGGCCGCGCTGTTTGGAGCATTCCTGTGGTGGCGTGGCACATTGTTCGAGACACGCTGGTATCTCCGCGTGATGTCGCATTGCTGGTGGCTGGGATTTGTCGCAGTGATAGCAGGCTGGACCGTGACTGAAAGCGGCCGCCAGCCCTGGGTCGTGCAAGGCATCTTACGTACGGCGGACGCCACATCCCCTGTGCCAAGCGCGACGATTGCCGGCACGCTGGCCCTATTCGTAATAGCCTACGGCATCGTGTTCTGGTTCGGCATGTACTACATCAACCGTCTGATCGAGCGTGGTCCGGGGAAAGTCGCCACCGAGACGGGACAATTTTCGCCGAGCCCGATCTCCGCAGCTAAGGACGCCGGGCGCGAAGCGATGCAGCGTTGAGAGGTATGGCATCATGGAATGGTATCTCCCGCTGATCTGGGCCGCCCTGATCGGTACCGCCGTTTTTATGTACGTGCTTCTTGACGGTTTCGATTTGGGCATCGGAATACTCTTTCCGTCTGCCCGCACAGAGAGCGAGCGTGATCAGATGACACGCACAATCGCTCCGTATTGGGATGGCAACGAGACCTGGCTCATATTGGGTGGCGCCGGTCTGTTCGTGGCGTTTCCAAAAGCCTATGCGGTCATCATGCCCGCGTTCTATTTGCCGGTGATCGTGATGCTGCTTGCGTTGGTCTTTCGCGGCGTCGCATTTGAATTTCGCCATGTGTCGTACAGCAAGACGGGTTGGAACATTGCTTTTAGTGTCGGCTCAATACTTGCGACTTTCTCTCAGGGGGTGATCCTCGGTGGCCTTATCCAGGGCGTTGCCGTGCGCGACGGCGCCTTTAGCGGTGGTTCATTCGACTGGGCAACGCCCTTTGCCTTCCTTTGCGGACTGTCACTGATCGCCGGCTATGGATTGCTTGGTGCTACCTGGCTCACGATGAAAACGGAAGGGCCGGTAGCCGATCGCGCCCGCACGCAAGCAAAAGTCCTGCTGTTGGCTGTACTCGTATGTATGGCCGCGGTGAGCTTGTGGACGCCGCTTGCGCACCCGCGCATCGCAGAGCGTTGGTTCACTTTGCCGAATTTTTATTTCCTTTGGCCGGTACCGCTGGTAACGGCGCTCACCGCTTACCTCGCTTGGCGGTGGATTGAAACCGGCCGCGAGGTGCCGCCATTTCTGGCAACCATGGCGCTCTTCCTTCTTGGCTTTCTCGGGCTCGTCATTTCAAACTTCCCCTATCTGGTCCCACCCTCTCTCACGGTCTGGGACACCGCAGCGGCACCTGCGAGCCAGATTTTCATGCTGCTCGGCACTCTCCTGCTGTTGCCGATCATTCTCGGCTACGTCGCGTTTATCTATTGGTTGTTCCGCGGCAAAGTACGCGAGGGGGAAAGCTATCACTGACTATTGCGGCCGCTGCATCGACCAACCAATCCGGATCAACGGCAACATGCCCTGCACTGCACGCGGGAAAGAGCGCGGCACTTCCGACACCATTTCCGGAAATTGTACTCTCAGCGTCTCGGGAGCCGTGCCGCTATTGTCGGCAGCCGGCCATACTAGGATGCCTCCCTGGGTGCGCATATCGGCCAGAGTAACCCACGGACTGCGCTGCGGTGCCCAAGCGAAATACACATGCGGGCGGCCCGGCGCTCCCAGTGCGACGAGCGGGGCCACGCGCGGATCGCCGCTCAAATAAGCGAGTGGTTTGCCGGTGCGGCGTTGATAGATGTCCGCATAAAAACGTCCCTCGGAGTTCGCAGGTTGTGCAATTCTAAGATCAGTACCTAGCGTCCAGGGGAATATCGCGATCGAAATCGCAACCACTACTGGCGGAGCCACCAGAAGCCCAAGCCAAGCTGAAGAAACCAGTCGTTCTCGGTAAAGAAGAACTTTGTCGCCGGCGGCGACGATCACCGCGAGCCCCGAAAGAACGACGAGCGGCGCGATGCCTTCGAGCGGCCCAAGCCGGCGGCTCGCAAAAGCGATTGCAATCGCCAGCAACGCAGGCGCCAGTGCGAAGACGAAGACAAAAACGCGAGCGAACGGATCGACGGGGTTACGATCAATCTCAGGCGCTCGCTCACGAGGATGGCGGGGCCAGCCGCTTGTCAGCGCTACCAACAATGCAAGCCCCAAATGCGTGAGAAGCAGCGCGAAGATCAACCAAAGACCCGGTGACAGCCGCCCAGTTGCCGTGATGCCCTCATCGATGCCCTCTATCACCAGCGAACGACCGCTCCTGAACCAAATGACATGCGGAAAGACAACGATGCACAGGAGCAACACGGCGATCCACGGCTCGGGCTGCTGCGCAGAGCTTCGTCCGCGAACGGATGCTCCGGTAAAAACGATCATGAGCACGAGCAGGATCAGCCCGACGTAGCTGGCGAGCAGGAGCAGCCCAAGGTCGAGAGCAAGCAGAAACCAGTAGCCACGCCTCCCCTCACCGACGGCGCGCCAGTAGAAAAGCAGACTCAGCGCCCATAATGGCGCCGCCAGCACCGCGGGACCAAAATTTGGGCTCGGCACCGCGAATGCCGCGATGCCAACCATCAGCAGTACCGCCAGGATTGCGTGCCGAGTGCCGACGATCCCGCGACCGAGGGCGAATACCGCCCAGTAGGTCAGCACAACGCATGCCTGTGCCAGAGCGTACAGTCCGAAGCTGCCGGCTATTCTGAAAGCAATCTCACCCAGCCAAAAGGACAGCGGGGGTCCGAGATAACTGCCGAGCACAAATTCGCGGCCGATTGCGAGCAGCAGCGGCACGTCGCCTGGAGGAGCACCATAAAAAATTGCTGGGATCACGGTCCAAAGTGCGGCTTGCGTCAACGCAGCGGTCCAGAACACCACCGCCGGGCGCCCACGCAGAAATTCAACAAGGAGGGAGACGTAATGCATTGGCCCGCGCGGGGTGAAAATGACGGTAACCGGGCAGGAATAGAGAAGCCGCGCTAAAGAGGCAACAACTCGGCGATAGCCTCATCCGAGGCGCCGCCTAAAGCTGCGAGTTTGGCCGCTACGGGGGCAAATGATTTCCGATGATGGATAGTCGGCCCAAGGCGGGCCAGTGCGGCAAAATGCTCCGGCACGCTATACCCCATGTGCCGTTCGAAGCCATAACCGGGGTGTGCACGGCCTAGCTGTGTCATGAGGCGGTCGCGGGTAACCTTTGCCACGATTGACGCCGCGGCAACCGACACGACCAGTGCGTCGCCGGACACAACCGCCTCACAGTCACAGCCACAATCGATCTTCTGGTTTCCGTCGACAAACACCAGTTTTGGCCTCACCGGCAGCGCCTTGACCGCGCGGGCAAGCGCCCATAGAGACGCGCGCAATATGTTGTCACGATCGATGCGATCAACGGCGCCGAACGCTACCGCCACTTGGGCTGTCGCGCAGATTTTTTCGTAAAGTTTCTCGCGCGCCTCTGCGTCAAGCTTCTTCGAGTCGTTGAGGCCGCGGGGTATGCGTTCGGGATCGAGCACAACCGCGGCTGCCACAACAGGGCCGGCAAGAGGTCCCCTTCCCGCCTCGTCGCAACCAGCTACCGGGAAAATGCCTTTGTTGAGCGCCCTTCGTTCGCGGCGGAATGTGGGACGCAGGACCGGCTCGTTGAGCGGCAACCGTGGCGCTGGTTTCGGTGCGGGCTTGGCGACCATGATCGCAATCAAACGCGCAGCACCGGTCGCAAGTCAAACGGAAGCGTACCCGTACAGGAATTATGGGGATAAGAATGCCAAGCCGATGCCTAGTCAGGCAGGATCAAGCGTCCATCTGCGGTGAAGGTAAATCCCGGCGCCTGCACCACTTCCCAGGCGTGCCCATCCGGATCGGAGAAATATCCGCGATAGCCGCCGTAATCGGTCTTTTCGGGCTTGCGCAACAGGCCCGCGCCGGCTTGGACCGCCTTGGCAAATATTTCATCGACCTCCGCTGGCGTGGCGCAATTCCAGGCGAGGGTAGCACCGCGGAAACTCTGTGACTTGATCTGCGCGGGTAGCACTGCATCCTGCGCGAGCTTGTCCCAGTCCCACAGCGCCAGAACAACTCCACCTGCATCGAGAAACACGATTTCATCGCCCGTTGCACGGAATTTCCGGTTGAAGCCAAGCGCCTCGTAAAATCGTGCGCTCGCCTGCAAGTCGCGCACCCCGAGCGTCACCGCTGTCAGTTTCGCCGGCGGCATGGGGTCACGCAAACAGGTTGAGTTGCTCCGAGCCCAGCTTGGGCTTGTGAAAATGCTCCGTCGTGAGCGAACTTCGCGCTTTGTTCAGGCCAAGCTTCTCGCACGCCATTTCGAAACGCCGCCCGATCATCCAAGCGTAAGGGCCCGTGCCCTTCATGCGAGTTCCCCAGGTGGAATCATAATCCTTGCCGCCGCGCATGTCCCGGATCAGCTTGAAGACGTGGCGGTAGCGATCCGGATAATTCGCCATCAGCCATTCCCTGAACAAGTCCCGCACCTCCAGCGGCAAACGCAAGAGCACGTAGCCGGCTTCCTTTACACCTGCCGTTCTCGCCGCTTCAAGAATGCGTTCGATCTCCATGTCGTTGAGAGCGGGAACTACCGGAGCCACCATCACAGTTGCCGGAACGCCTAATTGGCCCAGACGCCTTAGCGTCTCCAGACGACGCATCGGTGTAGCCGCCCTTGGCTCCATTTTGCGCGCGAGCACAGGATCCAACGTGGTCACTGACAGCGCTACCTTCGCCAGGTTCCGCTCAGCCATCCGGGCGAGAATGTCGAGATCGCGCAGCACTAAGGCCGATTTGGTAACGATACCAACCGGGTGCCCTGCCCGATCGAGCACCTCGAGGATTCGGCGCATCACTTTGTAACGCCGCTCGATAGGCTGATATGGGTCGGTATTGGTTCCTATCGCGATGACTTTCGGCTCATAGCCGGGCGCCGACAGTTCCTTTTCCAAAAGCGTGGCGGCTTCAGGCTTCACCAGTAGCTTGGATTCGAAATCGAGTCCCGGCGACAAGCCGAGGTAAGCGTGGGTCGGACGCGCGAAGCAGTAGATGCAGCCATGCTCGCAGCCGCGATAGGGGTTGATCGACCGGTCAAAGCCAATGTCGGGCGAGTCATTCCGCGTTATGATTTTTCGGGTTGAGTCTACCGAGACGGTCGTCTTGAAAGGTGGAAGTTCGTCCAGCGTTCGCCAGCCATCATCGAACGCGACTCGAGCCAGCGACTCATAACGCCCAACGGCGTTACTATGGGCGCCTCGCCCTCGCCTACGCTCATGGTCGACAACGACCCCGAGAAGCCCACTGACGTCGTCATAGGCGCCCGCCGGCGCGGAGGGCAGCTCCTGTACCGGCGAGCGCCTTTGGGCTGAGTTTGATCGAGCCATGGGTACACCCTAGTCATTGAATGTGAACATAACAAGAACAGATTCCAAACCTATCCAAATGAGGCACCCTTCCGCTCGATCTCGTAGGGGAGACGGAGATGCCTACCTGATATGGTGGCAACGGGGAGCTAAGGCTGCTGTTCCATGCTGAGCGCAATCATTTCAACCCACGAATCGGAGCGTTCCTTGGTGCCGACTTTGGCCGCGCTGGTGCCTGGTGCAGCGGCCGGACTCCTCGCGGAGGTCGTCATCGCTGACGCGGCCTCACGCGATGCAACGGCCGAGGTAGCCGATATCGCAGGCTGCCGCTTCCTGGCCTCAGGTGAACCGCTTGGTGTGCGCCTCAAAGCCGCGGCCGCTACTACCCGAAGCCCCTGGCTCATGTTTCTCCAGGCCGGCTCCGTACCGCAGCCAGGCTGGATTGAGGCCGCGGATCATTTTATCCGCACAACGGGTGCGCCCGATGGGACCGCCAAGGCTGCAGTATTCCGCACAGACACCGCGGTCTTTCAACGTGCGGGCTTTGCAGAATTTGTGACCTTGCTTGTTGCCACATTTGGCGGGGCACCGAAGCCCGAACAGGGTCTGCTCATCGCCCGTCGTGTTTACGAGACGGTAGGCGGGCATCGCGTCGGTGAGGATGCCGAAGCGGATCTGCTGCGCAGGATTGGCCGCCGCCGTGTAACAATCTTGCCGGCAACACTGACAAGTGCCCGCTTATATACTTGACTTTGTCAACTAACTTGCCGACGCTTCTTGCGCCATGGCAAAGCAGGCAAGCGTCGCAGCCGTTCGCCAGTTCAACCGCTTTTACACGCGGCAGATTGGGGTGCTGCGCAAGACTTACCTCGATAGTCCCTACTCTCTCGGGGAAATGCGGGTGCTCTACGAGCTCGCGCATGGAAACCAACTCACTGCGAGCGACATCGCGCGCGCCCTCGATCTCGATGCGGGATATCTCAGCCGTCTTTTGCGCAATTTCGAGAAGCGCGGCCTCATCAGCCGCAAAACCTCGGCAAAGGATGGGCGCCAAAGTCACCTCGCCTTGACCCTGCGCGGCCGCAAGCTTTTCGCTCCGATGGAGGAACGCTCGCAGCGCGACGCCAGCGCCATGCTCGACAAGCTCAAACCTGCGCAGCAAGCCCAGATCGTGGCAGCCATGAACTCTATTGAAACGATGCTGACCGATGGACCGGCGGTGAAATCCAACGCCAAGCCCCGCTATACGCTGCGCGCACCGCGGGCCGGCGACTTCGGCTGGGTCATTTCACGCCATGCCGAGCTTTATTTGCAGGAATACGGCTGGGGCGATCCGTTCGAAGGCCTTTGCGCGCAGATCGTCGCCGATTTCGTCAACAACTTCGATGCAAAGCGCGAGCACTGTTGGATTGCGCAATTGAACGGCGAAAATGTCGGTTGCGTAATGTTGGTGAAGGATGATCAGCCCCACGTCGCGCGTGTCCGCCTGCTTCTGGTCGATCCGAAGGCGCGCGGGCTGGGTTTGGGCGCGCGGCTCGTTGACGAATGCGTGCGCTTTGCACGTACTGTTGGATACACCAAGATCACATTGTGGACTCACAGCGTGCTGGTCGCTGCCCGCCATGTTTACGAGAAAGCCGGCTTCACTCTCACCTCAAGCGAGCCGCGACATAGCTGGGGCAAAGACGTCGTTGCGGAGTTTTGGGACCTCGACTTATAGCCGGCAAAAAAATCAGGCCGTTGCACCCTTCGCCTTCGGCCTGCGCAAGTGCTCGTCAAGTCGCGGCAGAATTTCCACGAAATTGCAGGGCCGGTAACGATAGTCGAGTTGGTGCGCCAAAATTTCGTCCCAGGCATCCTTGCAGGCGCCCGGCGAACCCGGAAGGCAAAAAATATAGGTCGCGTTGGCAACGCCCGCCGTGGCGCGCGTCTGGATTGCCGAGGTACCGATCTTCCTTTCGCTGACAAGCAGGAACATGGTGGCGAAGCCGTCCATGCGTTTTTCGAATAATGGCTCGACCGCTTCAGGCGTGACGTCCCGGCCTGTGAATCCGGTACCCCCGGTGGTGATGACCACGTCGATAGATTTATCCGCAATCCACCTCTTAATTCGCGCGCGGATCGCCTTCACCTCGTCTTTGACGATCGCCCGCTCGGCGACCGCGTGACCGGCCGCGCGAATGCGCTCGACCAGCGTCGCACCGGACGTGTCGTCGTCGTCTTTGCGCGTATCAGAGATCGTCAGGACCGCAATCTTCAGCGGCACGAATTGACGGCTTTTGTCGATGCCGGCCATCGCGGGCTCTTTACACCTGGCCGGTGAAGGTATTGCAGGCCGAAACCTTCCCCTCTTTTAATCCGATCATGAACCATCGCTGCCGCTGCGCCGAAGAGCCATGCGTAAAGGCGTCAGGCACGACGTAACCGCGCGACTGTTGCTGCAGGCGATCGTCGCCGATCGCTGCGGCTGTTTGCATTGCAGCCTCCACATCGCCGGGCTCGAGCGATTTCCAGCGTTGATTGGAATTATTCGCCCAAACACCGGCAAGACAGTCAGCCTGCAATTCGACACGTACCTGGATCCGGTTGGCCTCCGCTTTGCTGCCCGCCGAGCGCTGCGCATTCTGCACCTGCGGCAAAATGCCGAGCAGGTTCTGAACGTGATGACCGACCTCGTGTGCAATCACGTACGCTTCAGCAAATTCGCACGCCTTGCCGCTGCAGCCGCGGAAGCGCTGCTGAATATCCCGGAAGAAAGAGGTATCGAGATAAATTCGCCGATCGTTCGGGCAATAGAACGGTCCCATCGCCGCTTGCGCCATACCGCAACCGCCCTGCACGATACCTGAATACAGCCGTAGTCGCGGCACGGTGTATTTTTGCCCGCTCTTCGCGAAAATTTCCTTCCAGGTATCTTCGGTGTTCCCGAGAACGGCAGCGACAAAATCCCCCATCTGGTCTGCGGGTTTTCCGGTCGTTTGGCGCGACTGCGGCTCGTACGGCTGCTCGTGGTGTCGGCCGCTGTTCACGATTTCCGCACCGCCGATCAGGATGCTTGGATCGATGCCGAGTGCCCAACCGAGCAAGCCAAGGATGATGACGGTTCCGATCCCGATGCCACCACCACCAATCGGGATTCCCATACCGCCGCCGCCGCCGAAACCCCCATCATCACCGCGCGTATCTTCGACGTTGTCGCTGCGGCGAAAATCATCCCAACGCATGACGGTTCCTCCGGAGATTTGTCGCAATAATCGCTGAACTGCGCGCGCTCGTCCAACTCTGGCAAAATACGCACCACCACATACCTCTAACCCAGTATTAAATAGGCAGAATTTGCCGAGTTGCGAACTGCGATCATAAACCGCTTTTTTACTTTGCGCGCTCAAGATGCGGGCCTGTCGGTTGTAGGTCCCGCGTCGCCGACCGCGTCGCCTGAGTCAGAGTCCTGAGTCATGGTTGTGTCGCGTCGCGGGGCGCCCTCGAGGGCGCCCCGCGGAGTTTCAGAGAGTCCGCAGCCGCATCGCATTCTTGTCGGTGATTGCATCACCGGAATGTCAACGTTGCCGGCGGCCTCGGTCGATCTCGTCTTCGCAGATCCGCCCTACAATCTTCAACTCGCAAACGATCTGAAGCGACCCGACGACTCGCACGTCGACGCCGTCGATGACGCTTGGGATAAATTTGCCAGTTTTTCCGCTTACGACGATTTCACGAAGCGCTGGCTCGCAGCCTGCCGTCGCGTGATGAAGCCAGCGGCTACAATCTGGGTCATCGGTTCCTATCATAACATTTTCCGCGTCGGCACGATCATGCAGGATCTTGGATTTTGGATTCTCAACGACGTGATCTGGCGCAAATCGAATCCGATGCCGAATTTCCGTGGCCGCCGGTTTACCAACGCCCACGAAACTCTGATATGGGCCTCACGGGATGCCGACGCGCGCGGATACACCTTCAATTACGAGGTCCTCAAGGCAGGCAACGAAGATATCCAGGTACGCTCGGACTGGACGCTGCCTCTCTGCACTGGCGAAGAGCGCCTCAAGAGAAACAACGGCAAAAAGCTTCACCCGACCCAGAAGCCAGAAGCTCTGCTTGCGCGCGTACTCTTTTCGAGCACGCGCCCCGACGACCTCGTCCTTGACCCGTTCTCCGGAACAGGCACGACAGGAGCAGTCGCCAAGCGGCTCGGCCGCCGCTTTGTGGGATGCGAGCAAGATCCGAAATACGCAAGGGCAGCCGAACAGCGCATCGCTGCGACCAAGCCCCTTGAAGCACCAACGCTTGCACCATTCGTCACAGTGCGCGAGGCGCCGCGCGTGCCCTTCTCGGCGCTGATTGAGCGTGGGTTGGTGACACCGGGCGCCCGGCTGGTCGACTCAAAAAAACGTCACAAGGCGCTCGTGCGCGCCGATGGCGCGGTGTCCCTCGACGGTACGGTCGGCTCGATTCACCGGATCGGAGCAATTGCCCAAGGTCTCGACGCCTGCAACGGCTGGACCTTCTGGCACGTCGAGACGCCGAAAGGCCTCACACTCATTGACGAACTCCGCGCGAAAGTCCGCGCAGAAATGGCCTAATTCATCTGACCGCGAACGGCGAGCCATAGGGCCGGCCAAACGCGACGCCCCCCGTCACCGTCTGCACCGGCTTTAGATAAGCCTTCCCGTCGCGCTTCTTGTTGCGGGTATCGACGAAAGACACTGGTCCTTCCACCAACTCCATGATGGCGACGTCTCCAGGCGCACCCACCTGTAATGTCCCAAGCTTGGGGACGCGATTGATGATTTTCGCGGGATTGACTGTCGCCATCGCGACCACTTGATCGAGCGTGAAACCGAGCCCCATGAACTTCGACATTACCCACGGCAAATAAGGCATGCCGGGCGTGTTGCCCGAGAACACATGGATGTCGGAGGAGATCGTATCGGGCCCGCATCCGCCCGGGATCGCAACTTCCGCGACGGTATAGTCGAAGCTGCCTCCACCATGGCCGACGTCGAAGATGACACCGCGCTGTTTCGCCGCCAGCGCCGCCGGCAACAATTTTCCGTCCTGCACGATATTGGTGAAAGCGCCTGCGATATTGGGAGCGCCCGAATAGGAATGGGTGAGGATGTCACCCGGTCGCAGCAAATCCAGAATTTGCGACATTAACTCGCCAGTCTCGACGCCGCCAATGTGGCACATCACCTTTGCGGGCGTGCCGGACTTCTCGCACGCCAGGATCGCGCGCTTGAGTGGCTCAGTACCATGTTTGGCAATGACATTCTCGGACATGCGTACTTTCGTGCCGAGCACGAGATCGGCATTCTCGCCGATCGTTTTGGCGCAAGCATCAACTTGCGCGAAGTCGATGTTGTAGAGTTCGGCAATCGGGAACGGGGTGAGGCCGACATTGGCGATATGAACGAATGCGTAAAGGCGCGTGCGAGTTTGGGCCACTATGTGGCGGCGGAAGGCCGCAAAATTGTTCGCGCCGGCATCGCCCGCCGAAACGCAGGTTGTTGTGCATTGGTGGGTCACAAGCTCGTCGGCTGGAATTCCGATGGCTGAACCGTAAGGATAGACGTGGCTGTGCAGGTCGATTAGCCCTGGCGTTACCAGTTTGCCGGAGGCATTCAGAACGCGCAGCGCTCGCGCTTCGGCGATATCCGGTTCTACCGCTTCGATAACGCCATACCGAATGCCGATGTCGCGTCGCCCGCGCAATGACTGACTGGGATCGAGCACGTCGCCGCCCTTGAAAGCAAGTCGAACTTGTCATTCGGCCCCATTGCGGCCTTGGAGCCGGTGATGCCCACAGTAACGGCGAGCGAAGCGGTTGAGGCGAGAAACGCGCGGCGTGACAGCATGGTCGTCCCCCCGGTTGGATTTTTCAGGATGTTATCGCCCGCAGTGGTGCCTAGTCGAGTAGACCGCCAGGCTACAAGCTCCAAGTTAGGCAGAAATCGTCTCGTAGAGAAACTCAAGGGCGCGTCTGGCAAATGCTTCCATATTCGCCCGTCTTTCCGCGCCGCCCGTACGCAAGGTAAGCGCTCGCTCAATGGATCCGGCAATCGCCATGCAGGTGTGGCCGGGCGGATCGCCATAGCGGTTGCCCGTTGGCCCGCTTGCGCCCGTTTCGCCGAAACCCCACGTGGCACCATGCCGCTCGCGTACGCGGCGCGCGATCAGTAGTGAATAAGCCTCGGTCGCAGGCCGCAGGCCTGCCATGTCGGCATCGCCGATGTTAAGCAGCGCCATGCGCGAAGCCTTCGTGTAGACCACCGCGCCACCGGCGAAAAATGACGATGCGCCAGGTATCGCGAGCAAGGACGCCGCAACGAGACCCCCGGTTGACGACTCGGCGATGGCGATTGTCTCGCCGCGCTCGGTCAAATACGCCGCGATCTTTTCCGCAATCGGCTGGAATAATTCCATTAGTCGGCTCTCGCCGCGTGCCCGAGCTGGCAAAGCACGCGAAAGACGCCAACATCAGCTCGTGAAAACTGGCGTGACAGGTCCGCGCCGACTTTTTCCGCATCGGCCTGACGAAGCGTGTCGACCATCAGACAGGCCCTGATCTTCTTGTCGCCACCGCGTAGTTTTTCTTCCATCGACACTGGCTGACCGGCCGGATCAACCGCGTCCCAGATTTCGCAAGCGGCGACCGCGGTGTCCTGCACCAAATCTTCAACAAGCCTTGCCAGCGTCGCTGCGTCTGGCGCGTCATCGAGGAACCGGGCCGTAACGACGAACGCGCCACGGAAACCACCGCGCCGCAGCGTCCGCCGGCACAGTGTCCGACTTACGTTGATGAAGACCTCCGACATGATCTTGCGGGTCATCGGCGTCGGATTGTCGAGCCGTTCGAGATAGGGCTTCGACGTCAGGACGTCCGGCGACTCGACTAGATAGAAATTGAAATAGGCCGAGCTGCCCGAAATCGCCTGGTGCCGCCGTCCGAATAGGAAACCGGGAACGGCGAGCCGCTCGAGCAAGTGCTCGCCCTGGAACCAAGCCTCGAATTCTGCCTCGCGTCCGGCGCGGCAATCATTAAAGATCGCAAGTATTCCCGGGTGCCCCGCCATCGCTATTTCGCCGCCACGACCATGATCTCAACTTTGTAATCCGGCGACGCGAGCCTGGCTTCGACCGTTGCGCGTGCGGGTGTATTGCCGGGCGCGACCCATGCGTCCCATACGGCATTCATATCGGCAAAATTCGCCATGTCCGTTATCCAGATATTGGCCGAAAGCAGTTTGCTCTTGTCGGTCCCCGCTTTTGCGAGAAAACCGTCTATCTGCCTGAGGATATCCTTAGTCTGCTCTCCGGTGCCTTTGCCCTTCGGAGCGTCGGCGACGATGCCGGCGAGATAAACGGTATTGCCGTGCACTACCGCCTTGCTCATTCGTGCTCCGATGTCGTGACGTTCGATGCTCATGTCTCTCCTCAATTTGAAGCCGCTTCGTAGCGATGTTTCGTGCTTTTGGGAACCTGCGCCGCCTGCGCGACTTAACGCTTAAAACAAGCACACGGAGGCGCGTCATGGGTTGGTTTTCTCCCGAAATGCAGACAATGAAGGACCTGTTTCTGCACAGCATGCAGGACATCTACTACGCCGAGCACCAGATCGAGAAAGCCCTCCCCGATATGGTCGAGAAGGCGACCGATGCCGAACTGAAGAAGGGGTTCCGAACGCACCTCAAGCAGACCAAGGGGCAAATCAAACGACTTGATCAGGCATTCAAGAAATTGAAGGTCACGCCGCAGGGCACTAAGTGCCCGGCGATCAACGGCATCATCGATGAAGCGAACGAAATCGCCGGAGAGATCGACGACAAGATGGTGCTCAATGCCGCGCTGATCGCCGCCGCGCAGGCGGTCGAGCATTATGAGATCACCCGCTACGGAACATTGGTGGCATGGGCGAAGCTACTCGGGCGCAACGATGTTGCCAAAGTCCTGAACATGAACTTGAAGGAAGAGAAGGCGACCGACAAGAAGCTCAACGGCATCGCAAAACGCAAGATCAACCGCAAGGCGGTGGCACGGCAGCGCAAGCGTCCAGACGCCGCCGAGCGCGCGGAGAATGCGATGCTGGTTGCGGCTTCGGGAATTCCGTCGATCTAACTCCGCTCAAGTGCGCGTGCGAGAACCTTTCGCATGACATTGGGCAGCGCCTCATCGGCCAGATCGCCGATCTTGACCCACCGCGCACCCTTCGGTGCTGCCGTCGCGCGTTGGGCGTGCGCTACAAAGACAGTCAGTTCGAGTGGAAAATGAGTGAAGAGGTGCCGGACTACGCCCGGCACCTCGCGCCATCGCGTGCCGCCACCTAGTCGCGGCGCTGAGCGACGGGCGCGGCCCTTGTCGAAATCGTGCTTCCATTCACTCCCGGGTACTTCCATCATCGAGGCGAGCAGGCCCTTCTCCGGACGCCGGCGCAACAACACGCGACTATCAGCGCGTAGCGCGACAAAGGCCGCCCCGCGGCGCAGCTTGCCCTCCGGTTTGGGCATCTTGCGCGGAAACATCTCCTGTTCACCGCGTGCGCGCGCTGAGCAGACGCCTTCCCAAGGACACAGCACGCACGCTGGACGCTTCGGTGAACAAACAGTGGCTCCGAGATCCATGAGCGCCTGGGCGAAATCACCTGTCCGATGTCTCGGCAGCAAAGATGCGGCAAGTCGTCTGATCAAAGGCTTTGCCGCCGGCAGCGCTTCGTCGACGGCGAATAGCCGCGACACGACGCGCTCGACATTCCCATCGACCGGCACCGCCGGAAAATCGAAAGCAATCGCCGCTACTGCCGCCGCGGTGTAGTCGCCGATACCCGGCAGGCCGCGCAGGCCATCGACATCGATTGGGAACCGCCCGCCATGACGTTCAACCACAGCTTTCGCGCAGGCATGCAGATTGCGAGCGCGTGCGTAATAGCCAAGCCCAGCCCAGGCGCGAAGGACGTCATCGAGGCTGGCCGCCGCAAGTGCGTCAACCGTGGGCCAGCGCGACAAAAATCGCGCGTAATAAGGTCCGACCGCCTTCACCGTCGTCTGCTGAAGCATAATTTCAGACAGCCATACGCGATAAGGCTCTGCACGTTCGCCGCGTCGGGCTCGCCATGGCAAAACTCGTGCGTGCCGATCGTACCAGGCAAGCAACTCGGCAGGATTCGGTGTTTGAGCTTTCTTCCGTGAAGACAATCGAACTGCTACGGTCATGGCGCCGACGATGGCACAAGGCACGTGTCTATGAGCAAGCGCCCGCGCAGTTTTCCCCGGCCACTTTCAGAACTGCTGAGTACCACTCTGGGCGACGCGTTCAAAGCGCAGGGCTTTGCCTCGACGGAGATCATTTCGCGCTGGCCCGACATTGTCGGTGCCGAGATCGCCGAGCACACTGAACCGCTCAAGATCAGCTGGCCTCGGCATGTCGGCGAGGAACCTGCAGAACCGGCCACCCTTGTTTTACGGGTTGAAGGTCCTGTGGCACTCGAGATTCAGCATCTGTCAGCCGTCATTCTTGAGAGGGTCAATCGCTTTTTCGGCTGGCAGGCGATCGGTCGTATTGCCTTGCGCCAGGCGCCCCTCAGGCATCGCGAGAAGCCGACGCCGCACGCACTCGATTCCTCCATGGCGGCCCGGGTCGCCGAAACTTTGCCCGATATCAAAGACGAGGACCTGCGTCAGGCGCTCGGCCGGCTGGGCGCGGCGATCAAGCGAAATTGAGGCCGTTGACTGGCTTGGCAGGCCGGCTCGGCATTGCCACAATTGTACGATCCAGCTAGCCAGTGACCGTTCAGATCGGCATTTCAGCCCCAGGAGCCTCCGTTGCAGATCACCCGCCGCGAATTTTGCCAGACCACGGCTGCCTTGGCGCTTGCCACCGCAGTGCTCGGTGCTTCTTCACTGCCTCCTTTGACGCTCAAGGCCACGGCCGAAACTGTGCCTGCCAGCGAATTGATGAAACCCGAGGCATTGCCGGACATGGCAATGGGCGACGAGAAGGCACCCGTCACTATTATCGAATATGCCTCGATGACATGCCCACACTGCGCGCACTTTCAGGAGGCTACATTTCCCGAAATCAAAAAGCGTTATATTGACACTGGTAAGGTACGGTGGATCTTCCGCGAGTTTCCGCTCGATAATCTCGCCGCCGCCGCATTCATGCTGGCGCGTTGTGCTGGCAAAGACGACAGTGAAAAATATTTCGCCCTGATCGACACGCTGTTTCGCCAGCAACGGCAATGGGCCGTCGAAAAGCCGATACCTCCCTTGCTCGCCATCGCCAAACAGGCAGGCCTGACGGAACAGAGCTTCAATGCCTGCCTGGCGAATCAGCAGGTGCTCGACGGCATCGAAAATATCCGCAAACGCGCTGTCGATAAATTCAAGGTGCAATCGACACCCACTTTTTTCATCAACGGAACGCAGCACCCTGGCGCGTTGTCGATCGACGAAATGGCCAAGCTGATCGACACCTATCTCAAGGGCTGATAAGGGTTTTTTTGGCCTGCGCCGCTTTGGCGCACCAGGGCCGCCAGCCGCTGTTTCGCATCCGTCACCCTGGAAAGGTATGGAAAACCGCCCCTACATCCTGCGGGGTAGTTGCCCTCGCGAGCGCGGCGATTCATTCTCCGGGCCGATGCAGCATGCCCACCAGATTCGGGCCAGGCTACGGAACGGCCTAGCGATTTGTTCAATGCAAAGCTAATGGGCGAGAGGTTCTCGTCTTACTTTCGTTGCGCATGACCAAAGGTGAGGTCCGGAAGTTCGTGCGCCAACAACAAAGAACCGTGAGGCCTTAGCGAATGAAACTTACACGACTGCGGCTACTCGGCTTCAAGTCGTTCGTCGAACCGACCGATTTCCTGATTGAACCAGGCTTGACTGGCGTGGTCGGCCCAAACGGCTGCGGGAAATCGAATCTGGTCGAGGCGCTGCGTTGGGTCATGGGCGAATCCTCGCACAAATCCATGCGCGCGGCGTCGATGGACGATGTGATTTTTTCCGGCTCCAACAGCCGTCCCGCGCGAAACAATGCCGAGGTCGCGATCGCGATCGACAATTCGACGCGCTCGGCGCCGGCCGCCTTTAACGATCAGGACTCGCTAGAAATTGCCCGCCGGATCGAACGCGATTCGGGCTCGAACTATCGCATCAACGGGCGGGACGTGCGCGCACGCGACGTGCAAATCCTTTTTGCAGACGCGTCGACTGGCGCGCGCTCGCCCGCACTCGTCCATCAAGGCCGGATTGGCGAGATTATTCAGGCCAAACCGGAACAACGCCGCCGCGTGCTTGAAGAAGCGGCCGGAATTGCCGGGTTGCACGCGCGCCGTCATGAGGCTGAACTCAGGTTGAAAGCGGCGGAGACCAATCTCCTACGGGTCGAAGACGTAATTGGGCAGTTAGCTGCCCAGATCGATGGTTTGAAAAAGCAGGCGCGCCAGGCGATCCGTTACCGAACCGTATCCTCCCAGGTGCGCAAGGCAGAAGCGACCCTCTATCATTTGCGCTGGAGCTCCGCGAACAGCGAGGTCGTCGAAGCCGAGCATGCGAAGGACGTCTGCGTGCGAACCGTTGCAGATCGAGTCGGTGCCGAAGCCGAAGCGTCAAAGCGTCAGGCGCTCGCTGCGGCATCTTTGCCGGAATTGCGCGAAGCGGAGGCGCGAGCCGGTGCCGCGCTTCACCGCCTCAACATTGCCCTGCAGGACCTTGATCGCGAGGAAACACGGGCAAAAGACCGCATCGTCGAGCTTGACCTGAGGCTCGTTCAATTTGCTGCCGATACCGAGCGCGAACAGCGCCTTGCCGCCGATGCCGAACAGGCGATTGCGCGTCGGGCCGACGAAGAGGAAAGCATTCGGACCGAGGCGCGTGAAAGCGCAGGTCGCAGAAGCGGAATCGACGCCAAGGTGTCGGAAGCCGACGGCGAGCTAGCGGCGGCTGAGAGGATCTTCACCGATCTCACCACCGAACTCGCGGATCTTGCCGCCCAACGCAACCTCTTCGAGAACGCCGCCCGAGAACAAAGCGAGCGAATTTCGAGGATTTCTTCTGAAATCGGGGCCATCGAGCGAGAACTGGCAACGCTTCACCCGGGTGATGTCGGTCCGCTCGCCGTAGCGATGGATGGCGCTCAAGCCGCGCTCAGCGAAGCGGAAGCTGCCGCGATTGCGGCTGAAGCTGCGCACAATGTGGCGCGCTCTGAAATGGAAGCTGCACGGGCCACATTGGCGGAATCGGAAAAACGCGTGCAGCGGCTGGAGACCGAAGCAAAGACCCTGTCGAAGATGCTGTCGCTCGAGACCCGCAGCCTGTGGCCTCCGGTCATCGACCACATCTCCGTAGAAAAAGGATACGAGAAAGCGCTTGGCGCTGCGCTCGGCGACGATCTGGATGCGCCCGTCGATCCATCTTCTCCTATGCATTGGAGCGCGCTTGCACACGAGTCCGGCGACCCCGTGCTTCCCGAGGGCGTGCAGGCTTTGGCACAATACGTCAAGGCCCCTGCACAACTGGCGCGTCGTCTTTCACAAATCGGGGTCGTCGAACGCGACGCGGCCATCCGTATTGCCGGTTCGCTCAAGACCGGCCAAAGGCTGGTATCACGAGAGGGAGACCTCTGGCGCTGGGATGGCTTCGTTGCGGCTGCGCATGCGCCAACGGGCGCCGCCCGGAGACTGGCGCAACGCAGCCGGTTCGTCGAGATCGACAGCGAACTGGCGAGCGCCCGCAGCGAGGTTGATGCCAATCGCCGGACGCTTGAAACCGCGCAGTCGGCGTTCGAAATGGCAAGCAGCGCAGAAACAGAAACGCGAGCGCGCGAGCGCGATCTTAATCGCCAGACCGCGCGGCTATCGGCACTAGCCGAAGCGCGTGCACGGCTTAACGCAAACCGCAATGAAGCAGCCTCCGCCAAGGCTGAAGCTGAAAATTCGCTTGTGGGGCTTGCTCCGGCCGCCCATCTCGAAGCAAAGCTGCAGCAGGTACGCGATGAGATCGCAGGCAAACGTGCCAAATTGGCCGAGGTGCAGGCCGAACAACAGGCGATTGTCCGCGAAGCTGAACTTGCCGATCGCCGGCTGGCGACCCTTGCAGCTGACCGGACGGGTTGGATCGAACGTCAGCAAGGCGCGCGAAACCAAATCGCCACACTCGAACAGCGCATTGTCGAGGCCGAACGTGACCACACCGAGTTGGAGAACGCACCGCAGATTTTTGCCGAGAAGCGCCGTGCACTAATCGCCGAAGTCCAGACCGCTGAAACCGCACGGCGCGACTGTGCAGACCGCCTGCAAGCCGCCGAAACGGCGCTTGCCGCGGCCGATCGCGATG
This sequence comes from Pseudolabrys sp., assembly GCA_036519515.1. Lineage (GTDB taxonomy): Bacteria > Pseudomonadota > Alphaproteobacteria > Rhizobiales > Xanthobacteraceae > Pseudolabrys. The sequence goes on along the minus strand of DATDLC010000131.1, from coordinate 9,805 downwards.
CTCGAGCGGCGCTGGAGGCTGCTAGCGCCGCCCGCGAAGACCTTGCCCGCGCCGAGGAACGTTTCGAGGCTGCTAAACGCCGGCTCAGCGATGTCGGCCGAGAAATCCGCGACATGCTGGAAATTGAACCGTCTGCGGTCGCACAATTAGCCGAAATCGGTCCGACCGATCTCTTGCCGGACCTTACTGAAATCGAAGAGAAGCTTGAACGCCTGCGCCGTGAACGTGAACGCCTGGGCGCGGTCAACCTTCGCGCCGAGGAGGAGCTAAGGGAGGTTGAGACGCAACACGCCTCCCTCACCACTGAACGCGACGATCTGGTAGAGGCGATCAAGAAATTGCGGCTCGGCATCCAGAGTCTCAACCGTGAAGCACGCGAGCGCCTCCTCACCTCTTTTGAGCAAGTGAACAAGCACTTCCAGCATCTCTTCGCCCAGCTGTTTGGTGGAGGGACTGCCGAGTTGCAGTTGATCGAAAGCGAGGATCCCCTGGAAGCCGGCTTGGAAATACTGGCCAAACCACCTGGCAAGAAACCTGCAACGCTGTCGCTGCTTTCGGGCGGCGAACAGGCGCTGACGGCTCTTGCGCTAATCTTTGCCGTGTTCCTGACCAATCCTGCGCCGATCTGTGTGCTGGACGAAGTGGACGCGCCACTCGACGACCATAACGTCGAGCGTTTTTGTGATCTGCTTGATGAGATGACGAAATCGACGGACACACGTTTCGTGATCATTACGCACAACCCAATTACGATGGCCCGCATGAATCGTCTGTACGGCGTCACGATGGCCGAGCGTGGGGTGTCCCAACTCGTGTCTGTCGATTTGGAAGCCGCAGTCCGATTCCGCGAGGCGAGCTGAAGAGCGGAAGATCGTTGCGTCGCGGCCGCGTGAACACTATTCGGCCGGCGCAGTTTTCCGCTAGCCTATTGTAAAAACTTCTGAAAGCGCGCCCAAGCGCAACCGGCGAACCGCCGCGGCCCGAATGCAATTGGTCCCTCCAGGGCCGGAACCAATTGCCAGGGGACGGAGTTGATCGCGTGTATTTCAGCCGGGCGGCTCCCCCCTTACCCCCCGAATAGCCGTCTGGCTAAGAGACCCCGGGTTCAGGCTCGGGGTCTTTTTTTCGCCAAGGCCCTTTCCCGGCCTCACCACCTTACCCGGCTGCCGTTAGCGATCGGAAGCACATCTGAGATAGACTAATTTCGTCCAACCGATCCGCTTCCGAATTTGGAGCCTTTCATGTCCACCACCGGCTGGGTAGTTCTTGGCATCATCGTCGTCCTCGTGGTTTGGGCGATCAGCATCTACAACAGCCTCGTCGCGATGCGTCAGAGGACCAACCAAGCCTTTGCCGACATCGATGTTCAGCTTAAGCAGCGCCACGATCTCATTCCCAATCTGGTCGAGACCGTCAAAGGCTACGCCACGCATGAGCGTGGAACCTTGGAGGCCGTGGTTCAGGCGCGAAATGCGGCGATGGCTGCCCCTGGCGTAGAGCAGAAAGTGGCCGCGGAGAACGCGCTCACCGGCGCGCTGCGCCAACTATTCGCGCTGTCGGAATCCTACCCCGATCTCAGGGCCAATCAGAACTTCCAGCAGTTGCAGGCCGAATTGTCGGACATTGAGAACAAGCTTGCGGCGTCTCGCCGGTTCTTCAACAACGCGGTGCAAGAGTACAATACTGGGATCCAGCAGTTTCCGGCCTCGCTATTTGCTGGAATCTTTGGCTTCTTGCCAAGCACCTTTTTCGATCTCGGCGAGGGTCGTGCCCAACTCGAACAGGCACCAAGCGTGAAATTCTGACATCCATCATCCCGGGGGCACCGCGAATGGGCCACCGGGGATGCCAGTATCCCAGGTAAGGGCTGATCGGAACTCATGGCCGCTTACGGGCTCTATTCGCACATCCAGTCGAACAGGCGCCGATCAGTTGCGCTCCTCATTGGCTTGTTCTTTCTCGTTTATCTGTTGGTGTTCGCGGGCGCATTACTGGCAGAAGCACTGACCGTCGATGCTCCAATCGAGTATCTCGTGCACGCCGCCCTCTACGATCTCATCAAGGCATTTCCATTCGCGACAATCGGCACCATCATTTGGGTTCTGACCGCCTACAAATTTCATCAATCAATGATCGATGCCGTTACCGGCGGCCATGAGGTTACGCGCGCCGAGGAACCGCGCCTCTACAATCTTCTGGAAAATCTTTGCATTTCGCGTGGCATCACCATGCCAAAGCTGAAGATCGCCGATGACGACGCGCTGAACGCTTTCGCCACCGGCCTAAACGAAAAGCAGTATTCGATCACGGTGACCCGCGGGTTGATAAATGCTCTCAACGACGCCGAACTCGAAGCCGTTCTTGGTCATGAACTGACTCACATCCGGAATGGCGATGTTCGAATGCTGGTCATCGCCGTGGTGATCGCCGGCGTGATCTCGTTCTTCGGTGAGATGATTTTTCGACTCTTCTTTCAGAATGCGTTTTACGGCGGTTTTCGCCGGCGAGGTGGCGATGGCGACCGAAAAGGCGGAGCCGGGATTGCCATTATCATCGCCGTCGCCCTGATTGTTGTTGCGTGGATTTTGTCGGTTGTCATTCGCTTCGCGTTATCGCGTCAGCGGGAATATCTGGCGGACGCCGGGTCGGTCGAACTCGCCAAGAATCCCGACGCCATGATTTCTGCGCTGCGCAAGATCGAGGGACGCGGAGAACTCGCCAGCGCCAATTCTGCGGTCATGGAGATGTGCGTCGATAATCCCCGCCAGGGTTTCGCCGACCTGTTCGCCACCCATCCTTCCGTGGATTCCCGGGTCGAGGCGCTAGTCAAATATGCCGGCGGCCACGATCCCGGCCCGATAGCGCTGGATGCGCCGCAAGAGGCCGATCCATCGACGGCGAATGGCCCCTGGGGACCTCATGAGGAGACCGATCCGGCAGGCAAGCCGTTCTCGCCGAACGAGCCGCCGGCCGAAATGAGTGACCGTTCAATTGGGCCGTGGGGACCGCACCGGGACTAGTGCCCTTCGAATGAAATCAAGGTGCGCACCGGCACGTCCATCTTGCGCAATTTATCCGCACCGCCCAGTTCCGGCAGATCAATGACGAAACACGCTGCAAGGACATCGGCTCCCAGTTGACGCAGCAATTTAACTGCGCCCTCCGCCGTACCGCCTGTGGCGATCAAGTCATCGACGAGGATCACCCGCTCTCCCTTTTTCACCGCGTCTTCATGCATTTCCATTTCGTCGATGCCGTACTCAAGCGAATAGCCGATGGTCACGCGTTTATAGGGAAGCTTGCCCTTCTTGCGGATCGGGATGAACCCCGCCGAAACCTGATGCGCCACAGCCCCTCCCAGGATGAAACCGCGCGCCTCGATGCCGGCGACCTTGTCCATCTTCATCCCCGCCCAAGGCTGCACCAGCTCGTCAACCGCGCGGCGAAATGCGCGAGCGTCGCCCAAAAGCGTCGTGATATCGCGAAACATAATTCCGGGTTTGGGATAATCCGGAATGTTGCGGATGGCTGCGCGCAAATCGTCTTTGAGAGAGGAAGGGGCCATGATGCAATGCTGTTAGCTAAATTGGATTTAGAAAGCCTCTCAGCTTAGCAGAATAACAACGAAAAAGGGCGGATAGCCGGACCAGCGCATGCGCCTCAATCCGCTGGCAGCCAGCGGCGTGGTGTCTCACGCCTGTCATCATAAGCCGCCTCGAACACCGGGGCCGCAAGTGTCGACTCGATGTGCAACACACTCTTGCCGGTATTTGAAAATCCATGCTTTCGGCCAGCGGGAACCACGACCAGCTGTCCGCTTGTCAGCGCTACGTGCTTATCGTCGATCCACACGTCCGCCTGTCCTTCGCGGACGCACAATATTTCCTCAACCGCATGCAAATGGTTCGGCGCACCGTGCCCTGGATCACACCATTGCTCGAAAAGGCAAAGCTGGGTCGCGCTATTTGCCGCTGAGGCCTTCATGCGCGTCCTGACGCCGGTTCGCCATTCCTCTGTTGACTGCCGATTCACATCGACGACACGCATGGGATCTCCACGAATTTGTTGCGCAAAGGATTTAGTTTGCAACGCCTCGCCAGCAAAGCTAACGCCCGACTACCCTGCCCGCAACGGCATCGAGCTTTTTGATCAATTCCGGATCGCGTGCCTCTGGCGCCGTAATCAGCGCGGTGTCCAACGCCCGGTCCGAACCGATCGGACACGCTTCGTGCTCGCGTGGAAAATCGCGCGCCAGCCGCGCCACAAGCTTTTTGGCTTGTTCAGCATTGTCCAGCAAAACCTTGATGATGTCCTGAACCGTCACCGCATCATGGTCGGGATGCCAGCAATCAAAGTCGGTCACCATGGCGACGGTGGCGTAACAAATCTCGGCCTCTCGGGCGAGTTTTGCTTCGGGCATATTCGTCATGCCGATCACCGAGTAGCCGAGCTGTTTGTAAGTGATGCTCTCCGCATAGGTAGAGAATTGCGGGCCTTCTATGCACACGTACGTACCGCCCCAGTCCGCCTTGATGCCTTCCGCTATCGCCGCGTCACGCAAATGCGCGCGCAACAGTGGCGATACCGGGTGAGCCATTGAAACGTGAGCCACCAGTCCCTTGCCGAAGAACGAATTCTCGCGCTTGTAGGTGCGATCAACAAACTGGTCGACCAGGACGCAAGACCCCGGTGGCAAATCTTCCTTGAATGAGCCACACGCCGACAGCGAAACCAAATCGGTAACCCCGGCGCGCTTCAAAACGTCGATATTGGCGCGATAGTTGATATCGGACGGCGAAAGTCGGTGACCCTGATCGTGACGGGACAGAAATACGACCGACAAGCCAGCAATCTCTCCGATGCGCAGGGGTCCGGACGGATCGCCCCAGGGACTGGCTATGCGTTGCTCTCGTACATTGCCGAGGCCGGGCAACTCATAGATGCCCGACCCGCCGATTATGCCGAGAACAGATTTGCCCATGCGCGCCCATAAGTATCAAACAACAATGCGTTCAGCCTATACGAGCCGACAGAAAAACGAAGGGCCCCAAGACGGGCCCTCGCGTGACAAAATTTCCAAACCGTCAGACCGTCGTCTTCCTCGGGTCCTGCCCGCGGCCAATCTCGCGCGGCTTCTCGACCTCGTGCCACACCTTTTTCTTGGTGAAATACATCAACCCAGCGAGCACGATCAGAAAGATCATAACCTGCAGACCGACGCGCTTACGTTGCACCATGTGCGGCTCAGCGGCCCAAACCAGAAATGCCGCGATATCCTTGGAATATTGATCGAGCGTCTGCGGCGCTCCGTCGTCGTAAGTCACTTGGCCAGCCTGCAGCGGAGGCGGCATGGCGATGTTGTGGCCCGGGAAATATTTGTTGTAGTGCCCACCTTGCGGCAGCTGGAAGCCTTTGGGCGGCTCCTCATAACCGTTCAGTAGTGCTGCGATATAGTCCGGCCCCTGCTCCTGATATTGCGTGACCGTATCGAACACGAACCAGGGGAAGCCGCGCTCGAACGTACGCGCCTTCGCCAATGTCGACATATCGGGCGGCGCAACACCTCCGTTCGCCGCCTTGGCCGCGAGCTCGTTCGCGAATGGCGGTGGAAATGTATCAGCGAGGCGGCCGGGGCGTTCAGTCGGTTCGCCCTTCTCGTCGAGATCCTTGATCTTGTAGTCAGCCGCAACCGCGGCCGCCTGGGCCTCCGAAAAGCCGGGGCCGCCTGGATCTGCCAGATTGCGGAAAGCCAGCATTTGAATCGAGTGACAGGAAGCACAGACTTCCTTGTAAATCTTGAAGCCGCGCTGAAGCTGTCCCTGGTCGTACGTTCCGAACGGACCGGAAAAAGACCACCGCAATCTCGGCGGGGTCGGTGCATCGTGCTCCTGAGCGACCGCCGATGCGATTGTCGAACCCAAAAACCCTGCGAACGCGAGAGCGACAATTTTACGCTGTATCTTCATATTCATCCTCCCGCTCACGCTTTTGCGCCCAGCACCGATTCCGATATCGAGTTCGGCAACGGCTTGGTCTTCTCGAAGATGCCGAGCAGCGGCAGGATGACGAGGAAAAACGCAAAATAATAAATGGTGAAGATGCGCGCGAGGATCACGTAGATACCCTCGGGTGGCTTGGAGCCCAGCCAGCCGAGCCCCACGCACACAATCACGAACAGCCAGAAAAACTGCCTGAACAATGGGCGATAGCGCGCCGAGCGCACCTTCGACGTGTCGAGCCATGGCAAGAACGCGAGGATGACGATGGAAGCGCCGAGCGCGATCACGCCCATCAGCTTGTCAGGAATCGCGCGCAGGATTGCGTAGAAAGGCAGGTAATACCATTCAGGCACGATGTGGGTCGGCGTTACCGCCGGATTGGCCGGGATGTAGTTGTCTGCGTGGCCGAGGAAATTCGGGATGTAGAACACAAACCACGCGTAGAGGATGACGAACGCCGCCATGAAGAAGCCGTCCTTCACCGTTGCGTACGGAGTGAACGCCACGGTGTCTTTTTCTGACTTGGGCTCGATGCCAGTGGGATTATTTTGGCCGACGACGTGCAATGCCCAGATGTGAAGCACGACCACGCCCGCAATCACGAAGGGCAGCAGGTAGTGCAGCGAGTAAAACCGGTTGAGCGTCGGATTTCCGACCGCGTAGCCGCCCCACAACCACGTAACGATCGCGTCGCCTACCCCGGGGATGGCCGAAAACAGATTGGTGATTACGGTCGCCGCCCAGAAGCTCATCTGCCCCCAGACCAACACGTAGCCCATGAAGCCTGTCGCCATCATCAGCAGGTAGATGATCACGCCGAGAATCCAGAGCACCTCACGCGGCTCCTTGTATGAGCCGTAATAGATGCCGCGGAACATGTGGACGTAGACAGCGAGGAAGAACATCGACGCGCCGTTGGCGTGCAGGTAGCGCAACAGCCAACCATAGTTGACGTCGCGCATGATGCCCTCGACCGACCGGAAGGCGAAATCGACGTGCGGGATATAATGCATCGCCAGCACAATGCCGGTGATGATCTGCACGCCGAGCATGAACGCCAGGATGCCGCCGAACGTCCACAGATAGTTCAGATTGCGTGGCACCGGATAGACCACGAAAGAAGAATGTATCAGGCCACCGATCGGCAACCGTCTCTCGATCCATTGCAGAACCTTGCTCTGCGGTTTGTAGGTCGAGTGTCCGCTCATGATTGAACCTTGAGTGCGACGTTTCGCTCAGCCGATTTGGATCTTCGAATCGGAAGCAAACTTGTAGGGCGGCAGCGCGAGATTTTTCGGCGCCGGACCGCTGCGGATACGGCCCGAGGTGTCGTACTGCGAGCCGTGGCACGGGCAGAACCAGCCGTCATACGCGCCCTGGTGGGCAAGCGGAATACAACCGAGATGGGTGCAGATGCCGATGACCACAAGCCATTGATCGTGCCCCTGCTTGACGCGCGCTGAATCGGGCTCGGGATCGGGAAGGCTGGCGACATTGACCTTCTGCGCCTCCTCGATCTCTTTCTTGGTGCGGTGAAAGATAAAGATCGGCTTTGATCGCCAGAACACTTTGATAATCTGCCCGTCGGCAATGGGCCCGAGATCGACTTCGATCGGGGCGCCAGCCGCGATGGTCGAAGCATCCGGATTCATCTGCGCGATCAGGGGGACGAGTACGGCAGCGGCGCCAACCGCCCCAACGGCGCCAGTGGCGATATAGAGAAAGTCGCGGCGCGTGTGCTCCGCCGAAGACACGGTCGTCACGTCTGAGGCCCTCTCCTCCGGTGGCTTATTCATCCGCCCGCGGCTGGAGCCCAGACCGAAGTCCGTGGGCGGCGGGGCGGCCCGGTTGCGGCAGCCCTAAAAGAAAAGGACAGCGCGTCGGTGGCGTTCTATTGGCACCCTTGCAGTGCAAGTGCAAGCCCGCAAAGGGGTTATCGGCCAAAGTAGGCACCGGTTTTGCGCCCGTCCGCGCTATAGATGTTAAATCCCCCCGCGATCAGGGGTATCTGGCCGGGGCGCCCAGTTGCCCCGACGACGCATCAGGCCTGCGAGGATTAGTCGCATAAATCATTCGTCTAGAGCAGCTTATTGCGACCAAGGAGTCTCCCGAGCCGCCATGCGGATCGCCCTTTACGAGCCAGACATTCCCCAAAATACCGGCACGATTCTCCGACTTTGCGCCTGTTTGGGCATGGAGGCGCACATTATAGAGCCTGCCGGATTCCCCATTACCGATCGCGCCTTCCGCCGGGCCGGTATGGACTACCTCGAGCAGGTCACACTCGTCCGCCACGCATCATTTGCGGCCTTCGAAGCGTGGCGCGCGCGCGAGCGCCTTTCGCTTGTTCTCCTGACCACGGCGGGCGAACGATCGTACCTCGACCATAGGTTCAGCATCGAACAAGTTCTGATGTTCGGTCGCGAGAGCGCAGGAGTCCCCGAAGCGGTGCACAAGTCGGCGGACGCCCGTCTTCGTGTTCCGATGCGGCCGGGGATGCGTTCGGTCAATGTTGCGATGGCAGTCGCCATGGTCGCGAGCGAGGCCCTGCGCCAGATGGGCGAGGCATTATAACTTCTCCGCGGATATGATTAGGCCGGAGCCATTGATGGACGCAGGACAACTGGAAGCCCGCCAGACGCGCGCACGAACTTGGTTCGAAGCGCTCCGCGACGATATCTGTGCAGCCTTCGAGGCTCTGGAAGACTCACTGCCCGAGAATGCTCCTTTCGCCGATCGTGCGGCCGGTCGCTTCAGACGTACCCCTTGGCAGCGCACCGACCATACCGGCGCTCCCGGTGGCGGCGGCACGATGGCCATGATGCAGGGACGCGTGTTCGAAAAAGTCGGTGTACATTGCTCAACGGTGCACGGCGAGTTCGCGCCGGAGTTTCGTAACGACATCCCTGGCGCCGAAAAGGATCCTCGCTTCTGGGCCTCGGGCATCTCGCTTATCGCGCACTTGCACAATCCGAACGCGCCAGCGGTTCATATGAACACGCGCTTTGTCGTAACCAGCAAATGCTGGTTCGGCGGCGGCGCCGATCTCACGCCGGTGCTCGACAGGCGCCGCCTGCAAACGGATCCCGACAGCATCGCCTTTCATGCTGCGATGAAAACAGCCTGCGACTCGCACGCGGAAATCGCGCCGTATGACAAATACAGGAAATGGTGCGACGAGTATTTCTTCCTCAAGCACCGAAGCGAACCGCGCGGCGTCGGTGGAATATTTTATGACTACCTCGAAACAGACTGGGATGAGACGTTTGCATTCACACAAGACGTCGGTCGCGCATTCCTGCGTGTCTACCCGGTCCTGGTGCGGAAGAATTTCACTTTGCCGTGGACCGAGTCTGACCGTGAGGAGCAGTTGATCCGCCGGGGCCACTATGTCGAATTCAACCTGCTTTATGACCGCGGTACTATCTTCGGGCTCAAGACCGGCGGAAACGTCGAATCCATCCTGTCTTCCATGCCGCCCGTGGTGAAATGGCCGTAAATCCGCTGTAGGCGCCGAAACGCCGAAAACGATACCGGTGCCGTAGCTTATAAATCGCCTTGCACTAGTCGCAGAGTAGCAAAAGTCTGCCCGTTCCCATTGGAATTAAGCGACCGATCGATCCGCGGGCATTTCGCTTGCGGGAGGGGCGATGCCGGGTAGCGATTTCCTGCAGACGATCGATGCCGTTTATGCAAGCGGCCTCGACGCCGCGCGTGTGCCGCACGCGCTGGAAGCAACCAGCCGGCTGCTCGGGGCCTCAGGCGCGGGTCTGGAAGTCATCGACAAGCCGCTCAACGACCCGTCG
>DATDLC010000130.1:0-3178 GCA_036519515.1 Pseudolabrys sp. | reverse complement strand
GCCAAGCAGCGTGGCATCCGCGTGCTCATCGATCTTGTCGTTAATCATACGTCCAACGAACATCCATGGTTTCAGTATGCGCGCCGCGATCCGAAATCGAAATATCGCGACTGGTACATCTGGTCGAAAAAGCGCCCCTCCCACGCCGACAAAGGCATGGTGTTTCCGGGCGTGCAAAAGTCCACCTGGACACACGATCCCGTGGCCAAGCAATGGTACTTCCACCGCTTCTACGACTTCCAGCCCGACCTCAACACCTCGCATCCGGAAGTCCAGGCCGAAATCCTGAAGATCATGGGTTTCTGGATCCAGCTCGGCGTTTCTGGTTTCCGCATGGACGCTGTACCCTTCATCATCAGCACCAAGGGTGCCGACGTGAAGAAGCCGCGCGAGCAATACGACATGCTCCGCTCGTTTCGCGAATTCCTGCAATGGCGCGTCGGCGATTCCATCATCCTCGCTGAAGCGAACGTGCTGCCGCAAACCGACATGCAATATTTCGGGCATGCCGGCGACCGCATGCACATGATGTTCAATTTCCAGGTCAATCAGAACCTGTTCTACGCGCTGGCGACAGCAGACACGCGCCCTCTCGCGAAAGCGATGCAAAAGACCGAAAGGCGACCCGCCAGCGGTCAGTGGGCAATCTTCCTGCGCAATCATGATGAGCTCGATCTTGGCCGGCTCAGCAAGAAGCAGCGGCAACAGGTATTCGACGCGTTCGGGCCAAATTCGGAGGACCAGCTCTACGATCGCGGCATCAGGCGGCGACTGGCGCCTATGCTGAGCGGCGATCGGCGGCGGCTGGAGCTCGCCTACAGCCTAATGTTTACGCTCCCCGGTACACCCGTGTTGCGCTACGGCGACGAGCTTGGCATGGGTGATGACCTGTCACTGCCCGAGCGGACATGCTGCCGGACGCCGATGCAATGGTCGACCGAGCCGAACGGCGGCTTTACCAAAAGCGATAAACCGATCGTGCCGGTCATCAGCAACGGGCCTTACGGCTTCGAGCACGTCAACGCCGCCGACCAGCGGCGTGAGCCAAACTCGATGCTGAACTGGACCGAGCGCATCATCCGCATGCGCAAGGAGGTGCCGGAAGTCGGATGGGGCGAATTCGAAGTCTTGAAAACCGGCGATCCGGCAGTGCTCGCGATCCGGTACGACTGGCGCAACAATTCTGTCCTGTTCCTGCATAACTTTGCGCAGGATCCGCGGGAGGTTGAATTCCCGGTCAGAATCAAAGGCGGTACTGGCGACCTGCTGATCAATCTGTTGACCGCCGACCACAGCCGCGCCGGCAAAAACGGGCACTGTGTCTGTCTGGAAGGCTATGGCTATCGTTGGTACCGCGTCGGCGGTCTGGACTACCTGCTCAAGCGCACTGAATTCTAGACGGCCTCTGTCATTAGAATCGTCAGTCCCTCGTTGGGACGCAGGACGAGATCGGAATCCAAACGGGTACGGTCATCATGCGTGCATGCCAACACGGCAGATCCCTTGAGTTCCTGGGACGAGATTGGCTGCTCGGTGTCCCCAAAATTGAGGCAGACAAGAATCCGTTCACCTTCGACCGTGCGTTCGTAGACGAGCACGTTGCTCTGGACACTCACCAACCTAAAAGAGCCGCTGTTCAGCGCCGAATACTCACGTCGAATCGATAGCAGGCGCCGATAGAGACTGAGGATGGAATTGGGATCCTTGCGCAAGGATTCGACGTTACAGGATGGATAAGCCGGATCGAGCGGCAGCCAGGGCCGGCCATCGGAAAACCCCGCATTCGGCGTTGTGTCCCACTGAAATGGCGTGCGCGAGGGATCGCGACCGAGTCCCAGGCCCGGCTCGTTCTTCTCCCACGGGTCCTGCATCGCTTCCCGCGGGATCGTCACTGTGCCGATCCCAAGCTCATCGCCGTAATACATCGTCGGTGTGCCGCGCAGCGTTAGCAGCAGCATGGCGGCGATGCGCGCCTGAGCGGCGGAAATCCGGGCCGCGATGCGCGGCTGATCGTGATTTCCGAGCACCCAGTTTGGCCAGCCGCCGGGCGGCAATGCCTCTTCATATTCCGTCACCAGCTTGGCGATTACCGATGCGGTCCACGCCGTGTGAATGAGTTGAAAGTTGAACGGCAAATGTGCGCCGCCGAGGTCCTTGCCGTAATAAGTAACCAGCCGCTCGATCGGCAGATAGATTTCGCCGATGAGCACGCGCTCCTCATATTGATCAACGACTCTCCGCATCTCGGAGAGGACATCGTGTGTCTCCGGCTGGTCGCCGCTGTGAAGGGGGAGGAACCGGTTGATCCCGGCCTCGGTCGGCCGGTAGTTCGGATTCGCCGGATTATCGCGCAGCGCGGCATCCTTCATCAGGAGCCAGATGGCGTCGAGACGGAATCCGTCGACGCCGCGGTCAAGCCAGAACCGCAGCACGTCGTACATCGCGCTCCGAACCTCGGGATTGCGCCAATTCAGGTCGGGTTGTTCACGCAAAAAGCTGTGCAGGTAGTATTGCCCGGTTTGCGCATCCAGGGTCCATGCCGGCCCGCCGAATTGCGACAGCCAATTGTTGGGTAGTGATCCGTCAGGCTTACCGCCCCGCCAGAAGTACCAGTCTCTTTTTGCGTTGGCGCGCGACGCCCGGCTCTCCAGAAACCATGGATGGCGATCAGACGTATGATTGGGAACGAAATCGAGGACGATCTTGATTCCGCGCTCGTGCGCCGAAGCAACAAGCCGGTCGAATTCGTCCGGCGATCCGAACAACGGGTCGATATCGCAGTAGTCGCTGACATCATATCCGAAGTCAGCCATCGGCGACGGATAGATCGGCGATATCCAGATCGCGTCGACGCCAAGCCAACTGAGATAATCGAGGCGCTCGTTTATTCCCTTGAGTTCACCGACGCCGTCGCCATCGGTGTCCTGAAAAGACCGCGGGTAGATCTGATAAATGACCCCGTGCTTCCACCAGACGGAATTGCCCATAACGCAAAGTCTCGTCACCAGCAGGCGTCGATATTCTCTTTTCTGCAAGTTTAGTGCTTCAATTTTCTAACAAACAAGCGGTCGGCATCCGGAATAAAAAAACCCCGCCGAAAGTCCGGCGGGGGTGAAGAGGGGAGGAAACGCCTTCACCCTCTCAGCCTGGATGCGCGGCCATCACCGCCTATGGCGAT
>DATDLC010000129.1:0-15845 GCA_036519515.1 Pseudolabrys sp. | reverse complement strand
CGTTCGGTTTTTTGGTATTGTATAGCCGGTCATCGGTCGCCCTGCGTGGCGGTTGGTGACAAGTGGCGGTCAGGCGTTTGCGCGTCTGGCCGCTGCGCTTAGTGGACTCCAGATTGCGACGAAATGCAAAGGCACTTCTGGCGAGCTGGACCCAATTTTTGACCCAAACTCTCCAACACTGGCCGAGACGTAGCGACACTAGACGCAATCGCCGTTCTTAGAAGTGGCTGAAAAACCGCATCAAGCAGCACTTGATGGCACCAGACGCGACGACGGTCCCCGTCCCACGAGATCGGCGAACGCTGGATCGGAAAATTCGAACGCTCCCGCCTGCAGGCGCTGAGCGACATGAAAAAAGCACTGGAGGCGTGAGATGAGTAAGCCGAGCTTCGTCTATGTGACCTATATTCGCGCGACGCCCGAAAAGGTTTGGGAAGCGCTGACGAAAGCTGACCTTACCGAGAAATATTGGTTCGGTTACCGTGTGTCTGCCGAAGGCAAGCCGGGCGACTTCATGACGGCCCTAAGTCCCGCCGGCATGCAGGCCCATCGCGATCCGATTCTGGAAAGCGATCCACCGCGGCGTCTCGCATACGCCTGGAAGCCGCTCTACAAGGACCTTCCGAACGAGCGTCCGTCGCGCGTCACCTTTGAGCTTGAGCCGTCCAAAGGACAGACAAAGCTCACCGTGACACATGACGAGTTCGATGAAAGCAGCAAGATTCTCGAAATGATCGGCAAGGGCTGGCCGGGTGTGCTGTCGAGCCTCAAGAGCTTTCTCGAAACCGGGCGCGGGCTTGAGCCGTCCTGGGGCGAGGATGAACGCAAGCGGGCGGCACAGGCATGACCGACACCTCGAAATTCAAGCCCAAGACGGTCTATGTGACCTACATCGTGTCGACGCCCGAGAAGGTTTGGCAGGCGCTCACCGATCCTGTCTTCACGCGACAATACTTCTTCGGCTTCGCGGTGGATGTTGAGCCGAAAGTTGGCGGCGCTTTCCGGCTGTTGGGACCGGACGGGCGCGTGCACGTCCGCGGCGAAATTGTCGCCTGGGACCCGCCACGCCGCTTTGCCTCGACCTGGCTGGTCGAAGGCATGAAGGGTTACGGCGAACTGCCGGAATGCATGGTCGACTACGAAATCGAGCGATCGGGCGAGGCTGTCAAGCTCACGATGATGGAATCACATTCTTGGGACGTGCCTGAGGCGATCCTCAAGGGCGGACAGACCGGCTGGCCGAAGATCCTGTCGAGCCTCAAGAGCGTGCTGGAAACGGGCAAGCCCGTCGCTATGAAGATGGAAGGGCCGCCGCCGGAAATAACGGAGGCGGTGCAGAAGGCGCTCGCTGAGAAGCCCTGGCTCAAGTGAGTTTTGTTGCGTGCGACGTCCGGGGGCGTCCCGTGTGCCGCGCGGGGCGCCCCTGAGGGCGTTCAGGAGGCGCTTACGCGGTCGAGCCCGGCGAGGTCGTCGGCGGTCAATTTGATCCGGGGCGCCTTGGTTATCTCGTCAAGCTGCGCCAGGCTTGTGGCGCTGGCGATCGGCGCCGTGACGCGCCCGATCAGCCAGGCGAGGGCGACCTGTGCCGGCAACGCCTTGTGGCGCGCCGCCACATCGTCCAGCGCCTTTAGGATAAGTGTGCCGCGCCCGTCGAGATACTTCTTCAGCCTGGACGCGCGGGCGGGATTGCGGTCCGCATCGGCGGGCGCACGGTATTTGCCGGAAAGAAAGCCGGCGGCAAGGCCATAGTAGGGGATTACGCTGATGTTCTCCTGCCGGCACAGTGCGGCATAGCCGGATTCGAATTCATTGCGATCTGACAGGTTATAGAGCGGCTGCAGCGTCTCGTAGCGTGGCAGGCCGAGCGTCTTGCTGGCTTCGAGTGAGGCCTTAAGACGTTGGGGGGCAACATTGGAAGCGCCGATGACGCGCACTTTGCCAACCTTAATCAGTGCGGCATAGGCCTCCATTGTTTCCGCGACCGGCGTCACCTCATCGTCGAAATGTGTTTGATAGAGGTCGATACGATCTGTCTTGAGCCGCCGCAGCGAGGCTTCGCATTCGCGCAGGATGTAGTCCTTTCGAAGAGAGCGGCCTTCGCCCATGTCCTCGCCGACCTTGGTCGCGAGCACGATTTTGTCGCGCTTGCCGGATGCCTCCAGCCAGTTGCCGATGATGGTCTCGGATTCGCCGCCGGCATGGCCTGGCACCCAGCGAGAGTAGCTGTCGGAGGTGTCGATCGCGTTGAAGCCGGCATCGACGAAAGCGTCGAGAATACGCTGCGACGTCGGCTCATCCACATTCCAGCCGAATACATTGCAGCCCAGCACAAGCGGGGCAATGCGCACATCGGAACGGCCGAGCCGACGAAATTCCAAGCTAGCGCAGGCCTGCGTTGAACTTGTCTAGGGCGGCCTGACCCGGGCACAGGTCTTTTTCGCCGAGCGTGTTGAGCGGCGTTTGCACCGTGCGCAAATGCGCGTGCAAATCTTCAGGCTCCGCCTCGACATAAAGGAGGCCGGTGACGATCTGACCCTTTGCGGCGTGGTGCTGCAGGAAGCCGAGTGCCGCCGTACGGTCGTGGATGTCGTAGTCGGCGGCGAGCTTGCGCAGTGCGAGCTTCGAACCGTCGTGCTGCTCGACCACCTCCACAGTACCGGGTTCGTATTTAACTTCGATCGGCATCCGGCTGGAGATGAAATCGAGCCGGTTTACGGCTTCGTTGTGTTCGCGCACGAAATCAAAGCTCTTGGTCGACCCCGCGTGATTGTTGAAGGCCACGCAGGGGGAGATGATATCGATGAAAGCCGCACCCCGGTGGGCGATCGCCGCCTTGATGATCGGCACCAGCTGATGTTTATCCCCGGAGAACGAGCGGGCCACGAAGCTCGCGCCAAGCTGCAGCGCCATCGCGACAAGATCGATGGAATTGTCGGTGTTGATGAAGCCGCGCTTCGATTTCGAGCCACGGTCGGCGGTTGCGGAGAATTGTCCCTTGGTGAGGCCGTAGACGCCGTTGTTTTCGACGATATAGACCATGTTAACGCCACGCCGCAGGCAGTGCGCGAACTGACCGAGGCCGATCGAGGCACTATCACCGTCACCGGATACGCCAAGATAGATCAGATCGCGATTGGCGAGATTGGCGCCGGTCAGGACCGACGGCATGCGGCCATGCACCGAATTGAAGCCGTGCGAATTGCCGAGGAAATAGGTCGGCGTTTTCGACGAACAGCCGATCCCCGAGATCTTGGCGACGCGATGCGGTTCGATCGACAGTTCGAAGCAGGCCTGGATGATGGCGGCTGTGATCGAGTCATGCCCGCAGCCCGCGCAAAGGGTCGAGACGGTGCCCTCATAATCGCGGTGCGTGTAGCCGAGCGAATTCTTCGGGAGGTCGGGATGGTGGAATTTCGGCTTGGCGAGATAGGTCATGATGTCACCCTCATCGACTTAACCGTAAGCTTGTCCAGGTGATCGCCAATGCCCTTGGCGATGAAACGAGCGGTAATTGGCGTGCCGTCATAGTGCAGGATCGGAACCAGTCGTACCGGATCGATGCCGCATTCGTTGACGATCAGTGAGCGCAGTTGCGCATCGCGGTTCTGTTCGACCACGAAGACAAAGTCGTGATCGGCGACGAAGCTGTTGACGCTGGAATGGAAGGGAAAAGCACGCACGCGCATGCGGTCCAGCGCATGTCCCCGTGCTTCGATCATGTGGATGGCCTCGTCCATCGCGGGTGAGGTGGAGCCATAGTAGATCACGCCGTATTTGGTCGGCTTTGCGGCGGTCGCGATCAACGGACGCGGCACGAGATCCTTGGCGGTCTCGAACTTGCGGATCAGCCGCTGCATGTTGTCGACGTAAGGCGCGCCTTCTTCAGTGTAGCGCGCATAGCGGTCACGCGACGTGCCGCGCGTGAAGAACGAGCCCTTGGTCGGGTGCGTGCCGGGATAGGTTCGGTAGGGAATGCCGTCACCGTCGACGTCGAGGTAGCGCCCGAATTCCTTTCCGGCCTCGAGCTCGGCCGCCGTCATCACCTTGCCCCGGTCGTATTTGCGATTGTCGTGCCAGGCGAGCGGCTTGGACAGGTGTTGGTTCATGCCGATGTCGAGGTCGAGCATCACGAAGATCGGCGTCTGCAAGCGATCGGCAAGATCGAAGGCCTGGGCGCCGAATTCGAAGCTTTCTGACGGGCCCTCGGGGAACAGCAGCACGTGCTTCGTGTCGCCATGCGAGGCGTAAGCGCAGGAGGTGATGTCGCACTGTTGGGTGCGTGTCGGCATGCCGGTCGATGGTCCGGCACGCTGAACATCAAAGAGAACCGCAGGAATCTCAGCGAAATAAGAGAGTCCGATGAACTCCTGCATCAAGGAAATACCGGGGCCTGACGTCGCGGTGAATGCGCGCGCGCCGTTCCAGCCGGCACCGATCACGATGCCGATCGAGGCAAGCTCATCTTCGGCCTGGATGATGGCGTATTTGGCCTGCTTGGTGTCCGCATCGATGCGGAACTTGGCGCAGTGCCGGGTGAAGGCGTCCGCAAGCGAGGAAGACGGCGTGATAGGGTACCAGGCACACACGGTTGCGCCGCCATACAGCGCGCCAAGCGCGGCGGCCGAGTTACCCTCGATGAATATGCGGTCGCCGACGGCGTTGGCGCGCTTGAGCTTGATGCCAAGCGGGCCCTCCAGGTTAAGCACCGCATAGTCGCGGCCGATGTGCAACGCCTTGATATTGGGCTCGATCAGCTTGTCCTTGCCTTTGTATTGCTCGCCAATGAGTTGCTCGACGACCTTCACATCCATGTCGAGGAGGGCAGTAAGCACGCCAATATAAATGATGTTCTTGAACAGCTGGCGCTGCCGGGGATCGGTGTATTCGCGATTACAAATGGCGGTGAGAGGCACGCCGATGACCGTGATGTCCTCACGGAATTTCGACGGCGGCAGCGGTTTGGTGGAATCGTAGAACAGGTAACCGCCCGGCTCGATGCTTGCGATATCCCTGTCAAAAGTCTGAGGGTTCATCGCGACCATGAGGTCGGTTCCGCCACGGGCTCCGAGATGGCCTGCTTCGGAGACACGAACCTCGTACCACGTCGGCAGGCCCTGAATGTTGGAGGGAAAGATGTTGCGTGGCGCAACAGGCACCCCCATGCGCATGACCGCGCGCGCAAACATCTCGTTCGCGCTCGCAGAACCCGAGCCGTTGACATTGGCGAAACGAATTACGAAGTCGTTTACGCGGCTGATCGGCGTGGCGGTTGGCATGAGGTCCCTGCGTGAGTCATATCGATCAGGAATTTCTGCATGTCCCAGGCGCCGGTCGGGCATCGTTCGGCGCACAGGCCGCAGTGCAGACAGACGTCCTCATCCTTGACCATGACGCGGCCAGTCTTGAGGCCATCCTGAACGTATAGGTCTTGTTCGAGATTGTGCGAAGGCGCATTTAGCCGCTGGCGTAGATCGGCTTCTTCGCCGTTCGGCGTGAACGTGATGCAGTCCATCGGGCAAATGTCGACGCAGGCATCGCATTCGATACAAAGCTGCGCCGAAAACACGGTTTGCACATCGCAATTCAGGCAGCGGCCCGCTTCTGCGAATGCCAGCTTTTCGTCGAAACCGAGCTCGACTTCCGCTTTGATATCCTTGAGCGCGACCACCTTGTCGCGGTGCGGCACCTTGTAACGCTTATCGAGTGCGATTTCGTTGTCGTAGCTCCATTCGTGGATGCCCATCTTCTGGCTCATCACTTCGACCGCGGGAGCGGGGCGATCGTTGATGTCTTCGCCATTGAGAAGCTTGTCGATCGACACGGCCGCTTCGTGCCCGTGCGCGACAGCCCAGATGATGTTCTTCGGACCGAAAGCTGCGTCACCACCGAAGAAAACCTTCGGATGGGTGCACGTCATCGTGTTGGAATCGACTTTCGGCATGTCCCACTGATCGAATTCGATGCCGATGTCGCGTTCGATCCACGGGAATGCGTTCTCTTGGCCGACCGCCACTAGTACGTCGTCGCAGGGGAAATGCTGGTCAGGCTCGCCGGAGGGAACGAGCTTACGTCGACCCTTGGCGTCATATTCGGCTTTCACCTTCTCGAACGTAATGCCGGTAAGCGTTCCGTTATCGTGTGTGAACTCCTTCGGCGCGAGGTAATTGTGGATCGGAATTCCTTCGTGCATGGCGTCTTCCTTTTCCCAAGGCGACGCCTTCATTTCTTCAAATCCGGAGCGGACCACGACGTCGACCTGCTCACCCCCAAGACGGCGCGCGGACCGGCAACAGTCCATTGCGGTATTGCCGCCGCCGAGGACGACCACCCGGCGGCCGATTTTGGAAACGTGTCCGAACGAAACAGAGGACAACCAGTCGATGCCGATATGAATGTTGTTGGCGGCTTCCTTGCGGCCCGGGATGTCGAGATCGCGGCCACGCGGCGCGCCGGAGCCGACAAAGACCGCATCCCAGTTCTCGCCCAGCAGCGCCTTCATGCTGTCGATGCGCTTGCCGGCGCGGAATTCGACGCCGAGGTCGAGGATATAGCCGCATTCCTCATCGATGACAGAATCCGGCAGGCGGAATTTAGGAATTTGAGTGCGGATCATGCCGCCGGCTTTTGGATCCTGGTCGAAGACCACGCAGTGGTACCCGAGCGGGGCGAGGTCTCGGGCGACGGTGAGAGACGCAGGGCCGCCGCCGATGAGCGCAATGCGTTTGCCGTTTTTCTTGGCCGCCGGCTTGGGCAGGCGCTCACGAATGTCGTCTTTGTAGTCGGCCGCCACTCTTTTCAGGCGGCAAATAGCCACCGGCTCCTTCTCCACGCGGACACGCCGGCACGCCGGCTCGCAGGGGCGATCACAGGTGCGTCCGAGGATCCCCGGAAACACGTTCGAGCGCCAATTGATCATATAAGCGTCGGAATACCGGCCGTCTGCGATGAGACGGATATATTCCGGGACCGGCGTATGCGCCGGGCAAGCCCATTGGCAGTCCACAACCTTGTGGAAGTAGTCAGGCGCGGAAATGTCGGTATTCTTCATTGATTCCTCGAAACGCGCCCCGCTACTTCCGCACAACTCAAGCGACGTCGCGTCACAGCCCCCGGCGGCTCCGCTCCTTCTCGATCGGTCCATTTCCTGGCCCGAATCCGAGGGCTGATAATATTGGCTGGGGCCCAGCAAGGCTACTTATCCTTCCGTGTATGGCGCCCACCAACCATAAGTCTGAGTGAGGTTTTTCGCTCCTTGAAAGAGGCGAGAGCATGGCATTCTCGTCCTTAACGTTCCTAATCTCGATTGATATCTAGGGAACGAAGTTCCTAGTTATTTTGCGCCGCACAAAGCTGTCCCAATGCGTGAGATTTTCACCGAGATTTTCGAGAACCAGCCGCTGGATCCGACCGAAGCGGCACGGCAGACCCTTCGACCGCGCCTGCGAAAGCGATTCTACAAGCAAGCGAATGTAGGTGATGCACAGGACGGTGTTGGAATATCGCTCGATGGCAGGCCTGTCCTGACACCGCGACGGCGCGCTTTTGTCGCGCCCACGCAGGCGATGGCGGCCGCTATTGCGGCGGAATGGAATGCGCAAGCCGAATTCATCGACCCGCAGCAGATGCCGCTCACGCGGCTTGCGAATGCCGCGATTGATGCAGTCGCTGAAAATCCCACGGTCGCGGACGAGATGGCAAAATATCTAGAGTGCGATTTGCTCTTCTACCGCGCCGAATCGCCTAGGGAACTCATCGACAAGCAATCGCGCTCGTGGGATCCGGTGCTTTCCTGGGCGCGCGAGGCCTTCGATGCGCGCTTTGTGTTGGCGCAAGGTGTGGTGCATCTACCGCAGCCGCCCGAAGCCATTGCGGCTATGCAAAAGTCCATTCCGCGCGAGCCCTGGCGGCTTGCGGCGGTTTCATCGATCACCACGCTAACCGGCTCCGGACTCCTGGCCCTGGCAATTGCGCATGACGCGATCGATACCGATTCCGCCTGGGCAGCGGCGCACGTCGATGAGGATTGGCAAATGGCGCAATGGGGTCGCGACGAGCTCGCGCTCGAGCGTCGCGCCTATCGCGAAGCGGAGTTCCGGGCGGCGGTGTCGGTGTTACGTCTTGTCGGCTGACATGCGTCCGATGAGGCCGAGATGGGTGTAGTTGAAACCTGCCCCATACTTGAGTCCGTAACCCACCAGCCGGTCAAAACCGATGTGTGCGACCCAGATCAGAGCGACGGTGGCAGATAAGGAAAACAGCAGTCCAATGGCGGCAAGCAGCAGCGGGCCAGTGAGCGTATGCACGGCGTTGTAGAGAATCGCGCCGGTATTTGACCCGCCGAGATAGCCGAGAAAACTGAGATCCGGTGCGAGAAAAAGGATGGCGAATAGCCACCAGGAGTCTCCCGTTCCCGCGTAAAGAATAGTTGCCAGGCACAGCGGCGCCGCGCCTTCCACACGTAACAGAAGGCGAGGCGCACCGCTAACGGCCGATGGCACGACACTCATTCAAATTCAATGCCCGGTCGGGTCGCCTCGACGTCCGGCTTCGTAAAGAAACCAGACACGCCTTTCAGCGTCGTCTATGAATGTCTCAAGAAAACTGGCGGTCGCTACGTCATTGTGCTCGTCACAGAGATCGTGGGTCTCGCGCAGGGCCGTGATTACACGCTGGTTGTCTTCGCGTAGCTCTGCCAGCATGTCCTGCGGATCGACGTAGGCCGCGTCATTGTCGGCCAGACGCTGGTGGCGTCCGATGTCGCCAATGGACCGTAATGTGGTCCCGCCAAGCTTGCGTACGCGTTCAGCCAGCACATCGGTCGTGGCAAAAATCTGCTCCGCTTGCTCGTCGAACAAAAGGTGGTAGTCGCGAAAATGCGGTCCACTCACGTGCCAATGAAAGTTCTTGGTCTTCAGATAAAGCGCGAAGCTGTCCGCTAGCAGCGCGTTGAGCGCCCCGGTGATGTCTTTCTGGGCATTGGCGCCGAGGTCGGTCGGTGTAGTCAGGCGAGCGGTAGGCTTGGCATTGTTCATGGCGAAATCCTCGGTTTAAAACCCCCCCGAAGAATTTGCGTCAGTATGCCGTGCAATTGTCAGCTTTGTGAAGGCCCGTTTTTCTGTGTCTGAAGCTCGGCGGCATGGGTGTCGGCCGCCCGCGCATCCTCATCACGCCCAAGCGAACGTAGCAGGCTTGCACGCGCCTCATGCATTTTCGCAACGTCCGCCTTGATGGCAATCGCCTTGTCGACACTGGCGAGGGCATCATCGAGACGCGAGAGCTTTTTCAGCGCCAGGGCGCGCCCGAGATAGGCCTCGGCCATCTTCGGTTCTAGCGCGATGGCCCGGTCGTAGCTTGCGAGCGCCTCTGCGTCGCGACCGAGGTCGGTTAAAACGTGAGCACGATTACAATGCGGAACGCAGAAATCCTGATCGAGCGCGATCGCCTTGTCATAGCTGGCGATTGCGTCTTCGTGTCGCCCGACGCCGTGCAGCGTGGCGCCCCGGTTAAGCCAGTCGGGCGCCGAACTTGGATCGAGTGCAAGGGCGCGATCAAAGCTCGACAAGGCTTCGCTGTTCCGCCCGAGTTCGCTCAGCATGTTGGCGCGGTTGCTGTAAGCCCCTGCCAGATTGGCGTCGCATTCGATCGCGCTATCGAAGCTCTGCAAGGCGTCTTCAATCTTGCCGATCCGGTGCAAGGCCTGACCGATCAGATTGAGCGCGCGCGCCTGTCGCGGGCGAAACGACAGTGACCGGCGGGCAAGATCGATGCCTTGCTGGAATTGGCCCTCGTGGCAGGCAATCAGCGCGATGTAATAGAGCGCATCGGCGTTGCGCGGATCATTGCGCAGCACCTGGGTATAGCGGTCCATGGCCAGCGAAATCTGGCCGGCCCTGTGGTGGACCAGGCCCTGCTGAATGAGTTCGGTGGCCGTCTGAGGTTCGCTCATGGGCGCTTGTAAACAGGGTTTGAGGGCGCTGCCAAGCCCGAACTCAGGCCATGGCCGGTGCGAGCTTTCGCGGAGACTGCGGCTGTGGTGTGGTATGCATCCGCGGCGGGATTCCGCGGGGGAGGGGCTCCACTCTATGAAAGATATTCTCGACAGGCTCGAGAAGCGGCGCGAGGACGCCCGCCTCGGCGGCGGGAAGGCTCGGATTGAAGCCCAACACAAGCGTGGCAAGTTGACTGCGCGCGAGCGTATCGAGTTGTTGCTCGACAAGGGCTCGTTCGAGGAGTTCGACATGTTCGTCGAACACCGCTCCAACGAATTCGGAATGGAAAAAACGAAAATACCGGGCGACGGGGTCGTTACCGGCTGGGGTACGGTCAACGGCCGCGCGGTCTACCTGTTCTCCAAGGACTTCACCGTATTCGGTGGCTCGCTATCGGAGACGCATGCGCAGAAGATCATTAAGGTTCAGGACATGGCAATGAGGGCCCGCTGTCCGATCATCGGGCTGTTCGATGCGGGTGGGGCGCGCATCCAAGAAGGTGTGGCGGCGCTCGGTGGCTATGGTGAGGTGTTCAAACGCAACGTCATCGCGTCCGGCGTTATTCCGCAAATCAGTGTCATTATGGGGCCGTGTGCGGGCGGCGACGTCTATTCGCCCGCCATGACCGATTTCATTTTCATGGTGCGGGACACTTCTTATATGTTCGTCACCGGTCCGGACGTCGTGAAGACAGTGACCAACGAGGTCGTGACCGCCGAAGAACTCGGCGGCGCTTCTGTTCACACAACGAAATCGGGGGTCTCGGATGGGGCTTTCGAGAACGACGTCGAGTGCCTGTTGCAAATGCGTCGATTGATCGATTTCCTTCCGTCGAACAACGAGAGTGGCGTGCCAGAATGGCCCACGCAGGATGCGGCCGACCGCATTGATGAGTCGCTCGACACACTCATTCCGGACAACCCGAACAAGCCATACGACATCAAGGAGCTGATCTTGAAGGTCGTCGATGAGGGCGATTTTTTTGAGCTTTCATCGGCCTACGCAAAAAACATCGTCACGGGCTTCGGTCGCGTCGCCGGCCGCACGGTCGCCTTCGTAGCCAACCAACCGATGGTGCTAGCCGGCGTGCTCGACAGCGATGCCTCGCGCAAGGCGGCACGCTTCGTGCGCTTCTGCGATGCTTTCGGCATTCCCATCGTCACCTTCGTCGATGTCCCGGGCTTCCTGCCCGGCACCGACCAGGAATATGGCGGGCTGATCAAGCACGGCGCAAAGCTTCTGTTCGCCTATAGCCAATGCACGGTGCCGCTCATTACCGTAATCACGCGCAAGGCATTCGGCGGCGCCTATGACGTCATGGCGTCGAAGCATGTGGGAGGGGACGTCAACTACGCCTGGCCAACGGCGCAGATCGCGGTCATGGGCGCCAAGGGTGCGGTTGAAATCATTTTTCGCGCCGACATGGATGATCCAAAAAAGATCGCCGCGCGAACAAAAGAGTACGAGGAGCGTTTTCTGTCGCCCTTTGTTGCCGCCGAGCGCGGCTATATCGATGACGTGATCATGCCGCATTCGACGCGTCGCCGCATCGCGCGTGCACTGGCGATGTTGCGCAACAAGCAGGTTGAGATGCCGGCGCGAAAACACGATAACTTGCCGGTTTAGCCATGCCAAAGGCGCTTTTGTTGGTCCGCGCCGTCGTCGCCGCGTCGTTGCGTGCTAAATTTGACCGTTGGTACTCGTCCGATCATCTGCCCTGGGCCATTCGGGTTTTCGAATGCGAAAAGGCGTGGCGCTTCTGGAGTGAGACAGAGCAGGGCGTGCATTACGCTGTCTATCGGTTCGCCGACAAGCCACGGCTCGACGCCGCGCTTGCCTCGGACGAATTCAAGGAATTGGTCGCCGATTTCAACCGGTCATGGCCAGAAGGTGTCGCGCGCACGCGGGATATTGTGACGCTGGTAGAAGAGCGCAGCGCGTAGCAAGGGAGATCGTCAGGGTGTGTCTCGGATTGCATCCCTCCTGCAGCCGCCTACACGGAAACGGGGAGGAGTACATGGCATGTCTACCCTTTTCGCCTTTTTCCATCACGTTGCCGCCTTCACATTGGTGTCCGCGCTCGCCGTTGAATTTGTGCTTATTCGCCAGGACCTAACACTCGCCATTGCGCGCAGGCTACCGATCGTCGACGCGGTGCTTGGGGTATCGGCCGGACTTCTTCTGATTATCGGTTTGTCGCGGGTGTTTTTCTTTGAGAGGGGCGCCGCCTACTATTTTCACAGCCACGCTTTCATGACGAAATTTTCGGTCTTTATCATCGTCGCACTTCTATCCATCCTGCCGACGGCTGAATTCCTCTCGTGGCGCAAGCCGGTGAAAGCGGGGCAGCTGCCGATCGTCAGCGAGCGAAAATTGCGAATTATTCGCAGCATCATTCACGGCGAATTGGCCGCTGTTGTCATTATTCTGCTTTGCGCTGCGATCATGGCGCGCGGCGGTTGGGTGTAGCCGTCTATTGTTTCAGGCTGGGAATATGACGCGCATGAAATTTGCCGCGGCCTGTTCGTTAATGGTCCATTTGGCGTCGAGATCGGCGAAGGGCTTGGCCGCAAAAATGTCGCTCAGGACCGGCGTCGACGCGCTCGCGCGCTGCAATTCCGATACGTTTGATGTAGTTTTCCTTGACGTTAATATGCCTGGCCTCGATGGCCATGCAACGCTTGTTCGCCTGATGCAGGCCAATCCGCAGGCAAAAGTCGTGATGATTTCAAGCGAGCACAATGCGCTTCGCGAACGCGAGGCCATCCGACTTGGCGCGGCAGCGATCATGCACAAGCCGTACTTCCCGACCGAGATCGATGCGGTGTTGCACCGGATTTTCGGACTACAATCGCCAAAACTTGCGACAGGCGGCTGCATCCTCGATTTCGGCATCAAGATTCTTGGTCGCACGATTGCCGTCGAACATGTGGAAACGGGGCATTTGTTTGAATACGTCTGGTTCCGCGAGCCACCGTACCTTCGCCTGCCGTTCGTCCGCGCAAACGAGTCGGCAACGACACCGGTCACCGATCTGATGGCAGGCGCAAAAAAGGCGGCCATGCTCGAACTGGAAAATGCCAATCTAGTCCATCTGGGGAATGCCGCCTAGCTTCCACGCGGTGCATGCCGGAGGAATGAGATCAAACCGACCTGACCTTGGCCCTGAAGATCCGGAGGAAAGCTTTTCTCCGGCAAATGCAAATCTGATCTGATTAAAAAAATGGCCCCGCCGAAGCGGGGCCAAAATAATTTGGCGAAAGATCGTTTCTATTTTTACCAGTTGCAAACTCGCCAGCATCGGTAGGCGTTGCATACACGATGGCTACCGCGACCGCCGCAAGCTCCCGGACCCACGACCACGGCCCCTGGTGCCACCACGACTCCGCGTGGCGCGATGAAGTCACGATGCCAACCTGGGCCACAACCTCCGGCAACAGGCATCGTCAGCGCTGGCCGCGACTGGTCAAGAGGCGCGGCTGGCATTGCTTGGGCGGCAGCAAAACCGAAAATGCTGATAGCAATGAGCAATCCGACGGAAAAAAGTTTTGTCACTTATCCCTCCTGTGTTTACAAGTTGTGCCCCCAACTTACTGCACCATTCGAATCATTATCGCGTAGCGGGAAAAAACTTTGATGGTGTCATCGGGCATTCAAAAAGATCGCGCCAATCGACGCGTGTCGCTCCATGCCGTGTCAGCAGCGCGTGATTGTAATGTCACGAGTCCCGCCGCTCTCCGAGGGCACGGTCTTCACCTCCTTGCTGGTCTGGCAAGTGAGAGCAGCTGGCGGTTGTGACACATATACGATCGGTGCCGGCTCGATGTAATTGACGTTGTCATAGGACGGGATGGCATAAAGCCCTCCATACCCTGCGTATGGCCACCACTGATTAAAATTTTTGTGCCGCCCATGCCGGAAATGCTTCCCGAAATGCCCGGAATGCATTTTAAATCCGCCTCCGTGAGCGTTCGCCGGAATCGCCGATGGCGCGTAAGCCAATGCCGCAGCGGCGGCGATGCCAATAATCGCAATATGTTTCATGGTCATTGTTACGCCTCCCACACGTCGCAATTTGACGCCGAAGCGTAGCGCAAGTCTCCCTTGAATTTCGTGCGTTTTTCACGCGAATCCTGTGGTCGTTTTTGAAAGCCTGGTTATGACCCGAGAGCAGATCGGCATTCTTGCGGCGATCGCATCGAGTGCTATAGGCGGCATTGCCGGAGGCACCACGCGATTTGTGATTCACGCCACCGATCCGGTCACGCTCGGTCTCTTCCGCTTCGGCACCGGTTTTCTGATTCTATTGCCAATCGCGCTCGTCACGAAAAGCCGTTGGCCGCGCGGCCGCGATTGGGTCGCGGTGGCCTTTCTCGGCATCCTGTTTTTCTTTGCGTTCTCGGTGCTGTTCAATCTTGCTTACAGCTACACGACAGCGGCGCGGGGCGCCCTGACACTTTCGACTATGCCACTCACAACCATGTTGGTCGGCGCCGCATTTGGTGTCGAGAAGATTTCACCAAGAAAATGCACCGGTGTGCTTGTCGCAATGGCCGGCGTTTTTATCGCACTGGTGGTGGGTCTGGGGGATGCGCCGACTGGCGCTTGGCGTGGTGAGCTGGTGATGCTCGCCGCCACTCTTTGCATGTCGCTCTATAACGTGTGGTCGCGGCCATTCATCACGCGTTCCGATCCGCTGGCGTTCCTTACTGCCGGCATGGGCGCGGCAGCGTTGTGTCTGTTGGTATGGGCCTTGGCTATTCACGGTTTTGCGGCCGCGGCGCATTTCGACGCCTCACAATGGGTGGCGATCGTCTATCTCGGGATCTTCGGGAGTGCGGTCGCATTCACTCTTTGGGTCTTTGCGCTCTCGCGAACGAGCCCGACCAGAACTGCGGTCACCATAACGGTGAACCCGGTCTTTGCGTCCATCGTTGGAGCGGTCGCGATCGGCGAGGGGATCGGATTGAATCTGATTGTAGGCCTTGCCGCAGTTGCGGCCGGCATCTGGATCGCGACAACTTGATCAGCGCCAGCCGCCGCCGCCGTTCACATAGACCGTGTCAGCGGTCATGAATTCGCAGGCATCCGAACACATGAACAAAACCAATTCGCCAATTTCCTCCGGTTTGGCGAACCGTTTCATGGGTACGTCCTCGAGAAAGCGCTGTACCAGCTCTGGCGAACTGCTCGCCGCCACCTGGAACGGTGTCTTGACTGGGCCGGGCGATATCGAAAGTGCGCGGATGCCTTGCGTTGCAAATTCTCGCGCAACACCCATGGTCATGGTCACGACCGCTCCTTTGGCGGCCGCGTAATGTACCGAGGAGCCGGGCCCCCCGCGTCGGTGCGCCATGCTGCCCATATTGACGATTACACCAAACTTGTTGGCGAGCATGTGCGGCAGCACAACTTGCATGGCGAGGAAGGTGCCTTTGACGTTGAGGTCGAAGGTTTTGTCGAGCAAATCGTCATCGATTTCGAGAAATTTTGCGCGCCGGATTGCAGCGCCTGCCGAGTTGAAAAGAAACTGGACGCCGCCGAAACCGTCAATGGCAAGCTGGACCATGTCTTCGACGGCTGCGCGCTTGGTGACATCGATGGTCAATGCCAGTGACTGGCTGCCGATGTCGTTGATTTGCTCGGCCGTCTTTTCAACACCGGCCTCGTCGATGTCGGCGCAGACGACATTGGCCTTCTCACGTGCGAAAATGAGTGCGGCGGCGCGTCCGATGCCGCTGGCCGCTCCGGTGATGATGATGGTTTTGCCCGCGAAATAATCCGGTGACTTCGGCATTGATTTCTCCGGTGGTGCGGCTTTTCCTAGGGTCGGTGGCGCGCATCATGGATTGCCGG
>DATDLC010000128.1:0-7888 GCA_036519515.1 Pseudolabrys sp. | reverse complement strand
GTAGCGCGGCCCAGCGCGAGTAGGGCGTATTGCGGTAGAACAGACGCCATTGCTGGTAAGCCAGCAGCAAGCGGCCCCGCAGCAGATGGCCGGCCGTCTGCGACCAGCCATTCCAGCTGATTGTGGTGTTGCCATGCAGTCCACCCAGCAGCACGCGCCGTCCCTGCGCGCGCGCGCGTTGGAGGATCGCCATCGTCCAGCCGAAATTTGTGGGGTTACGCACCGGTCCATCGAGAGCGACAAAAAATCGTTCAAGCGGTGCGAAGTCATCGCATGTGTCGGTGTGGACATAATCGACGTCGATGTTGCCGGTTTTCTTCCGGATCGCTTCGACATAGGGCGTTTCGTCGGCATAACAACCATCCGGCACCGGACCGTCGAAATCCCGTCCTGGCACTCCGGTGAAAGCAGCGAGCCGTTGGTTATTTTCACCGAGCGCGCGCGCAGCAAGAACGGAGACCGACGACGAATCGAGTCCGCCGCTGAGGAGACATCCGATCGGATGGATGCTGCGCATTTGCCTGCGCACGGCGAGGTCGAGACACTCGCGCAATCCGTCCGCATAGTCGGCGTCGGATCGCAGTCGCAAAGGCCTGATGTCAGCAGGCGACCAGTAGCGATGCTGTCCAATCGATCCGTCGGATTTCACGCGAAGAATGTGCGCCGGCGGGACTCGGAACACATCTCGATACATTGTCGTTGCGTGATCGGCGTGATTGAGCACCAGGAAATCGGCAAGCTTCTCCTCGCAGAGTTCCCGCGGCACATTGTCGAACGCAAAAAGAGCGTTCGGCATGCTCGCAAAAGCGAAAAATCCCCGACCCTTGTGCCACGTCACCACGTTCAGTCCGAGATGATCGCGCGCGAGCGTCATACAGCGGCCGCGCGGATCCCAGATCGCAGCCGCGAAGGGACCGCGGAGCATCGCCCAGACATCGTCACCCAGTTTTTCCCAAGCCGTCAGGAGCAAACGCGAATCCGGCCACTCGGCCGCTTCCGTTCGCGAGATTCCGGCATGCGCGAGCAACTCGTCGCGGTTGTCCAGTCGCAGATCCGCGGTGATGATCGATCCGCTTGCGTTTCGATGCGGCTGCCGGTCGAAACGATCTTCAGGGGTCATCCGCATCAGCGCATGCGCGAGGCCGCAGTTTTCCGTTGCGATGATTTCGGCGCGGTCAGGCCCATACTGATTGAGCGCATTTGCGGCGCGTTCGAGATCGCGCCGCGTCACGCCGCGGCCGTCGAAACGTATGAGTCCGGCGATTCCGCTCATGCAAAATCCGCTTCCACGATCAGCCTGTTCCGCCAAACCGGGCAAGGGGCGTGAATCGGTCGATCTCAGGATCCAGCACAATCCTGTTCTCACCGATCTCGAGCCAGGCGTGGGCGACGAGCGCTTGATCTTCCCGGGCAACGCCCAGGCAAAGTTGGCTTGTGATGCCGCGACGGCGCAGCATGGCGTGCGTGGCCAGCGCACGGGGCAAACAGAGAGCGTTCATCCAGGGCCTGGCGGCCACCCGGTCCACCGCCCATGAAATCCACCTTGTTTCATTGGCGGCAAAACGATTGACGCGGCGAGCGGGACGGTTGGCCCAAGCGAAGATCCGTGCCGCAGGGACAAAACGCACGACAAGCCGGGCCAGAACGATCGCCACGAACGCTTCCCGCTGATAGGCGCGGCGCATCGTTGACGGCTTCATCGCATGTCTTCCGAGGCAAGTTCGCGCACCAGCCGGTCGTCCACCAGCGTCTGCAGGAAGGGCGTTACGTCGCGCGTGAGTGTTGCCGCGTCCACGTCATGCCGGTCTGACAGACGATCGAATATTTCGCCGACGCGGCATGGCGCGACCAGCATGCCCCAGATTTCGGTCGCAACGCGGTTAAAATCGAAATACGAACCAGCAGCCAGGCCCAACACAACAGTACGGCCATCGATATCGGCCACGGCCAATTCCTGTTCCCGGACCAGGACGCTGTCGATTGTGACACTCAAGCCGCCGGACTCCACTACTGCGCGGTGGCCGGACTCTACCCTATGTCCGATTCAGCGGCGCTACTTGTTGTCGATACGGGCAGACATCGGAATGGCCATCTCGAACGAAAACCCGAACTTCGTGGCCGGTGCAGAGGGCGGCTGCGGCTCGGCGCGTGCGGCGTTATCCTGGCCTTGAGCAGCGGATTTAGTTTCGGCGCCGATCGCGACCTTCCTGACGGCCGGCGACTCCCACGACGTGCGTCGCTCGTTATTGGTCCGGCCAGCGTTGTTCACTTTCATGGCCGAGCTCCGAAAGATTAACCACGTCAGCGTTTCTATGAGATCGCGTCGGGCGTGGCAAGGCGGTGCCGAAGGCGCACCGGGGCCGCACGAGCTTGTTGGGCGCATTCGACAAAGAACGCGACGCAAACGTTTCATTCGCGCGCATTAACGAAGAAAAATGCCGCGTTGCGCGTACTGACGCGTGGTCGCAGCCGCTTGGCATCCAATATTCCGCATGATACGCTTTTTGCGCCACGAGGGGTTTTGGGCTGAAAAACAAGCACTTAACGACCATAGTGCTGGTCGCGCTCAAGCATGAAGAAAGGGATCCGCCATGGCAGAGAAATCGTCAGCGACGTTGGAAACGGGCGAAGCCAGCGCGGCCGACACGCCAGAGACTCGCGAGCAGATAGCTTCGAAGCTCGTTGATCGGTTTGCTTTGTGGTCGGGCGTGGCCGGACTGGTCCCAGTGCCGATCCTCGATGCGGTTGCGGTCGGCGGACTTCAGATCCAAATGGTGCGCCGTATTTCGCAAATCTACGATGTCGAGTTCTCGGAGAATCGTGGCAAGGCTCTGATCGCGAGCATTGCGGGTTCGATGATCCCAGCTACGAGCGGAATCGGGGCTGCCAGTGTGCTCAAGGCGATACCGGTCGTGGGAACGATCGTGGGCGGATTTGTCATGCCGGCCCTGTCAGCCGGCGCCACCTATGCCATCGGCAAGGCGTTCATTCAGCACTTTGCCACCGGCGGCACGCTTCTCGATTTCAATCCGCCCGACTACCGGCAGTTCATCAGAGCGCAGCGGGACATGTGGGATTCGCGTAAGAACCGCGGTGCCAAGTCTTCTCCTGAAGCCGGAGCAACGACCGGTCCGTAGTCGCGTCCGCACGGATCGGGCGATTTAAGTTAATGGACCCACCGCGGCCTAGCGCTGTCGATCGGCGAGACCGAGCCCTATGCTCGAAGCCTTCGTCTACATAGTGTTCTGCGCCCTCACGGGACTCTGCGGCGTCGACCGCCGAATGGGCTTTTTCGGCACTTTTTTTCTGGCCCTTATCACCACTCCATTTGTAGTGTTGCCTGTCCTGCTTCTGACCGGCCAATCACGTCGCGCCGAATGGCCTCGCCGGAATTAGCAGAAATGATTTTTTGTTTCGGCGGGAGGCGTATCTTGCTGGGCCGGCGGCGGCATTTGGTAAACGTGTAGACGGAAGACATTATGTCCTTCCTCCAGCTCGTTCGCCGCGAAATGCACGGCTCGCTGCCGAAGCTGCTGGTCATGTCCGGACTCGGAGGCATCAGCACCGCGGCGATCCTGGGTGCCATCAATTCGGGTCTGCAAAGTGGCTCCACTTTATGGGCTGCTACATTATTTATCGTTGCGCTTTTTCTGTTCATCAAGACCCAATCCTACGTCACCATCACGACGACTGCCGAGATTGAAGCCATCATCCATAAAATTCGCACGCGCCTTATGGACCAGATAAGGCACTCGGAGTTGTTGTCGCTCGAAGACGTCGGCCGGGCGCGGATTGTCGCTGCGATCACGAGCGATACGGCAGTGCTCACGCAAGCGAGCAATATGCTCGCCTTTACGGTGCAGGGCGCGGTTCTCATCGTCTTTGTGGCAATTTACGTGGCGTTTCTTTCCGTGGCGGCGATCCTCACTACAATTGTGGTCGTCTCGATAGCGGCGGTGATTTTTCACCAGAAGAATCGTCGCCTGGTCAGCGAGAAGCAGAGGGCGGCGGCATGGGAACGGCGACTGTTCGACCGGCTTACGGACTTTCTCGACGGGTTCAAGGAGGTGCGGCTCAATCGCGCGCGCAGCGCCGACCTGTTCAACGACGCAGTCGACGTGTCGCGAACGGCCGCCAACATCAAAATCAATACCCAGGCCGAAACCTTCAAGATGATCGTGACGTCGCAAATTTCGATGTACGTGTTGCTCGGCGCCGTCGTGTTCGTGGCCCCTCAATTCAGTGACACGCTTGGCGGCGCAGCCCTAACAAAAACCACGACGGCCCTGATGTTCATCGTGGGGGCATGTTTCGGTCTGGTGCAATCGATACCGATCTTGCTGAATGCGAACGCCTCGGCGGACCGTATAGTGCAATTGGAGAACGCGCTGCGGGCGACCGCGTCACCGGAACCGCGCGAGATCCCGACAGCGACGCGCTTCGACACGATCGAGATGCGCAAGATCAGGTTCCGGTACGTCGATCGGCTCTCCGAGTCGGCCTTCCAGATCGGTCCGATCGATTTTACCCTGCGGCCCGGCGAGCTTGTTTTCATCACAGGCGGCAACGGTTCGGGCAAATCGACCTTCTTGCGGGTCCTTTCCGGCCTTTATCCCCCCGATTCCGGCGAGATCATCCTCAACGGAAAGCACATCGACAATTCCACGCGCGACGAATATCGCGCGTTGATGTCGGCGATTTTCTTCGACTATCATTTGTTCCGGCGGCTTTACGGGGTACCCGAGCCTGAGCCGGGCGAAGTCGATCGCCTCCTCAAGCTGTTCCGGCTGGCCGAAAAGACCGGATTGACCGAAGGTGAGTTTCGCACGCTCGAATTGTCTGGTGGCCAACGCAGGCGGCTCGCGCTCATCGTCAGCTTGCTCGAAAAGCGTCCGATTCTCCTGCTGGACGAATGGACGGCCGAACAGGATCCGGAATTCCGGCGCAAATTCTACGACGAACTGTTGCCGGATCTGATGAAAGCCGGTGCGACCGTCGTGGTGATCACGCACGATGATCGCTATCTCGACGAGCTGAACTTGCCGGCCCGCAGGATTCGGATGGACGAGGGAAAGATTGTCGACCAGCGTACGATAAAAAGTACAACAAGAACGAGACGGCGATAGCGGGAGAAGGACTGATGGCGACGTACCCGGAGTCCCTTGATGGAATGCCACCCAGGCCGCGGACCTGGCGGCGTTTTATTGGACGCCATCTGCCCAGCCTGTCGATCACATTGCTGGCGGCATTGCTCATGGCCACCATATTGTTTCCCTATATCGTGATCACGGTCCCGAGCGGCAGCGTTGGCGTACTCTGGAAACGATTCAACGGATACGATCTTTATTGCTGGTGCTTTGTCGGCCGCGGTACGATTCTGGATCCCCGCGAGCTCAGGGACGAAGGTCTTCACATCATTTGGCCCTGGGACAAGCTGTACATCTATAGCCTGCGCCTGCAATCCTCGATTCAGACATACAACGCCATCAGCAAGGACGGCGTGAACGTGACCGCGCAAATCAACGTGCGGTTTCAGCTGCTGCACAACTACGTTGCCGTGCTCCACAAATTCATCGGCCCGCAGTATCTGGCTTCGGTTGTGGAACCGGAGCTCGGCAGCCGGGCGCGGGAAATCATCGCCCAGTACACGGCGCAGGAGGTCTATACGTCGCGCGAGTCGATCCAGACAAAAATCCGGGCGGATGCACAAAAAAGCCTGAGCACGCATCTCAACAGTCTGGTGCAGCCCGAAGCGATGGAACAACCGGACCCCAAGCACTACAACGACTTCCTGCAGAACTCGATCCAGCTGCTGGATGCCCTTGTCCTCGGCATCGAGCTGCCGCCGGAGATCGTCGCGGCGATCAACCGGCAAACCCAGCAATATTATGAGATCCAGGAATACAAATACCGAGTTGAGCGCGAGGCGCAGGAATCGACGCGCAAGCAGATCGAGGCAAATGGCATAGCGGCCTTCCAGCGGACGGTCAGCGAGGGGATTTCGGATTCGTACCTGCGCTGGCGGGGCATCGAGGCGACGCTGGCGCTTTCCCAGTCCCGCAATTCGAAAGTCGTCATTATCGGCAGCGGTAAGGACGGCCTGCCGATCATTCTCGGCAACGTCGAAGGGGCGGCGGGATCAACCTCGAAGGCCACGGCCACCGAGGACGAAGTAACGCCGAACGAAAAGACGTCCGGAAATTCATCCGGCCAGATCAACACGCTGCCGAGACCGACCGGCGCATCGTCACCCGAGAAGAGCAATGCGGCTGCGGTCAACTCGACGCCGCGCGACGTCACGCAGATGCCAGCCCCTGCGGCGCCGATCGGGCATTCGCCGTTCGATCTGTCGCAGATCAAGGACTACTTGCAACGGCTTCCCGAATGGCTCAAGTCGGCCGCAACGGGATCTGGTTCTGGAGCAGGAACGCCGCCTAAACAGTAATTGGCGAAGGAATCGCAGGTGACCGGAATGACTGACGCAGAGCAAGTGATACGGCCCAGGTCTTTCCTGTACCGGATATTCACCGGCCGATGGTTATTCCTGATGACGGTCCTGGTCGGCGTCATCGCTTATGTCGTCGGCCTTAATGTCGGGTATCTCGATATTGCCGGCGCGAGGCAGCTGATCCAGCAGTTGCGGGCCGACAACCAGAAGCTCAAGACCCAGATAGCAGACCTGAATGCGACACAGGTTGCGCTGCAGAACAGGCTTTCGACTTTCGAGGCCGCGTTGGACGAGATCATCCCCTCGAAAAACACCTACAACATCAAACCAAACCAATCGATGATCGTCGCGGCCGGGCGTCTGACCATCGGACTGATCGGCGCCCCCACCAACGAAAGCGTGAATATCAACGTCAACGGAAAACAGCATTCCGTGGCCTCGGGCGATGTCGTCAGTGTGACGCTCGATCCGCGGACGACGTGTCAGGTCCGCGTGCAATCCTTCGACATGTTCAAGGCCGTTCTCAACGCCTCGTGTACGCAGGCGCAATAGTCCGGCCGAAGCGACAATACCGGTGGGAACGCAGCGCTCGATCTTGCTGGGTGGCCGCAAAACCGCGAATATTCACGTCAAACCGGCGTCGTCTGGAGAATGACGGCCAGGAATCCGGTAGCATTGGCTACATGCGCAAGTGATTCGCCAGAACGCGTAAGCGGAAAAGGCAGGTCGGATATGAGACAGATAATCACTGTAGCAACAATGAAAGGCGGTAGTGGCAAGAGTACGCTTGCGAGTTGTCTCGCGGTTCATTGGCATCTGACGGGCCGGGCCCCCACAATCATCGATGCCGATCCCCAACGGTCCATTGCACGACTTGCCATGCGCGAACGGGCGCTCGGCGGTGTCCCGGTGGTGGAAGACGCCACTGCGGAGGCATGGAAGACCGCGCAGAATCTTGCGGCCTCGGGTCGTCCGATCATCATAGACACCCCTGGATTCCGTTCACAGGCGACGTTGGCGTGCATTGCGGCAGCCGATTTTCTTCTTGTTCCGGTCAAGGCATCACCGCTCGATATCGACCGCATGCTGGACACGCTCAATTCGCTGATCGATGGTGCCGGCGGCAAGAGGCCGACCTTCCGCTGCATCCTCACTCAAACCACGCGCGATTCGGTCATTGCCAAACAGATTAGAGGGGAGTTGATCGAGGCAGGATTCCCGGTGCTCGAAAACGAGATGATCAACCGCGTCGCCTATGCGGAAGCGGGTTTGTGGGGAGCAACCCCGAGCCTTATCAGTTGGAAGGGATTGGCGGCTCGGGAGATTGCGGCCATCGCCGGCGAAGTGGATAGTATAGTGGGTATCAAACAGGCGGCGTGATCATGAGTAAGAAGTTGCCGAAGGCAATCCGGCCCAATGTCACTCACAGGGGCGGCCCCG
>DATDLC010000127.1:0-5711 GCA_036519515.1 Pseudolabrys sp. | reverse complement strand
AACTTCCAATTGCATGCCGTGATCATCCGGCTCGATGGTCCAGTCGGACGCGCCTTGTATTACGGAATAGCCGAGCGATTCGAAGTGTGCGATCGCAACGGCCGCCGCCGCTGGCCCGAGTGCGGGCCCGAAGCCTTTGTCTGTGCACTGGTGTGCGTTGACTGCAGCGACAATTGACGCATCGAGTGGATCGAGCGGGGCGAGTTCAATCCGCCCATCATAGCTTAAGGTCGCATAGAGCGAGATTGAACGCGCGGCTGTCTCCATCGCGAGGCGTTCGAGCCAAGTTTTGGAAACGAGATCGAGCAGCGCTGAAGCGGTCACTAAATCAACGGGACCTTCGAGCGCGGCTTCGAGATCGCGGGTAAGATCCAGCGCAACGGCGGAGACGGTAACATCCTTGGGTGTAGGCATGTTCACGACATCGGCAAGCAGACCGAGATCGTTGTCGGCAAGCCGCCAATTCTGTCGTGCGGCAAGCCGCGGGCCCAGTGCTCGCACTGCCGAACCGGTGCCACAGGCGAGGTCGACGATCCGTAATAAATCACGCTGTTTGAACAAAGCGGCTACAGCGGAGAAGACATCCGCGTTGCGCGCGCGCGCGTCGTAAGGTTCGCGTAGCGCCAGCCAGGCAGCAGAAAATCCGTTCATTCCACGGCCTCAACCGCGCGCGAAAAAATCTGCGCGGAGACTTGCCAGGTCGGGAGGCTGCCGGCAGCCGCGCTCGCAGCTGTACGCAGCCGCAGCCGCTCATTCGGATCCTCGATGACGCGCCGAAGCGCCTGTGCGAACGCGGCCGGATTGTCGGGCGCGACAAGGATTCCAGCGCCGCGTGGCACCGTGTCCGGTATGGCTCCGGCGCTGGTGCCGACTACCGGGAGGCCATGCGCGATTGCCTCAGCATAGGCCATTCCGTAACCCTCGAAGCGGGAAGCGAGGGTGAACACATCAGCGTCGACATACAGCTTTTCGAGATGCTGTGCCGACACTTCTCCGCGCATAATAATCCGATTGCCGAGTGCATGGTGCGCGATATCGGCATCAAGCCGCGCGGCCACTTGGGGGTCGCGCGTGCGGTCCCCGGCAATCGTAAGTCGCCAAGGCAGTTCAATAAGCGTTGCCAGAGCGGCAATCAGCACGTCAAAGCCCTTCCGTGGCACCAATGCGCCAACTGACAGCAGCCGTACGACAGAGTCGTTACTGCCTGGCGCCAGCGACACCGGATCGCTGCCAGGAGGGACCACGGAGATGCGTTCCGCCGGGACAGCGTAATCCGCGACAAGATGCCGTCCCGTCGCGGCGCTGGTAACGAGGACGCCGTGCGCTGCGGCGAGCGCGGCGCATTCGCTCGCGTGTAATTTTTTAACGTTTTCTGCAGACAGCCCCGACTCCAAAGCCAGCGGATGATGGATCAGCGCCAACAGCGAATTTCGGACGCCAAGCTGCGACGCCGCCTCTGGTAGGACTCCAAGCGCAAGCCCATCGACCACGACGGTGCGGCCTTCAGGAACGGCGAGGAGGCATGCTTGTGCAGCTGCGCGCGTGGCTTCGCTTGCCAGCGGAAAACCGTCGCCAAGATTGACGATATCGATCTGCCAGCCGAGCCGGCCAAGCTCCGCGATCATGCGCCGGTCGTAGGCGTAACCGCCGGTTGGGATCGCCAGATCGCCCGGCACCGCGAACGTGAAGCGTTTCACCACAAATCCGCCTCGTACCAGGCACGCGCAATATGCGACTCCGAAAGCATGACGCGGATCGCCTTGAGCGCGCGGCCGTCGCGGCCAAGCTCGCCAGCACGGCCAGCCTTAGCTAGCCGATCGAAAACATGCTTGGCGAGAAATTCGGTCGTGGTGTTGGAGCCTTTGAGCTCCGGCAGATCGTCGAGATTGCGATAGTTGAGGTGCGCCAGCGCCGCCTTGAGCGTTTCGTGCGCGCGCCCGATATCGATGACGATGCCGTTCGGATCGAGTGTTTCGGAGAAGAAGGCAGCATCGACGACAAATGTCGCGCCATGCAGCGCCTGCGCCGGACCGAAAACTGCGCCGCGGAAAGAATGGGCGATCATGATGTGGTCGCGGACTTCGACGGCGAACAAAGGGCCCCCCTATGAATATGATATGAGCTGGCAGACAACGCCGTTCCTGGCGTCAAGAACATCGGGCAGCCGCCGTGGCAAATCATAAAATGAGACCATCGGCGCGAGGAGCGCGTCGAGGCGCGAGTCCGCGAGCAAGGCGACCGCGGCGGCGAGCCGACGGCTATGCGTCCAACGCGGCCGATGCGACGAGGCGACCTGGCCGACTTGGCTTGAGATCAGTCGCAGTCGACGACTGTGAAAAGCCCCGCCGAGTGGCGCTGTTACTGGTGTGTCGCCATACCAGCTGAGTTCGAGCACAGTTGCCTCCTCGCCGGCCAGCGCGAGGGCGGTACGAAGTCCCGCCGCTGTGCCGCTGGCATGGACTACCAAGTCACAGTCGCCCTTCGCAGTTTCGGGTTTCGCAAAGCGAACACCAAGCTTCTGTGCCAATTCCGCGCGGCTCTCGTTGATGTCGACGAGCATTGCTTCGGCGCCGGCAAGACCGCCGCACAGAAACGCGACCAGCGCGCCGACCGCGCCGGCACCAACGATTGCAATGCGATCCGCGGGGCCAGCCGACGAATCCCAGACGGCATTGAGAGCGGTCTCCATATTGGCGGCCAGCACCGCACGCTGCGGCAGCACGGTCTCGGGCAACGCCACGATAGCGCTCTCAGGAATATTGAAAAGGTGCTGATGCGGGTGGAGCGCGAAAACAATGCGACCAAGCTGTTCTTCCGGTCCATCTTCGATCCGGCCGACCGTCGCGTACCCATACTTTACCGGAAACGGAAAACTACCGCCCATGAAGGGCGCGCGCATCCGTTCGAACTCGCTGTCCGGCACTCGCCCCGCGAGCACCAGAGCCTCAGTCCCGCGGCTCAACGCGCCGAAAAGCGCCCGCACGCGCACCTCGCCGGGTCTTGGCGCTGCCAGTCTTTCCTCGCGGATTTCCGCCTGTCCCGGCGCGACGTACCAGAGCGCCTGCGCAATCTCAGCGGTGCTGTCGGTCGCCACGATATCGGGTCCCTATTGGACTATTGGTACAGTTGCTGTGTTATATCATCAAGTTTGCACGGTCCCCCCGAGATTAGAAGTTGTAACCGCGTGTTAGAGCGCTCGCTACTCCAATCCACACAAGCCGATGCCACCGGAAATGCCATGGCCGGGAGGCGCGTACTGTTTGCTGCTCTGATGGCCGTTACCATGGTGGGATTTATTGCGCTTGCGGCGCTGGCGCTGTCGCCTGCCGGTTTCAGCACAATCGACATCACGCTGATCGTGTTATTCGCGATCACGTTGCCTTGGATGGTGGCTGGGTTTTGGAACGCCATAGTCGGATTCTTGATTTTGCGTTTTTCATCGGATTCGATCGCAGCTGTGATGCCACAGGTGGCGCGCATCCGCGGCGATGAGCCGATCTCTGCATCGACAGCGTTATTGCTCTGTATCCGCAACGAATTACCTGAGCGGATGATTCGCAACCTCCAGCCGATGCTGGCCGGCATCGAGAAGTCCGGGTTCGGTGCCTGTTTCCATTTATATGTGCTGAGCGACACCAGCGACCCACACATCGCGGCTATCGAGAAGGAGCGTTTCACCACGCTAGCCGAGTATTGGAGAGGCCGTATCGCGGTGACCTACCGCCGGCGCACCGTCAACACCGGGTATAAGGCGGGCAACATCCGCGATTTCTGCGAACAGTGGGGCGGCAAGCACGAATTAGCGGTGACGCTCGA
This sequence comes from Pseudolabrys sp., assembly GCA_036519515.1. Lineage (GTDB taxonomy): Bacteria > Pseudomonadota > Alphaproteobacteria > Rhizobiales > Xanthobacteraceae > Pseudolabrys. Next base: position 1,895 of record DATDLC010000127.1, on the reverse strand, counting down.
TGCCGATAGTTTTATGACCGCCGAAGCCATCTTGCGTCTGGTCCGGCTTATGGAAGCGGATCCCAAGCTCGGGATACTGCAAGGACTTGTCGTCGGCTTGCCGTCTACCAGCGTCTTTGCGCGCATCTTTCAGTTCGGTATGCGTCTCGGCATGCGCTCCTACACCATCGGCAGCGCTTGGTGGCAGGGTGATTGCGGGCCTTATTGGGGCCACAACGCGGTGTTGCGGCTCGGTCCATTCATCACGCACTGCGCGCTTCCCGTATTGTCGAAGGACGGAACGGAAGGCCGCCATGTTCTCAGCCACGATCAAATTGAGGCCGCGCTGATGCGCGCCGCCGGCTATGCTGTGCGCGTCCTGCCAGACGAGGGGCTCGGTTGGGAAGAAAACCCGCCAACCTTACTCGAATTCATCAGACGCGATCTGCGCTGGTGTCAGGGCAACATGCAGTATTGGCGCTTCCTAAGTCTGCCCGGCCTTAGACCGGTCAGCCGCTATCAGCTTGCGCTTGCGATCGTGATGTTCATCGGGTCGCCGGCATGGATTGGCATGCTGGTGCTCGGCACGCTGTCACTGGTCGCTGCTGACGCGCCCGCCAATTTTATCCGAATGGACGCGGGCATGGTGCTGTTCGTCTGCGTGTTAGTGATGTGGTTCTCGCCGAAGATTACAAGCGTGATCGACATTCTGCTTCGACCGGAGTTTTGTCGCGAGTTCGGCGGCGCCGGCCGCTTCCTTGTCAACTTCGTAATCGAAACCGTGTACTCGATCCTTCTGTGTCCGATTCTCTGGGTCGGCCATACGATCTTCCTGTCTGGCCTGCTTTTCGGTCGCGAGATCGGCTGGATCGGTCAGATACGCGACGATCACGCGGTTCCTTTCACCCTTGCGCTGCGGAGTCTGTGGCCGCACACGCTGCTCGGCTGCACCACCCTTGGAATCTTGGCGGCGACGCACCCGGGCGCAATCCCATATGTGCTGTTTCTGGCTGGGGGGCCTGCGCTGGCGATCCCATTCGCAATGATTACCGCGTGGCCTTCTTTTGGCGATCTGTCCGCCCGTATCGGAATTGGTCGGCTTCCAGAGGAGACCATCGCTCCGGCGGCACTGCATGCCCTGGCGCTGCCCGCGTTAGAGATGGCGGCGCCGTTGCCACAGCCAAATTCGGTCTGACGCGTTGCTCCAAGCATTAAGGACCGCGCGCGGTATCGTCCGATCGCTTCGTATCTACTATGGCGATCGGAGCCGCGCCGTGGCCATGGATCGGCTCTACGGCCGCTTCGTGCAGCCAGGCGATTTAGTATTCGATATCGGCGCGCATGTTGGCGACCGCGTTGCCTCCTTTCAACGGCTGGGCGCACGAGTTGTGGCGGCCGAACCGCAGCCCGCTGTGGTCAAAGTGCTCAGGTTGTTCTACGGGCGCAGCTCGGATGTCACTATTGAACCGGTAGCAGTCGGCCGCGCTTCTGGAACCATCAGCATGATGGTCAACCCAGACAATCCGACGGTTTCAACTGCGTCCCATGAAATCGTCGGCGCAGCGCGCGATGCTCCCGGCTGGGAGGCACAGCGCTGGACCCGGACGATTCGCGTACCAGTCATCACACTTGATTCCTTGATTGCTCGCCATGGTATACCGGCTTTCATTAAGATCGACGTCGAAGGCTTCGAACTTGAGGTGTTGGCTGGGCTATCGCGCCCGGTCAAGGCACTGTCGTTTGAATTCACCACGATCCAACGCAACGTCGCACTTGATTGCGTGGAGCGCTGCGTCGCGCTCGGTCTTAGGCATTTCAACGCCGCGCTTGGTGAGAGTCAGACGCTTGTGCACTCTGGTTGGGTTGGCAAAGCGGACATCGCTTCCTGGTTAACCGAACTGCCGCACGCGGCCAAC
>DATDLC010000126.1:0-11095 GCA_036519515.1 Pseudolabrys sp. | reverse complement strand
CGATAACTACAATGTTTGCTGGAGTGGCAAAGGGGCCGATGGAGATACTACCATTAGCCTCCGTCGTGATTTTTGCCTCGCCCTGAAAACGGTTTTGGGCCGCGTAGTCATTGGTGATCTCGACTGGCGAAGCGGAAGTTGCAGGATTGAAGACAACAAGGCCGAGAACTGCGCCCAACATAAACATGTGCAGTTTGACCAAGAGCTTCATGTTGAATGTCCTCTTTAGTTGGGCGAACAGCCGACCAACTCTAGTCTTGCCATCAACCTCAATCCCGGTGTTGCAAAACCAAACGTTAATGGTCATTAACTACTGTGGCAAAATAGAACTACTTTTATGGTTAACGCCGCCGCTCGCGTGGCAATGCAGGTGATCGTTCGCTGGCAGAATTCCACGAGAACACGCGACGGCGAAATGTTGCAGTAGCCTATCGCTTGGCGGCCAGCGCTGAGCGCGACGGTGGCGGATCACCGAGCCATCGCTCCGCTTCGGTTCTGTCATCAACTGCTTCCCGCCGATCGCGTTCGGCAAGTCTCTTCTCGACTTCGGCAGGGTCAACGCGGTCGCGCGCCGGGTTAGCGAATCCAGCCGCTCCCCGTCTTCGATATCTGCGGGCCATCGGGGTTCTCGTCGGGTGGTGCCATCGCATCGGCGGCACGCTGAAATGTTGCTGCTTGGTCGAGCATGTGGCGGCGTACGTCCTCGCGCCGTTCCTCGCGGGCGGTCTCGCTGAGCTCAAGGGCGCGCTGGCGATAGACGGCGGCACGGCGGACGGCGATGGGCTTGGCCATGACCAAAACATTTAGCGCAGTGGAGAGGGCAATGCGGGGCCTGCTATTAAAATTCTACGCAAAACTTACGCATGGGTTTTGGGGAATTTCAGAAGTGCCTGATTTCATTGGCGCTCCCTAGGGGACTCGAACCCCTGTTTTCGCCGTGAGAGGGCGACGTCCTGGGCCGCTAGACGAAGGGAGCTAAAGGGCGCAATTACCCGAGATAGCCTTGATCCGACGCTTCCGCAAGTTTGGCGGAATTTCTTTGTGACGGCGACGGCACTATCGCCGGAGAATGCCTCCCAAAGTACCGCGCACAATGGCGCGGCCTATGGTGCCGCCCATCGAACCCCCAATCGATTTCCCCAGGTCAGCGGCAATCTGGCCGGCGACGCGATTGGTGACCGAGCGTGTGACCTCGCGTGACATGCGCTGACCGGTCGACAATCGTGTCCCACGCGGAACATTGGTGCCGAATATGGTGCCGATCACGCCACCTATCTGACCGAACAATCCGCCGTCTCCACCCTGCTCCGGCTGGCCTTGCTGTCCCGGAGCCGGTGTCGCCGCCGTATTCTGCATACGCTTCTGCAGGATCTCGTAGGCGGATTCCGAATCGACCGGCGTGTCGTATTTTCCCTTGATCGGACTCTTGTCGATGACGGCCTTGCGTTCGGCCGGAGTGACCGGGCCGATTCGTGCCGAAGGCGGACGGATCATGGCGCGTTCAACCACAGACGGCACGCCGTTGCCTTCGAGAAATGAAACCAGAGCCTCACCTTTGCCAAGCTCGGTAATTGCCTTGGCCGTGTCGAGATTCTTGTTCGGCCGAAAAGTGTCCGCTGCAGCCCTGACCGATTTCTGATCGCGCGGCGTGAACGCTCGTAATGCATGCTGCACACGATTGCTGAGCTGTGCCAAAACCGTTTCCGGAACGTCGAGCGGATTTTGCGTCACCAGATATACGCCGACGCCTTTGGAGCGGACCAGGCGAACGACCTGCTCGATCTTTTCCAAAAGCGGCTTCGGCGCATCGTTGAATAATAGATGAGCTTCGTCGAAAAAGAACACGAGCTTCGGCTTCTCGGGATCGCCGACCTCGGGAAGTTTCTCGAACAATTCCGACAAAAGCCAAAGCAGGAAGGTCGCATACAATCGTGGATTTTCGATCAGCTTGTCTGCAGCGAGTACATTGACAATGCCCCGGCCGTCGCGGTCGGTGCGCAGGAAGTCCGCAAGATCGAGCGCCGGCTCGCCAAAGAACGACTTGGCGCCCTGGTTTTCGAGCACCAGCAATTGCCGCTGCACGGTACCCACTGTCGCCGATGAGACATTGCCATACTCCTTTTGCAGCTCGGAGGCGTGCTCGGCCACAAAGCCGAGGATGGCGCGCAGATCCTTGAGGTCGAGCAACGCCAGACCTTGCTCGTCGGCCACCCTGAACGCGATATTAAGGACGCCTTCCTGCGTGTCGTTGAGTTGCAGGAGCCGCGCCAGCAACAACGGGCCCATTTCGGAAATCGTGGCGCGGATCGGATGGCCCTGCTCGCCAAAAACGTCCCAGAAAATCACCGGAAACTGGTCCGGCTGATACTCCAGTCCCATGCCCTTGGCGCGCGTTACCAGGGCATCCTTCATTTCGCCAGTTGCGGCGATCCCCGACAGGTCGCCTTTGATGTCGGCGGCAAAAACTGAAACCCCCGCTTCGGACAGCCCCTCCGCCATGACCTGAAGCGTGACCGTCTTGCCGGTGCCGGTGGCACCGGCAACCAGCCCATGCCGGTTCGCAAAATGAAGATCGAGCACTTCGTACTTGGTGCTCTTGCCGACGATAATCGAATTGGTCTTGGCCGGATCGTCGACCATCGCAGGCGCCGGTGCACGACCGGACTTTGCGGATTTTGCCATGACGTCTCCTACGCGAATTTTCCAGATATAACCTAGTCTAACATGGCCAGCCGCAGCCGCCGCAACCGGCCCTAGGGCTTGCCGCCAAGCGGCAGGCGGCCGAGAGGCTTGAATGTCCTGAGATCGAAAAATCGTACTTCAACCCCGGTCGGTGTCTCGATCGTCAGCGCGAGTTGCTCATCGTTCATGGCGCTCGAAATGACGCGTGCGCCGTTTGGCCAGGGCATGCTCGTGTCGAGGCCGGGCGGCTGTGCCCTTCCCTCAATACGGAAAACGCGATAGCCGATGACCCCAAGTACAACTGCAACCGCGACGAAAGTGGTCATGCTCGCGATCATCATGAGTCGACGTACCCTCGCGACCATGCGGGCCGCCTCCGGATCGAGCGGCTTTTCGTTGTCAGACATGTCTTGAGCCATGACAGACAGTGTTACCGAGACAGTCACGATTGCCAACGACGAGGCGGGCGCGCGGCTCGACCGCGTGCTTGCCGCGCACATCGCGACACTTTCGCGTTCGCATCTGAAGACCTTGATCCTTGCTGGCCACGTGAAGATTGCGGGGCGCACGATCCGCGATCCGGCGACGGCCGTCAAACCCGGTGATGTCGTCATGGTAACGCTGCCTCCGCCGGAGCCCGCCTCCCCAAAAGGCGAGACGATCCCGCTCAACATCGTCTACGAGGACGACTCGATCATCGTGATCGACAAACCGAAGGGGCTTGTCGTTCATCCGGCCGTCGGTCATGCCTCCGGCACTCTGGTCAACGCGCTGATCGCGCATTGCGGCGCGAGCCTGTCCGGCATCGGCGGCGTCAAACGGCCAGGTATCGTCCACCGCCTCGACAAAGACACCACGGGCCTGATGGTCGTCGCCAAAACCGATACGGCCCACCGTGCACTTTCCAAGCAATTCGCCGAAAAGGCCGATGGTCCGCTCAAGCGCGGCTATATGGCTTTGGTCTGGGGCGTGCCGGACCGTCCGAGGGGCACAGTCGACGCCCCACTTGGGCGCCACGCCCACGCCCGTGACAAACAAACCGTGCGCAGGGGCGGCCGGCCTGCCGTCACCCATTGGCAGGTCCTGGAGCGCTTTCTCGGACCTGACGGTAAGCCTGTGGCAAGTCTCCTCGTATGCACCCTGGAAACAGGACGCACTCACCAGATCCGGGTCCACCTCGCCCATATGGGGCACCCCATTCTGGGCGACTCGACCTACGGCACCGGGTTCAAGACCAAATCCGGCCGCCTCGGCGCGAGCGCGCGCACCGCCCTGGAGGCCCTTGCCAGACAGGCTTTGCATGCCTATGTACTCGCAATCGAACACCCCGAAACCGGCGATCTCCTGGAGTTCCAATCGGAACTGCCGGGCGATTTGCGTCGTTTACGTGAGGCCTTGCACATGGAGAGCCGTGAAGCCGGGCTTACGACTTGAAAATAGGCAAGCCAAATCAGTGGTTTGGCGAATGCTGTGACGCCAACAGCGTCACGGTGACGTGAGAGCCCGGCCGCTATCTTTTACGCGGCCAAGCCGGTATGCTGCAGTTGCGATCGAGGGATTTCGCGGTCGCAACAGAGATGTGCCGTCGGCTCGGGGAGCGGCGGCAACAACCCGCCTGCCGATCAAACCGGGGGCAAGAAAGGAGGGCGCTATCATGGCCCGTACCGCCGCATTGCCGGCACTCAAGGCCGAATCCGGTCTTTCACAATATTTAGACGAGATCCGTCGGTTCCCGATGCTGGAGCCGCAGCAAGAATACATGTTGGCCCGGAGCTGGCGCGAGCACGGTGACCGCGAGGCCGCGCACAAGCTCGTTACCAGCCATCTTCGTCTCGTCGCCAAGATCGCGATGGGCTATCGCGGCTATGGCCTGCCGATTTCCGAAGTCGTGTCGGAAGGCAATGTCGGCTTGATGCAGGCGGTCAAACGCTTCGAACCGGAAAAGGGCTTTCGTCTTGCCACCTACGCAATGTGGTGGATCAAAGCGGCGATACAGGAATACATCCTTCGTTCCTGGTCGCTGGTGAAGATGGGCACCACGGCCAACCAGAAGAAGCTGTTCTTCAATCTGCGAAAGGCAAAAAGCAAGATTTCCGCGCTCGAGGAAGGCGATCTGCGCCCCGATCAGGTGCAGGTGATCGCCAAGCGCCTCGGCGTGACCGAACAGGACGTGGTCGATATGAACCGCCGTCTTGGCGGCGACGCTTCGCTCAACGCTCCGATCCGCGATGATGGCGAGAGCGGCGAGTGGCAGGATTGGCTCGTCGATGACGCACCCAGCCAGGAACGCATTCTCGCCGACAGCGAAGAGAGCGACAATCGGCACAAGGCGCTGATCTCCGCGTTGGACGTTCTCAATGAGCGCGAGCGGCGCATCTTCGAGGCACGACGATTGGCTGATGACCCGATCACGCTCGAGGAGCTTGCGGCCGAGTTCGGTGTCTCACGCGAGCGCGTACGACAAATCGAGGTGCGCGCGTTCGAAAAGGTGCAGAAAGCGGTGAAGAGCCGCATGGCTGCGTTGGAGCAGCCGACAGCGACAGAGGCAATCGCGGCGCATTGATACGCGAAGTATCTTCCGCAAAGTTTATGGCCGGGCTCACGCCCGGCCATTTGTTTTTGGAGCAAGGCGCTGCTTACCGCCGTCCGCTCAAATGCTGGGGCTATTGCCCCCATGCCCGGAAAGCCTCTTCGAAGACGCGGGCACCGGGCGTGCCTTTTTCCATAGCAAGAATGGCGCGCTTGCCGCTTGTGTAGACGACAGGAACGTCAAACCAGTCCCGCTCCTTGAGCAATTGAATATTGCGTTGCTGATCGGCCTCGACTGCAGACAAGCCGATCAAGAAATAGCCGTTGGTGACTTTCACCGCCAAGCCGGCGAGCGGCACGCCGCGGGCTTGTTCGCTCTGTTTCATCAATACGCCGGGCACGTTGCCGATCCCGCCTTCCGGGAAATCCGCCGGCAGCGTGAACATGATCTCGATGGTGTGGCTCGCCGGCAATGCCTTGTCCGAGTTACGCCGTAAGGACAAGGTCATTCGCAACTTGCGTTCCGGTATCTCGATGTCGGCACGCACGGCAAGCTCAGGAGCAAGACCTGGCCCGGGCGACACGGTTTCAGTCCGCCATAAAGCGGAACCGACGTACCGCTTGCCTTGCGGGTCGTTCGGATCCTCATCGTACAAGACAACCTTTTGCGCCACTGCTGCCGCCGGCGCATTGGCTGCATCGGGATTAGTCTGAGACTGTCCGATCCGGTCCGCGATTTTCGGACGGGTCGTGGGCTGCGCCGCATCTTTCGGTTTTGACGCCGGTTGCGAGCGGAAGCTCGCCACCATCGAACCTATCGTGTGGCGCTGCCAGTAGGCAGCACCGACGACGCCTGCCAAAATTGCCAAAACGACAGCCCATTTGATGATGCCGCCGTAAGAGCGCGCCGGCCGCCTGTAGAGGTCTTCGTCGTCATAGGTCGCCAGGCCAGGCGGTGATGGCGCGTAGCTCTCATGAAAAGCGTCTTCGCTGAACCGTGGCTCTGAGACCCGGGGTGCCTCGGCGGCATCGCGATAGTCGAAGTTTCGCGGCGGCGCATCGGGCATTGCATCGTAGGTCGCATGAGCGGCGCGTCTTGCCTCAGCTGCGGCACTACCCAGACCCTCGGCCTCGGCGACAGTTTCCCGGAAGTCTCGCAGGCCACGGTCGCGCAGCGACGCCTCGCCAAAATCGTTGTCCTGATTGTCGCCGCGGGGGCGCTTGGCCGTTTCCGCCTCCACCTTGCGGATTGCTTCCTCAAGCGCCAACCGCTCTCGCGTGATGTCGGTTTCGTCCAGTGCTGGATGGACACCGCGCAATTGAGAAACCAACGCGGCACGCGCACGATCGTATAACGCGCGGCGGTTCTCGCCTGTGTTTTCATCAAGACCGCCAACGGCGCGGTCGATCAGAGCGTAGTAATCAGCCATTGCGCGCTATCGTGCTTGCAAGCATCCGTCCGGAAACCGGCCTCACCCCCGGGCCCTTGCTTGGCCCCGGTTCATGTCTTTTTTCGGCAATCATAGCTCAAACGGATTTTTCATGAGGATAGTGTCTTCGCGTTCCGGGCTGGTCGATAACAGGGCGACCGGACAACCGACGAGCTCCTCGACTCGGCGAACGTATTTTATCGCTTGTGCCGGCAATTGCGCCCAGGAACGCGCTCGTGCTGTGGGCTGTTTCCATCCCTCGATGGTTTCATAGACCGGCTCGGCCCGAGCCTGCGCCTGTTCGCCGGCGGGAAGATAGTCGATCTCGCGGCCGTCAAGTCGATACCCAACGCAAACCTTGACTTCATCGAACCCATCGAGAATGTCGAGTTTCGTCAGCGCCAGGCCGTCGATGCCGCATGTCCGCACGGTTTGCCGAACGAGCACCGCATCGAACCACCCGCAGCGGCGGGCCCGCCCCGTGACCGTTCCGAATTCAAGGCCACGCTCGCCCAACGTTTTCCCGATCACATTGTCCATCTGATCGGTTGGGAATGGCCCCAGGCCAACGCGGGTGGTGTAAGCCTTGCAGATGCCGAGCACATAATCGATGGCATTCGGACCGAGGCCTGAGCCGGTCGCGGCCTGGGCGGCCACCGTATTCGAAGACGTGACATACGGGTACGTGCCGTGATCGATATCGAGCAGCGCACCCTGCGCGCCCTCGAAAAGAATGCGCTTTCCCTCGCGCCGCTTGGTGTCGAGAAGGGACCAGACCGAATCCATGAAAGGCAGGACCTTCGGTGCGATGGCCGCAAGGTGGTCATAGACCGCCTTCGGCTCGATCTCGGGCAGGTTATGGCCGCGGCGCAACGCATTGTGATGCGCGAGCAACCGATCGATCTTTCCGCGCAACGCCGGCAAGTCTGCGAGGTCCATGAAGCGGATGGCGCGCCGGCCGACCTTGTCTTCATAGGCGGGGCCAATACCGCGCTTTGTCGTGCCGATGCGCGTTGCGGCATCTTCGGCCTCGCGCAAGGCCTCAAGCTCCCGGTGCAGCGGCAGGATCAGGGTCGCGTTCTCGGCAATGCGCAGACTAGCAGGGGTCACGACGATGCGTTGCTTCTTCAGTTGGGCGATTTCGTCGATCAGCGCCTGTGGGTCGATCACCACACCATTGCCGATAACCGAGAGTTTGCCTTCGCGCACGACTCCGGACGGCAGCAACGACAGCTTGTAGGTTGAGCCATCGATGACCAAGGTGTGGCCGGCGTTATGGCCGCCCTGGAAGCGCACGACGATGTCGGCCTGCTCGGATAGCCAGTCGACGATTTTGCCTTTGCCTTCGTCGCCCCACTGAGACCCGACAACTACGACATTCGCCATCAGGATCCCTTCCCTGCGACAGCCACCGGACACTTGAAACCGGAGCCACCGGCCAGGTCCACCTTCGGATAAAGGATGCTTCCTCTAGAGGCAAGGGCCGGAGGATAAAGGCAATCGCTTGATTTTCCGTGCTATTTTCAGAAGCGCAGCGGCTTGGCTGACTGTACCTGCGGCAACGCGCGCACCTTGGCCAAAACCGACTCAGGCAGTTCGCCGTCAATCTCGATGAGTGCCACAGCGTTGCCCCCGGGCGCGTCGCGTCCGACGTGAAAGGTCGCAATATTGATGCCGGCCTCGCCAAGGGTCGATGAGAATTTGCCGATGAAACCGGGCTTGTCGAGATTAGTAATGTAGATCATCGAGGGACCGAATTCGGCGTCCATTCGAATGCCCTTGATGTTGACGATCCGCGGCCGGCCATCGGCAAAGACGGTTCCCGAGACGTGCCGCGACTGCCGCTCGGTGGTCACAGTGACGGTCATCAGGCTTTCATAGTCCTCGCGCATTTCGCGCGTGACTTCCTCGACCACGATGCCGCGCTCCTTTGCCACGACGGGCGCCGACACGACGTTGACGTCGCCAAGCATTGGACGCAGCAGGCCGGCCAGCGCCGCCGAGGTCAGCGCCTTCGTATTCATCTGCGCGACCGCGCCCTCGTAGGCGAGTTGCACCTTGCTGATACCGGTTTCGGTCAATTGACCGGCGAAGGACCCAAGCCTTTCGGCCAGCGCGATGAATGGCTTGAGCCTGGGCGCCTCTTCGGCGCTGATCGAGGGAAAGTTGATGGCGTTGCTAATCGCTCCCCGCAGAAGGTAGTCCGACATTTGCTCGGCGATCTGGAGCGCAACGTTTTCCTGGGCCTCGGAGGTGGATGCGCCGAGGTGCGGCGTACACACCACGTTCGGCAGGCCGAACAGCGGATTTTCGGTCGCCGGCTCTGTCACAAATACGTCAAACGCGGCGCCGGCAACGTGCCCGTTTTTGAGCGCCTCGTACAACGCGGCCTCGTCGACCAGTCCGCCGCGCGCGCAATTGACGATGCGAACGCCCTTTTTCATGGTCTTGATTGCGGCAGAATTGATGATGTTTCGGGTCTTGTCTGTGAGTGGCGTATGCAGGGTTATGAAATCGGCGCGTTTGAACAGCTCTTCGAGCTCTACCTTCTCGACGCCGAGATCGGTGGCACGTTCGGGAGCCAGGAATGGGTCATAGGCCAGCACTTTCATCTTCAGCCCGAGCGCGCGGTCCGCAACGATTGAACCGATATTTCCGCATCCGATCACGCCGAGCGTCTTGCTGAACATCTCGACGCCCATGAATTTGTTCTTTTCCCATTTTCCAGCCCGCGTAGAAGCGTCGGCTTCGGGGATTTGCCTGGCCAAAGCCAACATGAGCGAGATTGCATGCTCGGCGGTGGTGATCGAATTGCCGAAAGGCGTATTCATGACGATGATGCCGCGGGCGGTTGCCGAGGGAATGTCGACGTTGTCGACGCCGATACCCGCGCGACCAATAACTTTCAGGTTTCTGGCCTGTTCAAGAATTTTCCCGGTCACCTTCGTGGCCGAACGGATGGCAAGACCGTCAAAGTTGCCGACAGCGGCCGCAAGTTTTTCCTTGTCCTTGCCTAATGCAGGCTGGAAATCCACGTCGATACCGCGATCCCTGAAAATCTGCACGGCGGCAGACGAGAGCGCGTCCGAAATGAGCACTTTGGCCATGGCGAACCTCACGCCGCTTTGGTCAGCGAGGCTTTGGCCTCGGTAAACGCCCAATCGAGCCAGGGCGTAAGCGCGTCGATATCGATGCGCTCAACAGTCGCACCGCACCAGATGCGCAGGCCAGGTGGTGCATCCCGGTAATAGGCGATGTCGTAGGCGACACCTTCTTTTTCGAGCAGACCGGCCAAGGTCTTGGCAAAGGCCGCCTGGTCGTCGCCCGATAGCCGCACCACAGCCGGGTCGACAACTTTCAGGCACACGGATGTGTTGGAGCGCTCAGTCGGATTTTTCGCGAGGTGGTCGATCCAAGGTGTGGCGGCAACCCAATCGGACAGTACCTTCGCGTTCGCATCAGAGCGTGCAATGGTTGCGTTCAGGCCCCCGAGTGACTTTGCCCAGTGCAGAGCGTCGAGATAGTCCTCCACGCAAAGCATCGACGGTGTGTTGATCGTTTCTCCGGCGAAAATACCTTCGTTAAGCTTGCCGCCCTTGGTCAGACGGAAAATTTTTGGCAGTGGCCAGGCGGGTTTGTAGTTTTCGAGCCGCTCCACCGCGCGCGGCGAGAGGATCAACATTCCGTGCGCACCTTCGCCGCCGAGCGCCTTTTGCCAGGAGAACGTGACCACATCGAGCTTCTGCCAATCGAGCTTTTGCGCAAAAGCAGCCGACGTCGCATCGCAGATCGTGAGGCCCTGTCGCGTCGATGCGATCCAATCACCGTTCGGCACGCGCACGCCGGATGTGGTGCCGTTCCAGGTGAACACGACGTCAGTCGAAAAATCGATTATGCTCAGGTCTGGCAGTTCGCCGTATGGGGCCTTGACGACGGTGACATCCTTGAGCTTGAGCTGCTTTTCAACGTTGGTCACCCAGCCTTCGCCGAAGGATTCCCACGCCAGCATGGTCACAGGGCGCGCGCCCAGCAACGACCAGAGCGCCATCTCCACGGCGCCGGTATCGGAGGCGGGCACGATGCCGATGCGGTAGTCCGCCGGCACCTCGAGCACCTCGCGTGTGAGATCGATGGCGCGCTTGAGCTTCGCGCGGCCGGCCTTTGACCGGTGCGAACGTCCCAGAACTGCGTCAGTGAGGATTTGGAGGCTCCAGCCGGGGCGCTTTGCGCACGGGCCGGATGAGAAGTGCGGGGTCACCGGCCGCGCGCCGGGCTTGGTCGCCGTCATTGTCTATCCTTCCAGATAGGCGCCCCTCGTTGGGGAGGGGTGTCCCACTGGCGGAGATAGGCGACTTACCGACCCACGTCAACTCGGGCGGTTTACGCAAAAAGTCTGAAGTTAAGATTGGCTAGAATCGAACGCCGATGCCGAGTTGGCCAGTGTTTACCTGGGA
>DATDLC010000125.1:0-11444 GCA_036519515.1 Pseudolabrys sp. | reverse complement strand
GAATAGCGATACCATTTGCTGCGGTCCATGCCGCCGCGCCGGCAAGTTCTTCGACGCGGCAATAAACCGTTCAATCCGTTTCACCATCGGCACACTCCGTGATTTTCGGAAAGATACGGGAAACGCCGGGAGCAACAACGCACTCGGCTTTTCGTGCTAGTCTCCGATGGTCAACGAAGCAGCGCCGATGTAACGCGTAGAAACTAGGACAGTCATGTTGGAGGCAGCGCAAGCCGTCGAACTTCGAGCCGGCCTCGTTTTGCCGCCCGGTTTTTATACCGGAACCGAGACGCGGACCCGCCTCGAACCCGTAGGCAGCGGCCAAAGCTGGACAGATCCCCGATACACCATCAAGTTCACGGCCGGCCAACTCGCCAGCATCGGCGCCATGAATTTCGATGTGACGAAGTTTGTGCGCTCAGGGCAGTTGATCATCGCCTAAGCGGCGCAGCCGGCGCCGATCTCCTGTTTGACGGGCAACGACAGCCGTCTTCGGTTCCGCGAAGGCATTGCCAGCTCACGCGCGATGATGACGGAAGCCTTGTAACGGAGCTGCTCGAAGACGTGCGCCAGTTCCTCGTGATGGGGCGCAATAAATCGATTAAGAATAGTTGCGGCGATCTCGCGGAAGTTTCTGCCCAAGTCCTCGTCATCACGGCCGTCGGGGACAGCAATGCCGGTCGTCACGTGAATCAGCAATTCGTGGACAATCAGCCTGTCGGCGCGTACGCGATAAGCTCATGCATCGGCAGACCACAGTAGTCGCTCAGTTCATGCGTTTTTGCGATGCTGGTTGAGACGTTCTCGTTGCGGAATATCGTCGAGAGCGACAAATACTCGCGCGGCAACTGCGATTCCAAACCCGGATTCCACGCTCCGTATTTGGCCGATGGCGGACTAATATTCATAGCTCACGGCCTGACCCGGCGATCGTGCCAATTGGCGGCACTGTCGGGGAATAAACCTTAAGACTTCGGCACCATATTAGCATGTCCTCGCCGTAGTCTTTGCGGGCATCCAAAAGCGGAACGCACTTAGCGGACATACGTCGGTAGTTAGGTCTGCTCGATAGCGTGACGTGAACAGCGCCTGGGCCCGTCATTCCGTGCCAGTAGCTGAGCCTTCCTAGGGCTCACGGCCGTCGTGGCGCGACGATTGGATCTGGAATAGTATTTACCCTCCGAAGCTGCAGGAGAAGCGATGAAACCTCGCAGCAGGTCAGCCGGGGCGAGAAAAGTGGGGCGCCGCAAAAGTTTTGCGGCCGAAGGCTCCCAGCACGCAAGCGCACTCGCTCGATCACCTCTCCACTACCGAGCTAAAACAACAGCGGGTCTGTCTCTCAGGAGGGAACCATGAGCGCAGCAGTTGAATCGCTTGCTCTCGCTGGTGGGACCGAAGCTGCGGACCGCCGGCGCCGAATTGTTGCGATCGTCGGCGCGTCGTCTGGCAATCTCGTCGAGTGGTACGACTTCTATGCTTACGCGTTCACGTCGATCTATTTCGCAGCGGCGTTTTTTCCCACCGGCGATACGACCAGTCAACTTCTCGCCACCGCTGGAATTTTCGCCGTCGGCTTTTTCATGCGGCCGTTGGGTGGCTGGCTATTCGGCTGGATCGCTGACACCCATGGCCGGCGCATATCGATGATCATTTCTGTGCTGATGATGTGCGCAGGTTCGCTCATGATTGCCTTTATGCCCACGCACGCGACCATCGGGACGGCGGCGCCGGTCTTGCTGCTCCTGGCCCGCATGACGCAGGGCCTTTCGGTCGGCGGCGAGTACGGCACCGCCGCGACTTACATGAGCGAGGTGGCGTCGAAAGGGCATCGTGGGTTCTATTCCTCCTTCCAATACGTGACGCTGATTGGCGGACAGCTCCTGGCCCTATTGGTGCTTGCTGTCCTGCAGGCACTGCTGACGACCGATGAGCTCAAGGCGTGGGGCTGGCGCATCCCGTTCGTGATTGGAGCCTTGGCGGCAGTCGTTGCCATGTACCTGCGGCGCTCGCTCGCCGAAACCGCGTCCGAGGAGACGATGCACAATAAGGAGGCGGGGTCGGTAATTGGTCTTGTGCGACGTCATCCGCGAGCCGTCCTCATCGTGTTGGCCTTCACGATGGGCGGCTCGCTCTACTTCTACACGTTCACCACCTACATGCAGAAATATCTCGTGAATACTGCGAACATGGCCGCCACGACCGTCACCTTCGTGATGACCACGGCGTTGATCGTATTCATGCTGCTGCAACCGGCGTTCGGCGCACTTTCGGACTGGATCGGACGCAAGACCAACATGATTCTGTTTTCAGGCCTGGGGATGCTGGCTGCGGTACCCCTGCTGATTTTGATCGGTCAGGTTTCCAGCCCTTACACCGCTTTCATTCTCGTCTTGCTGACTCTCATGATCGCCAGCTTCTACACATCCATTAGCGGCGTCGTAAAGGCCGAGCTATTCCCGCCCCAGGTGCGGGCGCTTGGCGTGGGCCTTTCCTACGCGATCGCGAACGCAATGTTCGGCGGCACCGCCGAGTATGTGGCGCTGTGGCTCAAGTCGGCAGGGCAGGAGCAATGGTTCTTCTGGTACGTCGCCGGGATGGTCGCCATTACGTTTGCCGCCTCTCTCATCATGCCCGACACGCGCAAGTATGGATATCTCGAGGGCACCGGACACATCGAGCGCTGAAAGGGTGCCTCGGGCATGGCTGGCCGCTATTCGTGTTGAGTTTGGAGTATCAGATATGACCAAAGGTTCTGATCTTCTGGTTGCTGCGTTGGAGAATGAAGGCGTCGACCGCATTTTCGGCATTCCCGGCGAAGAGAATCTTGACGTCGTCGAATCGCTGCGAAGATCAAAGATCAAGCTCGTTCTCACCCGTCATGAACAGGCCGCAGCCTTCATGGCGGCAACACACGGACGCCTGACCGGCCGAGCTGGTGTGTGCATCGCAACGCTCGGCCCCGGTGCGCTCAACCTCTCGACAGGTGCGGCCTACGCCCATCTCGGCGCTATGCCGATGATTATGATAACCGGCCAAAAGGCGATCATGACGGCGAAGCAGGCGCGCTTCCAGATCGTCGACGTGATCGCTTCGATGCGACCGCTGACGAAAATGACGCGCCAGATCGTCAGTCCAGGCTCCATCCCGGCGATCGTGCGCGACGCGTTTCGGGTCGCAATGGAGGAACGGCCCGGGCCGGTGCACCTGGAACTTCCGGAGGACGTCGCCGGGGAGGAAACTGAGAACGTTCCACTGATATCACCACATCCGATCGAGCTGCCGGTCGCGCCACCGCCCGCGCTTGATCGCGCCGCCAAGATGATTCTCAAAGCCCAGCGGCCATTGATCATGCTGGGTGCGGGATCGAGCCGCCCGAAACTCGTCGAGCCGCTATCGAGCTTCGTGCGTCGAACGCGGATTCCTTTCTTCAACACACAGATGGGAAAGGGCTCGGTGACCGGTGGCTCCAATCTCTACATGGGAACCGCTGCGCTTTCCGCGGGCGACTACGTTCACAGAGCGGTGGATCATGCCGATCTCATCATCGCGATCGGGCATGACACGGTGGAGAAGCCTCCCTTCATCATGGGCCCGAGTGGCCCGAAGGTGATTCATGTCGGCTTTACACCAGCCAATGTCGAACAAGTGTACTTTCCGCACGCCGAGGTTGTCGGCGATGTCGGGCCTAGCCTGGTGCTGTTGGCGGACCGGATTGAAGGAAAACTGAGGGCGGATCCCGTGTTTACCGGGCTCCGAAGCGAAATCATGTCACGCATCCGAGACCGGGCAGACGAGGGACGATTCCCGCCTACGCCTCAGCGCATCGTCCGCGATGTGCGAAAAGTCATGCCGGAAGACGGCATCGTTTGCCTTGATAATGGTATGTACAAGATCTGGTTCGCACGCAATTACCGCACTCACATCGCGAATACACTGCTGCTCGACAATGCGTTGGCGACGATGGGCGCCGGGCTGCCGTCCGCCATGATGGCGTCGATCCTGTATCCGAACCGCCGTGTACTTGCGGTGTGCGGTGACGGCGGGTTCATGATGAACTCTCAGGAAATGGAGACAGCGGTGCGGCTGGGGCTGAACCTAGTTGTTTTGATCCTGGAGGACTCCGCTTATGGGATGATCCGCTGGAAACAGGCGGTCGACAATTTCCATGACTGGGGGCTCACGTTCGGAAATCCAGATTTCGTCAGATACGCGGAATCATACGGCGCAATCGGCCACCGGGTGAAGCGCGCGGACGATCTCGTCCCGACCATCGACGGCGCCTTTAAGGACACCGGCGTGCACCTGATAACAGTTCCCATAGACTACGTGGAGAACACGCGGGTTCTGGTGGAAGAGCTGCAGGGACGCGTCCCCGAGGTTGCCTGATCTTATCTACCTGAGCCAAAGGAGGAACGACATGGTGGTAAAACAGCAATTGGCCGATCAATTGAAGGCGCAGAGCGAGATCTGGCGAGCCCAGGTCAAGGACTATCAGGAGCGACTAGAGCAGATGGGCGAACAAGCTCGCAGCGAGTACAAGAAGACGATGGAGCAGATGCAAGCGAAGGCCGAGGAAGCACACAAACTTGCCGAGCAGGTTCGCGGCGCCAACGAGGCCGCGTGGAACGACATGGTCACAGCAAACCAGAAAGCTTTTGCAGAGCTTCAACGGGGCTGGGCCGATGCCGTGTCGCGTTTCAAGTGATCGAGACGAGGATTTGGTTGGAATGACCGATTTGCAGCCGGTCGATAATCGACATGCTTGGCTGCGACGGAGCCTTGAAGGAACGAGGCACCATGAAGATCAAAGCTGCCGTCCTGCACAAGATGGGCGCCGAATTGCCCTATGCGAAATCGAAGCCGCTCACCATCGAGGAGGTCGAGCTCGACGGACCCGGTCGTGGCGAAGTGCTGGTCAAGATCGGTGCGGCGGGTCTCTGCCATTCCGACCTTTCAGTGATTGAAGGCAACCGTCCGCGCCCGACCCCCATGGTGCTCGGCCACGAGGCCGCCGGCATCGTGGAGAAGCTCGGGCCTGACGTCGACGACCTCAAGGTCGGCGATCATGTGGTGATGGTGTTCGTGCCGAGTTGTGGGCATTGTCTTCCATGTGCGGAAGGCCGCCCTGCGTTGTGTGAACCCGGTGCGGCCGCCAACGGAGCCGGGACACTGCTGTCCGGTCAGCGGCGGTTGCATCGCGGGGGCGCCGATGTTTACCATCATCTCGGTGTCTCGGCGTTCGCCGAGTACGCGACGGTCTCGCGCAGGTCGCTGGTCAAGATCGACCAGGAGCTGCCGCTCGAGGAAGCAGCCTTGTTTGGGTGCGCGGTTCTGACCGGGGTGGGTGCGGTGATCAACACCGCCAAGGTGCCGGCCGGTTCAAGCGTGGCGGTGATCGGTCTCGGCGGCGTCGGGTTGAGCTCGCTTCTAGGGGCTCTGGTTGTCGGCGCGCGTCGCGTCGTTGCAGTCGACCTCTCCGACGATAAGCTCGGGCTCGCCCGCCAGCTCGGTGCAACGGATACGTTCAACCCGGGCAGTCCCGGTGCTATCGAAGAGATCAAGGCCGCCACCGGCGGCGGAGTCGAGTTTGCCTTTGAAATGGCCGGTTCGGTGCGCGCCATGGATCTTGCCTACAAGATTACGCGGCGCGGGGGCACGACCGTGACAGCCGGATTGCCGCCGCCCGACCACACCTTCGCGCTGCCTCAGGTCAACCTCGTCGCCGAGGAGCGGACGGTCAAGGGCAGCTACATCGGCACATGCGTGCCGACCCGCGATCTGCCGCGCTACATCGAGCTGTATCGACGAGGCAAGCTTCCGGTGGACCGGCTGATGAGCGGCCATCTGAAGCTCGAAGAGATCAATCTCGGGTTCGATCGGTTGCACGAAGGTAAAGCCGTGCGGCAGGTGGTGGTGTTCTGAGGTGGACCCGTTCGAGTACATGCAGGCGCTGGCGCAGCTGTGGGGCCGCGGCGGAAAGGACCTGGCTGCCGCGCAGCAGGGCAGGTTCTTCGACATGTTGAGCGGCATGGCTAAGGCCGTCGGCGCGGAAGGTGCGCCAAGCGCTGTGCCGGCTGCCTTCTTCGATCCTCAGGGGCTGAGCCAAGCCAATGAGACGTTCGAGAAACTATGGTCGGCCGCAGTCGAGCTGTCGCAGACCCTTACTCGAAACATGCAGGCAGGAGAAAAGCAGGATCCGCTCGTAACCGAGCTGTTAGGCAAGATTTTTGACCCGCAGGCATGGTTCGCGGGCACCGGCGGGATGGACGAGGCGCTGCAACGGATGGCGGAGGGGCCGCGCCTCGCTGACCTGTGGGACATCGAGCGCAAGATGCTTAACGTTTTCAATGCCTGGGCGGAATTGCGCCGCCGAAGCCTCGAGCACAATACGATGATCTTGGAGACCTGGCTGCATGCGGCCGGAACGATGGCGAAGCACCTGAACGAAAAGGCGGATCGAAAGGAGGCGCTGACGTCCTGGCGTGAGCTGCTCGCCCTCTGGGTGGAGACCGCGAACTCCGCGCTCCTCGAGGCACAGCGCTCAGAGGCCTATCTCAAGAGCCAGCGGGGAATACTGAAGGCGAGCACCGATCTGCGGCTAGCGCAGCAGGAAGTTGCCGCCTTCTATAGCGAGACGTTCGGCTACCCGACCCGCGCGGAGCTCGACGATGTGTATCGGGGCGTCACCGAGCTTCGGCGCGAGCTGCGGGCTCTGCAGCGCGCCAGCCGCCAATCGCCGAAAACCGACGAGCGCGGGGGCGGTCGTCGGAGGCCGCCCACTTCCAAGAAAGGCACGTAAGAATGACGAATAGCGGAGCGCCGATCCACATCAAGGCGGAGCAGGCCATTTCAGAGGCGGCCGCCCTTGGCGCTAAGATCGCACGAGGAGCCGAGCTGTTTTCCAAGCTGCGCGATGACGAAGTCGCCATCGCTACCACGCCCAAGGACGAGGTGTGGCGGCAGGACAAGGTGACGCTGCACCACTATGTTCCGCTCGCCGAAGCGAACGTCACGACCCCCGTGTTGATCGTCTACGGGCTGATCGGCCGCTACACCATGGCTGACCTGCAGGAGGATCGCTCGCTCGTCCGCAACCTCTTGAAGCTCGGGGTCGACCTCTACGTGGTCGATTGGGGAAACCCGTCGCGTGCCGACCGCTGGCTCACGCTCGACGACTACATCGACGGGTACCTTGCAGAATGCGTCCGCGTCATTTCCGAACGGCACAAGATAGACAAGGTGAGCCTGCTGGGCATTTGCGAGGGCGGCGTTTTTACGACGTGCTATGCGGCGCTTCATCCCGACACCGTGAAATCCATGGTGCTTACCATCACGCCGATCGATTTTCACGGCGATACGGTCGAGAATCGGCTCGGCCACGGCTTCATCAATATCTGGACGCGGAGCCTCAAACCGGAGGATATCGATCGCCTGATCGAAGCCTATGGCAATCTGCCGGGCGAGTTCATGGGGTCCGTGTTCGCGCAGAT
This sequence comes from Pseudolabrys sp., assembly GCA_036519515.1. Classification (GTDB taxonomy): domain Bacteria; phylum Pseudomonadota; class Alphaproteobacteria; order Rhizobiales; family Xanthobacteraceae; genus Pseudolabrys. Next base: position 3,954 of record DATDLC010000125.1, on the reverse strand, counting down.
GACCCCCATGCGCACTCTCATGAAGTACAATCTCGACATGCTGGAAGTGATGGACGACGAAAAGAAGTTCCTGAATTTCCTGCGTATGGAAAAATGGATCGCCGATCGTCCGCATCATCCTGGCGAGGCGGCCAAGCAGTGGCTCAAGGAGCTTTATCAGGACAACAAGCTCATCAACAACGCATTCACGGTCAATGGCCGGCAGGTGGACCTCGCCAACATCACCATGCCGGTACTCAACGTGTTTGCAAAGGACGACCACATCATTCCCCCCGCCACCTCTCAGGCTTTGGGCACAAGGGTGGGCACGAAGGACTACACCGAGCTGCCGCTGCCGGGCGGACACGTCGGCGTCTTCGTCGGCGGCAAGTCGCAGGCTTTGCTCGGCCCCGGGATCGCCAAGTGGCTGTCCGAGAGGAACTAGTCGGATGACGTTCAAGAACAAGATTGTTTCCGCCGACGAAGCCATCGCCATTGTCCGCGACAACGATACGGTGTGCATCTCGGGTTTCGTCGGCATCGGAACGCCGGACGAGCTGATCCTTGCGCTTGAGAGGCGCTTCATCAAGGAGCGCCACCCATCCGCCCTCACGCTGATGTTTGCCGCCGCGCCAGGGGATGGCAAGGACCGCGGGCTCAATCGTCTGGCGCACAAAGGCCTGCTCAAGCGCATCGTGGGGGGACATTGGAGCTTGGTGCCGAAGCTCTCCGAACTCGCCCTGAACAACGAGATTGAGGCCTACAATCTGCCGCTTGGCTGCATTTCGCATCTCTACCGTGAAATTGCCGCGCACCGACCAGGGACAATTTCGAAGGTGGGGTTGCGCACTTTCGTCGATCCGCGCGAGCAAGGCGGCAAGCTCAACAGCGTGACGACTGAGGATCTTGTCGAGCTTCTCGAAATCGACGGTGAGGAATGGCTTCGCTACAAGGCGTTTCCGATCAACGTCGCGTTCATTCGTGGAACCACCTGCGATCCGAACGGCAACCTAACGATGGAGCGGGAGGCGCTTACCCTCGACAATCTCGCTGCGGCCATGGCCGCCAAGAACTCTCGCGGTTTCGTCGTCGCGCAGGTCGAGCGGATCGCCGCTGCAGACTCGCTCAATCCGCGCGAAGTCCAGGTCCCCGGAATTCTGGTCGATTGCGTAGTCCTCGCCGAGGCCAAGAATCACGTCCAGACCTACGGCACGCCGTACAACCACGCCTTCTCCGGCCGACAGCGCGTTCCGCTTGATCGCATCGAGCCGATGGAACTGGACGACCGCAAGATCATCGCACGGCGCTGCGCGTTCGAGCTGCCGCTCGGCGGAGTCGTGAATCTGGGCATCGGGATGCCGGAAGGCGTGGCGGCAGTCGCGGCTGAGGAGCGGATCCTCAAATACGTGACTCTCACGGCCGAGCCCGGGATCGTGGGCGGTATTCCGCAAGGTGGGCTCGACTTCGGCGCGGCACTCAATCCCGAAGCCGTCATCCAGCAGAACCAGCAGTTCGACTTCTACGATGGCGGAGGACTCGACCTTGCCTGCCTCGGAATGGCACAGGCCGATGCGAAGGGCAACGTCAACGTCAGCCGCTTCGGCCGAAGGCTTGCCGGTGCCGGCGGCTTCATCAACATCTCGCAGAGCGCTAAGAAGCTCCTGTTCGCGGGCACATTTACGGTAGGCGGTCTCGAGGTGCAAATTGCGGACGGAAAGCTTTCAATCGGGAACGAAGGCCGCTCGCAGAAATTCATCGAAGCCGTCGAACAGGTGACTTTCAGCGGCCAATACGCGGCGGACACCGGTCGGACGGTCCTTTACGTGACCGAGCGGTGCGCGTTTCAGCGCACCGCGGACGGAATGGAGCTGATCGAAATTGCCCCCGGAATCGACCTCGAAAAAGACATCCTGCCGCACATGAGCTTCAAACCGGTCGTACGCAGTCCGCGCGAGATGAACCCGCTGATTTTCAAGCCGGAACTGATGGGTCTCGAACAGTTGCTCCTCGGGTTGAGTCTCGCTGAGCGGATTTCCTATGATCAGGCGCGCAATACGATTTTCATCAACTTCGAGGGCTTCCAGGTCCGAACGACCGCCGACGTGGACCTCGTTCGTCGCGAGATGGAATCGCGCTGCAAGGCGATCGGGCGCAAGGTTGCACTCGTTGCCAACTACGACGGATTCTATCTCGATCCGATGGTGAGTGACGCCTATTTTTCGATGATCACCTATATGCAAAACCGCTACTATTCGAGCGCATCGCGCTACACGACGAGCGCGTTCATGCGGTTGAAGCTCGGCGCCGGCCTCGCGGAACGTAACCTGGCGCCGCACGTTTTCGAGACGTGGCCGGAAGCGCAAGCTTTCAGCGCCGCGCAGCAGCGACTATGATCCGGTCGCGATTCTCGTTTTTTCAAGGAACATTTGCATGCTGAAACATCGTCTTCATCTAACGCGTGCCATTGCATGACGAGGCCTTGATGCTTCGCTTCCCGTATCGGACCGTTGCCGAGCCCAGCCTCGAGCCGGATCGGACCGGAACGATTCACGGGCTTTCCCTGACCGGCTTTCACGAGGTTGCATATGTGGACTGGGGTCCGCTTGATGCGGCAGTTCCGGTCGTGTGTGTTCACGGCCTCAGCCGTCAAGGCCGAGATTTTGACTATCTGGCTGCAGATCTCGCCGCATCGGGGCGACGGGTAATCTGTCCGGATCTCGTCGGGCGCGGGCGAAGCGGGAGGCTGCGGAATCCCACCGAATATGCACTCCCCCAATACTGCGCAGACATCAATGCGCTCCTCGCGGGACTCGGTGCCGAGCAAGTCGACTGGGTCGGCACCTCGCTCGGCGGACTGATCGGGATCGTGCTCGCGGGTTTGCCGGGAAGCCCAATCAGGCGAGTCGTGGTCAACGACATTGGCCCCTTCCTGCCGTGGGAAGGTCTCGCCCGCATCGGCTCGTACCTAAGCGCCATGCCGGCAGACTTTCATGACCTCGGCGAGGCCGAAGCCTACTTCCGGGAGGTCTTGGCACCGTTTGGAGATCTGCCCGACGAGCATTGGAGCCACATAACCCGCCACAGCGTTGCATGGCACCCGAGTCGCGAGCGTTACGTCATGCTCTGCGACCCGCAAATCGTTCGCGCCTTTCGCAACCCCTGGCACTACAGCGTCGATATCTGGAAATACTGGATGGCGATCGAAGCACCGATCTTTGTTATCCGTGGTGCGGATTCGGATTTGTTGCCGGCCGATCTTGCGGGCGAAATGGTTCGTCGCAATTCCCGGGCAAAAGTTCACACCATTGAGGGTTGTGGTCACGCCCCCCCACTGATGAATCTAGAACAGATCAGGTCCGTTGCAAATTTCTTACTCTCTTAGGTGCGGGCGCGTTTGGAATTGAAGATCATCCAGCGCTATTGCGCGCCGGGAATAGGGTTTTCTTGCGAGACGGGTGCAAATATTGATCGACATCATGTCCGCTTTTGGCTTAGCGGCTCGCGCTACTGAATATTCGCTTGCGGGGTAAAGCGGACATGACACGGACATCACGGAATGTCCGCTTATGTACCAAAGCGGACCTGGCCCTTCCAATATGGTAGTTTAGGCCAATACGATGGGCTGTCCTGCTTAGGGATCACTGTTCATGAGTGCGATCCCAAAAACTGGCACCGTGAACCACTCCCGCCATGCGCACGCTTGGGCACCTGCGGCGCTTGCCTGCATGGGTGTTGTCTTCGGCGACATTGGCACGAGCCCGCTCTATGCGCTCAGCGTGGCGGTAAAGGCCGCAAGCCCCGATGGTCAGATATCGCCACACGCTGTGTTGGGGGTCGTATCGCTTATCTTTTGGTCTTTGATCGTCGTCATCTCCATCAAATACGCGATTCTGATCATGCGTGCGGACAACCACGGCGAGGGCGGCATCTTAGCTCTGCTCGCTTTGGTCAGCCCGAGGCGCGCCAAGCAAAGCA
>DATDLC010000124.1:0-6117 GCA_036519515.1 Pseudolabrys sp. | reverse complement strand
GGCGGGTGTAGACGCCAGATAGAGAAGTCACCGTTGGCCCCGATAGAGATGTCACTCTCCCCGGTTTTCGAATCGGATGGGGAGCTGGCGGCCGATGACGGTGATTTTGATGAGCCGTTCGGAGATCGATCGGATGAACGTTTTGCTCGATCTGGCAGAGGAGCGGATCAGGGTTTCTGAGGCAGTGGCGCTGATGGGGCTTGGCCGTCGCCAGGTGTTTCGGTTGGGCAAGGTATTTCGGCAGCGCGGCCCTACTGCACTGGTGTCGCGCCGCCGCGGGAAGCCGAGCAACCGGTCCTATCCGATGGCACTGCGGATGGAGGTGATTGCCATCATCCGCGAGCGCTATGCGGACTTCGGGCCGACGCTTGCGGGCGAGAAGCTCGCGGAGCTGCACGGCATCCATCTCGGCCGGGAGACGATCCGGCAATGGATGATGGCGGCCGGGCTATGGAAGGACCGCCGGCAGCGGATGCGGCCCGTGCATCAGCCGCGCTACCGTCGGGATTGTGTTGGCGAACTGATCCAGATCGACGGCTCGCGGCATTGGTGGTTCGAGACGCGCGGGCCGCAATGCACGCTGCTCGTTTACATCGACGATGCGACGAGCCGGCTGATGCATCTGCAGTTTGTGGAGACGGAGTCGACGTTCGATTATTTCGAGGCGACGCGGGCCTATCTGGAGCGGTACGGCAAGCCGATCGCGTTCTACTCCGACAAGCATGCTGTGTTTCGGGTGAACAAGAAAGACGCGGCGGGCGGCAATGGAATGACGCAGTTTGGGCGCGCTCTGCATGCGCTCAACATCGACATCATCTGTGCCAATTCCTCGCAGGCCAAGGGCCGCGTGGAGCGGGCGAACGGGACGCTGCAGGACCGCCTGGTGAAGGAGATGCGGCTGCGCGACATCGACACGGTGGCGGCCGGCAATGCGTTCTTGCCGACGTTCATGGCAGACTACAATGCCCGCTTCGCCAAGCCGCCGTTTGACGAGCGGGACCTCCATCGTCCGCTCGCTGGCGATGACGATCTCGATGACGCCTTTGCCTGGAAGGAGGATCGCACGGTCTCCAAAAATCTGACGCTGCAATACGACCAGGTGCTGTTTATCTTGGAGCCGAACGAGATCACACGATCCTTGGCCTGCAAGCGGGTCATGGTCCTCGATTATCCTGATGGCCGATTTGCGATCCGGCACAATGGCGTGGACCTCCCTTATCGGACCTTCGACAAGCGGCCGCAGGTCAATCAGGCTGCCATCGTCGAGAACAAGCGCCTTGGTCCGGTGCTTGCCTACATCGCCGAGAAGCAGAAGGAGCTGGACATGTCGCGGTCGGCCAAGGCACCGCGGCGACGTGGCCAGCGCAATCACATGTTCAAGGTCGGATAGCGCGGAGCAAGGCCCTTCAACCCCGAAACCAGGAAAGGCGGCTACCCTTCACCCCAAAACAGTGACATTTGTAACTGGCGCAAAAAGTGACTTCTCTAAATGGCGCCGACACAGCCGGTCAGTCTTGAGATACGCAAGTGCCTATTCCAGTTTCCTACAGACCCAGAGGGAGTATAGTTGCTGATGCGCGCTGTCGTTTGCCTGCTCGCCGTCCTCTTCCCTGCCGCCGCGAGTTCCGCCGTCGCGCAGGAAAAGCACTTGATTGACCCGATGCTTCCCGGCTCACTCAATCCCAGGCCCCTGCCGCCGCTGAAAAATCCGGACGCACTGTCAACGCCGGCCAAAGAACTGTTCGCGCGCAAATTGACGCCGTCTCCCGGACCGCCGCGCTCGATCGGCGGCGATTTCGACGGCTGCCTCGCCGGCGCCGTGTCGCTGCCGATCACTGGGCCGACCTGGCAAGTCATGCGGCCGTCGCGTAACCGCAACTGGGGCAATCCGCAACTCATTCGCTTCATCGAACGGTTTGCCACGAACGCAACAAAGGTTGGCTGGAACGGTCTTTTGGTTGGCGACATGTCTCAGCCGCGCGGCGGGCCGATGCTTTCTGAGCACACCAGCCATCAAATCGGCCTCGACGTCGATATTTGGTTTGCGCGGATGCCAGACCACGTGCAAAGCCGCGAGGAGCGCGAGTTCGGCTCGGCCACCGATGTGGTCGCGCCCGATCTGCGCGACGTTGATCCGAAAGTGTGGACCCACAGACATACTGCGCTCCTCCGAACGGCTGCGGAGGATCCGGTGGTCGTCCGCATCTTAGTCAATGCCGCGATCAAGAAGGCGCTGTGCCGCGAGGCCGGAGCTGATCGCACCTGGCTTTACAAGGTGCGTCCCTGGTATGGTCACGCCGAGCATTTTCATGTCCAAATCGCCTGTCCGGCAGACAGTGCGGAATGCAAGCCGCCAGCACCGCCGCTCCCAAGCGACGGCTGCGGTAGCGAGCTTGACTTCTGGTTCAAGGAATCGACGCTGCATCCGCGGCAGCGCAAACCGAGACCGGTTTTGACGCTGGCCGGATTGCCCCCCGCGTGCAAGCAGATCGTCAAAGCGCCGTGATTGTCGATGTCCGGATTCCCCGTGCAATTGTTTTGATTTTTTGGCCCCCACCGGGAATGTGGGTGTGGGTGGCCCAAAAATCGTGTTATAATTTTTTGCCCGCGCCCCCCTACTCAACACCGCAATATTCGCGAAACGACCGACAAGTATCGTCGATGACTTGAATATTTGATTTTAAATCAACTCTCGGCGATTCCGTACACCTAGGGGATTTTGAAGCACAAGAATCTTGTTATGATTTTTTTGCCCCCCGCCCCCTACCAATTCGAGAGTGCGGGGGTGAAAAAAGCAAGAAAAACGATTCATCCGCATCTGAGCGCCTTGATTGATTGTTTGATGGCGCGCGACATCATTCGTCGCCGGGGACACCATAGCTCGGTGCTTCATCCGGGTTGAGGGCGCGCTGAACGTAGGCGTCCAGCTGCGGCTTATAGATGCCCCAAAGCGTTGCGATCGCCTCGATCGGGCAATCCTGCGTCCAATCGCACCGCAAATCGGCGATTGGCCAGCTCACGCGATCCACGATCTTGAGGCCGGCCGAATGGATCGGGCCAGCTTCTCCGCCGGCAGCCAAGCCGGCGCGCATCGCGGCAATCAGACGATCGCCCAAATGGCCGGAGCTCGCGAGAAAGCCGTCTACGACCGCCTGCGGCACACGGTCATTGGCCAGCAGATTGCCGCCAGAAGCGACGTCTTCGGCATGGGCTTGCGCCCAGATGCCGAGGCAATTTCGTCCTGAATGAATGGCCGTCTGACCCCGCTGATCGACCGCGAGCAACTGCCGATAGTCCATGAACTGGCCGCGCCTCTGGATTTCCGCGATCGCAGCCTCGGCGCTCATGGCGCTCTGCATGAGGTCGAGAGCGAGCGGACCAAGCGAAGGGTCCGTCACATTCTGTGAGGCCACGGCGCCGACACCTGCCCGGGCATAGGCACAGCGGGCAGCGACCGCCGGCGACGACGAGGCTACCGCGACGCCGAACATACCGGTTTCTCGACAGCGGGCGACCAGCGAGAAGGTCATGGAATAAGTTTCCGTTCGCTCCGACGTTTGCTCCGGCGTTCAGTCCGGAATGACGGCCGTGCCGTCGATTTCGACCAGCCACTCGGGTCGGGCCAGCGCCTGGACCACGAGGCCCGTTGAAACCGGATGCACGCCTTTGATGTATTCGCCCATCGTGCGGTACACGGCTTCGCGGTGGCGAATATCGGTGATGTACACCACGATCTTGACGAGATGCTCCATCTTGCCGCCGGCTTCCTCGATGAGCTGGCGCATATTCTGCATGACCTTGTGGGTCTGCTCGACCGGATCATGACTGTCGATGCTCACGGCGTCGTCGAGGTTCTGGGCGCACTGCCCGCGCAGCCAGACGGTCTTTCCCCCTTGCGTCACCACCGCCTGGGCCAGATCATTATCGAGCCTCTGCTCCGGATATGTGTGCTTGGTGTTGAACTTGCGAATTCGTCTGTGGGCCATTCGAGCCACCATGATATCGTGCGTTAAAGACAGGAAGCCGCACGGCGGCAGGCACCGGCATTCCAGGGTTTTCCGCACAGCGGGCAGCTTGCATCATTCCCGGGAAGGCAGCGCGTCATCGTCGGCGGGATGCGGCTTCGTGATAGGCCATATAGTTGCGCTGGATGGTGATCTGGTCCGCGAGATACTTGGCATCGTGCCAGACGCCCCAGATGAAACTCGATCCTCGCCGTGATTGCCAGGGCAGCCCCAGAAAATAAATTCCCGGCTCTGCCGAGACGCCACGCTGATGCCTCGGCCTGCCCTTCTCGTCGAAAGTGTCGACGTTGAGCCAGCTGTAGTCTGTCGTGAAACCGGTCGCCCAGATGATGGTTGCAATGCCCGCGCCGGCGAGGTCGAGCGAAAGGATGGGGTTCTTCACGCAGTCCGCGTCCCGCACGGTACGGCGCGCTTGCGGCTCTTCGGGCAATTCGAGACCATTTCGTGCGACATAGGCGTCGGCTTCGTCCAGCACGGAGAGCAAATTCGCGTCTCCCTTCCCGAGGTTTTGGAGGAGGTCCGGCGCAAACCTCATGACGCCGCGACTGCAGCCCTCGGTGCGGCCGAGGAGAGTCATCCCCTTCGTCGCCAGCAGGCGAAAATCGATCGTATGCCCGCCGTGCGCTCCGCTCACTGCAATCGTCACGTGCTCCTTTCCGACCTCCCGGGCAGCCGCATCCCACTTCCCAAGAACGCCCAGCCACCAGCAGTAGTCGCGCCCACGGTACGCGCGCGGCGGACGCTCGTGCGGCCCCACCGACAGGAAGACCTTCCGTCCCGCTTCGAAAAGCTCTTCGGCGATCTGGGTTCCGGAGGAGCCTGAGCCGACGATCAGCACTGCGCCATGGGGAAGTTGCGCGGGGTTGCGGTATGCGGTCGAGTGCATCTGCAGCACGCCTGTCTCGGCGGGCACCATGGCGGGCACGTTCGGGCGCTGGAACGCGCCGGTCGCGGCCACGACTCTGTCGGCCTCGATCGCCCCCGTAGACGTCTCAACACGGAAGCCGCGCTGCCCGACCTTCCTGTCGACCTTCAAAACCTCGACTCCGCACCGGACAGGCGCCGCAATCTTCTTCGCGTAAGCCACCAGATAGTCTGCAACGGTGTCCTTAAGTGGAAAATCGTCTGGCCTAACGCTCTTGTCGACATCGCCGAAGGTGAGACCGGGAAAGCGGTCGTGCCACGCGGGACCATTCATCACCAGCGAGTCCCATCTCGCTGAGCGCCAGCGCTCAGCGACCCGGTTCCGCTCGAGAACGAGGTGAGGCACGCCGTTCACGCTCAGATGTTCGCTCATGGCGATGCCGGCCTGCCCGCCGCCCACAACAAGTGTATCTATCTTCTCAACCGGCATGCCCCACTCCACCGTGATTAAACGAACGCCTTTGGTCCGGCTGTTACTATATTGGCTGGCTCTGTCCCAAAAAATCTTGTTTGATTTTTTTGCCCCCCGCCCCCAACTCCCTGGAGGCGTGTTCTCGGCCTCACTGTGCCTCTCTCATTGCTCGGCCGCGCCGACGAGGTGATAGAGTGAGGTGGCGACGCGAGTTTGTTGGCCTATTCGCGGTGCAGCCGCTTAGGAAGCCAGCGATCGGCTGGGCAAACCAACGTAGTTGATGCTACATTGCGGCCTAGTTCGTCCGATGAGCAACAATCATGGTCAAGCTAACCACCAAAGAGGATATCGCGCTGCTCGTAGAAGAGGCTTCTGAGATGTTCGAGGAGACCGGTTGCGTCCCCGACGTTGATGGCACGAAAGTACGCGCGGAAAAGATCGTCCCACGTGCAAAGCGATACATATTGGAGACAATCGACAACCCCAAGGCAAGCTACGATGCAACGATATGGCATTCGCCGGGGTATACGTTGGTTCTCTCGTGGCTGTCACAAAAATGGCTGAAGTACTGCCACAAATTAGCACCTACCGTCCTTAAAGACGCTGATCTACGCCTGCCCAAGGACCAACGAAAGCTATGCCTCGATTGGGCCGCAGATGAGTTGACCCGACAAATCACCCGGCGGCGACAGAGGTTTCACTAAGGCAAGCACAACGATGAGTAAGCCGGTTTCGCCGAAACCTTTGCGGAAGGTG
>DATDLC010000123.1:0-45824 GCA_036519515.1 Pseudolabrys sp. | reverse complement strand
CTGCCTTCAGGTGATGGGTGAGTGATCAGCAAGGCCTCATCGTACCTGATGGGTTTCGGGATAACTGTTGCTGCTTTTAGCAGCCAGCGCAATGTTGCGTCGGATAATCGGGATTCGTTTTCCTCGTAACCGCCTCCTATGTCGGCGTGATTGCCGGGAAACCAAACCTGTTCAAAAAAGATATTTCCGTTTTGATCGCGGACTCCCAGCGTAGTTTCGCCTCGATACCAAGGGACGCGGTCGAAATCTTTGCGGTTCTCATCGATTGAGATAGCGTGCTTGGCGTAGAGAACGTTGGGATTAAGCGTGTAATCGTAAAACTTCAGGTACAGGTCTGTTAGATGGATGGTGCGAAGTTTCTGCTTCCAGTCGTACTCATCGATATCAAAATCAAATTTCAAGTGTGTGTAGATGTAGGCCACGGTGGCGGCAATGAAGGTCGCTCCCACAACGCCGATGAAGTTCCACCAGAACGAGCCAAGAAAAGGTACAAGCTTGCCAAGCAAAGGTAAGTCGGGGGCGAACAAAAGACCCCAACTTGCTACTGCGTCCATGATTACGAACAACACGATGAGCGACAGCAACATCGTTGGGTTAAGCAGCGCCGCAACAGCGTCGAATATGCCGATGAAATATGGGTATACATTTGCCGGGGTAGTAGTACCAACCGAGTGATGTTGTTGTCGAAATCGTTGTGCAATCAAGTCGCGCGTTTGCAGAAGAAACCGTTGCCGCGGTGTGGCGGAATGCCAAGGCCGTGACGACGTAAACTGATACACATGTTTGACCGCGTATGATGCGAGCTTCCGGCTAGAGGCAGTATCTAACTTTAGTGGTTTGCCGTCTGGCAGTTGGGTGGGGATACCACAATTGGCAATGACGCCTGCCAAGCAGCGGACGGTGTAAGCGCCACGGCTAAAGCCGAATAGGAAGATTCGGTCACCCGGGCGCCAAAACCGGATAATTGCAGCGTAACAATCGACGATGTTTGCCGTAATTCCAAAACCGGTGGCTTGGCTAATCAGATTGTAAATCTTTCTTCCGACCCATCCAAAAGCGAAGCGATTGTCTCGCGGCGATCCGAGGCCAGGATCGTAAAAGGCTACTTGCTCTGCTGGATCGATTGGCGAATCTGGGCCACAACGTGTGGCGCGGAATAATTTGTAAATATTGGTTCGATCTTCGTCGAACGTGACACCCCCGGCTTGTCCTGTGCCATCTGAAAAGATCAGGATATTCTTTGCCATGCGCTCCCTGCCAGCACCACGGTCGAGGTACGGCGATTGTCGCATCCGGACCTGATGGTCGAAATAGAGGCGATCGCTGTCAAAAATCGCCCCTAAGCTCTTAATCACGCGGGCCTGGTCGACGAGGCCTGGACAACGTCACACGGCGAAAGCGCCAAGACCACGGCGCGGCGCGGTTTTCCATAACGCGTCATTATGCGAAATCTGGTTCACCGTCATCCGACACGAAAGGGAAGTTGGGACTTTGCGCAAGTACGACGAGAAGTACGACTCTCCAAAACCGGGACTACGTTAAGTGTCAGAACAATAAAGTTTTTTGGCCGGAGTTGTTGCTCTCCATCATCGGTGCCACACAAAAGCGCCGCGACAGCGTTTCCCGCGATTTTTTTTGTTTCTCAGCCACTTTTGCCCTTTTGTTCAGCGATCGGTTGTTCGGTGGCGCATACAGCAAGATAGCGCCGTCCGACAACAGTCTATTGTACCGCAGCTGACGGGCTCGCGCGCCTCTGCCGACCGGCGATCGTTTGGATTTTGGAGATAATACTGGCGTGGAGACGATTGCTCTTCTCGATATTTAGATGATTGATATCAGGAGCCAAATTGAGATTAATGTTGGAAATGGAACCCTTGAATCCTGGCCGCTTCGATACGAGCGTGTTGCCCGTATAATAGTTGATGACTTGTGCCACGTTTGACGGCGCCGCCAAATTCGTCGTCGGACCGAACGTGACCACCAGAGCAACAGGTGCACCCCAAGTCTTCATCTTCTCCGCCATGTAAATGGCGGCGTCTGCTCCGAGAGAATGTCCCATAATAATGATTGGACCCTTGCCGCTTTTTTGCAAACGGGCCGCTTCTTCTGCCAGTGAGTTGTAATAGTCGTAAGGGTGAACGGTCGCGCTATAGCCGCGCTGGACCAATTTTTCGTCAAGAGCATCCAGCCCGGTAGAAAAAATTCCTGCCAATCCCCTCAAAAGGTAAATGGGGCCGGACGCTTGAGCGCCTCCGGCCAAGGCCATGCCGCCAAGCAAAATTGCTGCGAACAATATAGATTTTCGCACGATCGCCCCCCTAGGCTGACAAACTATTTATTTCATGTGCTCGAATCTAATCAATAGCAATCGCACTGTTCCGATGGGTCAATTGGTCCCGCTATGCTATGTCATGATGCATCGCCCCAGCGTCAGATTGACGGCTAATTACTGGCGACAGGAATGTAAATGACGCGAGCCAAAATCGTGAGCGCAGGCGGATGACACTCTTTGTCGCGAAGCTTATTTGGAGCCTTGGATGCGTAGCGTATTACATTATCCGCTATCCGCATCAGCGCCGCGCTCGCAAGACAGCTACCGCAGATCGTCGAGATCTCGTTCGTGAGCGAACGTTAATGCTGATTTCCTACAGCGGGCTATTTGTAGTTCCATTGATTTATGTATTGACCGATCAACCTAAATTTGCCGGCTATACATTCAGCTCAATCCAGGCCTCAATTGGAGCACTCGTGCTGGTAGCCGCCATGGCGCTGCTCTACCGAACGCATCGCGACTTGGGCCGCGCCTGGTCGATTACGCTTGAGGTCCGTGACAAGCACACACTGATCACGCGTGGAATCTACGAGAAGCTGCGCCACCCGATGTACTCTGCATTCTGGTTGTGGGCGATCTCACAGGCACTCCTGCTTCCGAACTGGGTCGCAGGTCTGTCGGGCATTGTTGGTTTCGGTACACTATTTTTTGCGCGTGTTGGTCATGAGGAGCGGATGATGCTGGAAACTTTCGGTGACGAGTACCGGGCCTATATGGCGCGCACATACCGGCTTATTCCCGGGATTTATTGAGGCTTTGTACGGTGCAGAAATTGCCGTTGATTTGCAGCTTGAAGTCCGGGGCCGTGCAATGCAATTAAGCGTGGTTTGAAAGTTTAGCTCACAAGCGGCCATAAGGGCCGCGGGATGAGTATGGATATTCTACTGCTCCAAATTGACACGGTTGTCGAAGGTCCGACGGTACCTGCCGCAGGTTATCGGGCTAATAGTCCATTGATCTCAACGAACCTGGCAGCGCGTTTTTTGGACGTCGCCGAAGCTCGGTCGAGTCACCCGGCCGTGGCGACGAGAGTGGGCAGCTTCTCCTACAGCTGGGTCGCTCGCGCCGCAGATTGCGTGCGCCGATATTTGTGTTCCCGTCCCCAACACGCGGCAGGAGCGCGCGTGGCTCTGCAGTTATCCAATTCGGCGGAATACGTTGCTGCTTTTTATGGGACGCTATTGGCCGACTGTGTCGCGGTGCCTCTCCCTATTTCTCTTGAAGAACGGCGCATGCGAGAAATCCTTCAGTTGTCCAAGCCAGACGTGCTGATCATCAAGCCGGCGGATTTCAACACATCCCTCAAGTATTCGACGCCTTTTACTTTGCGCTTGGCCGAAATGAGTGGTCAGCAAGATTCGCTGTCGCCTCCGCGCCGGCAAGGCCAGGACTTGGCGATGCTCCTCTTCACCTCGGGCTCCATGGGAATGCCGAAGGGAGTAATGCTCAGTCATCAAAACCTTTTGGCGAATGCCGACTCGATTCTGCACGAGCTTCCGATTAGCCCAGATGACCGTGCCCTTGTCGTCCTTCCGTTCTGTCATGCATTCGGCAACTCAATTCTTCAAACGCACGTTCTAGCGGGCGCAACCTTGCTCCTCGACAGAGGTCTCACTTTTCCATCTTCCATTCTTGAAGCGCTCCGCGAGCTGGAAGCGACAAGCTTCTCAGCGGTTCCCGAGGTTTACGGCATGTTGTTGAAATATGGACGCCTTGGAGAGCGACCGCTGCCGGCCTTACGGTACATGACGGTGGCCGGTGGTGAACTACGCCATGATCTGGCGGCGGAGATCGCGCGCCGTATCGAGCCAGCATCATTCCATGTGATGTACGGGCAGTCGGAAGCCACTGCCCGCCTTGCATCGTTACCACCTCAACAGCTCCATATCCGGCGCGGATCAATTGGAAGACCAATTTCTGGCGTCGAGCTTGCAGTTATGGACGACTCGAATCGCGAATTGCCGGCGAACACCGTTGGCATGCTTTGTGCCCGGGGCAAAAACGTGATGCTCGGCTATTGGCAGGACCCGGCTGCCACGGCCGACACGCTCAGTGTAGATGGATGGCTGCGAACGGGGGATTTGGCCCATCGAGACGAAGACGGATTTTTTTTCCTGCATGGCCGCGCCAACCTACTGGTTAAAGTCCAGGGACACCGCGTACATCCGGCGGAGATCGAAGGATTGGTGGAAGCTGGCTTTCCTCAAACGTCAGCCGTGGCAATTGCCACTTCACGCGGTGACGAAACCAGATTCGTTCTGTTTCTTGCGCCGCGAGATGATCGACCAATCGATGTCGCAAAGATTCGAGAGGCCTGCCAAAAAGAGCTCCCCCCCTACAAACAGCCCCTGCACTATGAAGTGATCGAACGATTTCCTCTGACTTCGGGTTATAAGATCGATCGCGCGGCCCTGGCTCTCCTCGTTCCCGGTGCGCGTCGAGTTCAACCAGATGATATTCTGACTCAATCCCCATGACCGCTGATCGAAAAGGGCTCGAAGGCGACCTCATGCACTTCGTGCAGTCGCGGGGCGCGCGCTATACGCAAGCGACTTTGCAAACCGATCTGCTGGAAAGCGGTCTACTGGACTCCCTGCTGCTGATGGATTTGATATTTCACATCGAAGAGGCTTATGGAGTGCGTTTTGACAGCGACCAAGTCAACCCCTCGAACTTTCGAACCATCGAGGATACTGTCACCTTTGTGTTAAAGCAGAAGTCGATGCCGCAAGCCTAGTCCGCCTGCCTGTTTACAAGCGCGCCGCCTTCGGAGCCTAAAGGGCGATCTGACGATGAAGTGGCCCCTGGTCGAGCGCCCAACCCCCAACACTCGGGTTCCGCTCTACAACCGTTTCTATCTCCACGCGTCTTCAGCCAGCCAAGTCGACCCCGTGCTGGTATGGGGAACGGAGATTGATGCCGACGCCCTGCAGACCTTTCTGCAGGAACGAAATCGCGACGGACGAATATTGATTACCGCCGCTCATGCGTTGATACGTGCGACGGCTCTCGCTCTTGAGCAATATCCCGAACTAAATGTCCGATTGGTACGGCGTCGCGTATATGCCTTTCGCAACGTGAACATTCGAATGGCGTTTTTTCACCGTCGGTATTCAGAAATAGATCTGATGTTGATCGAGAATGCGAACTTGAAGAGTCTCGAACGAATAGCACTCGAGATATGGCAACGAATGCTGCAAGCAGCCCGAGGGGAAGGAGGACGCGATCGCGACCTTGCACGACTCCGTCGCGTTCCTGCCTTCTGGTTCCGGCAGGTCGTGCGGCTATATGGTTTCTTGGACCGCCATTTGAGGCTGCCTACTGTTGGCAGGCTCGATGGCACGCGAGCGGGCTGCATGATGGTGAATGATCTGTCGTTCCCTGGCGCGCCGCCGATGCGCGTCTACAAGCCGACTCGATTTCCCGATAAGTCAGATTCATTCAATCTGACCTTGGGACCTCTAGAAAATAAAGTGGTCGCACGCTCTGGCCAATTCGTATCGATCAATGTGATGCCTTTATTCCTGCGAGCCGATCACCGTCTGGTTGACGCTCAGCAGGTGGGCCGTTTTCTTGCCGCGATACGTGACCTCCTAAGCAATCCGGAACGATTGGCAGGCGGTTACTACGAATTGACCGATATCGATCGCGTGCTCGCTGCAAAGCAAAAAAAATGAGTTATAGGGGCGTAATTTCGGCCATCCTAAAGGATGCCATTGCGCGATTGCTATAAGCCCAGCATGCTCAAGCATTGGCGGTTAAACTACAATGATCCGCATTGGCATTATCGGATTGGGCTGGTGGGGCAAACAGATCGTGGCTTGCCTAGCCGACAGCCCCCGCTTCAAGGTCGTCGCCGGCTGCGATATCGACACAAAGATGGCAGCGCCGTTCGCCGCTTTAAGCAAGTTCGACCTGGTCAAGGACTACAACGCCCTCCTCGGCCGCTCCGACGTGGATGCTGTCGCGATAGTAACTCCTCATTTGCTCCACGAGGAAATGACGATCGCCGCGCTTAGTGCCGGCAAACAGGTTTTCTGCGAAAAGCCGCTAGCCCTAACTACGGCAAGCGCCGAGCGCGTCCTCACGGCTGCCAACAAAGCTGGGCGCGTGCTCGGCATTGGCCACGAGAGACGATTCGAGCCCGCTATGGAGGAAATGCGAGGCCTTTTCGAAAGTGGCGTGCTCGGGCGGGTACTTCATATGGATGCCAATGTCAGCCATAACAATTTTCGCAAAATGGACCCGACCAATTGGCGGCGCGATCCTCGTCACGCACCGGCCGGCGCGTGGACCGCCCTTGGAATACACCTCGGTGATATGTTTGTATCGTTTGCTGGCAAACCAGTCCGGGTCACTGCGCGTACGGCATCGCAAGTTTTCCCCGCACCGTCGGAGGACTTTGTCAGCGCCGAAATCGATTTCGAAAACGGCGCGCGCGGCTGCATCACCTGCCTTTCCACACCGCCCTTCTATGGGCGGTTCACTCTGATTTGCGATCAGGGATGGGTCGAGGTTCAAGAAGGCGGCAATGTCGACAAGGGGATTCCGTCCAGCTTCGTGCACTGTGGGCCGGATGGCGGCCGGCAAATGCGCAATTATGCGCACGCCAATAGCGTGCGAATGAACTTCGAGACCTGGGCCGATGCGGTTGAGGGTGGCGCGTCCTACCGTTTTACGAAGGAACAATTGCTCGCCAATATCCGCATCCTGATGCCGTCACCCGCTCGGCGGCCGCCGGGGGAAAACCCGTTGCACCATGACAGCTGATTTTTTTCGCGTCCTCGAAATTCGCCACAGTTTGCGCTAGACCGCGCCGCATGCAGACAGAAAAGGAACAAGTTGCGCTCACGTCGATTGCCGCTTCGGCTGGCCTGACCATTGCCAAGGCGCTTGTCGGCTTTGCGACCGGCTCGCTGGCGATCCTGTCGGAGGCCGGCCATTCGCTCATCGACCTCGGCGCCACGGTCATGACTTACGTGGCCGTGCGTATTTCCGGCAAGCCGGCAGATGAGGAGCACCACTACGGGCACGGAAAGATCGAAGCGGTTTCGGCGTTCGCCGAAACTGCATTGCTATTCCTGCTGTCCGGCATTGTGATCTGGGAAGCCGTCAATCGGCTCCTCGTGCACGAGGGCCATGCGGTTGAGGCAACCGTCTGGGCCTTCGGAGTCATTCTGGCATCCATCGTCGTCGACTTTTTCCGGGCTCGTGCGCTGTCGCATACCGCCGAAAAGACCTCGAGCCACGCACTGGAAGCCGACGCATTGCATTTTTCATCCGACCTGTGGTCCTCACTAGCCGTTTTGTTAGGCCTAATCGGTGTACACTTTGGTTTGATCTGGGCGGACTCGGTGGCAGCCCTGATTGTCGCTATTTTGGTCTGTGTCGCCGGCTGGCGGCTAGGGAAACGCACAATTGATACGTTAACCGACGTCGCCCCGCCGGGAGCAGCTGCAAAGATCAAAGCCATTGCTGGACGTATTCCGGGCGTGGTCCGGGTCGAACAAGTGCGAGCGCGTGCCGTCGGCCAGCAGACCTTCATTGATCTTCAGTTGGCGGTCAGCCGTACATTGCCACTCGATCGCGTGAGCGCGCTAAAAGACGAGGTGGCAGGCACGCTGCGCCAGCAAATTCCAGGCGCCGAACCCGTGGTTTCGACGGATCCGGTTGCGCTCAACAATGAAACGATTCTCGATCGCATCATGGTTATATCGCGCAACCGCGCGCTCGCTGTGCACCACGTCACGGTTCACGAGCTTCGAGACAAACTCGCGGTTTCGCTCGATCTGGAGGTGGAAGGCACGCTTTCGCTACGCGCTGCGCACGAAATGGCCGATGGCCTAGAGAGCGCTATTGCGGCTGAGCTTGGTCCGGACGTTGAGGTCGAGACACATATCGAGCCGCTGCAATCGCCGGATGCCTCCGGGCGCGAGGCGCCGCCAGAGCGCGTCAGGGCGGTGGAGATCGCGTTGTCCGAGCTTGCGGCTGCGGGCCGCTATATCCGCGACGTGCACAATGTGCGTGTGCGGGAAACCGATGAGGGCGAGATCGTCAATTTCCACTGTAGCGTTGACCCACAGCTGACCGTTCAAAGCGTGCACGAGAATGTAGACGCCTTAGAGCGCGCGCTGAAGCAACAATCGCCGCCGATCAAGCGGGTGATCGGCCACGCCGAGCCGATGCGCTGATTTCCCGGTCAGGGACAAGAACTGCAGCGCCTTGCAGACGGCCTTCACGCAGGTCTGCCAACGCATCGTTGGCACGCGCGAGAGGATAGCCGCTGACTTGGCACTTTACGCCGGCTTTTTGCGCAACGTCCAAAAACTCCCGTGCGTCGTTGCGGGTGAGATTGGCCACCGACACTACGGATCGCTCCTCCCACAACAGAGCATAGGGAAACGTCGGAATATCCGACATATGGATGCCGCCGCAGACTACACGCCCGCCCTTCTTCACCGCCTTGAGTGCAAACGGCACCAGGTTGCCAACTGGCGCGAAGATAATTGCGGAATCGAGTGGCTCGGGCGGCAATTCTTCGGAAGGACCCGCCCAGACAGCCCCGAACGAACGCGCAAAATTTTGCGCCGCCTCATCGCCTTTGCGGGTAAATGCAAACACGCGCCGGCCTAGCTGCGACGCAACCTGGACCAAAATGTGCGCCGCTGCGCCGAAACCGTAGAGACCGAGGGTCTGACCCTCACCCGCCATACGGTAGCTCCGCCAGCCGATAAGTCCGGCGCAAAGCCACGGCGCAATTTGCATGTCATCACCGTGCTCGCCCAGTGGAAAACAATAGCGTCCGTCGGCAACCACGTGTGTGGCAAAGCCCCCGTCGCGGGTGTAACCCGTAAATATCGGGGTGTCGCAGAGATTTTCCCGGCCGCTCCGGCAATACGGACAAGTCCCGCAGGTCGAACCTAGCCACGGAATACCGACGCGCTCGCCTAAGGCGACTCCGCTCTGCCCTCTTCCCAGCGCGACGACACGCCCGACAATTTCGTGGCCTGGCACGATTGGAAGTTTCGGATGTGGTAATTCTCCATCCACCACATGGAGGTCGGTGCGACAAACACCACATGCCGTCACCGCCACCATGATCTCGCCGTCCCCCGGCGCGGGCAGTGGCCGTTCACACAAAGTTAGCGGCGTGCGCGGCCGATCGAGCACCATGGCCTGCATCGTCTGCATCGTTATTATTCTTCCAATTGAGAGCAGGACATCCTAGATCAAATCCCATGCGCACCGATATTGCCCAGCCCATTCACCTCAAGGACTATCGCCCGCCTGACTGGCTGGTAAAAACGGTCTCGTTGGACGTTTCGTTGCATCCTACTGCCACACGAGTTCGCGCGACGTTGACCCTTCGGCCGAATCCAAAGGCCGCTTCCGCACCACTCATTCTCGATGGCGATGAGGTGTCGCTGGTTTGGCTCAAGATCGACGGAACTCCCCTGTCATCCGATAGCTATATCGCCACCTCCGACCGTCTTACGATTCACCAACCTCCAAACGGTCCGTTCGCGCTTGAAATTGAAACGGTCATAGACCCATCGGCGAATACCCAGCTGTCAGGCCTCTATCGTTCGAACGGCACCTATTGCACCCAATGTGAAGCCGAGGGCTTTCGCCGCATCACGTACTTCCCGGACCGGCCGGACGTTATGGCCGTCTATACGACACGCATTGAGGCCGACAAACGCGAAGCGCCTGTATTGCTTTCGAACGGCAATCTCAAAGAGCGTGGTGAACTATCCGATGGCAGGCACTTTGTGGTCTGGCACGATCCCCATCCCAAGCCGTCCTATCTGTTTGCACTGGTCGGAGGTGATCTTGCCTGTGTCGAGGATCAGTTCACCACCATGTCCGGACGCAATGTGGTGCTGCAGATCTATGTCGAGCATGGCAAACAGAACCTCACAGCCTATGCAATGGATTCGCTTAGACGGGCGATGCGCTGGGACGAGGAAGTTTTCGCGCGCGAATACGATCTCGACATTTTCATGATCGTCGCGGTGTCCGACTTCAATATGGGGGCTATGGAAAACAAGGGACTGAATGTCTTTAATGACAAATACGTACTAGCCAGCTCCGACACCGCGACCGACGCCGACTTTGCGCATATCGAAGCCGTCATCGCGCATGAATATTTCCACAATTGGACAGGTAATCGCATTACTTGCCGGGATTGGTTTCAGCTTTGTCTGAAGGAAGGCCTCACGGTCTTCCGTGATCAAGAATTCTCTTCCGACATGCGCTCGCGGCCAGTGAAGCGAATTGCGGATGTACGCAGTCTACGCGCAACGCAATTTGTCGAAGACGCGGGCCCTTTGGCGCATTCGGTCCGCCCTGAGACCTATAAGGAAATCAACAACTTCTACACAACATCGATCTATGAGAAAGGCGCGGAGCTGGTGCGGATGGTTCAATCATTGATCGGCCGCGAAAAATTCCGGTCCGGCATGGATCTTTATTTCACGCGCCATGATGGCGAGGCCGCCACTGTCGAACAGTTTATCCAATGCTTTGCTGATGCCAGTGGACGCGATCTGACCCAATTTATGCGCTGGTACAGTCAGGCCGGTACCCCGGAGGTGACGACGCGCGGCCATTTCGATGCTGTCCGCAGGATCTATACGTTGGAATGCAAACAAACCGTACCGCCGACGCCTGGGCAGCCAACCAAAGAACCGATGGTCGTTCCGCTGTCGCTAGGTCTTGTTGGCAGGGATGGACGCGATCTACCACTCAAGATATCGACCGGTGAACCCATCAGCGGCGATGTGGTGATTCTGAGTAAAGAGAGCGCAACCTTTGAGTTCGCCGAAGTGGATGAACGTCCCGTGCTGTCCGTCAATCGGGGTTTCTCGGCACCAATCAAGCTCGTCAATGGCCTTTCGGCCGACGACCTAGCCTTTCTCGCAACACACGACAGTGACCCGTTCAACCGCTGGCAGGCCATACAAACGATCGCGATGCGCATGCTCATCGACAATGTAACAGCCTTGCGCTCGGATCGAGCGACGCGCCTCGACGATCAACTAATCCCTGCTTTTGCAAGTATTATCGAGGACCCTGCGCTGGAACCTGCTTTCATCGCGCTTGTGCTGGTTCCGCCCGGTGAAGGAGACATCGCTCGTGAAATCGGCCGCGACATTGATCCCGACTTGATTTTTCGCGCCCGATCCGCATTTCGCAGCTCGACTGGCGAGCAATTACGCGCATTGCTCACCACAGCTTACGATCGAATGCACGTGGCCGGTGGCTATTCGCCTGACGCCAAAAGCGCTGGTCGCCGCGCCTTGCGGAATGTCGCGGTCGATCTTCTGGCGGCAACAGGCAAACCTGCTGACATTGCGCGCGCGTCGCGACAGTATGAGACAGCAGACAATATGACCGATCGCATCGCAGCGCTCGCAACTCTGTGTTTGCACGACACGGCCGAACGTCAGCGGGCCTTGGATGATTTTTACGCGCGCTATGCTTCGGATGCCCTGGTCGTCGACAAGTGGTTCTCATTGCAGGCGACCATTCCGCGGCCGGACACGCTCGAAAAGGTTCGCGACCTGACCGAGCACCCCGCGTTTTCGCTCGCCAATCCCAATCGCGTACGCGCGCTGATCGGCGCGTTCGCGCAGGGTAATGCTACGCAATTCAACCGCGCTGACGGCGCCGGTTACAACTTCATTGCAGATATCGTTCTTGAGCTTGATTCGAAGAACCCACAAGTGTCGGCACGGCTGGCGACTGCCTTTCGAACGTGGCGAACACTCGAACCAGGACGTCGTGCGAAGGCGCAAGCCGCCCTTGCCCGTATTAAGGCGAAGCCGGGTATTTCCGGCGATCTGGCCGACATTGTCGAACGGGCACTGGCGGTATCCTGAGAACCGGGCCACCCAAATTGGGCTTCAAATCCATCGTGGGTAACAATTTTTAAATAATTGACTCATCGGACTCTCGACAAATCAGCGCCCATCGATTCCAATCGACAAGTGATTCGGGAAGCGATGCGGCACATCCTTCCGAGGGTGACAGGAGAAATTCCAAACGGAGGCCTTCTATGGCGCGCGCCGGCGTGGCGAGTGCGTCTGCACATCCCGATTCTATCAAGGGCCTCGCACAATCGATCGCCAACCCGGCGTATCGGAGGCTACTGACCGCCGAGCCGCTGTTGCGCCGCGCTGTCCCGGTCCTGATTATCGCCTTCCTAGCGACGATCTGCGTCGGCGCCCTTGTACAGGTGCTCGATCACCGCCGCCAAATCCTCACCGACGAAATACTATCCCTTGAAGCAGTTGCCGACTTTGCCACCGAGCGACTGCAACGGCCTCTCAACAGTGCCGCAGCCGTTGTGGAGCAACCACAAACCATCCTGACGCGCGTGCTGCCACCTTGGGCCGTTGCCGCCGGACGGCGCCTTTACCTGACCAATACCGACGGGGTCGTCACAGCTGAAAGCCCTCCCAGTGGCGATGCAATCGGTCGCCGGCTGGTCGACCTGCTGGGCCCGACACAACCACTCACGACTTTCGGTGCCGGTGCGGGCGTCCTGGAAATTCTTCTGCCCGACGACACTCGGGTGCTTGCGACCGTACGCATGCTCAATACGCCCTTTGGCCAACTCGCCGTAGTGCAGTCACGCGAGGCAGCACTTGCCGGTTGGCGATCACTCACGACCCTTACCCTCACGCTCTCAGCGACCACCGGCTTTGTAGTCCTCATTCTTGGCTTTGCTTTTCATTGGCAAGCGACAAGAGCCCGAGAGGCCGATCTGATTTATGAAACGGTCCGGACGCGCATCGATACTGCCCTCAATCGGGGCCGCTGTGGCTTATGGGATTGGGACCTTGCTCGCGGCCGCATCTTTTGGTCGCAATCGATGTTCGAGATTCTGGGACTCGACACAAAGGATGACTTGCTGTCGTTCGGCGATGTCAATGCGCTGGTACATCCGGACGATGTTCGCCTTTATCAACTTGCGGCTGAACTTGCGGACGCAACGACAACTACTATCGATCACGCGTTCCGTATGCGCCACGCCGCCGGCCATTGGGTGTGGCTCCGCGCACGATGCGAGCTGGTCCGCCAGCCCGGCGAACCCGGCCTTCATCTGATCGGAATCGCGGTCGACATTACGGAACAGAAAAACCTTGTCCAGAAAACTGTCGCCGCCGATATGCGGCTGCGGGATGCGATTGAGACCATTCCCGAGGCTTTCGTTTTGTGGGATGCAGAAAATCGCCTCGTTCTCTGCAACTCCAATTTTCAGGAACTGCATGGCCTACCAGACGAAGCGATCCCTGTTGGCGCTTCATTCGAGTCGGTGGTTGCCGCGGGCAGCAAACCGGTGGTCCGCAACAAAGTTATCAGCGGCGGGCCAATTATCCCGGGCGCACGCACATTCGAGGCGCAGCTTGAAGATGGTCGCTGGCTGCACATCAGCGAAAGACGCACGAAAGACGGCGGCTACGTATCGGTTGGCACGGATATAACAGCGCTAAAAACCCACGAGGAAAAGCTGGTCGACAGCGAAAAACGCCTCATGGCGACGGTTGCCGACCTACGTGCGTCGCAACAGCGTTTGGCCGAACTGGCCGAAAAATATGCTGAGGAAAAGACCCGCGCTGAAGAGGCCAACCAGGCGAAGTCCAAATTCCTCGCCAATATGAGTCACGAGCTGCGTACACCTCTGAACGCGATCATCGGCTTTTCCGAAATTATGGAATCGGGGATGTTTGGCCCACTGGGCGCCGAAAAATATCACGAATATTGCAGCGATATCCGTGGCAGCGGGCAGTATCTGCTTGAAGTCATCAACGATATTCTCGACATGTCGAAAATCGAAGCTGGGCGCATACGTCTTGATTTCGAGGACCTCAATCTTGATTCCTTGCTCGCGGAAGCGATGCGTGTCGTTGCCGCGCGCGCTCAGGACAAACAGCTCCAGCTAACGGCACGCATCTCCCCGGAACTCCGATTGCGGGCCGACCGTCGCGCCCTTAAGCAAGTTGCGCTGAATTTGCTGTCCAATGCCGTAAAATTTACGCCCTATAGCGGTCGTGTCACTGTTCGGGGCCGCGCGAGCGACCGTTGCATAACGCTCGCCATTTTGGATAGCGGCATCGGCATCGCCAAGGACGCTCTCGCGCGACTCGGTCGTCCGTTCGAGCAGGTCGAAAGTCAGCTTACCAAAAGCCATCAAGGCTCAGGGCTCGGACTTGCAATATCGAAGTCATTGGTCGAGCTACATGGCGGGTCCATGCGCATCCGGTCGGCGCTAGGCAAGGGCACGCTTGTCGTGGTGCGGCTGCCACTTGAGCCCCAATGCCTGCTGCCAAAGGACGAGGCGGCGTAGCTATCTTCAGGGCGCCTTCCCTAAAATCCGAATAAAGCTCTCCCGCACCTTGGCCTGCGTGTCGGCCACGGTCGCTTCAAGCGCGGCGAAATCGGGCACGTCAGCCGCCCGGGCCAGCAGACGCAAAAGGCCCGTGCCGGCGGTTTTTGGATCAAACTTTCCCGGCAGGCACAGACGAAGGACCTGCGTGAGGTCATGGTAAAGCTCCACAGCCGGTCGAAGGATTTCCGCGTCCTTCCCTGTCAGTACGCGCAGTGACCACGCCTTGTCGAGCACGCGCGCAGTCGACGTGTCGAGAATATCGGGCATTCGGTGCGCATGAATAAGCTGCAAATATTGAGCAATGAACTCAATATCGACGAGCCCGCCGGCCACGTATTTCAGATCCCACCGCTCCTTGTCGCCTTTTTCCTTGGCGATGGCCGAACGCATTTCCACGACATCACCGGCAATCAACCCTGCGTCGCGCGGCCGACCTAATGTATCCCGAATAACGCTCTCGATCCGCATCTTGAATGCAGACGAGGCAGATACGACGCGAGCCCTTGTGAGCGCCATATGCTCCCAGGTCCAGGCCTCCGTTTCTTGATATGCAGCGAAACCATCAAGGCGTGTCGCCAAAGGACCCGCGCGGCCGGACGGCCGCAATCGCATATCGACTTGATACAGCGCTCCGTAATTCGTTTGCGCGGTCAACGTGTTGATCAGCCGCTGCGTCAGGCGGGCGAAATATTGTGCCCCATAGAGCGACCGTGCACCATCAGATTCCGGATAGTTGTCATTAAAGTCGTAGATCAGGATGAGATCGAGGTCGGACGTTGCGGTCATCTCGCAGCCGCCAAGCTTCCCCATGGCCACGACCGCAGTTTCCTCTGCGCGCATGTGACCGTGGGCAGCCGCAAAATTGTCAGCGACCGCTCGGTGCACCGCACGTATCACCGCGTCAGCGAGCCTTGCATATGCCTCGCCCGCCCGGCGCGCCGTGACGGTTCCCGACAGGACCCGCACGCCGATGAGAAACATATACTCAAGGCCGAGCATGCGTATGCGCTCGAGCAAGTCTTCATCGTGGCGTGACTGTGCGAGCGCTGCGTCGAACCTTTGCCGGAGTGCTGGCTCATCCGGGAGGGCTCCGAAAAAGCTCGGATCGACCAGTGCATCCATGACCTGTGGGTGACGGGCCAGCGCGTCGCCCAGGCGCGGCGCGATGCCGAGAACCAGGACAATCAGGGCAATCAAATCAGGATTCTGTCGGAGCAGCGACAACAGTCGCGCCGGACTGTGTAAATTGGCGAGAAAATGATCAAAGAGTACGAGCGTGGCGTTTGGATTGTCGGTCCGGGCCAGATGCTCCAGCAGTGCCGGCAGCAACACTTCGACATGGCTGCGTGCTGCCTCGCTTTTGAGCGTCCGATGGTTTCCGCTCAGCCAATGGCGAATGATGTTGGACGCCTCAAGCGGCGCGCGAAACCCGAGATCGGCGAGCCGGTCGAGCGTCTTGTGGTCGTCGGCCTCCCGAGGAAATGCCAGCACTGGCCGATCGGCTTCAGGCTGTTTCTCGAACAGACGCGCGTAGTAGCTCTGCACCTTGTCGAGATGCCCGAGGAGAACCTTGGCAAACGCATCGCGGCCGGAAAAACCTAGAAAACGGGCGAAGTGCTCGACCCCTGCACGTTCTGCGGGCAGCGTTTGCGTCTGCTCATCATTCATCATCTGCAGACGATGTTCGACCAACCGAAGAAAGCAATAAGCGTCCTTCATTGCATCACGCGCTGCGCTATCAATCCATTTGTCTTCACATAACTTGTCCAGCGTCGTGAGCGTATCCCGATCGCGCAGAGCGGGATTTCGACCGCCGGCGATGAGCTGTTGTGTCTGCGCGAAAAATTCGACCTCTCGAATTCCGCCGCGTCCAAGCTTGATATTGTGACCTTCGACTGCAATTTCGCCGTGTCCACGATAGGCGTTTATCTGTCGTTTCATTAAATGGACATCCGCAACGGCAGCGAAATCCAGATATTTCCGCCAGACAAATGGCGCGATCTCATTAAGCATCGTTTCGCCAGCGGCAATATCTCCGGCGCAGGGACGCGCCTTGATCATGGCCGCCCTCTCCCAGTTCTGGCCAACGCTCTCGTAGTAAGAAATCGCGGCGTCGGTAGAAATCGCGATCGCAGTGGAAGCCGGATCGGGCCGCAGACGTAAATCGGTCCGAAATACGTAACCGTCGACTGTACGTTCCTGAAGGAGCTTCACCAATCGCTGAGTAATTCGCACAAACAGGGTCGACGGCTCCGCATCAACGGGCAACACAGATGCGGCCGGGTCGTACAAAACAATCAGATCTATATCGCTTGAGAAATTGAGCTCAAAGGCGCCCATCTTGCCCATCGCCAGCACGACATAGCCGCTTCCAACTTGAGGAGTTGTTTGGTCCTTGAGCACCAGCCGCCCGGCGCGAGCGGCATTTTCCAAACAAAACCGCACCGCGGCGTCTACAGCTGTGTCGGCAAGATCCGTGAGCGCGCGGGCTGCCCGCATAACCGGCCAGACGCCGCCGATATCGGCAAGCGCAATGAGCAGTGCGGCCTCGCTTTTCATACGGCGCAACAACCGCATCGCCTCGATTTCGTCTTGGCATGCCGCTATGTCGCGGGCACTTTGGCTCAGGAGAGCACGAAAGTGTCGGTCCGGATCCGCGTGAAGTAATCGCAGCAGCCGATCTGGCTCACGACTCGCCAGATCCCACAGGTAAGGAGAGCTTTCGGCCAGACTTTCCAAAAGCGCCTGGATGAGTGGTTTATCGGCCAGCAGTGCTTTGAGTGGCTTCGCTTCCTTGGAGGGAAGTTCAGCAAGCCAATCCTCAATTCGCGCGTGTGCGATTTTCGGATCCGACAGAAGCGGCGCACTCGCGACGCGTTCAGCAAGCGTCACGGCATTTGCATCTGCAGATGCGGCAGGCTTATGGACAGCCGGTTTGGGGGAGGACCTGCTTTTGGCGGGACGTTTCATCCACCAATCTGTACCGGCCCTCCCCGCGGCAAGGCAATGATGCTTTTAAGACCAGGATTATTATCTGCGAGCGTCAATTCGCCGCCATGGAGGCGCGCGACCGCTGAAGCAAGGCTCAAACCGAGGCCGGAGCCGGCTTTCGAACGGCTTTGTTCCAGCCGTACAAAGCGTTCGATGACGCGCGAGCGATCCGCTTCAGGGATGCCAGGTCCGCTGTCGGCTACGGTAAGCAGAATCCGATCGCCCTCGCTGAGCGCCCGCACGACAATTTCCCCAGGCACACCGTTCACCGTCGCATTGCGTGGTTCTGTGTATTTGATCGAGTTATCGACGAGGTTAGCGAGCGCCTGACTGATAAGCTCGCGATTGCCCTTCAGTGGCGCGGGCGTTTCAGCTTCCACCTTAAGGGCGATTCCTTTTTCCTCCGCCAGAGGTTCGTAAAGCTCGCCAATGTCATGTGCGATCTCTGCGGCATCGAATTCGCTCATGTTTTCACGAGCCTGCCCCGACTCCGCTCGGGCGATCATCAACAGTGCGTTAAATGTCCGGATCAGACCGTCGGATTCTTCGATCGTATTTTCCAGCGCCGCTCGATATTCGGATTCTTTCTTAGCCGAGCGCAGCGCTTGTTCGGCGCGATTGCGCAGACGGGTCAACGGCGTCTTGAGATCGTGGGCGATGTTATCGGAAACCTCCTTCAGCCCGTGCATCAGCGCCTCTATGCGTTCGAGCATCAGATTGAGGTTTTCTGCCAGACGATCGAGTTCGTCTCCGGTACCGGCCACGGGCAGCCGGCCACCGAGGTCTCCTTGCATGATGGTGCGTGTGGTCTCGGTCATTGCGTCTACCCGACGCAAGACCCGCCGCGTGACAAACAATCCGCCGACGAGGCCGAGTACGATCACGATCGCGATCGACCATCGCCCCGCGGATATAACGATATTGTAGAGGCGTTCACGCTCGTCGAGATCTCGGCCGACCAGCAGACGGAAGCCGCCCGGAAGTTGAAAGACGCGCGCCAAGGCACGATGCTCCGGATGGTCTGCCGAGTCGGATTCATCGAGGCGGCGATAGGCCGTCTCCGTCCAGCCCGCATTGTCGAGGGTACCCGGCGGCAAAGACGTGACGTTGCCGGCGAGCGATTCCCCGGCAAAGGTCGTAACGAGATATAGACTCGAGCCTGGGCGACGAGCCCGCGCGTCGACAACTGCCACAAGTCGCCTGATGCCGCCAAGCCGGTATTGTTCCGAGAGGCCGGTGATTTCTGCGTTTACGGTGTCGGTAATCTGCTCTGTGATCAGACGACGCGTATTGAGAGCAAAATAGCCGAGCAGAAAAGCCGCAAACAACGCAAACACGGTCAAATAGACCAGCGTCAGCTTGAACGTGGTCGTACGAAAAAGTTTACCGAGCGCCGTCACGTATCATGTATCCCGCGCCGCGGACCGTATGCAGAAGCGGCAGGGAGAATCCTTTATCGATTTTCGAGCGCAAACGCGAGATATGCACGTCAATCACATTGGTTTGCGGGTCAAAATGATAATCCCACACATTTTCCAATAGCATAGTGCGAGTAACAACTTGCCCGGCATGCTGCATCAAATATTCGAGGAGACGAAATTCACGGGGTTGCAGAGAAATTTCCTCCTGCCCGCGATGCACCTGGTGCGACAGACGGTCGAGCTTGAGATCACCGACACGCAATACAGTCTCTTCGCTGCGCCCGACCCGGCGTCGCGCCAATACCTCGACGCGCGCAAGCAACTCCGAGAACGAATACGGCTTCGGCAGATAGTCGTCGCCACCGGCACGCAGTCCCTTCACCCTGTCGTCGACCTGGCCTAGAGCCGAAAGGATCAAGGCTGGGGTCTCCATGCCCTTTGCGCGCAGGGCTCCAATAACAGCCAGTCCATCGCGTTTCGGCAGCATCCGATCCACGATGAGAACGTCATACTGACCGCCGAGGGCCATGGCCAAGCCATCGTCGCCATCCGTAGCGGCATCGGCGACGTGGCCGACCTCGCGGAATGCCTTGACCAGATAGTCTGCAGCGTCGCGATCGTCCTCAATAACCAAGAGGCGCATGGTCACCCGATCCGGTTGCGCTTCGGCTATCCTACCGAAAGGGCGCTGCCCATTGATATCCGGATAAGGGGGCATCGGTCACACCAATTCCAGTCGTTTCGATGGCGAGGCTATTTCGTCCCCATTTTTATACGCGAGGGGGTGGCGGAGACCGCCACCCCCACCGCGACCCCACCCCAGCGGGGGCGACGGATGCCGGGGTTGGAGCTCTTGCGGAAAGCGGCGGTCAAGAAGCGCGCCACCTTCCGGAATTTGCCGGGACGGGCATGACGCCCGCCCCGTTGAGGGCAAACCCATCGGCGGGGGCGACGGATGCCGGTGGGTGTCCCCAAAACCATCTCAGCCGCGGCCGAGCGGCAGGGCGACGAAACGCGTGTTGTCACCTTTTTTCACGCGAAGCAGAACGCTACGCTTTCCTTCAGTACGCGCGCTCGCGACGACATCGCGAACATCGGCCGGTGTCGAAACGGATTTGCCGGCAACCTCAAGGATCACATCTCCGGTCGAGAAACCGTGATCGGCGGCGACGCCTGTCGAGTCGACCCCGGTGACCACGACACCTTCGGCGCTCGATCCAGCCACACGCGAAGCCGGGGCCAGTGTGAGGCCGAGCTTGCCGACGTCAGCATCATTGTCACCGTCTTCGACGCCGGCCCGTGCCTCTTTGGCGTTTGGCAATTCACCAAGCGTGAGATTGACCGTCTTTTCCGAACCTTTGTGCAGGATCGTCAACTTTACTGAAGTCTTCGGTGCCAACGCTCCTATTCTTTTCGCAAGATCGCGAGCGTCTTTGATTTCCTTGCCATCGACCGCCGTGATGACATCGCCAGCCTCTATTCCGGCTTTCTGGGCCGGGCTGTTGGCCTGAGGCTCGGCAACGAGCGCACCTTCCGCCTTCTTCAAGCCGAGGCTATCCGCGATGTCCTGCGTGACGGGTTGAATCTGAACTCCGATCCACCCCCGCGTGACCGATCCGTGCTCTTTGAGTTGGGCAATCACGCTGTTGACCGTGTCGGATGGAATTGCAAACGCAATGCCAACCGAGCCGCCGGACGGCGAGAAGATCGCCGTGTTCACGCCGATCACGTTGCCATCAGTATCGAATGTCGGACCGCCGGAGTTTCCTTTATTGACCGGGGCGTCGATCTGGATGAAATCGTCATAGGCGCTTGCACCGATATCGCGACCGCGCGCCGACACAATGCCGGCAGTCACAGTGCCCCCAAGGCCAAACGGATTTCCGACTGCGAGGACCCAATCTCCGATACGTGGAGACTTGTCGGAAAGCTTCACATACGGGAAGGGTCCGTCCTCGACCTTGATCAGCGCGAGATCCGTACGTGGATCGGTCCCGATTACCTTGGCTTTATGCGTTTTGCCATCATCGGTGGTGACTTGAACGCTTTCCGCCTTCTCGACCACGTGATTGTTGGTCACCGCATAGCCGTCAGCGGAAATGATGAAGCCGGAACCTTGACCGGTAATAACGTTGCGACCGGGGCCGCGCGGCATGCCCTCTTGTCCGTTCGGAACATCGGGCATTCCGAAGCGGCGGAAGAACTCACGCAGTCCCGGCGGTACATCGTTGGAACCAAGAGTACTGGTTTGCGAACCGCCATCGACTTTGACCCGGACGGATATGACTGCCGGTTTGACCTTCTCGACGATGTCGGCAAAACCGACTGGAGCCTGCGTCTTACGCGCCTGCTCCGAAAGATTCTGGGCGAGCGCCGTGGGATACCCGCCGGGCAAATTGAGGCTGGGAGAAACAACGAGGGCTGCCGCACCGAGGCTGGCAACGGTGGTCGCGAGCAGGATCAGCCGTCTGGCACGCAACACACGCGATTTGTTGGAAGCATCGGGAGCGGAAACAACGCTCGACTTCATCAGAAAATCTCCATCGGTATTCGTGGCGCGCATATGCGCCGTTCAAACCAAAGATGGGGCGATGAGCCTTACGAGGTCCTGTCGGCAGGATTAAACTTTTGTAAGGTTTGGAGACGGTATTTTTCGAGATTCAGTTGAGCAATCAATGCTCGCGGGCAGCGGGGTCGACCAAAGTCGAAAGCCGTTGTTCCTCTTCCTGACTGAGAATCTCGGATCCCTGATGGACCGAACTGTGCCGCCGCGCCCTTACCAACAGCCAAATCAGTCCGACAATCAGGACCAGTGGCGGCAATCCCCACAAAAGCAAAGTGTGCTTTTCAAACGGCGGCTTCAGCAGGACGAACGCCCCATAACGCGAAACGAGAAAATCAAGCACCTGCTGATCGCTGTCGCCTTTGGTGAGGCGCTCGCGAACGAGCAGCCGCAAGTCGCGAGCTAACGGCGCTCTGAATCATCGGTCGACTGATTTTGCAAACCATGCACCGCAATTCGCGCGACAGGTTGCGCGCCCGCGTCTCCAACGCAGCGTCGTTCAAAACCTCGTCGGGCTGCACCGCTCGCACCAGATCCGCGTTGGCAAACAAGAAAAATAGAATGAGGATCGCGCGACGCCACATGGCCCCTACTCCGCCGGCAACATTGCCGGTTTTGCAGCCGGCTTCGGAGCCCCGACGCGAAGTCGTCGATCGGCCAGAGAAAGTGCGCCACCCATCGCCATCACGAGAGCGCCAAGCCATATCAGCAGAACCATGGGCTTGTAGTAGAGCCGCACTGAAACTGAACCTTCGCTGCCGGTGTCGCCGAGCGACAGGTACAGTTGGCTTACACCCCGCGTCATCAGTGCGGCTTCGGTTGTGGTCGTCGCGCGTGACGTGAAACTGCGTTTTGAAGGTTCCATCACGCCTATCGGCACGCCTGCCTCGCGCACTGTGAATTTTGCCAACGCCTCCCCGTAGTTCGGGCCGGACCGCTGAGTCAGACCATCGAACGTGAGTTCATAGCCGGAAAGCGAGACCGTCTGCGACGGCTTCAGTGCCACAATGAGTTCGCTTGCCCAGGTGGTCACACCAACTATCCCAAGCAATGTTACTGCGACGCCAAAGTGCGCAAGCGCAGTCCCCCACGCCGAGCGCGGCAGCCCTGCAGCACGGCGTCGTGCCGTCGAAAAAGGCTCCCGAAACAGGCCGACACGCTCGACGATATCGGTCACGGCACCGATCATCACAAAAACCGCCAGGCCAATGCCAAATGGTGCCAGCGTCGGACCTTGGCCCATCGCCGCAAATGTCACCGCCACGGCAGAAATGCTGGCGCCAAATGCCAGTATCAACCTTTGGGCCGCCCCAAGGATGTCGCCGCGCTTCCAGGCCATGAGGGGCCCGAACGGCATCGCACACATCAAGGGAATAAAGAGAGGCGCGAAGGTAAGATTGAAAAACGGCGCCCCGACGGAAATCTTCTCACCAGTGAGCGCTTCAAGCGCCAAGGGATAGAGCGTGCCGACGAAGACAGTAAGACAGGCGGTCGTAAGGAACAGGTTGTTAAGTACGAGCGCGCCTTCGCGCGAAATCGGGGCAAAGAGACCGCCCTGCTTGAGCATCGGGGCACGCCAAGCGAACAGCGAGAGGCCACCGCCGATAAATACAACCAGAATTGCGAGGATGAACACGCCGCGTGCCGGATCGTTGGCAAAGGTATGAACCGATGTGAGCACGCCCGATCGCACAAGAAACGTGCCGATGAGCGAAAGTGAGAAGGCCAGGATGGCAAGCAACAGCGTCCAGATCTTCAACGCGTTGCGTTTCTCCATGACCACGGCCGAATGCAAAAGTGCGGTACCGGCCAGCCATGGCATCAGCGAGGCATTTTCCACCGGGTCCCAGAACCAGAAACCGCCCCACCCGAGCTCGTAATAAGCCCAGTACGAGCCCATAGCGATGCCAACGGTGAGGAACATCCAAGCGGCAAGCGTCCATGGACGCACCCACCTCGCCCAAGCTGCATCAATGCGTCCTTCGATCAGGGCCGCAATCGCAAACGAAAATGCGATCGAGAAACCGACATAGCCGAGGTAGAGCAGCGGAGGGTGAATGGCGAGACCGATGTCCTGCAGGATTGGATTCAGATCACGCCCCTCGAATGGGGCCTGCGCCAGACGCACGAAAGGGTTAGAAGTGAAAAGAATGAATAAATAGAACGCACAAGCTATCCACGATTGCACTGCCAACACATACGCTTTCAGCGTAGAGGTCAGGTTCCTGCCAAGTGCGCCGACCAAAGCTCCAAAAAAAGAGAGTATTAGAACCCACAAGAGCATCGAGCCTTCGTGGTTTCCCCATACACTTGTAACCTTATAGATCAGCGGCATCGTCGAATGTGCATTTTCATAGACCGTCGCAACCGAGAAATCCGAGGTCACGTAACAGACGATCAACGCCAGAAACGCCAAGCCGACAAAGACGAACTGCATCAGCGCCGTCGAACTGGCGAGTCGCATCAGGGCGGCGTCGTTCGCGCGGGCACCGATAATCGGTGCAATGGCCTGGATCAGGCCCAGAGCCAAAGCCAGCACCAGAGCGTAGTGACCGAGCTCTGGGGTCATTGCGACACACTCCCCGAGTTTTTCGTTTCGCCTTCCTGCCAGCGCCCGCTCTTCTTCAACGCGTCTACAACCTCGCGCGGCATATAGCGCTCATCGTGTTTGGCCAGTACCGTGTCGGCAGCAAGTACTCCCCCGGATTCCAGCTTGCCTTCAGCGACGACACCCTGCCCTTCCCGAAAAAGGTCCGGAACGATGCCCTGGTAACGGACAACCATATCCGTTTTCCCGTCCGTTACAGCGAAATTCACCTGCAGATTATCGCCACGCTGAAGACTGCCTGGCTTTACGAGCCCGCCGATCCGCATGCGCGTTCCCGGCGCTATGCGCTTTTCCGCGACATCTGTCGGCGAATTGAAAAACACGATCGAATCGCGCAACGCGCCAAGTACCAATACAGCCGCGACCGCGAGAACGCCAAGGCTCGCTCCAATCAACACCAAGCGTCGTTGCTTGCGGGTCATTCCATCTCAGCCTTCAAGCCCCAGATTCTTGAGCATATCTTCAATCCGGCGGAGCTTGTCGGGATCACTGGCGAGGGCCCGCTTCGCATCGACAGCGGCAGCCTTTGCCTTGTCGCGCTCGCCCAGTACCATATAAGCGCGCAATAGCCGCTGCCATCCTTCAACGTCGTCACCGTTATCCTTCAGCCGATTGGCGAGCCGCGCCACCATACCGCGGATCATGTCGTCGCGATCCCTTTCACTCATAGTACCCGCAGCGGCCACATCTTCAGCGCTCGGCCCTGTCGTCGCGGCAGTCGGCGGATCGACGCCCAGCCGCGCCAAGGCATCACGCACCATTGGCAGCCAAGACGCGCCGGGCGGCGCCTTGTCAATCATGTCGCGCCAGATCGCGGCTGCCTTGCCGCGATCGCCGTCCTGTTCTGCCGCCATTCCGATGTAAAACTTTGCCTTGAGTTCGCCGGGCTCGAGTGCAAGCGCACGCTCGAAGGTCGATTTGGCATCCGCAGTTACGATACCATTGCTTGCCGCGACAAGAGCTTCACCGAGGTCGGATTGCCGCTCGGCACTTTCTCCGCTCAGAGCAATGAGCTTGCGCCGCGCATTGACCGCATCGGCGAAGCGGCCAAGGCGGAGATAGACCGGTGCCAGCACCTCGTAGCCACGCGCATCATCGGGATTGCGCTCAAGATGTGCTTCGGCTTGCGATACCAGAGCGGCAATCGACGTGTCCTGATGCACCGCGCGGAGCCTGGCTTGCAACGGTTGGCCGGGCAGTTGTGGCGATCCGTTTGCAAGGTACAGCGTAGCGGCGACAAGCGGCAGCAAAACGACCGCCGCCACGGCTGCAGCGCGACGACGCCATAAAGATGAGCCGATCGGCAACGAATGAGCAAATGCAGTTTGGTCCGCAGCCGTGATAAGACGGCGCGAGACCTCGACCCGTGCCGCCTGCGCCTCGGCCTCACCTATCAAACCCGCTTTGCGATCCCGGTCAACTTCTTCCAATTGATCGCGA
The DNA here is from genome assembly GCA_036519515.1 of Pseudolabrys sp. GTDB lineage: Bacteria > Pseudomonadota > Alphaproteobacteria > Rhizobiales > Xanthobacteraceae > Pseudolabrys. The sequence continues at coordinate 20,072 of DATDLC010000123.1, read as the reverse complement.
TAGACTGCGATATCGCTTCCGGCCTGCACTTCTGCGGTACGGCTCAGCGGCCACAGGACGGACAAAATCGCCACTGCCGTCATTAGTGCGAAGACAGACCACAGAAGCATCGAGCCTCACATTCACTTGACCGGGTACCCCTCCGGGCGGATCAGGGCATACATCACGCCCGATCATGGCCGCAATGCGCAAGATCAACGATGCGGCATGAGGCGAAAAGCGCTTTGTTTCAGGCGCGCGCGGCCTTTGGCTCTGTAGCTCCGGCGACCTCTGCCGCCTTTCCCAGCAAGGCGGCATATTCTCGGCCGAAGACCTTGGCGCAGAAACGCACGGCCGCATCGACCTGCGACTGTCGGAAGGTGCGATCAGCCTCTCCAGCGTGGCGCAGACCCTCAAGCAACGCCTGTGTGCCGTTATAAAGATACTGCCGAAGTTCCGTCAGGGCGCGTTGGGTCATCTCATTGATTGCAAGTTCACCCGCGAAATAGCGGCAAATACCGACGAACTCAACCAAGGCCTCGACTTCAGCAACCCCATTCGGATCCAAGACGGAATTGGGCCGGATCTCCCGCGACGGTCGTGGCCGTAACAGGCGCCGTACACGACCGGGCATTGATTCTATTTCCGTCCTCAGCAGATCGGAAATCTGCGTTCGTTGCGCTGCGAGGGCTCGACCCCAGGTGCTGTCGACGGGTAGCGCCAGTTCGGTACGCAGGCCACGCGCAGAATCACGGATGGTCTTTAGAAGCGATCCCACGGCAATGCCCTGGCCGCTCCGCAGATCGTCGCGCAACTCAGCAACCATCCGTTCCAGCTCGGCAAGCACGATGTTGACCGCCACGCCGTAGTTTGTTTCCGCCACACGAGCCGCGGTATCGCTGCCTGCCGCCCTGACGCCGAGCCTGATCAATTGCCATGGCGCCGTCATTCGATTCATTACCGTCAGCAACGCATACAGAAACAGTTTGCCATCGCGTGCAGCGGCATTCTCGATGAGGGCCTTGCACTCGTCGAGCTGGTCATTCGCCAGGTTAGCGATCTGCAATGGCAGGCGCGCAGAAAGAGACGCAAGTACGTCACGTCCCTTGAGCGCACACTTTAGGGCGGCAAGTTCCTCGCCGGCGCGCGGCGTACCGATCTGCTGCAATATTCGCCGCGGATTTTTTCATCCTCAGCGGCAGCATTGAAGTTCGCTTCTATCGCTGCAGCGACGCGATCCTGAAAGACGCGCGTAAGACGCTCGGTCCTTGCCAGATCCCCGGCAAGCATTGCTTCGTTGACATCGGCCGCCAAGGCCCTCGCGTCTTCGGGCAGCAGGTCGCGCTGGACCCAACCCCACAGTGCCTCGAGTGACGTGCGAGCAACACGCCCCGGATGTTTGCGGTCGCCGCGATCATCGACAAGGAACGGCTCAAGAGGCTTGAACAGCAACTGCGCGGAGTCATCAAGGCGAGCAGCTCCGTCGCGCTGCTCGCGCATGATGCGTCGCAATTCCTGCAGAATAAGGTCGCTGCCGGCAACTTCATCGCCACGCAGAACGCTTCGCTCAAGTTCACCGACCAGCAGCGAACGCGCTCCCGGCGAAAGCTCGCGAAGAAATTTCCGTAATTTCTCGACGGTCGTTTCGGCGCCCGCCATTCTCGGTCTATCCGAATCCAAGCCCTTCGGCTTGATACGGCGGCGGCCGTTAAGACTTTGTTAAGTGTATCGAGAAGTTAGCCGACGGCCGTCCACGTGCCGTCCGGATTGCGGCAAGCAGTGCCGCGCGCGGTCTGGGGCCGACCGTCAATGTAGATCGTATGGGTAAAGGCCCGACACTTGCGGTCGGCCTGTTGGTAGGCGGCGCCCGGGACAATGGTTCCGTAACGGCCAGAATCCGGATTGCGCCACGAAACGGGCGCCCCGGGCTGCCCGCGTTCGAGGGCATCCATTTGCGCCGCGTAGGCGCGTTCCTTGTCTTCGTCATCCAGCGCCGCGCCGATTCGATTGCCAATCAAGCCCCCGAGAACACCGCCAATCGCCGCGCCGGCGATACGGTTTCCGGTCCCACCACCTGCCACCGCCGCGCCAAGGAGCGCCCCGGTACCTGCACCGACCACGGTGCCGGCACCCTCCCTCGGGCCCGGTCCTGAGACCGGCCCTGGCCCAGGCGCGTCCGAACTTGCCATACACGCACAAAGCGTGAGACCTGCAACTGCGATTACGGCAAACTTGGGCGCGGACATATCGATCCTCAAAAAGTGGCGGAATGACCGATTAGCCTATCGACATGGACGCAATAGGGCAAAACTTCGGCTCGCGCGAAATTCAAGTCAGACGCTACGCCGTGGGAAGAACCAGTTCCGCACGCAACCCACCGAGCGGCGCGGTACCGAGTGTCAGGTTGCCGCCATAGAGCGCCGCCAGTTCGACGACGATCGACAACCCAAGACCGGAACCAGGTTTCGTTTCGTCCAGTCGTTGGCCACGTTTCGCAACTTGCTCACGCTCGGATGGCGACAGACCGCGACCATCGTCATCAACGATGATGCGAATGGCTTGTCGGTCACCGGCCCGCTCAGTCGTCTCCCGCACAACCTCGATCGAAACGCGTGACGATGCCCACTTGCAGGCGTTGTCGACGAGATTTCCCATCATCTCTTCAAGATCCGGACGTTCACCCTGGAACTGAGCTTTATCGTCAGCGTGTACGTCTATGGTGAGGTTCTTGTCGCGGTGGATCTTTTCCATGGTCCGGGCAAGCGCAGTCACAACCGGTGCCACCTCCGTGACCGACCCGACTACGGTCAGGCGGGCAGCAAGTCGTGCGCGCTCCAGGTGGCGCGCGACCTGGTCGCGCATGATGTCGGCTTGCTCGAGCACCTTTTGCGCGAAAGTCTCACCGCCGCGCGCCGTCGCCTCGTTCACCATGACCGAAAGAGGCGTCTTAAGAGCGTGAGCAAGATTGCCGACATGCGTGCGCGCACGTTCAACGATTTCCTTGTTTGCTTCGATCAAAGCGTTTGTTTCGCGCGCAAGCGGAGCGATTTCTTCCGGAAAAGTCCCCTCCAGCCGCTCGGCGCTTCCCGAGCGAATAGCCGCCAGTCCGTCTGAAATGCGTTTAAGCGGGGCGAGACCGAACCGAACCTGAAACACGGTCGTAAGCAGAAGGACCGCAGCGAGTATTGAAAAGGTGATGATCAGCGCCTGGTCGAAAGAACGTGTTTCCTCGGAAATTTCTGCGGCATCGCCGGCTACGGCGACGAGGTAGTGCCCCTCATCGCCAAGATCGATGTTGCGCTCAACCAGCCGAAGGTGTTGATCCTCGGGGCCCGACACATAGCCCTCGCGGGAGCCGTTTGGGCCGGCTGCGATACCATAGTCTTGCAGATGCGGCAGACCACCGTCCCAAAGGGAGCGCGAGGCTCGTACTTCGGTCTTGGCGGGGTCCAGCCGGGTAACCTGCCAGTACCATCCGGATAGTGGCAATTCAAATAGCGGCTCTCCCAGCGATTGGGGAAATTTTTCGCCTCCTTCCTCCGGCGAAGCGACGTCCGCCACAAGTGTGCGCAAATAGACACCGAGGCGGCGATCGAAAGCGCGCTCGACGGCCTGGCGGTACAGCGACGACAGCACAATCCCGGTAATGAGAAGAATGATCACCGCCCAGGCGGTGGCCGACAGGAACAGACGTAGCGCGAGTGAGTTGGCGCGCATCCCATCAACGTGCATCAGGTGGGGTGAGCAAATATCCTAGGCCACGCACGGTCTGAATGATTTCAACGCCGAGCTTTTTGCGAATGCGACCGACAAATACTTCGACCGTGTTCGAGTCGCGGTCGAAATCTTGGTCGTAAAGATGTTCGACCAGCTCGGTACGGGACACGACCCGACCGGTATGATGCATCAAGTAGGCAAGCAAACGATATTCATGGCTTGTAAGCTTGACCGGATTGCCATTGACCGAAACGCGACCGGTGCGCGTGTCGAGCCGTACCGGTCCGCAATTGAACTCGCTCTTGGCATGGCCGGCCGAACGACGGAGCAATGCACGGACGCGCGCAAGCACCTCTTCCAGATGAAACGGCTTGGCGACGTAATCATCGGCTCCGGCATCGAAGCCTTGCACCTTGTCGCTCCAGCGGTCGCGAGCAGTGAGCATAAGCACCGGCATGGCGCGTCCTGTTCGGCGCCAGGCTTCAAGGACGGATATGCCGTCCATCTTCGGTAAGCCGATATCTAGAATGACAGCGTCGTAGGGTTCGGATTCACCGAGATAATGGCCTTCCTCGCCATCGAAGGCGCGATCGACGACATAGCCGGCGTCGGTCAGCGCTGTGGCGAGTTGGCGATTAAGGTCGGGATCATCCTCGATCACGAGGAGGCGCAAGGCATTATTCTCCACTCACGGGCCGGCATGGTACTCACCATTTACGGCGTCAATTGTAACGTCGACTACTTTGCCACTGCGGCCAAGCAGAGTCAGCACATACACGAGTTTCTCGTTCTGCCGGCACAGGCGAGCCCGTACGACTTCGGAGTGCTTGCGGTACTGGCGCAGCGATTTGATGGCTTGGCCGAGCGAAATAGTCCGGTGGTCGTCAACCGCGGCGCGCTGTTCGTCTCTTGTGAGACACGAGCCGTGTTGGGAGGCCTCGGCCGCCATGGCCGAAAGGCCCGTGTTGCCGAGCAATAAGAGGGCCGGAAGAAGTCGGGGAACCGGCATAGGCGGGTATTAGCGGCAAGCCGGTGAACGCCGCCTGAACGCCCTAAATGCCTGTTTTCCGCTACTTATCGAAGCCCTGGAACGACGCGAATGCGTCGAGCGACTCGCGCGGGGAGCGCCATGAATTGATCGGGGCAGCCACATCCTCGTATCCGAGGGCCATGCCCGAATAGATCATGAGATTGTCGGGGAGATGCAGAAACGCGCGTACTGTGCGGTGGAAAGAAACCCAGGCCTGCTGCGGACATGTGTGCAGGCCATATCCACGCGCCAGCAGGGCAACCGTTTGAAGATAGCCGCCGATGTCCGCCCATTGTGCTGGTCCATGAGCCGTTTCGCGGGCGAAGAATAAGGCGACGGGCGCGCCGAAAAACTGATAGTTGCGCGCATACTGTCTATAGCGCGATGATTTGTCTTCACGCGACACTCTTATTGACTGGTAGAGCAATTCGCCGACTGTAAATCGGCGCGACCGATACGGTTCCGTCAAGGGCTCGGGGTAGATCGTATAGTCGGTGCCCTCGCCCTTCGGGAGTTCGGTTGCCATGCGCGGCGCCAGAAGCGCCTTGAGTTCGTCAACACGCTTGCCGGCAATGGCATAAACTCGCCAGGGCTGCATGTTGCCGGCCGAGGGCGCGCGCGCAGCGCGCTCAACAATTTCACGGACGATTTTTTCGGGAATTGGCGTCGATAAAAAAGCTCGACAAGAGTACCGAGATGAGACTGCCTCGAGAACGTCCATGCAATGCACTCCGCAACATTTACGAAGAGTTTGGCGGTCATCACCCTGAAAGCCAAGCGGGTGGCGCCCTTTATCTGCGATTGAGAATACGCGCCACCTTTTCAATTGACCGTCCACCAAAATAGGCGGTCAAAACAATCATCGCCCACTACCCCACGTCGTCGGGAAGCGCTGTGGTCGTACCGAAACCCAGAACCTTGTCCCAGACCACAACTTTCCACACGTATATGACAAATGCGAAAGAAAAAGCGGACGCGGCAATGCCGTGTACCAGCGTCCCTGCTCGGCAATCACCGCTTGCGTAGCCAGTTCACGCTCGCGCTGCTCAACCGACAATTCGCGCGCGGCGAGTTCGGCGGCAATTCTCTCGCTGGTGTTTCCGGCCGTAAGCTTGGCTCGATAGGCATCAAGCGCTGCCTTCGCGAACGGGCCACCAAGCAGATTGCCGAGCCAACCAAGGACGACGGACAGCATCTATTCCGTCCTCCCGGCCGTACGCCGGCGGGCAATTTCGGTGATGAGCCCGACGATGATGACATAATACGGAATAAATTTTGGCTGCAATGCCACCTGAATTGCGCCGCTCACATCTGGATCGGACGCGAGCGCCATCAGTGTGGCAACGAGCCAAGCCCGCGAACACCTGTATGCGCGCCCAAAGAATGGTTGCCGAATTTTTGAACCAGGATTTCACCTTATTCCACATCGATTGCATTTCTCCGAAAAAGGATTTCATTCCAGGGACTTGCGGCTGTCCGCCGCCATCTTCAGTGCCGCTGATCTCACGTCCGCGACCCGCCGCCCTCAACCGGCGCCAAAAACCGACCAGGTCCTCAGTGATTGCAGGGAAATGCAGGCGTTCGTCGCAAATCGAAGCGATCAACCGCTGGGAGTCACTGAGCAAGCAGCCGCTACAACCCTGTCGGTAATGGTGCCTGCGTTGTCCGACAGCTCGGGCGCACGTCGCAGAACTTTGGCGCTGCGCGCGATACCGGAATTGACGCCATACTCACGGGAATGCGTCTGCGCCTCGGCCATGCGTCGAGCACCATGCGCCAGCTTTGGCTGATCAGCGCGGTTTGCGTTTGCGCCTCGATGTGGATACGCGCGCCGGCAATAAGGGCAGCGATGAGCTGATCCTCGTCGCTGTGTTCGACGCGCAAGAATATCTTTGTCTCCTCGAGCGATAGTGGCTCGATGTCAGGTCCTGTCAGCAAAATGGGAGTCATGTGCTATCCTTGGCGGGCATGCCCCGCGTCCTTTCCGTCATTGCTTTCTTGATGCTCGGCGCGCCCGCTCTCGCTCTGACCGGCAATGCACCGCCGGCGGCCGGATGGGCGGCGCGACCGATCGTGATGATTGTCGATACGCGCGACGATCTCTGCACCGGTACCGCGCTGGCGCCCGATCTTGTCCTGACGGCCGCGCATTGCGTCATCCGCAAGGTCGACTACACAATCAAGCCCTACCAGACCGGCGTGCCGATCCCCGTGCGCGCGATTTCGCGCCATCCACGCTTTGACTATGCAAGCTACGCTGCAAGCCGCGCCACAGCCGATGTCGCGCTGCTCAAACTTGCTGCACCTTTACCGGACATCGTGGTGCCGGCGACGCTTGCGGCGCCGCGCCGTGTTGTCGCCGGCGACACGCTCACGATTGCCGGTTTTGGGGTGACGGTTGCCGGAACGGCGCGCGGACTGGGACTGCCTCGAATGGCGACCCTCACGGTGACGGGCATGCCCGGCTCCCTGCAGATCCGTCTCTATGACACCGCAACCAAGAACCAGCGCATCGGATTAGGCGGCTGCACGGGAGATTCCGGCGCGCCGGCGTTCGATGGCGACGGCCCGCTGGTTATTGGCGTGGTGAGTTGGTCAACGGCGCCTGGTGACGAAGAAGGCTGCGGTGGCCTCACAGGTGTCACACCACTAACGCTTTATCGGGACTGGATCGTCGAAACCGCGCGAAAATTCAATTCACCGATTGCACCATAGCCGGCGCGCGTTTGTTTGCTTGCCTCGCGCAACCCTCAACTTCGACAATCGCGCGTGATCTACACTATCGCATGGTAAAAGGTATCGCTTACCGCTTCACGATAGCGCTGCTGGCCGTACTTTGCATTGTCGGTCTCTATTTCGATTTCTTTTACCAACCAGCCGCGGACGACACGTCATCGATGTCCCTGCGCTTTTCGTGGGTCGGAATTCCGGCCTGCGCATCGACCTCGCCGCCGTTCCAGTTGGGAAATGTGCCTGCAGGCACCAAGTCCTTGAGCTTCATGATGACCGACCTCAATGCGACGTCATTCCACCATGGTGGTTCAACGATCCCATTTTCCGGAAACTACGTGCGGCAAGGTGCAATTGCCTATACGGGCCCGTGTCCACCGGGCGGCCAGCGCCACAATTATCGCTGGACCGTGCAGGCACTCGATGCGGCCGGCAAAGCCCTTGGCAAAGCTACTGCGGAAGCAACGTTTCCACCGTGACGAGCCCTCTCCTTGCAGATTGGAAAGACTTCGACCGAGCCGAAAGGGCTCGGCCGAAGTAAGACCTTCAGTAGAAGCGGAGCATTTCATTGTAACCGAGGCTGCCGCCTCCGGTGGCTTCGCGGCTGTTGGAATTGATCGCCGAGCCGGACTTTGGTGTCATGGCAAAGGATTCCGACCCTTGCTGGGGCAGTGCAGTTCGGTCGTTCTGAACGGCGGAATGATCGCTGGCAATCGCCGGCGTCGCGAAGGTACCGATCATAGCCAAGACGGTTAGTAACTTTCTCATTGCACTCTCCTGTCGTTGGGACTGCGCAGGAGATTGAGAAATGCCGCGGTCTATTCCCTAAAGATATACGGCCACGGGGCTGCATCTCAGGTAACGTTTTTCTGAATGCGGATTGAAAGACCCGTGGGAATACGTCGTCGCGGATCAGGCGGAGGTGACGCCACGCCGGTATGACTCGCGCAATGCAAACACAAAAATTGCGAGGGTTGTCCAGACTCGAATCGACGCAAAGGCGAAAATGAAGAAGAAAAAGACGAGTGCCCGGACAAGCGATGGCGCGGTAGAGCTTTGCCAGAAGGCATACACACGCTTCGGACCATACCTTGACAGACGCTCAGCCCGATATCGGCGAAACTCACCGCGATTATTGCCGGCACCATGCAGACAGAGCGATCCCAGAGCTCCCTCAGCGCATCGAACAGGTTGGCCTTTCCGGTGCTTTCAGCCTTGAGCAGCAGCAACAAGCTCACCGCCGCCAGAAACGCACTCCAGACCATGCCGGACGGTGTCCACTGATCGAAAGCGATGCCGCCGAAGCCGAGCAGCAAATTGAGCCCGGTCCTCCGCGCAGCCAGGCTGAAGACAATCGTGGAAACAACCAGCATCATCAGGATGATGGGCACCATCACCTTGCGCGCAAGAGTCAGTTGCTGCGCGAAAGAGAGCCTGTAGAGCCCGGTTTTGCCGTCGGACAGCTCGATCATTCGACGCGCGGCCAGCAGGAACGCGAGAAAAATCGCGATATCGGAGCAAACGGCAGCGAACAACCAGACCAGACCGCCCTTCACAGTAAGCACGCGCGTGGCGGCCGCGAGCATCAACCAGGGCACGGCCTCCATCTATCGGAACGGCGCATAGGACACCGTGGGCAATCGAACGGGCTGAATGGCGGCAACGTCCGTCATCGGCAGTCTCAAATGCTCTCGATCGTGGTGGGACGCGCTCGCAGTGTGTGGCCGGACTATATGCGGGCCATCCTTCGCCTTGCTTAACGATTCAATTCAAATCGTTGCGACGCCTGCGCGCCGGTCCGGGCTTTGCCTTAAAGCGTATACAGGCGTCGACGCGGGTGTTTCAGCCCGGCTCCATGCCGCGCTTCCTGAACGCTACCCCTGCTTCAGGAGTCGTTAGGAATTTCACTAGCGCCTTGGCCGCGTCGGCTTCCCTGGCATCGACGGCAATGCCGCTCGAGAACACCGTCGTCTGCTGCACCTCGTCGGGAAGCGGACCGACGTAGTCGACCCCGGGGAAATTTGCCATCTCGCTGACCTGTTGGAAGCCGATTTCGACCTCGCGATTGGCAATGATCGTCCCCACAAAAACACCGGTCGGCGTCTGCTTCAGCTTTTCCTTGACTTGATCGATCACGCCCAGCTTTTCGAACAGACTGATCACGTAGACACCACTTGGGCCGGTGGAATAACCGATGGACTTTGCCGCCAGCAGGGCTTTCTTCAGAGCCTCGGTGGTGCTGATGTCAGGTTTCGGTGCCCCTTTCGGCACGCCGACGCCCACACCGGATTTGGCCAAATCGACTCGGCTACCGGCCACGACCTTGCCGGCTTTGATCTGCGCGTCGATCGCCGGACCCGCCATGATGATCATGTCGTAGCTTTCGCCGGCCGCCAGTCGCTTTTGTGCGTCAAGTGTTCCAGTGAAAATGGTTGTGACCTTGTGTCCGGTGGCCTTTTCGAATTGCGGGACCAGTTCGCGATAGCTCTCTTCCGTGGCTTGTGTCGATAGGATTTTTAATTCAGCTGCAACGGTCATGGCGGGAAACATCAACGCCGCCGCGGCGGCAACGATAGTTTGTCGTTTCATGCAAGCCCCCCTGCACCCAAGCAACAATCGTCGCATAGTTTCCGCACACAACGTTGCGCTCATTCCCCCGTGGTTGCAAGCGAGGCGAGGGAGCAGCGCCTTTTCAACTAGAAGCGAAACGGACCGAAATGGAAGCGGAAGGACCTGTCGTGCCGCCGCGGACGCTTGCGTGGCGGTGACTCCGTGAACTCCTGTTGACGCACTTTGTCGGCCTCATCGTACAACGGCATGGCCGCCTCGTCCGACGGCTCCACGAGGTTGAACGAGTCTCTTTGGCGTACCGCCGGTGGCAATGCGTTATACGATGGCCTCCCGCTAACCGGGTCCTGTGACGGCGGTTGAGCTGTTGTCGTTGGTGCAGGCGGCGGCGAGAGTTTGCTGGTGCGCGCAGGTGACGATGTATTGCCGGGATCTAGCGCGGGCTCCGAGCGGACAAGACAACGCTGATCGATATTCGGCCAGACCTGCTGGTCGCACGGAGCACTGTCGCGCGGTGTCTGGCCGACGATACGAACCGGCGCCGACGCAGCGCCGACAGACGCATCGCTGGCCGGACGAGGTGATTGCTTGACCTTCGGGCCTATTGTCATGAACACGCTGCCGATGAGCGCCGCAATGACGCCGATCAGAATTACGCTTGCGGCAGCCCGAGCATTGCCCTCATGGCTGAAGATCAGCTCGTTGTGTTCCTCGCCTGTACGTGCATCCATCGACATGGCCAGCCCCGCAAAACAGCTGCACCATTTTACAACGTGGAATCAGGCAGATAGTTTCATCGAACCGGTCATTGAACGCTGCGGCTCTGCACGATTCTAATGCGGCGTTCTCCGCACCCGGCGGCCGTCACATCGACCTGGGCGTGGCCGTAGTCCGAATTGCACCAGCGGCCGCCTTCGAAGAGACCGTGAGCAGCAGCTACCTGGCCGAGAGTAACGCGACCAGGCAGATTGCAATGCCGGTCGACCACACCTCGGCTGAACTGGCACCCATCCAGAGCCTTTCCACATGGATGCTCGCTGGAAGGTGAGCACCGGCCGGGCCGAACGCCGCCCATGAACAGCACGCGGGCGCCGTGATTTGTTTCAAGGTCATCGATATAGGCCTGGAAACGGGCGGCATGGGCGACACCGACGCGAGCGCGCGGACCGGTCTTGCGCGAGACGACGATACCGGCCGCCCTGTTGGCGCGCGGCGGTTGCGGAGCCGGGGCCGTCGCACCTTTGGATTCCAATGCGTTCATTACATCAGGCGCTATGGGTACCGCGGCGTTGATCGTGGTGCAGCGCGCACCGTTGTCGCATGTCGGGGCCAGCGAAGCAGTCTGGTAACGCTGTTGCACGGCATCGGCCGGCAATGCGACGAGCACAGTGAGTGCTGCAATGGTTGCTAATCTCATACGTTCCTCCTGTAAGACTGCAGCAGTGACGCGCTTAGAAGCTCTGGTGAGCGCGCACGCGGAATTCAGTCGGTTCAATGCTTCCGGTGTATTGCCTGTAGATCCATCGGCCGTCGTCACGACGGCGCAAAACCGTTCCCCACAGCAGGCGGCCTGTGATCGATCGTCTCGGAACGAGCACCGTCCATAGATGCCAGACCTCCTCATAGGGAGGCCTCGGCTTCGGGCTCAGCGCCCGAAGAACGTCGTGCTTGCTTGCAAGAATGCGCAGCATTATCGGACCATCCGTTCGGCCCGCACCCTAAATGCCGCTCGTGCTCCTTCAATCGGATTTCAAATTAACCGTAAGGGAAAAACCTTAATCCGGGGCCGCGCGAATGCGTCCGGCCTATACCTGATTATACCCACGTATAGATGTCGAAGGGTCACCGACCCCCGTTAACCTCACCGGTAACGAAAACCGATCCGAAAAGCTGGCAGGTGTGTGATGACCAAAACAGGGATTGACCGCGAGCCTTGCCGAAGTGCCGACCGGTTTGCCTGGCGGCGTTTCTGGCTGGCGAGTGTGATGAGCGAGAGGGGTCGGCCCCTCCCCCCGAAAATTGCCCGCTCGACGGCGCGTGCCGCGAACCGGAATCTGACAGGTCGCCTCTATCACCTACGTCGCCTTGAATTATCCGAAGGGCCGTTACAGAGCGGCTCGAATTGATCGACCAATAGCTGCATCATTCGGGCGGTCCGTCGTCGGACCGGGCTGAGGGGTCACGCCCAAGGTACAGGAGTCGACGCTCATGGCGGACAAATCCAATTTCACACCCGAGGAATGGAAAGTTCTCCTTCAAAGCGTGATCGCCGCCGGCATCGCGATTACGGCCGCCGAGCCGAGTGGCTTGTGGGGTCTTCTGAAAGAGAGCTTCGCCGGCGGCTCGGCCATGGCAAAAGCGAAAACGGATCCCGGAGCCAATGGACTGATCAAGGCCGTGATCGCCGATTTCGGTGCGGCCGAGGGAAGCGCGGCGCGCGACGGACTGAAGACCCGCTTCAAGCAAAGCAAGCCCGCCGAGATCAAGGACGCTTGCATCGAGACATTGCGGCAGGCCGCAGCTATCGTTGACGCCAAGGCGCCCGCCGATGCTGCTGCTTATAAGGCGTGGCTCCAGCAGATCAGTCAGCATGTTGCCGAAGCATCCAACGAAGGTGGATTCCTCGGCATTGGCGGCGTTCCGGTCAGCGAAGCCGAGAAAGCAACGCTGACCGAAATCTCGAGTGCGCTCAAGGCTGCGTGAGTGCGCCTTACAAGGTATCGATTTTGAAGTTGATACGAGCGGCGTGTATAGGCGCGGCAGCGAGGATCGTCGCGGTCACGTTGCTCGTCCCGGCCGGCGTTGGCATTGTCGGTTCGATGCTCCCTGCAAGAGGCCAGCCCGCGCTCACCAAAGCGCAGTCCGAAGCGCTCAATGCGTATAACGATGCGCTAAAGGCCTTTAAGACAGTCTTGGCCGACCGGCGCGCCCAGATCGATTCCAAGCAGCCGTTGCCGAACCTGCCCGGACAGGCGCTCTACCTTGCACGCATCAATATGATGAGTGCGTACAAGGACCTCACCGATGCCCTTCCGTCCAGAATCGGAAGACCCAACAAATTCGGGATTCCTCCGGCGTACTTCGATGCCGACATCGAGCCGTTGATTGACGAATACAGGCGCCTGTTCGACATCATGGAAGCGCCGCCAGCGAATGCGCAAAGCTCGGATACGCCATTCAAGGATGTCGTCGACCTTGGGACCGCCATTGCGCGAGCGAAAGGCCTCGACGGAAAAACCGTCGAGGTCGCAGGGCGCATCAGCCTCGGACTCTTTTTTGCCGAAACAAATGGCAAGCAAAACATTGGCAATGCACGTTCGAACACCTACAAAGGAAGCTTTCAAACGGGTCCATCGGAAGATCAAAGCGGTCGAAAGAAATTGGCTGAAATGAAAAAGTCGATAGCGGCTTTCGATCCCGCAATCATTGCTCGTGACGATAAGGAGGAGGCACGGATCGGCAATCGCGATCACCGGCTCAATCACTGGACCGCCGTGCGGGACGCCCTTGTCAGCGCGCACGCGGATCTCTTTCCGCAAATACCGGCCATCGTGAAAACGCTCCCGGACCCGATCGATCAGATGAAGCTTTTCGAGCTTATCCAGATCATCCCGACGCCGACCCGGACCGCTCTGAAATCGGGCAACCTGCTCAACCACAGAATTTCCGAGCCGAGGATCATGCGATATTTGCGGAACAACAGCGTCTTCACTTTCGGACGTGCCGACCGCGCAAAGACATCCGCCACCTTCCGCGAAATTCTCGATGCGATGTGGCTCTTCAACGACACGTTCAAAAGAGCGCTTTCAAAATATGAAGAGGTCAAAGCGCGGTAGCTTATTCAGTCAAAGCATCGGCTCGCTGTTCGCACGGCTCGCTCGTGGTTGTGCTTTGTTACGCCCACGACCAAAGCGGTCTGACAAGGTCAGGCGCAGAGCGCGGGTCAACCAGCGCAATAGACTGGTGGACGAGCGAACGCGTTGCGCAGGGGGCGCAATGTTCTGCGGCTCGACAAGCAGCAATCCATTCGCACGAATGAAAGCCCAGACGACCGGAGCGATCTGCCGCAGCGCTGCGTCAGCCTCCTCCGCCAACACGCCAGCGACGATTTCAGGGGGCGGCACGAAAACTTGCGGAATCGCAGCCGACAGATCCCGATCGTTCAGTATATTCCAGCGTGAAAACCCGCCCATTACGGGCGAACGCAAGGCGAAGACCACCCTGGCGAGCCGGGCCTCTCGGATCGTGTAGCTGCACAACGCGCAGGGCTCAACATTGCTGTAAAGTGTACAATCGCTGAGGTCCGCGCTGCCGAGCCGTTGTTGCGCTTCTGCCATGGCGACGACTTCGGCGTGGTGCGTGACATCGCAATCCCGCGCCACTCGGTTCGTTGCTTCCGCCACGATTTCGCCGTTTCGCACGACCACGGCGCCAAATGGGTATTCACGTTGGTGGGAAGAGAGTGCCGCCAAAGCGAGACAGCGGCGCATCATCCGCTCGTCGAAAGACTGGAGGACTTTCTCCCTCCCCGCCGCGTCGGTCACGTTGTCGCCTGCGGCGTAAAGAAGGTTTGGTCGCACTTGGCCTCGATAGTCTGGGGTGAACGCCGAAACCCCGGCTTGGGTTTACGGCATTGTTGCAGGGCAAAATTTCGTGGTCGAGTTGGACCGAAGTCTAATGGAATGACGGCGGGCACCGTCTGGATGTGCGCTTTTGGTATTGGTCAACATTCGCACGGACACACGTCTTGTCTGCATGGCGCGGGCGACAGGCCCTAAAACGATTTATGCCGGTCGCGCGGGGAACACGACCGGCATATTCGAAATAAGACAAGAGGGGTACTTGTCTTGGGGACGTTTGAAACATAGCCCAGCGGCGAAGCGCGGGGACCTATACAGATGTATACGGCGAGACTTGCATTCGTATAGGCGTCTATCCGAGTAATCCTGAACGTGTCCGATAGACCGTGAAAAGCGGCCGTTACGCGAGCCTGAATTCCGCAGCTTTTCGCCAGGCTGAAGCGGCTCTTGCCGCACTGCTTCCACGCGTTCTGAGATGTTCTCCCAGATACTCGCCCGCTGCTATCCAGATATTTTTTGCAACGCGGTAGACCTGAATCTTGCATGCGCAACCGCAGACGTCGATCAAGCGTTCTGACATGGAATATGGTCCCCAATCCAAAATTCACACGGAAAGAATTCTGCGACCCAATAGCTGCTAAACCTTTAACCCCTGCCGACTGAGACGCAGGGGCGTTGGCGAACCTTCAGTAATTCCGAGAGCTTTTCCCGCGAAAAAAACGAACCTCATCGCGGTAAGGACCCTGGCACAGATGCGACGCTCAAAAGTCGCCTCCCTTCTTCGGCACAGTCTTTGCTTCTTATGAGCGCATCGTGTCAGGCGAGGACAATCCGCAATGTTCAATACGTCGATACAGCCACTTTGTATTTGCTGTGATTCAGTCAGGGTTGACGTGCCTGCTTGCGGCCGGAATTGCCAGCTTGCCGGTCGTGACTGTCGGCCATTTCCTCACCCACTGGACATTATCGTGGATCATCTCGTGGATGATGATGCTGCCGGTCGTCGTTCTGGCAGCTCCTGCAATTCGCTCTGTTTCGCGTCTGCTGACAAGCGGCAAATAGCACACAGATATGCGGCGGCCGCGGACACAGATGGCTGCTTGCCGCGACTCAAGACATCATCGAGCAATCCTGGGACGTGCAATATAAGAGGGTGTAGCCGGCCCCAATCTCTTTGCCGGCCGCACGCTCAAGGGCTTCGTCGGAATCCTCGCAGCCAAACAATTCTTCCATTTTCTCAAGTCTGATGCTGTCGCTCATGACGCCGTACCCCCATTTTCCTTCCTCCAGCCAAGCAGACCGTGAATCGATTGGCAATAACCGCGTCTCACAGTTTTAGTCACCCAAACATCAAGGTGACCTGTCCGAAAAACCTTCCACGACGAAAGAGCGTGACTTCGTCAATTTAAGACGGGTCGCCGTCAGTTCTTTCATGCTGGCATTGTAGGCTTTTGCTTTGTCGAGGCTCTGGAAAGAAAGGAGGACGAAAAACTTCGGCGCTTCTCCATCGAGAGCGGTGACAGTCCCTGTTCGCGCAAGGTAACGGCCATCGGCGAGCTTCGCCTCGGCGACCGCGGCCGGACCCATTTTCACGTAGCCTTCCTTGAAGGCCTGCTGGTTGGTTATTTCGTTGACTTCGACCACGACAAAAGCCGGCGGCACGGCCGCGGCATGCAAACCAAAAATTGCGCCGGAACCAAGCAGCAATCCGACGGCAAAAGACACTCCTAGCGCGTGTTGAATTTTCATCGGTATCGCTCCGTCATTGCGGTGGCAGGCGAAGGGTCGCCAGATCGGTTCCGACGATGGTCTTTCCGGTAAAGCCGCTGTCCTCCACGGCTTTCCTGTAATCCGCTTCCGTCAGCGGGCCGCCGGGGACTTTGAATGGACCCTGCTTTTCCGCTCCGAGCGGCGGGATCATATGCGTGAGCACCAAATACTTTGTGCCTGCCTTTTGGCCATCGCACCGAGATCGAAAGCATTGCTTTGACGAAAATAGGCGTGCGGGAAGAACCCGCTGCCTTTGTCCGGGCCCATGGCAGGATGGATCGTTGAATGCACGATCACGTCGGCGCCCTTGGCCAGCCTTTCGACCTGTTCGGATGCCGACGACGAGCGCGGAGGCAGCGGCACATCGTTGCCGGCATCTCCGCCGATCACCACGCTGCCGGCCGGCGTGTCCACGCGATACGAGACATGGCCGGCAATATGCGTGGATCGGATCGCGCCGACTTTGACGTCGCCGGACGACCACACGGTCTGCGGCTCGTCTTTCGCTTCAAACGTGATCGTGTTGATCAGATCCGCGGGGCCACCGGCGGTGCGCTCTTTGATCTCGGAATGGCGCTGGGCGACCTCGCCCGACTGAATAAAAGAATCAGCGATGTGCGTGGTGAATTTCCGGCAGCTGACCGTGAAGCCCAATGTCGAAACGACGTCCGAAGTGCAGACCGCATCGATCTTGGGGCCCGTGCCGAAAAACATCCAGCGCAGCGTCACGAGATCGGCAAAACCTTCGGTGTGGTCATTATGCATGTGCGTGAAAAAGACGGCGTTTAATTGCTCGGGCGCTATGTTCAACTCCGCCAGCCGCATCACGGTGCCGCGGCCGGTATCGAACTGTAATTTCACCGCCGAGCAATTGTTGCTGTCCTCGCCGTAGCGCACCAGCGTTCCCGGTCCGGCCAGGCCTTTGAAGGCCGGCGGACCTCCCTGCGTACCGGTCAGCCTGATCAACATGCAGGGCGCGGTCTGCGCGATTGAACCAAACGCCGACATGCACGCCATCAAAAAGGCTGCCCCGAGTGAGGCCCGTCGCATAAATTCGCTCGCTTGTCGGCGATGTGCTGGCTTCATTCGATGATCTCATCGGCGCTTGCGATCAGCGTCAAGGGAATGGAGACACCGAACGCCCTGGCGGTTTTGAGATTGATCGCCATTTCGAAGGTCGTTGGCTGAATGACCGGAAGCTCGGCCGGTTTCTCGCCTTTGAGAATCCGTCCGACGTAGACGCCCGCCTGGTGCCATGCGTCGACCCGGCTCGCGCCATAGCTGATCAGGCCTCCCGACGCTGCGAACTCTGACAATGTGTAAATCGCGGGGATCTTGTTGCGGAGCGTCAAGGCGGCTAGTTGCTTCGTCTGCGCATTGAAAAAAACATCGTGGCCGATGACCAATGCACGGGCCTTGAGCTCGCCCAATTTGGCAAAGACCGGATCCAAATCACCCTCGGCGCTGGCATTGAGAACGTGGAGCGTGAGGCCGAGTTTGTGGGCCGCCTGCTGGCTGCTTTTCGATTGGGTCTCGGCATTGGGATTGGTCGGATTGAGGAGCAGAGCCATCGTACTGGCCGAAGGCACGGCCCCATGGAGCAATTCCATGAGCTTCGGTCCCACCTCCACGCTCAACATGGTCGCACCTGTCACATTGCCACCGGGGCGGTTCAGGCTGGCAACGAACCCGATCTGCACCGGGTCGGCGATCGTGGTGAACACGATCGGAATTGCACCCGCTGCCGCTTTTGCGGTGCGAACGGCCGGCGTGGTCGTTGCTGCAATCACGGCTATCTCTCGACCCACCAGATCGGCCGCCATCGACGGCAATCGATCGTACTGGTTCTCCGCCCAGCGGTATTCGATCCTCGCGTTCTTGCCGTCTTCGTAGCCGGCCTCCCCAAGCCCTTTGAGAAATGCGTCAACCAGCCGCTTCTCACAGTTTGGATTGCCCGCAGCGAGATATCCGATGACCGGTATCGCCGTGCGTTGCGCTCGCGCCGCAAGCGGCCAGGCAGCGACTCCGCCGCCAAGTGCTGTGATGAAATCTCGTCGTCTCATTGCCCCTCCACCCACGACAAGACCATATCCGCTGAAGTACTGGCACTGGAAGGGGCAGCGCAGCACGCGCTGCTGCGACTGGACGAACCTGAGCCCTCTATTTCGGAGGATCGTCGTAGAGCTTGGCGCCCTTGTCCACGATGTGGACCGCCAGATATTTGAACGGCGTGCTGCCGAGCACTTTCAAGCCGGCGTGCGGGACATCGCGGCGATTGATGGCGCTCGCGCCGGCCGGCAGGTTGATCTGCTTGCCATCCGCTGTTTCAAGCATTGCACCCTGCAGCACATAGAAGGCTTCCTCGCCATGATGGATGTGACGCGGGATTGTCTCGCCAGGCTGATTTTCGATGACGGAGATGATGACTTCCATGTTCGTCCCCGACAGATCGGCGCGCTTGAGCTCCTGCCGGCTCTTCGGCTCGAGGCCGTCCTGAGCATTTGCGAGACTGGTGAATGCGAGCACAGCGGCAACGATCCATGTCCTGGCGATGACCATGCATTCCTCCTCTATGGTTCTGTCAGGTAGTCTGCGCCCTGGTTCCGGCAAAGCAAAGACCCCGGGCCGATGCCCGAGGTCTTGTCACTTTGAACGCTCAAACGACTTACATGCAGCGGGTGACCCACCACCGGCCGGAGCCGTCGCGCGCCATCTGGCATGGGATCCGATAGTAACGCCAATAGTTGTTCGCGGTCGGCCCGAGGTACCCGCGGTCGTAATGCCAATAGCCACCCCACCCCGGAGTCGCGCCGGCGCCGACCCAAATGTGCGCGTTCGCAGGTGCCGATAGTGCAATGCTCGCCGCAGCGAGAAGTCCGATTGCAATCGCCTTCATAACGCCTGCCAATCCGAAAAAGCGTGCGTCTTTCAAACACGTCTCTCAGGACTCGATCGATGCTCACCTGCAAACTGAGGCAAAATCGAAGCCGGAGGCAATCCGTCCCTGCGATTGGCCCAAAGACCAATAGGCATCCACCACAAAGAAAAACCCCGGGCCGAAGCCCGGGGGCCTTTCCGTTCAGGTGCTCAGGACGGCCTTACCAGCACTGGCGGACCTTCCTGATAAACCCGTTGTGGTTCTCGCGGATGATGCGGCAATGACGGCGATAGGAATAACCATCGTCATAGGCGTAGCTGCGATAGCCGGGACCGTATCCACGGTCATAATAGCCCCAGCCCGGACCAACGCCGACGCCGACGCCAACCGGGCCCGCGCCTACCCATACGCCCTGCGCGTTCGCAGGCACCGACATCGCGATACCCGCCGCCGCGAGAAGTCCGATGGCAAGTTTCTTCATAACAACCTCCTTGTTGCCGCTCTGATGAAAACGCCCGCCGGGCGGCCCCGTTCCTGAAACCTGTGGATCGCGGGTTCCATGGCCGCGGCGGCGAACGGGAACCGGGAAATCGTTCCGTTTTTCGCAATCACTTGTTGTGTCAACGTCACTGCCTCGCCTGACAATCGCCGCCTTCGGATTCTGTTTTTGGCACGTACGGGAAACGAGGGAGATCAGCCATGTGGGTGCCGACCCGTGAGGAGGCTGTAGCGATCTATGCCCGTTTTTGTCTGTCGCACTATGGCGTGAATGCCGGCGAGAAGGTGATCTCGCGCGCCGCCGAGCTCGGACGGCAGGGCG
>DATDLC010000122.1:0-3750 GCA_036519515.1 Pseudolabrys sp. | reverse complement strand
CTGTTTGTCGGCCCGACCTTCTATGCGAGATTTTCTGAAAAGGCTTGGATGTCGGCCGCTTGGAGTGCTCAGGTCGCAGGCCGCGTGCACAATGAAATGGGCGCGCTCGACACGACTAACTTCGAGCGACATCGCGCGTTGTTGCGATTCGGTTACAATTTCTAACCGAATCTGGGCCATTGCACCGTGAAAAGCGCATGACTTAGGACTCAGATCTACGGCCACCTGCCGCGATGGTCGAGGTTTCAAGGTATCACTCTTCCGCGCCACCGGCGTGTTTGCTGCCTTGTCACCTTGCTCCGAGGGGATGAGCCTACAGATTGGCTTGATTGGTCGCGACCGCTTCCTCGTTCCATTCAAGACCAACGCCAGGCACGTCAGGAATGTGGAGCAAGCCATCACGAATTTCATAAGGTTTCTGCAGGACAGGATCGGCCCAGTTCTGCCATTCCAACCAATGCGCGGTCTCCGTGACCCGCATCACGTGCGCAGCCACCTCCGGGGTCTTCCTCCGGTGTAGGCCGCCTTGTCGGGTTAGGATGAGTGCTGTGTAACAGTCCTTATGGACAGCGATAAGTACAGTACTCAGGTTGAGCGGCTCGGAATTGTTGAAACCGGCCGACGTCGACGCTGGACGGATGACGAGAAGCTCAAGATTGTTCTGGAGAGCATGCAGAGCCCGCGGGCGATTTCGTCGACGGCGCGGCGTTACGGCATCTCGCGCTCGCTTTTGCTGAATTGGCGACGATCTTTGTGCACGGAGCCGGAAGGCGCTGCGGGTCATCGATCCGGTTTTGTGCCAGCGATGGTCGTGGCGGATTCGACGCCGTCACCTCCTGCTACGCCGGCCAGTGGCCGCATGGTAATCGAGATCGGGAAGGACCGTCGCGTCATCGTTGACGCCGGCGTCGATGGGGCCGCGCTTGCGCGGGTGCTTGCCATTTTGGAGCGGCGATGATCCCGGTCGCGGCAGGTGTGCGGATCTGGATTGCCAGCGGCCACACCGACATGAGGAAAGGCATGAATGGTTTGGCGTTGCTGGTGCAGGAGGGCCTTGGCCGCGATCCGTTTGCGGGCGACGTCTTCGTGTTCCGCGGTCGCGCTGGTTCGTTGATTAAAGCCTTGTGGCATGACGGGATCGGACTGTCGCTTTATGCCAAGCGGCTGGACCGTGGACGTTTTGTCTGGCCGGCGACGGTGGATGGCGTGGTGGCGCTGAGCGCGGCGCAGATGAGCTATTTGCTGGAGGCGATCGACTGGAGAAATCCGCAACACACCTGGCGACCGCGGAGCGCCGGATAGGCATAAAAAATGTTCTGAGCTGCAGAAAAAAAGTCAACGCAAATCGCTGATTTTGTGATTCCATCAGCGTCATGGAAGGCCGCGATAAACCTCTGCCCGATGATATCGAAGCGCTGAAAGCGGCGCTGGTCATTGAGCGCGGAAAACGGATTGCCGCGGAGACGGATGCAGCCTTCGCCAAAGCCAGGGCCTCCGACGACCAGGCGCTGATCGCGCATTTGAAGCTGCAGATCGAGAAGTTAAACCGTGACCGTTATGGGCAGCGTTCAGAGCGCACCGCGCGGCTGCTGGATCAGCTTGAATTGACGCTGGAGGAACTGGAGACCGCGGCGACCGAGGACGAACTTGCCGCCGAAATGGCCGCGGCCAAAGCCAAGCACACAACCACCACCGTGTCGTCGTTTACGCGCAAGCGACCGTCCCGCAAGCCGTTCCCGGATCATCTGCCCCGCGAGCGCGTGATCATACCAGGACCTTTGGCTTGCGCCTGCTGTGGCGGGTCGCAGCTGTCGAGGCTCGGTGAGGACGTTACCGAGACGCTGGAGGTCATTCCCAAATCCTGGAAGGTGATCCAGCACGTCCGGGAGAAGTTTACTTGCCGGGACTGCGAGAAGATCAGCCAGGCTCCGGCGCCGTTCCACGTGATCGCCAGGGGCTGGGCCGGACCCAGCCTGCTGGCGATGGTGTTGTTCGAGAAGTTTGGCCAGCACCAGCCGCTGAACCGGCAGGCCGAGCGCTATGCCAAGGAGGGCGTGCCGATCAGTTTGTCGACCCTGGCTGACCAGGTCGGCGGCTGCACGGCGGCCCTGATGCCTTTGTTCAAGCGCCTTGAGGCCTACGTGCTGAGCGCCGAGCGATTGCATGGCGACGACACCAGGGTGCCTGTTCTGGCCAAGGGCAAGACCGACACTGGCCGGATATGGGTCTACGTGAGGGACGACAAGCCGTTTGGAGGGGCCGCCCCGCCGGGGGCGGCGTTCTATTACTCGCGCGACCGGGCCGGCAAGCATCCCCAGGCGCACCTGGCTAACTACAGCGGGATCTTCCAGGCTGACGCCTATGAAGGCTACGGCAAGCTTTACGAGGTCGGCCGCAAATCTGGACCGATCCTGGAAGCCGCCTGTTGGGTCCATGCCCGGCGTCCGTTCTTCGTGATGGCGGATCTGGCCGAGAACGCCCGTCGCAAGGCTCAGGGCAAGAAGCAGGCAGTGATATCGCCGCTGGCGCTGGAAGCGGTCCGTCGGATCGATGCGCTGTTCGAAATTGAGCGGGCGATCAACGGTCAAAGCCCTGAAAGGCGCAAGGCGGTCCGACAGGAACTCAGCGCGCCGCTGGTCGCCGATCTGGAGGTCTGGATGCGCGAGCAGCGCGCCAAACTGTCGCGCGGCAACGACGTCGCCAAGGCCATGGAATACATGCTTAAGCGCTGGATCGCGTTCACACGCTTCCTCGACGATGGCCGCATCTGCTTGTCCAACAATGCCGCGGAGCGCGGCGTGCGCGGCATCGCTTTGGGTCGGAAGTCGTGGTTGTTCTGCGGATCCGATCGTGGCGGCGAGCGTGCCGCGGTGATGTACAGCCTGATTGTCACTGCCAAGATGAACGATGTCGATCCGCAAGCCTGGCTCGCCGACGTCCTCGCTTGCATTGCCGAGCATCCGGTTCAAAGGCTCGACGAGCTGCTGCCGTGGAATTGGCATAGGCCGAGCGCGCAGGCCAGTCAGGCGGCCTGACCATGGCCGGGATCAGCTACGTCTTCACGATCAGCCGTGTCGCTGAAATGCTCGGCGAGGATGAGGAGTGGCTGGACGAGATCAGCATTGTACTGGATCCGGAAGACGGTCGTCTCGGAGTTCTCGGCCTCGGCGAAGAATCGACAACCGCCTTTACACGCTTCGGCATCGATAACCTCGCCGAGCTCGTCCAAATCTATAAAGCCGATCCCAGTTTGCTTCCCCGCCCTAAACCGCGCGAGTGAACTCCCCGCGGTGCTCACCGGATGCAAACGAATTAATGCGGTCGCGATGCGATACTTTTTTCATATCTTTGATGGTTCAGGACTCCATCCTGATGATGTGGGAAACAACCTACCGAATTTTGAGTGCGCAAAACGCATAGCTTACGTCGTTGCCGATGAACTCAAAACGGGCTGCGAGATTTCGCAGCCGCGTTTGGTGATCGTTGTGGACGCGGATGACAGTATACTCTTTGCGTGCGGAGCCCATTGAAAATGGATACCGAGATTCCATTGGTTGTGAGGAGCCTAGAACGCGCCGCGTCAGCGCGTCATGCAATTGCCGATGGGGATGCAATGGACGAGCGGGCTCGCTGCTTCTGCCGCAAGCGAACGTGGCATCGACCCGCTATGCGCCGCGCTGTGGGTCACCTCCGCATTGTTGTTACTGACAGGCGCCGGTGCCTTCGCTTTCCTGCCACCGTTTGGCTTCC
>DATDLC010000121.1:0-39759 GCA_036519515.1 Pseudolabrys sp. | reverse complement strand
TTTGCAAGCCTTGCTTTTTTGATAGGGCAGTGAATGATGCCGGCCCCGCTCTCAACGCACCGGTTTTATCCGGCCCATGTCTGCTTTTTCGCCGGATTCGTTCATCGTCGCCGACGTCGTGCCGTCACCAAATTTTGACGAACGTAAGGGCAATCGCCAGCCAGATATGATCCTGCTGCATTACACGGGGATGCAGAGTGGTGATCTGGCCCTGAGGCAGCTGACTACCGCCGCAAGCAAGGTGTCAGCCCACTACATTGTATTTGAAGACGGCCGCATCGTGCAGTGCGTGCTGGAGGCACGGCGTGCGTGGCACGCCGGTGAATCGTTCTGGGCCGGAGAGACCGACATCAACTCCTGCTCGATTGGCATTGAGATCGCGAACCCCGGCCATGAATTCGGCTACCCGGATTATCCTCTGCGCCAGATCGCAGCCGTCATTTCGTTGTGCAAATCGATCATTGCCCGCCGTGGACCCCTCAGCGCCGACCGCACACTCGCCCATTCGGACGTGGCGCCCGCGCGCAAGCAGGATCCGGGGGAAAAATTTCCGTGGGGCCTGTTGAGCGACTCCAATGTCGGTCACTGGGTGCGCGCCGCGCCGCTTGATCTTGAGGGGGTCAGTCTTAAGCCGGGGGACCGCGGTGACTCGGTAATAAGGCTGCAACGCACGTTGCGCGCTTACGGCTACGGAATAACCGATACCGGCAGCTATGATGACGCTACGCGTAACGTGGTTACGGCATTCCAGCGCCATTTTCGGCAAGCCCGCGTCGATGGCGTCGCCGACCCGTCCACGCTGCTGACGTTGCGTGCGTTGATCGAAACGCGGCCCGCGCCGCTGTCTCCCAAGGCCATGGCCTAAGAAAAGCCTGTTACGGTCTTTTTAAGCGTGTCGCGCGGCAGGCCTTGACGTGACACGCGCATATCCCCATTCCTATCCGCGTCAGTCGGCCGGACGGCCGCTCCGCGCCAATGCCGAAAGGCGGCCGGAGAGGAAAGTCCGGGCTCCACGGACAAACGGTGCCGGATAACGTCCGGCGGGGATAAGACCCCAGGGATAGTGCCACAGAGAACAGACCGCCTCGGCGCGTTGCGTTTAGCCGCGGCAAGGGTGAAACGGTGCGGTAAGAGCGCACCGCGTTTCCGGCGACGGAAGCGGCACGGCAAACCCCACCGGGAGCAAGACCGAATAGGAACGGCGCGGGAGAAATCCCCGGATCAGTCCTGATTTGTCGTTCGGGTAGGTTGCTTGATGCGCCGGGCAACCGGCGTACAAGAGGAATGGTCGTCACGTCTGCGGTTCGCGCCGCAGGCCATACAGAACCCGGCTTACAGGCCGGCTGATCGTTGTAAGGGGGCTCGGCGGAAAACCGCCGGGCCCCCGCCAATTTGAACCGCGTGCCGAACCTGCAAGCCACGCGGTTCGATCACCAATGAGCTCGTCATGCGCCCATTTTGTCTCAGATTCGGGGGAAAGTTGGCGGTTTCCGCCGCAAATGGGCGAGACTCCGCGATCGTCGGCAGATCCGGCGCCACCTTGAGGCGCTGGGGCGCCGTTGCAGCATAGGCCTTGATCAAACCGGTCTTTGCCGGCTGCAAAACGTTCAGCGTCTATCGCAGATGAAGTCGAGATGGCCGCCGAGCAGATCGTTGAGCGCAGGAGCCGTGCCTTTGTACGGAGCGCCGTTCACAGTGGTATTGATCGCGTAAAGAACAGGAGGCTGCACAGATGCGACGCCGACCCAACGCCGGCAAAGCCGTATGTCATCTTGTCGTTGTTCGCTGACAGGTAAGCAACGAATTCCTTGAAATTGCTGAAGATCCTTGCGCGCAACGATGGCCATTGGAGACTCAGCCACGAGTCCGATGGGTTCGAAATCTTTCACCGGTCGTAACG
Organism: Pseudolabrys sp.; assembly: GCA_036519515.1. Classification (GTDB taxonomy): domain Bacteria; phylum Pseudomonadota; class Alphaproteobacteria; order Rhizobiales; family Xanthobacteraceae; genus Pseudolabrys. The sequence goes on along the minus strand of DATDLC010000121.1, from coordinate 37,859 downwards.
CAAGCTCGGATAGAAGGCGACATTGGCGGCATGACTGACGTGCATCAACAACAATGAATATCCGTCGGGTGGCGATGACGCGACCCTCGCCGTGCCGATCGTGCCGCCGGCGCCGACTGTATTCTCGATAACCAACTGCTGATTGAGAACCTTGCTCATGCCGCTCGCAAGAATGCGGCCGATGACGTCGGCGGGGCCGGCGGCGGCAAAAAGCACCGTGAGCGTCACGGGTCTCGACGGAAATTCCTGCGCGGCCGCGTTTCCGACAACCGCCCAGCACAACCACAACAGACTCAATATTCGGTACATCGAACTTCCTCTTACTTTTTTGTGTTCTGATTTTTTCTCGGCGCGCACCGTAAATTGCGCGCGAAGTGCGCGTCTAGAAAAAGTGATGAGGAAGACTCGAAAGTATGCTTCACGCGTCAAATGCGACGACGCATCTGGCTCATAGCGTCACGATCGCGGCGTTATTCTCCTGGCTGCGCCGCCCATTGCGGAGCACCCATCCAACGCGAGCTTCAATTTTTTGGAGCAGGAGACCGAAAGCAGCGATACGGCCGCTTTGTGAATCGCACCGTCTTATTATTTCACGTCGAGCATCGTCGACGGCAGCCAGAGCGCGAGCCCGGGAAATGCCGCCACGAGCATCACGGCCACGCACATCAGGAAGAACAGCGGCAGCGCGTAGACGCCAATCGTAAAAATGTTCCGGCCGGTCATCCCTTGCAAGACATAGAGGTTGAAACCCACGGGAGGAGTGATCTGCGCCATCTCCACAACCAGTACAATGTAGATGCCGAACCAGATCAGATCGAATCCCGCCTTCGTCACTAACGGAATGATGATCGACGTTGTGAGCACCACCATCGAGATGCCATCAAGGAAGCAACCAAGCACAATGTAGAAAGCCGTTAAAACCGTGAGCAATGCCCAAGGCGGCATGTTGAATTCCGTTATCCATTCGGCGAGCGCGCGTGGAATGCCGGTGAAGCCCATCGCAGCTGTGAGGTATGCCGCGCCCGCCAGGATGAAGGCGATCATGCAACTGGTACGCGTTGCCCCCATCAGTGAATCGATGAAACTCTGCCAGGTAAGCGTGCCCGACCACCAGGATAACGCCAGGGCAAGGAAGACACCGACAACTGCGGCTTCTGTGGCGGAGGCGAGGCCGCCGTAGATCGAGCCGACGACGCCCATAATCAACAGCATCACCGGGATCAATCGGCGTGACGCGTAGATGCGCTTGCGAAACGGTACCGGTGGCTCGGGTGGTGGCATTCTCGTCTTGTTGAGCAATGCCCACACGACGATAAAGCCCATGAACAATCCGGCAAGCATGATGCCGGGAACGACTCCGGCGATAAACAGTCGTGCGATCGACTGGTCGGTGGCCGTCGCGTATACGATCATAATGATCGAGGGCGGAATCAGCAGTCCGAGTGTGCCCGATCCGGCGAGCGTCCCCACAGCCATGCGTTCGTCATAGCCCCGCTTGAGAAGCTCCGGCAGAGCAATGCGGCCGATGGTAGCGCAGGTAGCGGCTGACGAACCCGACACCGCGGCGAAGATTGCGCATCCGACCACATTCACGTGCAAAAGGCGGCCCGGCAGTTTCTGCAACCATGGCGCCAGCCCTTCGAACATATCGTCCGACAATTTGGTTCGATAAAGAATTTCCCCCATCCAGATGAACATCGGCAACGCCGTCAGATCCCAAGAATTCGACGCAGTCCACATCGAAGTTGCGAGCACTTGTCCGGCCGGTGTCGCTACCTTCGTCATGACGGCAGCGAAACCGCATAGCGCCAGGGCCAGCGCGATCCAAACGCCAGACCCAAGAACGGCAAATAACAAGAGCATCAAGACAAGGGAAAGCTCGAGCTCATTCATGGCTCAACCTTCCTTGCCCAGTGTGATGGCATCTTCGGCGGTGCGGAAGGTAGGTCGGCCACGGCTGGCAACGATGAACAATTCATCCACCAACGCGATGGCGAGGATCAGTGCACCGAGCGCCATCGCAGCCTGCGGATATGCAAGTGGCACGCGGATCACGCCCGGAGACACTTCATGAAAGCGAAACGACACCCAGGCAAAATTGGCGAGTTGCCCCGTCATATATCCGGCCGATGCTGCCGCAAAGCCGAACGCCCATAGCTCCACGTACCAGCGCGCACGCTCGCTCAACGCGGCCAGCACCAAGGTGACGCGGATGTGCGCGCCTGCCTTCAACGTCCCGGCGAGCGCGAGAAAACTTGCCGCCGCGAGCAGATAACCGCAAATTTCATTGAGAGACAGGACAACGAAGTCGGTGCGCGGCAAATGCAAAAGCGCGAGCGCGCCGTCGATCACACGCCCAGCGAGCTGCGCACCTACCATGAGCGCGATCGCGACCAGACAGAAAGCTGAAGCCCACAGCGCGAGGCGGTAAAGACTATCGAGTGCGCGACGCACTTACTTCCTGTACGCCGCCAGCATCGCCGCGCCGTCGGTGCCGGCCGATTTCTCCCATTCCGCGGCTATCGTTTGACCGATCTTGGCAAGCCCCGCCTTGAGCTCAGGGCTCGGTGCCAGCACGATGATCCCTGCCGCCTTCAGGGCATTGGTCTTGATTGTCATTTCTTCGACCGAAAGCTTCCAGCCGCGGTCCTCCGCAACCTTGGCAGCATCAGTGACCGCCTTCTTTTCGGCCGCCGAGAGCTTGTCGAATGCATCCTTGTTCACGATCACGATATTTCGGGGCAGCCAGGCCTGCGTGTCGATATAGTGAGAGAGATAGTCTTGCGATTTGGTATCCACACCGGTCGAAGCCGAGGTGATCATTACGTCGACGCGACCTGTGGCAAAAGCCGTCGGTAAATCGGGCACCTCGATTTGCGTTGGCACCGCGCCGGCGAGCGCAGCAATGCGGCCGATCATCGCGTTGTACGTGCGGAATTTCAGACCCTTGAGATCATCAACCGATTTGATCTCGCGCTTGGCATAGAGACCTTGCGGCGGCCACGGCACAGAGTACAGCAGCATTAGGCCTTCAGAAACAAGTTGCTTCTCGAGATACGGCCTCTGTGCCTCGTAAAGCTTGCGCGAAGCGTCATATCCGGTGGCAAGGAACGGAACCGAGTCGAGCCCATAAACGGCCGCTTCGTTGGACGAAAGCGACTCAAGCATCTCTCCAATAGGCGTTGTGCCTTGTCGGACGCTACGCTTGATTTCGGGATGCTTTATGAGTGAGCCGGCGGAGTGAACTGTAATCTTGAGCGACCCATTGGTCGCCTTTTCCACATCAGCGGCGAACTGGATGACGTTCTTGGTGTGAAAGTTGCCGTCCGGATAGGGCGTGGGCATGTCCCATTTTGTCTGCGCTGACGCCCCAGTCGCAACTCCGCACGCGAGCAACAAAGCCGCGCAAATGCGCACCAACTTGATCATAGGTTCTTCCACCAAACACCGAGAGCTTCGCCACCCCGACCGGGCTTCAATGAAAGCAAGAATGGAGCCAACAACCCGGCGCTGGCAAGAGCGGGTAGCGAACGACTCCTCATCAGATCGGATCGACGCCCTTTGCCCGTAACGTCGCGGCTGCTGAAGGCGCGGTCAGAAAACGAATGAGCGCTCTGGCTGCACCCGGTTCCTTCGCGGACGCGGATAGGCCGGCAGCGAAACCGATTTTCGTCTGCAGTTCCTCCGGAATGGGGCCCACAATGTCGACGCCCGCGACGTCCACAATGCGCGTTGCGACGACAACCACCAGATCGGCGTCGCCGCGAGCGACCACTTCGACCGTGTCTTCCGCTTCCATCGGTTTGAGCTTGCCTTGCATCTCCGCTTTGATCCCCATGCGGTCGAGCAGGCTGACAAAATACAATCCGCTGGCGCCTTTGCCGGGATAGGCGACGGCTTTTGCCGCAAGCAGAGTGCGCCTGAAGGCATCTACCGATGAGATGTCCGGCTTGGGAGCCCCTTGGCGCACAGCGACGCCGAGACCGGCGCGACCGATATCGGCACGGCTGCCGGCCACGATCTTCGCCTCTTTGGAGAGTGTCTCGATCACCGGCGGATTGAGCACTGCGACATCGAAGGCCTCGCCCGCCTCGATCTTCTTCTGGATATCGGCATTGACCTCGAAATGGAGATTAATTTTGTTACCGGTCGCACGCTCAAATTGCGTACATAGCTCACGCACCGCCGCCTTGGCGCCGTTGCCGCTTAAGACTCTGATTTCCGCTGCCTGCGCAAGCGAAGCCATGACCAGTAACCCGCTCGCCAATGCAAGAGATAGCTTCATGGCATCACCGTTTTTTCTCCGTCAGAAGCCTAGCAGGCTTGTTTTGTCCCCGACAGGCCGGACATAGTGCTCTTGTCCGAGCGCGTTGAGCACCATGTCGAGAAAAGCACCGCCACAGCTTTGGGATTTCTGGGTCGACCGCGGCGGCACCTTCACCGACGTCGTCGGGCGACGCCCCGATGGTGTGCTGGTTGCACACAAGCTTCTCTCGGAAAATCCCGGCGCTTATTCCGACGCGGCCGTGCAGGGCATCCGCGATCTGCTCGGGCTGAAACCCGGCGACGCGATCCCGCCCGGCCGCGTCGGCGCTGTGAAGATGGGGACGACAGTCGCGACCAATGCTCTGCTCGAGCGGAAGGGCGAGCGTACGCTCCTGCTGATCTCCAAAGGCTTCCGCGACGCTCTGAAGATCGGCTACCAGGCCCGTCCGAAGATTTTTGCCCGCCAGATCATCAAGCCAGACATGCTCTATGAGCGCGTTGTCGAGGTTGATGAGCGCGTGCTCGCCGATGGGACGGTTGAACGAAAACCAGACCTTGCGGCGGCGCGCGCGGCCCTTGAAGGCGCAAAAGCGGACGGCATCAAAGCAGTCGCGGTGGTGTTCATGCACGCCTACCGCTTTCCGGAGCACGAGAAACGCGTCGCCGCGCTCGCGCGTGACATGGGATTTGCACAGGTGTCGGTCAGCCACGAGGTCTCACCGCTCATCAAACTCGTCGGGCGCGGCGACACAACGGTCGTGGATGCCTATCTGTCGCCAATCCTGCGCCGCTATGTGGCGCAAGTGGACAAAGACCTCGACGCAAGACGCTCTGCTGCGCGCCTGATGTTCATGATGTCGTCCGGCGGACTGACGGCGGCCGACTTGTTCCAGGGCAAGGATGCGATCCTGTCCGGCCCCGCCGGCGGTGTTGTGGGCATGGCGGAAACCGGCCGGCAAGCCGGACTGGCCCGTCTCATCGGCTTCGACATGGGCGGCACGTCGACGGACGTGTCCCACTTCGATGGCGAATACGAGCGCACCTTCGAGACCGAAGTCGCCGGCGTGCGGATGCGCGCGCCGATGATGCTCATCCATACGGTTGCTGCCGGTGGCGGCTCGATCCTGCATTTCGATAGAGCCCGCTTCCGCGTCGGACCGGATTCTGCAGGCGCCAATCCGGGACCCAAATGCTATCGGCACGGCGGGCCGCTTGCGGTCACTGACGCCAACGTGATGGCGGGTAAGCTTATTCCCGAATTCTTCCCTAAGATCTTCGGACCATCGCAGAACCTTCCTCTCGACGACCACACGGTTCGTAATGCGTTCACCAAACTTGCGCAGCAGGTCGGCGGCCGCAAGGCCGAAGACGTCGCTGACGGGTTCATCAAGATCGCGGTCGAAAACATGGCGAACGCGATCAAGAAGATTTCCGTGCAACGCGGCTACGATGTCACGCGCTACGCGCTCAATTGCTTCGGCGGCGCCGGTGGTCAGCACGCATGTCTTGTCGCCGACGCGCTGGGAATGACGCGGGTGCTCATGCACCCGTTCTCTTCGCTTCTGTCCGCTTACGGCATGGGCCTTGCGGATATCCGCGCTACCCGCGAACAGGCGGTCGAACTGGAGTTCGGTGCCAAGGCGCTCAAGGCGATTTCGCGCATCGGCGCAGCGCTGGGGAAGGAAACAAAATCCGAAGTTGCAGGCCAGGGCGTGCCTGCGAAAAAGATCGACGTCTTCGTGCGAGCACACATCCGCTACGCGGGCACCGATACAGCGCTAGTGGTGCCGGCCGGAAGCGCCGCTGCGATGAAGCGCTCCTTCGAAAAAGCGCACAAGGCGCGTTTCGGCTTTATCGATCGCGCAAAGCAGATGGTGGTGGAAGCCGTTTCGGTCGAAGCGGTTGGCGGCGGCGCCAAATTCAACGAAAAGAAGATGAAGCACAGCCGCACCAAACTGCCGCCGCCTGCATTGCGCACGCAGTTCTTTTCAGCCGGCGCATGGCACAAGGCAAACGTCTATGTCCGCGATCAGCTCACGCCGGGTTCGCGTGTCACTGGCGCCGCCATCATTATCGAGCCGCATCAGACGATTGTGGTCGAACCGGGCTGGCAGGCCGAAGTGACCGTAAAAAATCATCTTCTGCTGACGCGCGCGAAGAAGCTTAAACGCACGCATGCGATCGGAACGCATGCCGATCCGGTCATGCTGGAAGTCTTCAACAATCTGTTCATGTCGATCGCCGAGCAGATGGGCGTTTCGCTGCAGAACACCGCCTACTCGGTGAACATCAAGGAGCGGCTCGATTTTTCCTGCGCGGTATTCGCACACGACGGCATCCTGGTCGCCAACGCACCGCACATGCCGGTGCATCTTGGCTCCATGGATCGCGCCGTCGAAACCATCATCCGCGAGAACAAGGGGCGCATTCGTCCCGGCGACGTCTATGCCATCAATGCTCCCTATAACGGTGGCACGCACCTGCCTGACATCACTGTCTGCACGCCCGTATTCGACGACCGAAAGAAATCCATATTGTTTTGGGTCGCGTCGCGTGGTCACCACGCGGACGTTGGCGGCATCTCGCCCGGCTCGATGTCGCCCAATGCCACCACGATCGAACAGGAAGGCATCTTGTTCGACAATTTCAAGCTAATCGACCGTGGCCGATTTCGTGAGAAGGAATTGATGGCGGCGTTGACCGGGGCCCGATATCCGGCGCGCAATCCCGTACAGAACATCAACGACATCAAGGCGCAGGTCGCCGCCAACGAAAAGGGCGTCGCCGAGCTGCGCAAGATGATCACGCATTTCACGTTGCCCGTGGTGAAGGCCTACATGCAGCACGTGCAGGACAACGCCGCCGAAAGCGTGCGGCGCGTGATCGACCGGTTGCACGATTCGGAATTCACCTATGAGATGGATCAGGGTACGGTCATCAAGGTGAAAATCACGGTAGACAAACGGGCGCGCGAGGCGACCGTTGATTTTACCGGAACGAGCGAGCAGCAGCCGACGAACTTCAATGCGCCGGAGCCTGTGACACGAGCCGCGGTGCTTTACGTCTTTCGCGTCATGGTCGACGACGACATTCCGATGAATGCCGGCTGCCTGCGCCCGATCAATATCGTCATCCCCGAGCGCTCGATGCTCTCGCCGGAATTTCCCGCCGCCGTGGTCGCGGGGAATGTCGAAACCTCCCAGGCCGTGACCAACTGTCTTTTTGGTGCGCTCGGAGCGCTCGCCGCCGCGCAAGGCACCATGAACAATCTCAATTTCGGTAACGCCCGCTATCAATATTACGAAACAATCTGCTCGGGCTCTCCTGCCGGTCCGGGGTTCAACGGCACTGATGCCGTCCACACCCACATGACCAACACCCGTCTGACCGATCCTGAGGTGCTCGAATTCCGCTACCCGGTGGTGCTTGAAGATTTCCACATCCGTCCCGGTTCTGGCGGGCGCGGGAAATGGCATGCCGGCGACGGAATCCGTCGCACCATCCGTTTCCTGGAGAAGATGGACTGCACGATCCTGTCCGGCCACAGACGCGTGCGACCATTCGGGCTTGCAGGTGGCGAAGCCGGCCAAATCGGTGAGAATTGGGTGCGGCGCAAGGATGGACGCATGGAGCGGCTGCAGGGGAGCGACGAGACGGTTATCGAGGAAAACGAGGCGGTCATCATTCAAACGCCCACGGCCGGGGGATACGGCGCAGAATGAGGGTTAACCGCAACCTGACGCGTTAAGCATCCACAACCATCGCCCTTGATTTTGACGTCCACGGTGCGAGTCTTCCGAGCATGCGAACGACCATCACATTCTTGCTGTTTCTCGGCGCGGTCACTGCCGCGCAGGCGCAGGTCTATCCGGTTCAAGGCCGATGGGGCCAGAGCGCAAGCTCTGAAAAAGGCGCGATCGATTGTTCGATCCGGCGCGGTGAAATTCCAGCGGTGCAAATAGCTGCCGTCCGATCTGCCGCGCAAGACGAATGAAACTAATTACGCGCGATGATCTCGCGTTCGCTACGATGGACCGGCGTCGCGACTGTCACCTTGCCGCTTCCGCGTCGAAGAAGAATTGAGGGCCGACGCGCTTTCAGTGCGCTCCGTCGGCGGCGGCGCGGACGCGGGCGCTCGATCTGAAGCCGATCGAGTTGCGCGCGCGCAGTGGGCACAGACCCCCGCTGTTCCGCAAGCAAGAGCGGCACACCGAGCAGTTTGCTCCAGGCTCTCCATTCCGCCAGCGCCTCATCCGGGCGCGACGTTACAAATAGCGGCAGCGACAAAGTCGGATCGCGGTGCTTGAGCACGACAGCCAGCGTGTCCTCACCGCCTTCCTCGCCCGGCACCAGCCACAACGCGACGCCGTCAGAGGCCGCAACGGGCATATTGAGCGCCATGCGCATGCCGCGCAGCGCGCGCCGCAGGACAACACGCTCGCGATGAAGTTCGACCTCGCGCACGTGCCCGTCGGCGGTCGCATCACCGGCAAGGAACCGCACAGGCAGGCCGAAGGGGTCGAGCCGTAGGACACGGCTCGACCCGGCGCATCCGCCACTTCGCATTTGACGCCTCGAAACTCTCCCGCGCCCGACTTTTGTGCCGGGTCACGCAGCAATCATGGCAGAAACGCGTCGGAATTCGCTTAATGTTCTGGGTTAACCGGAAGTAGCGGTCGGGTCTTCGCTACGAATGATTGACGTGCCGTTGCAAACCATGATTGACGAGGTGTTGCCGGCGTCGACCAAATTGTAAGTTTGCCGGCTGAACGGTATCGCGATGTCGACCATTTGAAAGTCACCAATGCTCGCACCCACCGCCTCGCTGCTGGATCTCACGCCCTTGACCGATCGTGCCGAACGGCTGGTTAAAGCCGCGCGCGCCGCCGGCGCCGACGCCGCCGACGCCGTCGCCGTACGCTCAATGTCCCTCGGCGTCGAAGTGCGTGACGGGCGTGTGGAGGAATCCGAAAGTTCCGAAGGGGACGATATCGGATTGCGGGTTCTGGTCGGCCGCCGGCAGGCCATGGTTTCGACGAATGACATGTCGAACGACAGCGGCGCTCTGGCCGAACGAGCCGTCGCGATGGCTCGCGCGACGCCGGAAGACAAGTTCGCCGGGCTCGCCGACCCGGATCTGCTGGCGCGTGACATTCCCGACCTCGACTTGATCGATCCCAAATTGCCAACGATTGGGGAACTCGAAGCCCAAGCGCGAGCCGTCGAACACGCGGCCTTTTCCATCAAAGGCGTCAGCAAATCGGGCGGCGCGTCGGCTTCGGCCGGGATCGGCGGAATGGTGCTGGTCACTAGCCACGGTTTCCGCGGCGCCTATATCGGATCGAACCACGGTCTGTCGATGACCGCTATCGCCGGCGACGGCACCGGTATGGAGCGCGACTACGACTATTCCTCCGTACGCCACGCCGCGGATCTGGAACGTCCCGAAGACATCGGTCGCAGGGCCGGCGAGCGTGCCGTCGCGCGCATCAATCCGCGCAAGGTCTCGACCCGAAAAGTGCCCGTGGTCTTCGATCCGCGCTCGGCCGGTTCGTTGGTGTCGCATCTCGCAAACGCCGTGAACGGCGCCTCGGTCGCGCGCAAAACCAGTTTTCTTCGCGACAAGATGGGCGCAAAGCTTTTTGCCGACGGCATCCGAATTGTCGATGATCCGCTGCGCAAGCGCGGCTTACGCTCCCACCCGTTCGACGGCGAAGGTGTCGCCTGCAGAAAACTTGCGCTGATCGATGACGGCTTCCTTCGTTCATGGCTGCTCGATAGCGCAACTGCACGCGAGCTTGGGCTCGTCACAACCGGCAATGCCCAGCGCAGTGGCTCGTCCACGACGTCACCCGGATCGAGCAATTTGTATATGGAGCCCGGCCGATTGGACCCCGGCGCGCTTGTCGCGGATATTGTCGACGGATTTTACGTGACCGATCTTATCGGCGTCGGGGCCAACATGGTCACCGGCGACTATAGTCGCGGCGCTTCGGGGTTCTGGATCGAGAACGGCAAGCGCACTTATCCCGTGAGCGAAGTGACGATCGCCGGGCACATGATGGACATGTTCCGAACGCTTACGCCGGCCAATAATCTTGAATTCCGCTACGGCACCAATGCGCCGACTTTGCGTGTAGAGGGACTAACCGTTGCCGGCCAATGATGTCCTCTCGTTAGGCGAGCCGCTCACAACCGTGATGCATGCGGCCGGCGAGATCGCCCGCGCGACAGCGCGGCGGCCATTCAAGCGTTGGACCAAGGGCGCAGACCGCTCGCCGGTGACGGAGGGAGACATAGCCGTGAACGAGTTCCTGCACGAGCAGCTGTCGGCCCTGCTGCCTGATGCCGGCTGGAAGTCGGAGGAATCAAACGCCGACCTGCCCGACCGTGCCGTACCGCTTGCCTGGATCGTGGATCCGATCGATGGCACGCGCGCCTATATTTCCGGAAGCGCCGACTGGTCCATTTCGGTTGCGCTCGCCGAAGACGGCCGTCCCCTGATCGCAGCAATATACGCACCGGTGACCGACGAGATGTTTCTCGCTTTGCACGACAGAGGTGCCACGCTGAACGGCATCCCGATCAGGGTGTCATCCGGCGCAGCGCTTGCTGGGGCGAAAGTTGCAGGGCCCAAACGTTATCTCGACCGATTGTCCGCAATCGAACCTGCGATACAGGCTCAACCCAAGGTGCATTCGCTCGCCTTGCGAATTGCCCGCATTGCGCACGGAGCGCTGGATGCGGCATTTGCGTCGGGGGGCAGTCATGATTGGGACCTTGCGGCCGCTGATCTTTTGGTGCACGAAGCCGGCGGCGCGCTCACGGACTTCACCGGCCGTCCGTTAAGGTACAATAAGCCGGAATCCGCACATGGCGCGCTGATTGCCGCCGGCCATCCCCGCCACGCCGCTCTGATCGAGCTTGTGCGCGACCGCGAAACTGAATTCGCGTAGGCTTGGCCAACCGCGAAAATTCGCTCTGGGGACTATCAGGGGTTCGAGCCATGGCTGCAGAATTGCCGACCGCGAAAACCCAGTTATTGCATCTCGTCCTTGGCGGCGAACTCACCGAGCTCGGCGGCAGCGAATTCAAGGACCTCGAAAAGATCGACATCGTCGGCGTCTTTCCGAACTACGCCAGCGCCTATGTCGCCTGGAAGGCCAAGGCGCAGCAGACTGTCGACAACGCTCATATGCGTTATTTCATTGTTCATCTGCATCGCTTGCTCGATCCCGAAGCAACAGGCCGGCCGGTACGCTGAATGCTGATGCGGAAGTTCAGGCGGACCATCGTCACTTCACCAGTCTTTCACGAGACCGTCGGCGTCATGGCCGCCTGGTACCTTCGATTCGTGTGGCGCACGACCCGCGTGACCCTGGAGCCTGCGAACATCTATGACGAAGCCGAGATGCCGGCGATTGTCGCGATGTGGCACGGTCAGCATTTCATGGCGCCGTTCATCAAACGTGACGATCCGCGCCATCGCACCAAAGTGCTGATCTCCCGTCACCGCGACGGGGAGATCAATGCTCGTGCCGCCGAACGGCTTGATATCGGCACTATCCGCGGCTCCGGCGCGCACGACGGGGGCTTTCACCACAAAGGTGGCCCCGCGGCATTTACGGAGATGCTTGAGGCCCTCAAAGATGGGTACAATATAGCGATGACCGCCGATGTTCCCAAAATCGCGCGCGTCGCCGGGTTTGGAATAGTGAAACTCGCACAGCATTCGGGTCGACCGATTTATCCCGTTGCGATGGCGTCGAGCCGCCGCATCGAACTCGACAATTGGGATCGTTCGGCGATCAACCTGCCGTTTGCGCGAATGGGGATTGTCGCGGGCGAAGCTATTTTTGTCCCGCCCGACGCCGATCGCGAGGCGCTGGAAGCGGCGCGACAAAAAGTTGAAAATGAACTCAATTGGGCGACGGCACGCGCCTACGAGATCGCCGACAAAACCGGGAGCGGGGTATCTTGATTGGTAAATTGCCGACCGGCTTGCGGATGTATCGGCTGTTGTCCGCGGCGGCCGGTCCGTTCGCTCCCATCCTTCTGGCGCGACGCCTCAAGCGCGGCAAGGAACACCGTCAGCGCCTGCCTGAACGCCGCGGTGAAAGCCGCATTGGACGACCGGAAGGCCCCCTTATCTGGCTGCACGGCGCAAGCGTCGGAGAGCTCGCCAGTGTCCTGCCCCTGATCGACCGGATCCGGGCGCGAGGATTCGGCATGCTGGTCACAACAGGGACCGTCACCTCGGGCGGTCTTGCCGAACAGCGTCTGCAGCGCGGCGTGATCCACCAATTCATTCCCCTCGACATTTCGCGGTTCGTGCGGCGGTTTCTTGACCATTGGCGGCCGGATCTCGCTTTGTTCGTGGAATCCGAACTCTGGCCGAATTTGATGATCGAGGCATCGACGCGCGGAATACCCATGGTTCTGGTCAACGCGCGCCTTTCCGAGAATTCCTACCAGCGTTGGCGCCGTGCACCGCGTTCGATCGCCGACTTGCTCCGGCGTCTCGATCTCTGTCTGGCCGGCACTTCGTCCGACGCCACGCGCTTGAGCGATCTTGGGGCATCAAATGTCGTCACGACCGGAAATCTCAAACTCGACGCGCCGGCGCCGCCGGCCGAACCGAAAGCGCTTGCGGTCTTGCAGAATGCGATTGCCCACCGGCCGGTGGTTGCGGCTGCTTCTACCCATGCCGGTGAAGAGGAAGCCGTGATCGAGGCCCATACCCGCTTGCGCCGCAATTTTCCTGGATTGCTGACCGTGATCGCGCCACGCCATCCGGAGCGCGGGCGGGGTATTGCAGAGGTCGCAGCCGCGGCTGGCTTGCCCGCAACTCTGCGTTCGCTCGGGGAATTGCCCCACCACGCGACCGAAATTTATGTGGCGGACACAGTCGGCGAGCTTGGTCTTGTCTACCGGCTGGCGCCGGTGGTGTTTATCGGCGGCTCGCTGATCAGGCACGGTGGTCAAAACCCGGTCGAGGCCGCCAAGCTGGGTGCAGCAATCCTGCATGGTCCGCATGTCTGGAATTTCGCGGAGATCTATTCTGCGCTCGACAATGTCCACGGCGCCGAACGCATTGAAAGCGTGGACCGCCTTGTGGCGCACTTGGCCGCGTGGTTGAGCGACCCTGATGGACGTGCTTGTGTCGTCGCGGCAGCACATAACGTGGTGGAGAATCTGGGTGGCGCGTTGGATCGCACCCTTGCATCTCTCGACCCCTATCTGATGCAACTTCAGTTGCAGCAGGGGGCGCGTCATGCGTGAGCCAGCCTTCTGGCGGCGCGAAGCTGGCCTCGCGGCAGGGGCGCTCGCGCCGCTGGGGCAGATTTATGGCGCGGTCGCTGCGCGGCGCATGGCGAGGAAGGGCGCCTCAGCCGGCTTGCCGGTCATATGCGTCGGCAATTTCACGCTGGGCGGCGCGGGCAAGACGCCAACGGTGATCATGCTGGCGCGAATGCTCACGGATGCCGGCACGCGTCCGTTTTGTCTCAACCGCGGCTATGGCGGGAACGTTGCCGGACCAAAGCTTGTCGATGTTCACACTGACATTGCCGCCCAGGTTGGCGACGAAGCGCTTCTGATCGCGCATTCTGCCCCGACTGTCGTGGCGCGGGATCGTGTCGCCGGTGCAGCGCTTGCGCGCGCGCAAGGTGCCAGCCTGATTATCATGGATGACGGATTACAGAATCCTTCCTTGCTGAAGGACTTCACGCTCGCGGTGATCGACGCACGTCGCGGCGTCGGCAATGGACACATCTTTCCTGCCGGTCCGTTGCGCGCGCCGTTGACCGCACAGCTGGAACAAACCGATGCCCTCCTGGTGGTGGGTGACGGGGTCAATGCAGAGCCTGTCATCACGCAATGCCTTGCCCGCGGATTACCGATATTCCACGGCCGTCTCGTTCCAGATCCCGCTTGCGTAGCCTCTCTGAAAGGCCGTGGGGTGCTGGCTTTTGCCGGGATCGGCGATCCTGACAAATTTTTTGCGACTGCGATCGATGCCGGCATCGCTGTGGCGCATCGCGAAGCCTTCGACGACCACCACTGCTATACGGCCGAGGAAGCGGCAGGACTGATCATGCGGGCCGAACACAGTGGACTCGCGCTGCTTACAACCGAAAAGGACCACGCACGGATGACAGGCGAGCAACTCCTCGACGCGCTTGCTCGACGAGCGCACACCCTGCGCGTAACCATGGTCGTTGAGGAAGCGGACGAATTGCGCCGGCTGGTGTTGACGAAACTGCCACGCTAGCCGGCTATTTTCTCGGCGCGTTCAATGCCCGATGACGCTGCAAGACGGCCTCCGGCGTCGCATAGGCTTCCTGCAGGTCGACGCTCCAGTATTTGAGCTCCTCGAGCGGAATCGGCACGCCCGTCACAGAACAACGCACGAATGCACCCGGCCGCACGACGCGGAAATCGCCATCGAGGTACTTTACCTCTGCTTCGCCACTCATCGGCGGGATGCGATCGTTACGATTGAGCAAAAGCAGCCTCCAATGCCCGGCTTGCGTATCCACCCAAACATAGTCGGTCGGCTACGCAAGCGAAACCCTTGAAATTTGTCTCATGAACCGAACAGAGTGCCCTGCCCACCAGCGCCTTCGCCGCCGCCGCGGCCTCGCACCTTGCCTTTTGCCGATGGCTGCACGGCATGATCGCCATCGGCGGTCGCGCCGACACGTCCATCGGCAAACTCGATATCGAGTCGCATGCCGGGTCCGACAGCACCCGAGGAGCGCAACGGATGTCCTTCACTGTCGCGAACAAGCGCAAACCCGCGCGCGAGTACCCCGCGATAGGAGTAGGCTGCCAGCAGTTGGCCGGCACTGCGAAGCCGCTGAACGCGACGGTCGCGGAAAATCCGGAACGCGCGCCTGGCCCGGCCTTCAAAACTCGCAGTCTGTTCCCGGCAGCGCTCAATGCGATGTGACAGGAGCCGCGGAGACAGACGGGACGCCACGCGTGTCAGATGCGTGTGGTGGATTTGCGCATTGGCACGAAGCGCGCGCGGCAACCGGCCGGCGCAGGCATCAAGGCGCTGGCGGGGCACCGACAACAGCTCATCGAGTGCCGGCAATGTACGGCTAAGCAAATAAAGTTCTTTGCGATGCCGATCGACGTTACGCTTCCAACAGGCATGTTTGCGCGCGCCGAGATCGGAAAGCGACATCATCAACTCGGCGCGCACCGGCACCGCTATTTCCGCGGCGGCCGTGGGTGTAGGCGCGCGGCGATCGGCAGCAAAATCGATCAGCGTGACGTCGGTCTCGTGTCCAACGGCGGAGATAAGCGGAATCATGCTTGCGGCAGCGGCGCGCACCACGATTTCTTCGTTGAACGACCACAAGTCCTCGAGCGAGCCGCCTCCCCGCGCGACAATGATCAAATCGGGACGCGGTATCGGCCCAAGCTCGGGCAATTCGTTGAACCTCCGCATGGCATTGGCGACTTCCGCCGCCGAGGTCTCTCCCTGCACCCGCACCGGCCATACCAGCACATGGCGGGGGAAGCGGTCCTCGAGCCGATGCAGAATATCGCGGATCACTGCGCCAGTCGGCGAAGTCACGACGCCGATGACCTTCGGCAGAAACGGCAAGAGCTGCTTGCGCGCTTCGTCAAACAGGCCTTCGGCCGCGAGCTTCTTCTTGCGCTCCTCCAGGAGCTTCATCAGAGCGCCGATGCCGGCAGGCTCCAGCCTGTCGATGACGATCTGGTAGCTCGAACGGCCTGGATAGGTCGTCAGCCTGCCGGTGACGATGACTTCAAGCCCCTCCTCAGGCTTGACGCGCATGCGACCATAGGTGCTTTTCCAGATAACAGCCTCGAGGCGGGCGCCTTCGTCCTTGAGGGCAAAATAGGCATGACCGGAGGAATGCGGGCCCTTGAAGCCGGAGATCTCTCCGCGGACCCGGACGTAGCCGTAGGCGTCCTCGACGGTGCGCCTGAGCGCGGTCGAAAGCTCCGAGACGGTCCATTCCACAACGTTATCAAGGGCAAGCTCAGTCATACCCTGTCGAATCTCTTGCGAGCGCAAGGCGCCATGCTACACCAAACCGCAACCACTCCCTAAAGGCCGCCCGCGCGTCTCATGAACATCCTCATTCTCGGTTCCGGCGGCCGTGAGCACGCGCTCGCCTGGAAGATGGCCGCAAGCCCGCTCACCGACAAGCTTTACTGCGCACCCGGCAACGCCGGCATAGCACGTGAGGCCGAATGTGCAGCGCTTGACCTCGCCGACCATAAGGCCGTCATCGCATTCGCCAAGGACAAGGACATCGAACTTGTCGTGGTCGGACCCGAGGTGCCGTTGTGCGCCGGCATTGTCGACGATCTGGAAGCAGCGGGGATCAAGGCCTTCGGCCCGACCAAATGGGCGGCGCGGCTGGAAGGCTCGAAGGGCTTCACCAAGGATCTGTGCAAAGCCAACAATATTCCGACCGCGGGCTATGAACGCTTTAAAGGCGCGAGTGCCGCGAAGGACTATGTACGTAAAAAGGGGGCGCCCATCGTCGTGAAGGCCGACGGGCTCGCCGCCGGCAAGGGCGTCGTTGTTGCCGAGACTGTGCAAGAAGCCGAAGGGGCGATTGACATGATGTTCGGCGGCGGCCTCGGAACCCCCGCCTGGGAAATCGTCATCGAGGAATGCCTTGTCGGCGAAGAGGCCTCCTTCTTCGCACTCTGCGATGGCGAGACGGCGATACAGCTTGGATCCGCGCAGGATCACAAGCGCGTCGGGGATGGTGACAAGGGACCGAATACCGGCGGCATGGGCGCATATTCGCCGGCGCCGATCATGACCGAGCAAATGAACCGGCGCGTGATGGAAGAGATCATTCATCCCACCGTCCGCGCGCTCAAGCGCGCGGGCGCGCCGTACAAGGGTGTGCTGTTCGCCGGCTTGATGATCACGAAGGATGGCCCCAAGCTGATCGAATACAATGTTCGTTTCGGCGATCCCGAGTGCCAGGTCCTGATGCTGCGCCTGATGTCGGACCTGGTGCCGGCCCTGCTCGCCGCGCGCGACGGACAGCTGAAAAACTTCGATCTACGCTGGTACCCGGACGCGGCGCTCACGGTGGTGATGGCGGCAAAGGGTTATCCAGGAAATTACAGCAAAGGGTCAGTCATTGAGGGGCTCGACGCAGCGGCGCAGATCGATGGCGTGGAGATCTTTCATGCCGGCACCAAGGCCGATGGCAATCGTATCGTCGCCAATGGCGGACGGGTTCTCAATATATGCGCGCGCGGCAAGACCGTTCGCGAGGCGCAGAGCCGCGCTTATGCCGCTGTTAACCTCATCCGTTGGCTCGACGGTTTCTGCCGTCGTGACATCGGCTGGCGCGCAATCGAGCGGGAGTGAGCCCTCTCCCACAAATGGACTGGGTTGAGTAAGGTAATTCATGCCCGATCTGGCCGACCTCTTCCCCGGTTTTGCTTCGCACTGGGTCGACACGACTGTCGGACGAACCTTTGCACGCGCCGGCGGCAACGGTCCGCCGCTGTTGCTGCTGCACGGTTATACGCAGACAAACGTGATGTGGCACCGCATTGCTCCCGCGCTGGCGGAACGCTTCTCGCTCGTTATTCCTGATTTGCCAGGCTACGGCTGGTCGGATGTGCCGCGCGCCGACGAGGCGCATGCGCCCTACGACAAGCGCTCGATGGCAAAAGTCATGATTGAGGCGATGGAGAAACTTGGCCATGTGCGCTTCAGTTTGGCCGGCCACGATCGCGGCGGGCGCGTAGCGTATCGGCTCACGCTCGATCATCCGGGCCGCGTCGAGCGCTTGGCGACGCTTGACATCGTTCCGACTTACGACATGTGGCACCGCATGGATCGCAACCTGGCCATGAAAGTCTGGCACTGGCCGTTTCTGGCGCAGCCGAACCCGCTGCCGGAAATGTTGATCTCGAAAGCGCCTGTCGAGTATCTCGAATGGAAAATGGCCAGCTGGACAAAGGCCAAAAATCTGTCTGCGTTCGATTCCCGCGCGCTCGATCACTATCGGGCGGCATTTGCCGATCCGCTGCGCATCCACGCTCATTGCGAAGATTACCGTGCGGGGCGCTATGCCGATCTTGCCCAGGACGAAGCCGATCGCGCGGCGGGGCGAACGATCGCATGCCCAATTTTGGCCTTGTGGGGCGGCGTCGGCATTGCCTCGGAGACCGGAGGGCCATTGAAGATCTGGCAGCAATGGGCCCCGCAGGTCGCAGGCAAGCCGATTGACTCAGGCCATTTCCTCACCGAGGAAAATCCGGAAGCGACCGCGGCGGCGTTGGTGGACTTCTTCGCCGGCTGACGCAGGAGACCGATGAATGCATCCCGTGTTGCGGCTTTACGAAGACGTGCTCTCAAGCGCCGAAAAAATCGAGCTCAGGCTGCCGCCGGTGCCGCGTTTTATCTTTCTCGTGCACGGCTCCGCCACGATCGGCGAGGAATCGGTGCGCGAAGGCGAAGCCTGGCAGGGTGAGGCAGCGGTCAGAATCAAGCCCGGCGCAACCGGGGTCACTTGCTGGCGCTGGGAGCTCGCGCGCGGCGATCAGGGCAGCACAACCGCAAACGCGCCGGGCATGGTCACCCATGAGAAGCTGACCGCTTTTCTGGAGACGCTGCCAAAAGGCGAGTTGCTGATGCGCGCTGACAGCGTTGCTTTTCCACCCGGCGGTTGCGCCTACCTGCACCGTCATCAAGGCCCCGGTATCCGCTGCCTGATCGAAGGTGGCATCCGCATCGATAGGCACGGGCGCTCGACGTCGTTCGGTCCGGGCGGCGCCTGGTATGAATCCGGGCCTGACGCCGTGTTCGCGCAGGCGTCTTCCGACAAACCCAGCCGCTTTATTCGCGTAATGATCCTGCCGCGCGAACTTCACGGAAAGAGCTCGATTCAATATGTCAACGAGGAGGACAAGGCGAAGCCAAAGCCGCAGCAGTACAAGATCTACGCCGACGCACCGATCTCCTTCGGACTGCGTAAATGAAATCGTTGCGGCGATGACCTCGATCGACCGCCAGCAGGCTTTTTCGGGAACCAAGGATGCGGCGCCGGCGCTGCGCGTGGATGTTGCACAACTCGAACGCTATCTCGATGCACAGATTGCGGGATTTGCCGGGCCACTGACCGTCAGGCAATTCAAGGGCGGTCAATCGAACCCGACCTATCTCCTTGAGACGCCCGGCCGACGCTACGTGTTGCGTCGCAAGCCGCCGGGCAAATTGCTCCCGTCGGCGCATGCCGTCGAGCGCGAATATCGCGTGATCGGCGCGCTGCACGCGCAGGGCTTCCCCGTCGCCGAGCCTCTCGTCTATTGCGCCGAGGAGCGCGTGGCGGGCACGCCGTTTTACGTCATGGACTTTGTCGATGGCCGAGTCTTCTGGGAGCCTCAGATGCCCGGCTCGAATCCGGCCGAGCGCGCGGCCGTCTACGATTTGATGAATGCGACGATCTCGCATCTACACGGACTCGATCCGGCCCGGATCGGCCTCGGCGACTTCGGCAAAGGCGAAAACTACGTTGCCCGACAGGTCGAACGCTGGTCGAAGCAATATCGCGCGTCCGAAACCGAAAAAATCGATGCAATGGAGCGCCTGATCGACTGGCTGCCGAAACATATCCCGCTGAACGCATCGGTCCGCCTGGTGCATGGCGACTACCGACTCGACAATCTGATCATCGCGCGCGATCAGCCGAGGATTGTCGCCGTGCTCGATTGGGAACTGTCGACACTGGGCGATCCCCTAGCCGACTTCAGCTATCACCTCATGGCGTGGCATATGCCGCATTCCGAAAGCGCGGCCGGTACGGCCACCTTGGTCGGGCACGATCTGCCTGCATTGGGTATTCCGTCGATGAGCGACTATGTCGACGCTTACGTCGCGCGTACCGGACTCGACCCGCGTCCGCACCTGCCGGTTTATCTTGCCTATAATTTCTTCCGCATTGCCGCGATCCTGCAGGGAATCATCGGTCGCGTGCGCGACGGCACCGCGACCAGCGAATTCGCACCCGCCAAGGCTGAAATGATCCGGCCGCTCGCCGAGAAAGCCTGGGAATTCGCGCTGCGCGCCTGACACGCCGCGACACGGGTCAACAAATCCTTTCGCGATAAAAACGGATTTGCCGCGCGAATGATGCACATAATTGAGACCGGCACGCCTAAGTTGTCGTCGTCATGCCGAAGACCGAAAGATTCCCGAAGTCGGTCGCGCAACAGCAGGCGAACGAACGCGAGCCCGCACCAACGCCAATTGTCAGGCAGGCCCCACCGCCGCCTGGCATGGGCAAGCTTGTCGACAAGACGGCCTGACCGAAGCTTTGAAAACTATCGGCGCGCCTGAAAGAACTTTTTCAGGAGTTCGACGCATTCGCTTTCGTTGATCCCGTCATAGACCTCAGGTCGATGGTGACACGTGGGCGCAGCGTAAAAGCGCACGCCGTGTTCAACCGCGCCGCCCTTCGGATCGGCGGCACCGAAATACAATCTGCGAATACGCGCAAAGGAGATTGCCGCCGCGCACATGGCGCAAGGTTCCAGCGTGACGTAAAGATCGCAATCCGCGAGCCGCTCGCTGCCGAGCGCGGCGGCTGCGGCACGAATGGCGATCAGTTCGGCGTGCGCGGTCGGATCACGATCGGCGATCGTTCGGTTGCCGGCTCGCGCGACAAGGCCCCCGTTCCTCACGATTACGCAGCCGACAGGCACCTCACCCTGCGCTCCTGCCGCGCGGGCTTCTTCCAGGGCAATGGACATGAATGTGGGCGAAGGCATTCTTTCTCCTGGCCGGGCTTGTCCCGGCCATCCGCGTCTTTTATGCCGCTCGGTGTATAAAGACTGGGTGCCGGGCACAAGGCTTGTTGCCCGGGCCGGCCGGAAGCCGGACCCGGGTCCCGGCATGACGAAGAAGTGCAGATGGCCGCAATACCCAGCAAGGAAAAGCCCGGCGAACGCATCGCAAAGGTGATGGCGCGCGCAGGTCTTGCCTCCCGACGTGAAGCCGAGGCCTGGATTGCGGCCGGGCGCGTATCGGTCAACAGTGAGGTTATTTCTTCGCCTGCTCTGAATGTCACACCGTCCGACCATATCTCAGTCGATGGCGCGCCGTTGCGGGCGCGCGAGCGCACGCGGCTTTTCCTCTATCACAAGCCGCGCGGATTGGTGACAACCCACTCCGATCCGCAAGGACGGGACACGATTTTCCGGGCGCTCCCGAAGACACTTCCGCGCGTCATCAGCGTTGGACGACTCGACATCAACACCGAGGGTCTGTTGCTGCTGACCAATGACGGCGGCCTGGCGCGTGCATTGGAATTGCCGGAAACCGGGTGGCTGCGTCGCTATCGCGTGCGCGCGCTGGGGCGCGTGCGCAAGGAGGCGCTCGATCGTCTTCAAAGCGGCGTCACCATCGACGGAATCCGTTACGGTCCGATTGAAGCGACGCTCGATCGCGATCAGGGAGCAAATATCTGGCTGACGTTCAGCATCCGCGAAGGCAAAAACCGCGAAGTGCGCAAGGTTCTCGAATCTCTGGGTCTGAAAGTGAACAGGTTGATCCGTGTTGCGTTCGGCCCCTTCGATCTGGGAGATCTCGAAGACGGAGCCGTTCGGGAAGTCGAAACCGCCGAGTTGCGTGCAAAATTGGGCGAGCAGATCGTTGCCCAGTCCAACGCCGATTTTGATGCACCCTTGATCGCCGAAGAACAGCGGCCGCCGTTGCGTCGACCGTCTCGGGAAAAGTCGAGTGAAACGCGCGAAACGCGACGGCCGGACAAAGGCGCGAAGTTCCTACGCGACCGCAACAAGAATAAAGCGAGGCGCCGCGACCGTTCGGGCGGGCCACGCCCGGCAAGACCGAGATAATGCGCGTCGTCGGAGGCAAGCTTCGCTCACGTCCCCTCGCCGGCCCGAAGTCCGACGCCGTGCGTCCCACCACCGACCGACTGCGCGAGGCGTTGTTCAACATTCTTGCGCATTCTTACGGCGACCCCGTCACTGGCGCGCGGGTGCTTGATCTGTTCGCCGGCACCGGCGCTCTCGGAATCGAGGCCATTTCGCGCGGCGCGGATTACGCGCTGTTTGTCGACGAGGGCGTCGAGGCCCGCGCGCTGTTGCGCGATAATGTCGAGTCACTTGGTCTTGGCGGCGTCACACGGATTTTCCGCCGCGATGCCACCAGGCTTGGGCCGGCGCATCCGCTCGAACCGTTTTCACTGGCCTTCCTCGACCCCCCATACGGCAAAGCCCTGGCGGAAAAGTCGTTGACCTCGACACGCGATGGAGGCTGGTTGATCCCGGAAGCGCTGGTGGTCGTGGAAGAAGCCGCCGATGCCGCGTTCAAAGCGCCGGACGGATTTATCGAACTGGAACGGCGCCGTTATGACGACACCGAATTCATTTTCCTTCGGCCGAGCTAGGCCGCTGTGGTTGGTGCGTGACTTCGAAGGAAACGTTTGAGGTATCAGCTTTTGGCGTTGGCCTCGTTCAAGGTCACGGCGGCGCGAATGAGCGCCTTCAACGCCTTTTCATTAATCTTGTCGCCCTCATGGATATCGATGGCGCGCCTGGTGTTGCCTTCGAGGCTGGAGTTGAAGAGGCCTGAAGGGTCCTCCAACGAGGCGCCCTTGGCGAAAGTCATCTTCACGACGCTCTTGTACGTCTCGCCGGTGCAGATAATTCCGGCATGCGACCACACCGGAACCCCTCTCCACTTCCATTCCTCGACCACTTCGGGGTCCGCCTGCTTGATGACACTTCGGATCTGGGCGAGCGTCTTGCCCCGCCAATCACCGAGTTCCTTGATTCTCGCATCGATCAGCCGAGAGGGGGAGACTCCGCCTTTTGCTTCCTTCGCGCCGCTCTTTGTCTTCCTCATGATGGTCCCCGTCTTTGTCCTCGCACGCACCTCGTGCCGCGGCCAGCGTTGACGTGATGAACGTAATACCGGCCCAGATCACCGTCGCCCGAACAGCCGCTCGATGTCGGTGAGCTTCAGTTCCACATAGGTGGGCCGGCCGTGATTGCATTGGCCGGAATTGGCGACCGTTTCCATCTCGCGCAAGAGCGCGTTCATTTCCTCGGGTTTCAGCCGGCGCCCCGCGCGAACCGAGCCGTAGCAAGCCATCGTCGCCGACACATGCATGAGACGACGCTCCAACGGCAGTGAATCATCCCATTCTGCAATGTGTTCGGCGAGATCATTAATCAATCCCCTGACGTCGACATCGCCCAGCATGGATGGAGTTTCGCGCACCGCCACGGCTCCAGGACCGAACGTCTCGATCACCAGGCCAAATCGCGCAAGCTCCTCGGCGCGGGCCACGAGCCGCGCGGCATCGGCCTCGTCAAGTTCGACGGTCTCGGGAATGAGAAGAATCTGGCGCGCAACTCCCGATTTCTCGATGGCCGCCTTCATGCGCTCGTAAACGATGCGCTCGTGAGCGGCGTGCTGATCGACGATGACAAGTCCGTCATGCGTTTGTGCCACAATGTAGGTCTCGTGAACCTGCGCGCGCGCAGCGCCAAGCGGACGATCGATCTGATCGGCCGCGGGTTCGAAGCGCGCAACCGCGGCATCCGCAGCCGACTCTCCGACGTCGAAGGCGGCCTGCGCGGCCTCCGCGAACCCAGTCGCCGCTCCGCCTCCGACCGGCGCAAATCCCGCCGGCCGCGCCGGCGATCGCCGCCAGTCATAGGCGCCGCGCCGCGGCGATGCGGCCGGGCGAAACGTTGCGATCGTTGCACTGCCTCCGGTCGTTGCCGCGCGCTGGCCTTCTCGTGCCAATGCCTCCTTCAGCGCGCGCACGATCAGCGCACGCACCAGGCCGGCATCGCGAAAGCGAACCTCTGTCTTGGCCGGGTGCACGTTGACGTCGACCTCGCGCGCATCAAGCGATACGAACAGCGCGAGCACCGGATGTCGATCGCGCGGCAGATAGTCGGCATAGGCTGCACGCACCGCGCCGAATAGCAATTTGTCGCGTGCCGGTCGCCCATTGACGAAGAGGTACTGCCCGAGCGAATTGGCGCGCGAGAGCGTCGGTAGCCCGGCAAACCCGGTAACGCGTATACCCTCTTGCCCGGCGTCGATGGCGACCGCGTTGGAACGGAAATCGGGCCCTAGCACATCGCCAAGCCGGGCAAGGTGGTCGCCTTCGGCGGCGGGTCCCCAGGTCAACGGGGCACGTTCTTCGCCGGCCAGCGTGAAGGATACGTCTGGCCGGCTCATAGCCAGACGCCGTATAACGTCCCGCACCGCCTCGGCCTCGGTGCGATCGGCCTTGAGAAATTTCAACCGCGCAGGCGTCGCATGGAAAAGATCGCGGACTTCGACCGTCGTTCCCAGTCCGAGTGAAGCCGGTTTCGCCGCCGATTTCTCGCCAGCATCGACCGTAATGCTCCATGCGTGCGGCTCGTCGGCATGGCGGGTGGTGATCGTCAGCCTGGCCGCAGCACCAATCGACGGCAGCGCCTCACCACGGAATCCAAGCGTGCAGATCGAAAGCAAATCGTCGCTATCGAGCTTGGACGTCGCGTGCCGCTCGACGGCAAGTTCGAGATCGGCGCGGGTCATCCCCTCGCCGTCGTCCGTGACGCGGATCAGCCGCCGGCCACCGCCATCCGTGAGCACGTCGATGCGGCGGGCACCGGCGTCGAGCGCATTTTCGACCAGCTCCTTGACCACGCTTGCCGGCCTTTCGACCACCTCGCCGGCGGCAATCCGGTTGATGACAGCCTCGGATAACTGACGAACGGGCATTGCGGGGGCCTGATCCTAGTCGGAATAACTCTACCGGCGCGTTGCAGCGACTGCGAGCCAACGTCGCGAACTGCCCCCGCTATCCCAGGCCTAATCCCAGCCCGGCTTGCGCCGGCGCAGGTTTTTGATGCCGGAGCGGTGCTTTTTGGTCTCCAGCCTTTCGCGGCGCTGCGCCTTCGGCACCTTCGTCGGCCGCCGCGGCGTCGGCCTAACCGCGGCCTGCCGGATCATGGCGAACAGGCGGTCCCGGGCATCCTCGCGATTGCGCTCCTGGGTCCGATGCTGCTGAGCGACGATGACGATTACGCCTTCTTTGGTCAGCCGCTTGCCGGCAATGCGCATCAACCGCACGGCGACTTCGTTCGGCAAGGACGGCGAATGCCGCGCGTCAAAACGAAGCTGCACCGCCGACGACACCTTGTTGACGTTCTGTCCGCCTGGTCCTGAGGCGCGCACGAAAGATTCCGAAAGTTCGGATTTGTGAATGGAGATCGTGTCTGTGATTGAGATCATGACCTTCCGTCACGACATCAGATACTTTTTCGCAAGCACCTTGCCTTCTTCCACCGCCGGCTGATCAAACGGGTCGACCCCGAGAAGATGCGCTGCGACGATCGTTTCCAGCATGAAATGCATCATCAATTCGCCAAGCGCTTCCTCGTCGGGCTTGCTGATGTGAATCGTGCGCACGGGGCAGCCGTTCTTGGCCAGCGTTTCCGCAGTCGCGCGCCCTTCGGCGGCAACCAGATCGCCGATACTCTTGCCGGCGAAACCGGGTTCGCCCGCAAGTTTTGCAAGGTCGCCGTCCATGGACGGGCCGGCCCCTGCGCCAGCGACCGTGATCACGGTGAAGAGCTTGTCGCGCGGACCGCCAATGAACAGCTGCAATTGGCTGTGCTGGTCGACCGGCCCGAGCGCCGCAAGCGGAGTCGTGCCCCGTCCGTTTTTGCCGAGACTTTCGGCCCAGAGTTGCACATACCAATGCGTGAAGCGCTGCAAGCGGTCGCAGTAAGCCATCAGCACGCTGATCGCCTTGCCTCTCTCGGAGAGGGCAACCGACAGTGCGGCACCAACGGCCGCCGGAACCTGCATTGCCGGTTTTTTCGCAAGCACGGGTGCCAGCGCGATGGCTGCGCCTTCGCGCACCGCCGCTATGTCGAGACCCAGCAATGCTGCCGGCAGCAAACCGACATTCGTCAACGCCGAATAGCGACCGCCGACTCCGGTATCGTGGTCGAGCATGGGGACGCGGAATTTGCCGAGCAGATCGCGCAAGCCGTTCGCCTTGCCGGATCTGGACGGCTCGCTGATTCCCAGAAAGATATCGGGAATGCGTGTCTGCAGTCCCGCCTCCCTCAACGCCGACAAGGCAGCGATAGTCTGCATCAAGGTCTCGGCGGTCCCACCGGACTTGGAAATCGCGACGAAGCGCGTGGTGGCATGCGGCAGCCTTGCAAGCAGCGTTTCGAAACTGTCCGGATCGAGATTGTCGATGAAATGCAGTTGAGGTGGTGCGCGTAACGCGCCAACCCCCGGAACGGCGAATCCAGCAAGTTGCGCGAGGGTTTGGCCGCCGAGGCTGGAGCCGCCGGTGCCGAGAATGACGATGTCGGTTGCCCGGTCCGCCAGTTGTCGCGCGGTATCCCGGATCGTCTCCAGATCGGCATGCGTTTCCGGCAAGCGCAGCAGCGGCAGAGTGCGATCGGCATGCCAGGCTCTGATCCGGTCAAGCGCGCCTTCCGCCCGCGCCAAAGCAGCCTTCAGCACATCTGCGCCAATGCCGTGCGACCCGATCCGCTCTTCCCGCGCGCTTTCGATCGACTGGACGATGTTCATGCCGGTATTAGCCTAGAGTCGCGCAAAAGGCGCAACGGCGGAAACCAACGCGAACGTTATTCCGTAGTTCCGCTCGACGTCAGCCCTTTCGGCTTGCCGGCAATCGTCACCAATAAGCCCCCGCCATACAGGCGCTTTGCGACCCGCTTGGCATCCTCGATTGTCACCGCGTCGATCAAGGCGCTGCGCCGCTCAATATAGTCGATACCGAGATCGTCGATTTGGATCTGCGTTAGCTGTGCCGCGATCTTGCCCGAGGTGTCGAGCGACAGGGCATAGGACCCTTTGAGAAACGACTTGGCGGCGGCGAGTTCGTCGGGGGTCGGACCTTCCTCGGCCATCCGTTTGACTTCCTGCTCAATCACGGCCAGCGCATCGGCCGTGCGGTCAGCCCGCGTTGCGGTGCCGCCGAACACGACAGCCGCGCGACGAAACCAGACCAGGCTGTCGGAGACGCCGTAAGCAAGCCCCCGCTTCTCGCGCACCTCTTTGTAAAGACGTGACGAGAAACTGCCGCCGCCCAGAATATGATTGACGATGTAAGCCGCCATGAACTCCGGATCCTGCCGGGCAATGCCCTTTCCACCGAAGGTCACGACGGCTTGCGGCACGTCGACATCGATCACGATGCGCCGGCCAAGGCCGGCCAGGGTCGCGTTCGCGATCGGCTTCAGATCGTTTTTCGCGGGCAGTCCGCCGAATGCACGGTCGATCAGCATACCGGCCGTTTTGGCATCGACGTCGCCGACGATCGAAACCTTCAACTCGTTGCGCGCGACCACGCGCCGCACATATTCGCGAAGGTCCGCGGTAGTGATACGCGGTACCGTTTCAAGGGTGCCCTTGCTTTCACGCCCGTACGGGTGATCGGGAAAAGCGGTCTGCCACCAACGACGGCTGGCAAGATCATTGGGGTTGCTGGTATCGCGCTGTAGTGCTGCCATGATCTGCCCGCGCACACGGTCGATCGCATCGGCATCAAACCGCGGACTCGCAAGCGCCAGGCGTAGCAGCTCGAAAGCCTCGTCGCGGTGCTCATTCAGTGTCCGCAAGGAGCCATGGATGTAGTCGCGGCCCACCTGGAAGCCGAGTTCGATGGCACGATTTTCCAGGCGCTCATGAAACGTCTTGCCGTCGAGATCGCCGGCACCTTCGTCCAGCAGGTCGGCGGCAAGATTGGCGGTGCCGGCCTTGTCCGTCTCGTCCTGCGTGGTGCCGCCATGGAGTGCGTAGTTGAGCGTAACCAGCGGCAGGGCTTTTTCGCGCACCAGCCAGGCCTCGATACCGGCCGGGCTGACAATCTTTTCAATTGTCATTGCCGAAGCGTTGCCGGCGCCCGCAATCGCGGTAGCGGCAGCAAAGAATATCGATGCAGCCAGCCGGATCATGACCGCTTCTCCGCTTGCGGGCTCACATCCTTGATCAAATAGCCGGTGACGGAGCGCCGTTTGTCCAGCCATTGGCGGGCGGCATCCTGCACCTGCTCCGCCGTAACCGCACGAATACGGTCCGGCCAGTTCTTGACGTCATTGACCGACGCACCCGTCGTCAGTGCGGTCCCGTACCAGCGGGCCATGCTTGCCTGGTTGTCCTGCGCATACACTGCGTCCGCGATCAGTCTGGTTTTGGTGCGCTCCAGTTCTTCCGCCGTGACGCCCTTCTCGATCACCTGCGTGATGATCGTATCGGTTTCCGCTTCAAGTTTGGGCAGCGTCACTCCGGGGCGGGGCGAGCTCCCTACGGTGAACTTCGACAGATCCAACGCGCTCGCGTCGTACCAGGCGTTGGCTGCAACGGCGACTTGCTTGTCCACGACGAGACCGCGATAGAGACGGCTGTTTGAGCCACTGCCGAGAATGTGGGCGAGCACTTCAATCGCCATCGACTCCCCGCGCTTGCCCGTCGCGAAGGACGGCACGAGGTACTCGCGTTGCAGGGTCGGTATTTCAGCGCGCGCATCGGCCAAGGTGAGCGAGCGCGGCGCCACCGGTGGTGGTTCCTGCGCACGCACGCGCGGCGCCGTGTTTCCGTGGCGGGGAATCTTGCCATAAATTTCTTCGACGAGGGCCTTGGCCTTTGCGGGATCGACATCGCCGGCAATCACGACCACTGCGTTGTTCGGCGCGTAAAAGCGGCGATAAAATCCGATCGCGTCATCGCGAGAGAGCTGTTCCATTTCGTGACGCCAGCCGATCACCGGCTTTCCATATGGATTATTCAGATAGAGCGCGGCATCGATCTGCTCGGCGAGGCGGGCACGAGGATTGTTTCCGATACGCTGATTCTGTTCCTCGAGAATGACGTTGCGCTCGGGCAGAACGACGTCATCCGTGAGCTGGAGCCCGGTCATCCGATCGGCCTCGAATTCCATGACGGTCTTCAACTGGTCGCTCGGAACGCGCTGGTAGTAGCCCGTGTAATCCTGCGA
This sequence comes from Pseudolabrys sp., assembly GCA_036519515.1. Classification (GTDB taxonomy): domain Bacteria; phylum Pseudomonadota; class Alphaproteobacteria; order Rhizobiales; family Xanthobacteraceae; genus Pseudolabrys. Next base: position 8,550 of record DATDLC010000121.1, on the reverse strand, counting down.
CGTGAAGGCATTCTCCTGGCCGCCGATGCGTGCGACCACTTGCGAGAATTTTCCCGCTGGATTTTTGGCCGTGCCCTTGAACATCAAGTGCTCGAGGAAATGCGCCAGTCCCGACTTGCCCGGCGTCTCGTCGGCAGCGCCGACTTTGTACCAGATCATATGCGTGACGACGGGCGCGCGGCGATCCGGGATGACCACAACCTCCAGTCCGTTGGCGAGCGTGAAGTCAGCGACTTCGGGGCCAGCAGCGAACGACGGCGTTGCGATCGCGGCGACGAGCGCGATCAGCATCAAGTTTGTTCTGGAAAGCACGTTATTGGGCCTGAATATGTTGCGATCGTGCGTCAGCACGAAATCGGGTGACGTCGCCCGCCACAAAGCAAAACTGAATCTACAGCCGTCAAGATTACTTCACCGGCTCGGAATGAGTTGTGTAGTAGTCGGTCGCCTTCGGCGCCGCCCCTTTGCCGATGCCGTAAGGCTGATCCGGCGACGGCGTCTGGTATCCCGGCGGCGGATCGGTCAATAAACTGCGCGGCGGTTCGCCGGTGAACTTAGCCGATTCCTCTTTCTTGCCGCCAAACATGTTGCCCCACATGCTGTTCTTGAACCCGAGCTCAGACGGCATGATTTGACTGCCGAAACCGGAGGCTGGCGGCTCGTAGCCGTCATCAGTGCGGGCCTGCTTTTTCTTCGCCCGACCGCCGGGCGTTAACTGATCGGGACGCAGCGGGTTTTGCTCGCGTTCCCGTTCGTCGCTGACGTTGCGGCCCTTTTCCATGGCCGCCTGCGTCTTGCGCCGTTCTGCGTCGGGATCTTTCGGCCAGGCCGGATTGTTGGCAATGGCGGCGTCACTTCGTTCCGGCGGCGGCAGCGCACGGCTGGGCGGAATGACAAGTGGCGAACGTTCCCGATAGTTGATCCCCTCCTCACCGTCACGCCTGAAGCCGAGCCCTTCCATGATGCTGCGCATGAATTTCTGATCGACCGGAACTTCGTCATCGGCCGCGTGCGCAGGAGCGGGACAAACCATTGCGGCTGCACCGAGCACCAAGCCTAAGGCGACGCTGGCGCCAAAGACGCTCGTCACACGCATCGTGTTCATCCGAATTCGGACCATGGAACCCCTCGAATTGTCGCGACTCTTGCGGCGGATCAGGGCGCTTTTGCGGCGCGGTCCATTACAAGAGAGTCATACAACAGGCCAATAACCCCGGCAACGATGGCTACATCGGCGAGGTTAAAAACGTACCAGTTGAAGCGCCAATTCGCCGTGGAAATGTGGAAAAAGACGAAATCGGCGACCCAACCATAGAACAGGCGGTCGATGGCATTGCCGACGGCCCCACCGATAATCAGGCCAAGTGAGAGCGCAATCAGCCTGTCCTTTGCACGCGCTAGCCACACCATGAGCAACAGGACGGCAACTGTCTTGAAGCCCAGGAGTATCCACTGGCCGAGCGGCCCCTGACTCTGGAAAAGGCCGTAGCTGATGCCCGTATTGCGCGCGAGAACAATATCGATGAAAGGACCAAGTCTGACGGGCCCGTTGGCGGCCAGATCGAACACGAACAGCAGGTAAATCTTGCTGGCCTGGTCGAGCACGCAAGCGATGAGGGCGACGGTCAGTCCGAAGCGGGTCAGCGGGCCGGTAAAATAGGAACGCGGGCTCAAAATCTACTCCGCCGCCCTGCGCGTCGCTTCCCATTCCCGCAGTGCCTGCGCATCGCGCGGCGACACATCGGGATAATCGGGGTCGGCGCCGATCGTTGTCAGGATTTTCCACGAGCGCGCGCACTTTTCTCCTTCCGCGAGATTCGGAACAACCCCCACGCCCGCGACCTCCGGCAGGCAAAAGGCGTCGCTTGGCCCTTCGTCCTGGACGAGAGTCGCCGCCGAGGTAATGCACACTTCCGCTAAATCGCAATCGACCACCGCTTCATACAGCTCCACGTTCGACACGTGCACGATCGGGTGGGCTTCGAGCGACGATCCGATCCGCTTTTGCGCCCGCTCGATTTCCAATGCACCGGTTACGACGCGACGCACCATCCGGATCTTGCGCCACTTGTCGGCGAGTTTGTCGTCGCGCCACGACGCCGGGACCCCGGGGAAAATTTCGAGATGTACTGATTTCGCGACATCGCCGTAGCGCGAAAGCCAAGCCTCTTCAGCGGTAAAGCAGAGCATTGGCGCGAGCCAGGTTACGGTATAGCGGAACAAATGGTCGAGAACCGTCAGGCAGGCCTTGCGCTTCACCGATGAGTATGGATCGCAATAGAGCGTGTCCTTGCGTATGTCGAAATAGAACGCCGACAGATCCGACGTCATGAAGCTCGATAGCGCGGCAAAGATCCGTTTGTAGTCGAAGTCGGCGTAAGCCTTGCGCACCAGCGCGTCGAGCTCGAATAGCCGGTGCAACATCAGCCGCTCGAGCTCCGGCATCTTGTCCAGTTTGACGCGATCTTCCTCGCGGAAGTGCGCAAGACTGCCGAGCATCCAGCGCACGGTATTGCGCAGCTTGCGGTAGGTTTCGACCGCCGTCTTGAGAATTTCCGGGCCGATACGCAGGTCGTCGGCATAGTCCGACGCGCAGACCCACATGCGCAAAATATCGGCGCCGGACTGCCGGATCACGTCCTGCGGCGCGGTGACGTTACCAAGCGATTTCGACATCTTGCGGCCTTGCTCGTCGAGCACGAAGCCGTGCGTCAACACCACGTCAAAGGGCGCGCGTCCGCGCGTACCGCAGGACTCGAGGAGCGACGAGTGGAACCAGCCGCGGTGCTGATCGCTGCCTTCGAGATACATCACCGTATCCTTGCCACCATCCATTTTACGTTTGATGCCGGCGAGCGTCGGGAAATGCCGCGGATCTTCCAGCACAAAGGCGTGGGTCGAGCCGGAGTCGAACCAGACGTCGAGAATATCGTCAATTTTCTTCCAGGAATCGTTGGCAAGCTTGCCGAGAAAACGCTCACGCGCGCCTGCTTTGTACCAGGCATCGGCGCCTTCCCTCTCGAAGGCGTCGATAATGCGTAGTTCGACTTCGGGGTCCTGCAGGATTTCGACCGAGCCGTCCGGCTTTTCCTTGACGAACACCGCAATGGGCACGCCCCAGGCGCGCTGGCGCGAGATGACCCAGTCGGGCCGCGACTCGATCATGCCGGTGATGCGATTTTCGCCTTGCTCGGGCACCCATCGCGTTACTTTGATCGCCGACAGAGCCCTATGACGCAGCGTATCGCCTTTGCCCGCGATGTCCTTGTCCATCGCAATGAACCACTGTGGGGTATTTCGGAAGATGATCGGCTTCTTCGAGCGCCAGCTGTGCGGATATTGATGCTTGAGACGGCCGCGCGCGATCAGCATGCCGGCATCGATCAGCGCCTTGACGACGGCCTCGTTGGCATCGCCTTTTTCACCTTTGTCATTGATGACGCGTTTGCCGGTGAACCCCGGCGCCGCTTCCGTAAAAGCGCCGTTCTCGTCGACGGTATAGGGAATCGCTGGATTGATCCCACGATTTTGCAGTTCGACTCTGTTTGCGATCCAGATCTCGAAGTCGTCCCGGCCGTGCCCTGGCGCGGTATGGACGAAACCGGTTCCGTCCTCATCGGTGACATGCTCGCCAGCAAGCAAAGGCACAGGGAAGTCGTAACCGCCTTTGCCCTTCAACGGATGATCGCAGGTCGTGCCGGCGAGCACGCGGGCGTCAATGGCTCGCACTTTTTCAAAGGTCGTGACCCGCGCCTGCTTGAAAACGGCCTCGACCAGCTTGTCGGCGAGGATGAGAAGATCGCCGTTTTTCGTCCAGTTGTCGGTAGGCGCCTCGACAACCCTATAGAGACCGTAAGAGATCTTCGGTGAAAAGCTGACCGCGCGGTTGCCGGGAAGAGTCCAAGGCGTTGTCGTCCAGATTGCGACGGATGCATTTCCAACAAGATCGAAAGCCGCAGCAATATCGTTCTTGTCGTCGCCTTCGAGCGAAACATCGGCAACCGGGAACTTCACCCAAACCTGATCACTGGTGTAATCCTCGTACTCCACCTCGGCTTCCGCCAGAGCGGTCTTCTCCACCACGCTCCACATCACCGGCTTCGAACCCCGGTACAAGGTGCCGTTGGCGGCGAACTTCATCAGCTCGCGCGCGATTTGCGCCTCGGCAAAAAAATCCATCGTCGTGTAAGGATGAGCCCAGTCGCCTTCGACGCCGAGCCGCTTGAATTCCTCGCGCTGCACGTTGAGCCAGTGGTCGGCATAGGCCCGGCACTCCTGGCGAAAGGCGACCATCGCCGCCGGATCCGAAAGGTTCGGCTTTGTCTTGTTCTTTGACCGGTAGTTCTCTTCTTCGATCTTCCATTCGATCGGAAGGCCATGGCAGTCCCACCCGGGGACGTAATTCGAATCGTAGCCAAGCATCTGCTGGCTGCGCGTGACGACGTCCTTCAGAATCTTGTTCAGGGCATGCCCGATATGGATATTGCCGTTTGCGTAAGGTGGGCCGTCATGCAGGATGAATTTGTCGCGGTCCTTCGCCGCGGCGCGCAACTGCTTGTAGAGGTCGGCTTTTTCCCAACGCGCCAGGATCTCCGGCTCGCGTTGCGGCAGGCCCGCACGCATGGGGAATTCGGTCTGCGGCAGGAACAGCGTTTCGGAATAGTCGCGCTCGGGCTTCGGCATGGCGGGCTATGTAGCAGGCCGGTCGGCTAAATGTCACCCAGCAGCGGGAACGCGCTACTGGCGCGTTGGAGCGCATCATGCGCCTGGGCCGCGTCGCTCGTCATATGGCGCTGAAGCGCCTCGATTGATTCGAATTTCTGCTCGTGGCGGATCCAGCCGATGAAGGCGACATCGACCGTCTGTCCGTAGAGATCGCCGTCAAAGTCGAATAGAAACACCTCGAGCAAAGGAGCTCCGTCGTCGAACATCGGGCGGCGGCCGAAGCTCGCGACGCCGTCATGGCGTTTTCCCGCAACGCTGGTGCGCACGGCGTAGATGCCATGCTTGAGACCACAGGACGGACTGAGCTTCAGATTGGCCGTCGGAAAACCAAGCTCGCCCCCCCGCTTGTCGCCATGGATGACCTCGCCGGAGACGAACCACGGTGCGCCCAACAATTCCGTCGCCTCCACCACCCTGCCGGCCGCGAGTGCCGCGCGCACTGCGCCGGATGACACCGGTCGGCCCTCGTTTTCCAACGGCGGAACGACGTCGACGGCAAATCCGAGCCGCGCGCCCTGCTCGGCCAGGAAACCGGGCGATCCCATGCGGTTCTTGCCGAAATGAAAATCGAAGCCAATCGTCGCGCCGCCTGTACCGAGCGCACCGGCGAGAATCCTGGCCACGAAATCTTCGGCGGAGGTCGCCGCCAGCGCCGCGTCGAAACGCATGACGACAGCACCATCGAGCCCGGTCGCCGCCAGAAGACGCAGCTTGTTGCGTTCGTCGCTGAGCTCAAACAGCGTGTCCTGGGGTCGCAGAAACAGTCTCGGATGCGGCGTAAAGGTCAAGGCCGCCGCCTTGCGTCCAAGTTGGCGCGCGCGCGTCAGAGCGGCGCCGATCACAGCGCGATGACCGCGATGAACGCCGTCGAAGTTGCCGATTGCCACCACCGCGCCGGCCAGTGGACCGCTGTCGATGCCTTGCGCGCCACCCCGCGCCACGTGGAACTGTTTCGTCGGTATGGGATCACTCATCGGACGCCCGAGTGAGTATCGGAAATCGTGATCAGAAATGGGTGCATGCTTGTATTGGGCCAGATTTCAAAGCGCCGTTACGGTTAGCGCGCCGTTAATAAATCTTCAAATTAACCGGTTATTCAAGGCCCATTGCTATCAATCGCCACCTTTGTGGGGAGAGCCCGGTCGGGCGGATGCGCGATGTCTGTCGATCTGACCAAGCCAGTTCTCGTGGTAGACGACTACAACACGATGATTCGCATCATGCACAACCTGCTCAAGCAGCTTGGCTTCGAGCAGGTCGACGATGCCAGTGACGGATCGACTGCACTCGCCAAACTGCGCAAGCGCGACTACGGCCTGGTCATTTCCGACTGGAACATGGAGCCGATGACCGGCTTCGCGCTGTTGCAGGAAATGCGCTCCGATCCTTCGCTCGCCGAAATTCCGTTCATCATGGTCACGGCGGAATCGAAGACCGAAAACGTGATCGCGGCAAAGCGAGCCGGCGTGTCGAACTATATCGTCAAGCCATTCAACGCGCAGACGCTAAAGAACAAGATCGACGCCGTGTTCGGCGAAGAACAGATTCCCGCTCCGGCGGCCTGAGCACTACCACCTCAATTCCCGCATGACGGCTTTCGGCATGCCGCCGGCGGCGGTGAACGTCGCCGTCAGCGCGGCATGGTCAGGCTCCTCGCGGCTGCCCAATTCCTCGGCGTGAATTCCCGATGTCACGAATAGGAAGTCGAGTCCCATCGTCCGTGCGCCCTTAAGATCTGTGCGCACTGAGTCACCGACTGCGATCACCCGGCCGAGCGAGATCTTGCGGCCGGCGCTCTCCGCCTTCGCCACAGCCATCTCATAGATCGGCCTATAGGGCTTTCCTGCGTAGAGCACCTTTCCGCCCATCGTCGCGTAGAGGTCAGCGATCGCGCCGGCGCAATAAACCAGCGTCGATCCGCGCTCGACGACGACGTCAGGATTGCCGCAGACCATGAACAGTTTGCGGGCAAGCATGGATTCGAGCAGGGGGCGGTAATCGTCAGGTGTGTCGCTTTCATCGTCTTCCAAACCCGAACAGACCACGTAGTCGGCTGTTTCCGGCGGAGCAAACTTCACATCGAGACCGCTGAATATCGAGCGGTCACGCTCGGGGCCGAGGTGATAGAGCGACTGGCCGCGCCGCTCCTTGATCACGCTGCGCGTGACGTCGCCGGACGAAACGATCGCGTCGTACGTCTCGCGAGGAACATGCAATCGTTCGAGCTGCCGTGCCACAACTTCGCTTGGCCGCGGCGCGTTGGTGATCAGTACGACGACGCCGCCTCGGGCCCGCATACGCATCAGCGCATCGCAGGCAAGGGGATGGGACGCGATGCCGTTGTGTATCACGCCCCACACATCCGACAGCACGACGTCATAGTCGGACGCAATCGTCGAAAATTTCGAAATCAGGGGCGGCAAAGAACTCATTAAACTCATCAGCAACGGAGGGGAAATATCAGCTGACCGCCAGCGCAGCGCCCGGGCTCTCGTTCACACCCGGCTTTAAAGCATCGCCGCTACCATGAAGCGCCTCGGCACGCACCGGCCGCGGCGGCGAGAACAGGAAGCCTTGTCCGAAACGCACATCGTAGTCGAGCAGATCGACAACCGTCGTCTCGGTTTCTATCCGCTCGGCGATCAGATCGATTCCCGAACGCGCCAGCAGGTCGGCGAGATCCTCGGGGTCGATGTCGCTTTTATTGGTGACGGCCTTGTTGAGCAGTAGTCTGGCCGGAACCTTCAGGAAACGGAACGAGCGATTGGCAAGTTCATATGGCTCCATGTGCAGATCGGTCACATGGTCCATGGAGAAGCGGAAACCGCGCTCGGCAAGCGCCGCAAGGCTCTCATGCTCGATCGGGCCGAAGTTGCGATAGGCCTCCTGCGTGAATTCGAACATCAGCGAAGATGCGAGCGCCCGATTCGCATCCATGAAATCGAGGAACTGCCGGAACATCAGCGCATCGGTGAGCGATGCAGCGCTGATATTGCAGAAGAGCCCGACATCCCGGCTCTTCAGAAGCAAACGGCGGGTCACCTGCACGCAACGAAATAACGCAAGATTGTCGATCTTCGGCATCAGACCGACACTTTCGGCCACATCGATAAAATCGACGGCCGGCACGACGTCGCCATCCTCGGTACGCAAACGCGACACTGCTTCGTAGTAACGAACCTTGCGCTGCGGCAAGGTGACGATCGGCTGCAAATAGAGGTCGATACGGTTCGCGTCGACGGCCTTCGAGATCACATCGGCAATGCTGTCCCGCGACAGGCCGCGAAACCGCTCGGTTCCGGGTATGGAGTCGTTCTCCCTGACCGCGAGCGAGCTCTCAACCGGACGCGCTGGCTCGGGCTTCGGAGCACTCACTATTGGGCGGACAGACAGGGCTCCCTGCTTTTGCAAAACGGCCGCGTGCGAGGCAACGGTCTGGGCAATTTGCTTGACCAACGCGCCGAGCTCGCCGATTTCGGTCGCCAACGGATCGTTCGCGGCGCGCGCGCGATGTGTCGGCGATGCGATCTTGGCTTCCGCCGCATTGAGGCGGCGCGAAATTTCCGCGACCTGGCGAGCCAGATCGGCCGTGCCGCGCGACAGATCGGCGATCTGGTCGCCAAGATCCGTACGGTCGCGCAAGCGATTGCTGACAGAATTGAAGAGCGCCATACCGGTCAGTGTTGCCAGGGCCACAATGGCGGAGGTGCCGGCATCCACATTGAAGCCGAGATAAAGCACCGCGCCTATCGAGGCGGCGATAAGCACGACACAGGCCGCGATGAAGATGGCGCTGATACGTCGCATGCGAGGTTTATCCTGGGC
>DATDLC010000120.1:0-2817 GCA_036519515.1 Pseudolabrys sp. | reverse complement strand
TTCGAGGCACGAGGTGCGTTCAGAGTCGTTTCTTTTTAGCAGACCTGCGTGACGCTTTCTTTGTGTTGGCTTTCTTCTTTAGTGTAGTGCGCTTCTTAGAAGCCACTTTTTTCGCGACCTTTTTCTTCGTGCGGGAACTGGACTTCTTTGCCCCTATCGCCGTGGCTACCTTATCCCAGACCGCTCCCGGCGCAGCCGTAGCCGTAGCCGCGGCCGTAGCAGCGGCCGCAGCAGCGGCATGGGCTAACTCGCCAGCTAGAGTTTTGGTCCCTTCGGCGGCGCTTTTGCCTGCGGCTACAACAGTTTCTTCCACACTCGTTTTGATGCTCTTACGCGTAATATTCCACTCCCACGCCCAGAGGACCATCCAAAAACATCGTACGCGTGACAATCAGTCTTTGGAAGAGATCCAGGGCTTGTTCTGGTTCGACTCGAATGTCCGCTTTTCCCTGAATGATGTCCGCTCTACCCCCAAAAGCGGACATTCGGGGCCGCAAATAGAATGTCCGCTTTGTGCCAATAGCGGACATTTGACCGTTCATTCGATCACGTCGCTGGCGAGCGCGAGCAGCGAAGGCGGAAGGGTGAGGCCAAGCGACTTGGCTGATTTTCAGTAATTCGCTCGCGACCAACTTGTCGATGTGGGACGAACAGCGAGCGGATTGCCGCCCCCAGCCACCCGCTGGCTGAATCCTTGACGTGGCGCCAGCACCACTACCGTGGTGCCCAGCTTCACGCGCTTGTATAGGTCGATGACATCCTCGTTGGTCATGCGGATGCAGCCCGAGGAAATCGCGTGGCCGATATATTCCGGCTGGTTGGTCCCGTGGATGCGGTAAAGGGTGTCCTTGTTGCCCTCGAACAAATACAGGGCGCGCGCACCCATCGGATTTTGCGGGCCCGGGCTGACATAGTTCGGCACGTGCATGCGCTGCTTGATCTCTGGGGTCGGCGTCCATGCCGGCCATTCAGTCATGCGGCCAATCTTGGACACGCCTGAAAAAGCCAGCGCTTCTTCGCCGACGGTGACGCCATAGCGAATCGCTTTGCCCCCGGGCAGGGCGTAATAGAGATAACGCGCGTCCGTATCGATCACCACGGTGCCGGGCGCTTCCTTGCGGTGATAGTCGACGATGTGCCGCTGATAGTCTCCGGGAATTGCCGCCTTTTGATAGGGAGCTGCCGACAGCAACATCCTGTCGCGCGGGGTCAGGTTCGCTTCCGATGCCGGTTCAATCGTGGACTGCATACAACCGCAAAGCACAATGCCGACGCCAAACAGGACTACCAGCAAACCCCTCGTCATATTCTTCCCCTACGTCTTCAGTCAGCTTCAACCGCCCGACCGCGTTGCCAACAAGACGTTAGCAAAGCTTTTACGATAGCTGTAAACATATTATTGAAATCGACGCGAATACCGTCGGCGTTCATACGCCAGGATCTGCGCGGCTCACCTGTCAAGTACTCAGCCGGCGCCTCGGGCCGACAGCATTCGTATCCGCTTTGGGTCAAAATCAGACATGACCTTCAGGTGCGGATGATACCTGCTTTACCTCCACAGCAGACATTGAGGCCACGCAAACCGATGTCCGCTTTGTGCCAATAGCGGACATCGTGGTTATCCGGCGTGGCGGCGTTGGCGTTCATAAAGCAGCCAAATAATCATCGCGGCCTGCGCGATCAGGCAAAGCCGGCCGCAGCGGCGAGGCCCCTTCGCGGCCGGCGCGGGGCTTGCTATCAGCGGCGCGCGGCCGTTCGACCGCTGACCCAAGGATCACTCTTGACCACCGGGGCACAAACTCAGCCGCCGCCGCCCGTCACCCCGTCGCCCGACGACGCGCGGCGCATCCGCCACTTGATGATCTATTTCGGCATGGTCTTCGTGGTCGAAGGCATCGGCCAGACCGACAACGGCATCATCGCGCAACCGCTCATCTACTACTTCAAGGAGGTCCATTCCTGGACGCCCGTGCAGGTCACCGCCGCGCTCACGGCGTTCAACTTCCCCTGGATCATCAAGCCGATCTACGGCCTCGTCTCCGATTTCGTGCCGTTGTTCGGCTATCGCCGCAAGAGCTATCTCATTCTCGCAGGCCTGGTCGCGACCGGCGCCTATCTTCTCGCTGCGCACATGGAGGCGCCGAGCCGGCTATTGTTCGTGCTGCTGCTGACCGCCTACGCGATGGCGATCGCGAGCACGCTGTACGGCGCCCTCTTGGTCGAGAACGGCCAGCGCTACGCCACCAGCGGAGCGTTCGTGAACCAGCAGTGGCTCTGGTTCCACATCGCGGCGATGAGCTCGTCGCTGATCGGCGGCCTGCTGGTACAGAAACTGTCACCGGCCGGCGCCCTGCATGACGCGGCGCTGATCGCGGGGATCGCGCCGCTGATGATCGTGTTCGGCACGTGGTTTCTGGTCCACGAGGAGAACCGGCCGGTCGACCTTCCCGAACTCAAGCTCGCGGCACGCAGCCTGCTCGCCGTCTTTCGCATCCGCTCGCTCTGGATCGTCGCGCTGTTTCTCTTTCTCTATTCGTTCAGTCCCGCGTTCCACACGCCGCTCTACTACCACATGACCGACACCCTGCATTTCTCCCAGGGTTATATCGGCATCCTCGGCGCGATCTCGTCGGCGGGCTCAATCTGCGGCGCGCTGATCTATCGGCGCTGCCTTGCCGAGCTCACATCGAAACGCCTGCTGCAATTGAGCATCGTGTTCGGCACCGCGACCACCGCCTCCTTCGTGCTGCTCTTCAACGAAGCGACCGCAGCAGTGCTCAATTTCTGCGCCGGCGTGTCGGCGATGATCGCGCTGGT
>DATDLC010000119.1:0-43580 GCA_036519515.1 Pseudolabrys sp. | reverse complement strand
GACGTTTGCAGCGCGCTGGCGCATGTCCGCTAAGTGCCAATAGCGGACATCCGCCCCATTACAGTCGCCTAAAATGCGCGGCGGCGCGTCGCCATGCACTCGACCCGCCGCCGCTTGGAGCCGAGTGGCTCGCCGTTTAAGCCGGCGGCTTTGAAGAAGCGACTGGGGAAGACATCGTTTTTAAGCATTTGCAGTTTCCTTTCAGTGCAGTTCATGCTGGCAAAGCGCCAGCGGCTACTCGTCTTCACGACGAATTTCGGAAAGCGTTTGGTGTGCGATGTCGGCGAACTCGTCGCGCAGTTGCTCGGCCATCTGGACTTGCAGTGCTGCACCGTCGTAAAGAAGGTGGTGCGCCACGGTGTGGAGAAGGGAGCGCGCGACGACAGAGGCGCGGTCGCGGCTGGTGGTCATGGCGCGCCCTCCGGGAAACACTCGGGCAACCGCAGCAAGATACTTGCGAGTCGAACATGCACAGGCCCTGATTCATGTTGTTGAGCGCGACGTCGAGGCGAAGATTTTGCGCGCTCAGTTCCTGACGAATGCGCCAGGCGGACGCGGCTCCGACAAGGCAGATACCGAAAGCACCTATTACCGCAGCTAAAGCGAGAGAAATCGAACCGGCCGACATTGAATGGGCGTCGATGATTTCCATCATCGTGAAGGCGATGACGACGCCAAGCACACCGGCAAAAATGATCATTCGCCAGTCGCGATACTCGTCAAAATAGCCCAGCGCTCGAAGCATCGCTTTCGCACCTGAACGGTTGAGACGCGCTCGGCCTGCAATTTCTAGTGTCGGCCAATTCTGGACGATCAATTCTGTGGTCTTGTTAAATTCCAAGGCGGCTTATGGTTAATCGCCATTAGCGCTAAGCATGCGTGAAAATTACACAGCGTCTCGAAGGACCCAGCGATCAACGCGGCTTCAGAAACGCAAAATCGCAGCCCTGATCGGCCCCCAGTATTTCCTGGGCATAGAGGCGCGCATAACCGCGCGTCGGCGGCTGGAGCGACTGTTTGGATGCAGACTTGCGGCGCTGAAGCTCGCTTTCGTCCAGCAAAAGATCAATGCGCCTCTGCTTGACCGAGAGCTTGATGCGGTCGCCCGTTCTTACAAGACCGAGGGGCCCTCCAGAGGCACTGTCCGGCGTCACATGCAGCACGATCGTGCCGAAAGCCGTGCCGCTCATGCGCGCATCGGAAATTCGCACCATGTCCTTGATGCCTTTGGTCGCAAGCTTTTTGGGAATCGGCAGGTACCCCGCCTCGGGCATCGCCGAAGTTGAATGCGGACCGGCATTTTGCAGGACCAGAATGTCCTTGGCATCAACCTCAAGGCTCTGATCGTCGACTCGAGCGGCAAGATCCTCCAGCGACGAAAATACAACTGCGCGACCTTCATGCTCGAACAGATTGGCATCCGCCGCAGAGCGCTTCAGGATCGCACCTTGTGGCGCCAGGTTTCCGAACAATGCCACCAGGCCACCTTCCGGCTCCAGCGGGTTCTTGCGTTCGGCAATGATCGTACGGTCAACCCACCCGGCACCCTCATGCTCGAGTCGTTCGCCGAGCGTTTCGCCGGTTACCGTCAAACAATCCAGATGAAGGAGATCCTTTATTTCGCGCAACAGCGCTCCCATGCCGCCGGCGGCAAAGAAATCTTCCATGTAACCATTGCCGACCGGCTTCAAGTTCACCAGCACCGGTGTCGTACCGGACAATTCATTGAGACGTTTTAGCGAAACAGGGATTCCGGCGCGGCCTGCAACGGCAGTCAGATGAATGATCGCGTTTGTAGAGCCGCCGATAGCAAGCAATACTCTCAACGCATTCTCGACCGACTTCTGATTGATGATGCGATCCGGTGTGAGTTGCGAGCCGATCAATTTCACTGCGGCAACACCGGTAGCTTCCGCCGCGCGCAGTCGGTCGGCGTGCACGGCCGGGATCGCAGCGGTGCCCGGGAGGATCATGCCAAGTGTCTCGGCAATGCAGGCCATCGTTGAGGCCGTGCCCATGACTGCGCAAGTGCCTGCGGTCGTGGCGAGTTTGCCTTCGACCTGAGAAATTTCGCCGTCATCGATTTTGCCGGCGCGATATTGCGCCCAGAACCGACGACAATCCGTGCACGCACCGAGACGTTCGCCGCGGTGGCGTCCCGTCATCATCGGTCCTGCCACCAACATAATGGATGGCTTGCCGGCCGACACCGCGCCCATCAATTGCGCCGGCACCGTCTTGTCGCACCCGCCCATCAGAACCACAGCATCCATCGGCTGTGCCCGCACCATTTCCTCGGTGTCGATCGACATCAGGTTGCGAAATTTGAGACTGGTCGGATTGAGAAAAACTTCGCCCAGTGAAATGGTCGGAAATTCAATTGGCAGAGCGCCGGCCGTCAGCACGCCGCGCTTCACGGCCTCCAGCATTTCCGGGAAGTGACGATGGCAGTTGTTGAAGCCCGATGCAGTATAGGCAATCCCGACCACCGGCCTGGCGAGCATCGCGCGGGAATAACCCATCGATTGCGCAAAAGACCGCCGAAGATAAAGAGAGAAATCGCGGTCGCCATAGTTCGTCAGGCCGCTGGCGACGCCGGTCGGTTTGTCGTTCATACGATAGTTTTTGCAGCCGGTGCGTCTGGATGCAAGTCACCACATGCGTGACGCAATTCCTTCTCTAGCGCGACGCCGGGCAGCGAAGCCAGTGGGTCAGCGCGCAGAGGTGCGGCCTCACCCCTCGGTAGGACCCTGGCATTGACCACGATCATGAATCATTGGCGTGCGACGAATCTCGTCTCGACAAGTACCCTGGAACCCTTCTAAAAGGTGGGCCGCGGGGCGGGAAAGTAAAACACATGGATTACAAAGGTTATTTCGCGTCTGCTCTCAAGAAGTTGCGGGATGAACGGCGTTACCGGGTGTTTGCCGACCTTGAGCGCATAGCCGGCCGATTCCCGCACGCAATTTGGCATTCCCCGCATGGCCCGCGCGATGTCGTGATCTGGTGTTCCAACGACTACCTCGGAATGGCGCAGCATCCGAAGGTGATCGGAGCCATGGTTGAAGCGGCCGCTCGTATGGGTACGGGCGCAGGCGGCACGCGAAATATTGCCGGCACCAATCATCCGCTCGTCGAGCTCGAGCGAGAGCTCGCAGACCTCCACGACAAACCGGCTGCGCTGGTCTTCACCTCAGGTTACGTATCGAACGAAACCGGCATTGCCACTATCGCCAAGTTGTTGCCGAACTGTCTGCTGTTGTCGGATGCACTCAACCACAATTCCATGATCGAAGGTGTGCGCCAGTCGGGCTGCGAAAAGAAAATCTGGCGCCACAATGATCTCGGTCACCTCGAAGAGTTGCTCACGGCCGCGGATCCAGCGAGGCCAAAACTGATCGTCTTCGAGAGCCTCTATTCCATGGACGGTGATGTCGCGCCGGTGCATGCGATCTGCGATCTCGCTGAACGCTACGGGGCCATGACCTACTGCGATGAAGTGCATGCTGTCGGCATGTATGGCTCACGCGGCGGTGGCATTTGCGAGCGCGACAGTGCCATGCGTCGAGTCGACGTGATTGAAGGCACGCTGGCAAAGGCATTCGGCTGCCTCGGCGGTTATATTGCCGCAAGCGAGGACTTGATCGACGCGGTGCGGTCCTACGCGCCTGGTTTCATTTTCACGACGGCACTACCCCCGGCGATCTGTGCTGCGGCTACCGCCGCGATCCGCCATCTAAAAACCTCGAGTTGGGAACGCGAACGCCACCAGGAACGGGCGGCGCGCGTGAAATCGATTCTCGATACGGCAGGCCTGCCGGTGATGCCGAGCGTGACCCATATCGTGCCGGTGCTGGTCGGTGATCCGGAAAAGTGCAAGGCAGCAAGCGACCTGTTGCTTTCCGAGCACGGCATCTACATTCAACCAATAAATTATCCGACCGTGCCGCGCGGCATGGAGCGGTTGCGGATCACGCCGTCGCCCTCCCACGACGACACTCTTGTCGACGCGCTGGCGGAAGCTCTCGGGAATACCTGGGAACGGCTTGGCCTCCCCCTGCAATCGCGGGCCGCCGCGGCCGAATAACTGCTCCTTTCCTCAATCCTGAAAAGGCGGCCGCTTCGTCAGCGGCTTGGCCTTTTCGCTCTTGACCTTGAGAGACCGCGCGGTCCGGCGGGCTACCAATGGCATGGTCAGTGACACAAAAAAGATACGCGTGAGGTGGTGCGCCCCCACATAGACCGGGTCGAGATTGAGTGCGAGCGCCAGCAACATCATTGCGTCAACCGAGCCAGGAGCAAACGCAATCATGACTTCGGCTGCCCGCAATGACAGCACTTTGATCAGCACGGCGGCGAAGAGAGCGGCTATCGTCACCGCCATCGCGAATGAACCGAATGCCGCTGTGATAAAATTCAGCAACAACCGTAACGGAGTATTGGCGAAACGCGAGCCGGTAATTGCGCCCATCGCGACCATTGCGGCATTCGCAACCCACCATGGCATGATCGCCTGAATCATTCCGCTACCATGCAAGATGGCGGAAGACATCATCGCCCCGAAGAGCAGCCCGCCGGGAAAGCGGAAACGGTAGGCAACGACGGCGACGACGCTCGAAACCGCGACTAGGATTGCGAGTTCGTCCAGGACTGCGATGCTCAACGCAGTGGTGACTCTGGGCGGAGCATGGCCGACCAGACCGAGGGCCGACAATCCGGCCGGCAAGCCAACGGCGATGACCACCACACGAATGCTCTGCACAATTGCAATTGCTCGCAAATCGCCCCCGAGTTCCGCCCCTAATGCCAGAACTTGCGACATGCCTCCGGGCGCGGCGGCGAGATATGCGTCAACCTTGCCCCAGTTATGTACGAGACGCAGATAGCCTGCGCCGCTGACGGAAATGAAGATCATGGCCAACAACAGGACACCAATACTGAGCGGATAGATGGCCATGCCGTGCAAAGTCTCAGGCGTGACCACCGCGCCGAGCGATATGCCGATGAGTATGAATATCGCGCGCATCAACAGCGTCGGGATGAACATTGGCCGACCGGCAACGGCGGCGCCGGCGACTGCCAAAATAGAGCCCGATAGCCAGCCGGCAGGAACACCTGCCAGGCCGAGCGCAGCGCCGCCAATGGCCGCGACCCCCAGCGTCTCGGCAAGGTGGCGCAGGCCAGCAAGTCGGTTCGTGGCAGAAGGCGCGGGCAAGGTTCAGGCTCTCGGAGAGCCAAGCGCACCCGGTGTCGCGGCTCATCGGGCCGGATCAATGACGCGCGCCGAGGCTCGCGTCAAATGCAGACCCTTGCAATCGGACATTTCAGGTCGTCATTTCTGACGTTGACAATGAGCGGGTCTCGCCGCCGCTCAGCACAATGCGGACAAGATCGGCCGCATTTCGCGCACCAATCTTCTCCATGATACGGGCTCGGTGTACTTCCACCGTACGGGGGCTGATACCAAGACGACGGCCAACTTCCTTGTTGGAGGCACCTTCCGCAATCTGTGTGAGAACTTCACGTTCGCGCGGCGTCAGAAGACGCTGACCGGGAAAATCCATCGACAAAGCAATTTTCCCACCCGTGCCCCCATCGTGCCTCGCGAACGTCGCGACGGCACCACGCACGCGCGAAACGATGGAGCGCGCATCAAGTGGCTTGACGAGATAGTCATATGCGCCACTTTTCACCGCCTCAACAGCCGAACTCACATCACCGTCGCCCGTCACAATGAAAATTGGTGCAGGATAGGTCCGCGCATCCAGTTCCCTGAGCGCCGTCAAACCTGACTTGGCCGGCAGATGCAGATCAAGCAACACAGCCGCCGGTGTCCGGGCGTGTGCCGCTGCGAGAAATGTCTCTGCATCCACAAATCCCGTTACGCGATAGCCGGCAAGCGTGAAAACCACCGAGAGGGCTTCACGCATCATCGCGTCATCGTCAACGATGAAGAGATCGCTGCTCTGCGAAGCCATGATTGCTTCCTTTGGCGACGCGGGGTCTCGGGCCAACTTATTTTGCACTATACCCGGGAAGGGTTAAGTAAAAAGTGCAGGTATTACAATATGTTAAGGTATGATTGGATGGAACACGGGTACTTTGGTGAGGTGCAAATCCGCACCCACATAAAAGCCGTGCCTCAGGTGGTGTTCTGTGGTGACTTAAGTCGGCAAAATCGTAGCGAAGCAACCCCTATTCCCAAGCTGGAGAGTTCATGTTGCAGGGTTGGGTCGTTATCGCCGTTGCGCTTGCGTATATTGGGTTGTTGTTCCTGATTGCGAGCTATGGCGACCGCACGCGTGGCCTTGGCCGCGATGGGCGTGCGCGTTTGCTGATCTACCCGTTGTCGCTCGCAATCTATTGCACGTCATGGACTTTCTTTGGATCGGTCGGCTTTGCTTCGCGTACGGGCTTCGACTTTCTGACCATTTATGTTGGGCCGGCCATCATGATCGGTTTGTGCGGTCCGCTTTTGATTCGCATCGTACGACTCGCTAAAGCGCAAAACATTACTTCGATCGCCGATTTCATTGCCGCGCGCTACGGAAAGGGTCAAGCGGTCGCCGCTACGGTAGCTTTGATTGCCATCGTCGGCACGATTCCCTACATCGCGTTGCAGTTGAAGGCGGTGTCGTCATCGCTGGAAACTATTCTCGCCCACGTCACGGCAGGCACCGAAGTCACCCGTCCGCTGCTGGGAGACATCGCACTCTTCGTTGCGTTGTCGATGGCAACATTCGCTGTCCTTTTCGGCACTCGTCATATCGACGCCACCGAGCATCAGGACGGATTGATGTTGGCGGTCGCAACTGAATCGATTGTCAAACTCCTCGCATTCCTCGCGGTCGGGATTTTCGTGACCTTCTGGATGTTCGACGGTCCGATTGCACTGTTCAAGGAAGCCATGGAGCGGCCTGCGACGGCAGCCATTTTCGGCCGAGAACCGCGCGCCGATACATTGATTGCGATGACGCTGCTCTCGTTTGTCGCGTTCATTCTCTTGCCGCGGCAATTCCATGTGGCGGTCGTCGAGAATAACAACGAAGACGAAATCAAGCGTGCCGTCTGGCTTTACCCCCTCTACCTAATTCTAATTAATCTGTTTGTGGTGCCGATCGCCCTCGCCGGCCTTTTGACGTTTCCCGCAGGCAAAATCGACAGCGACATGTTCGTGTTGGCGCTGCCACTCGAAAGCGGCTCGATTTTTTTCACGATCATCGCTTTTGTCGGCGGTTTATCGGCAGCTACAGCCA
The DNA here is from genome assembly GCA_036519515.1 of Pseudolabrys sp. Taxonomy (GTDB): domain Bacteria; phylum Pseudomonadota; class Alphaproteobacteria; order Rhizobiales; family Xanthobacteraceae; genus Pseudolabrys. Next base: position 36,324 of record DATDLC010000119.1, on the reverse strand, counting down.
TGGTGATCGTCGAATCGGTTGCGCTTTCCATCATGGTGTCGAATGACCTGATCATGCCGTTCGTGTTGCAGCGGCGCGAAAGACTGATCAGCGGCCGGGACAATATCGGCTCAATGCTCCTGACCGTGCGGCGCCTGGCGATTTTCGCAATCCTGCTTCTCGCCTATCTGTACTACCGTTCGGCGGGCGAGGCACAGCTCGCTTCGATAGGTCTGCTTTCATTCGCAGCTATCGCCCAGCTTGCGCCCGCTTTCTTCGGCGGACTCCTTTGGCGACGCGCCACGTCCGCCGGAGCTATTGCCGGAATGACGGCCGGCTTCCTGGTGTGGGCATATACGCTCCTGCTTCCCACGCTGTCCGATATCGGCGTGGTCGGCGAACGTATTCTCACTCACGGACCTTGGGGCCTGAGCATGCTTCGCCCACAGCACCTATTGGGGCTCGATTTGCCTCCCTTGGTGCACGGCGTGACATGGAGCCTGCTGCTGAATGTGCTGTTCTATATCGGGTTTTCGGTACGCCGCGAACCTTCGCCAATCGAGCGGCTGCAGGCCAATACTTTCGTGCCTTCGGATTTCACGCCGATCGCGCCAAGCTTCCGGCTGTGGCGTTCATCGGTAACGGTGGAAGAGCTTACGACGACGGTGGCGCGCTATCTCGGCGAAGAACGAACGCAATCGGCTTTCGAAAGCTTTGCAAGCGCGCAACGCATCAGCCTTGAGCCAAAGGACGACGCCGACTTCCGATTGATCCGTTATGCGGAGCATATTCTCGCGTCCGCAATCGGCGGCGCATCGTCACGGCTCGTGCTGTCGTTACTTTTGCGCAAGCGAACGGTTTCGACAAAGGCTGCCCTGAAGCTCCTGGACGACGCCAATGCGGCGATCCAGTACAACCGGGAGATCCTCCAGACGGCGCTCGACCACGTGCGTCAGGGCATCGCGGTGTTCGACAAGGAACTGCAGCTGATTTGCTGGAATCGGCAGTTCGGCGAGATCCTCGATTTGCCCCCGAGCCTGACCCGAGTGGGTATCGGACTGGCCGACATTCTGCGCTTCAACGGCAAACGCGGTGATGTGACGCCGGAAAACGTCGAAGAGTTCGTGCGCGCACAGATAGAACGCTACGTCACAGGCAATGAGCCCTTTCTGGAGCGCTTCGCGCAGGGCATGGTCATCGAGGCTCGTGCCAATCGAATGCCGGATGGCGGCATCGTCACGACCTACACGGATATCACATCCAGCGTGGAAGCGGCGGAAGCCCTGGAGCGGGCGAACGAAACGCTAGAGCGGCGCGTACACGAGCGCACCGAGGAACTGACCCGGCTCAATGCCGCACTAGAACGCGCAAAGGGTGAAGCCGACGCCGCCAACATTTCCAAAACGAAATTCCTGGCAGCCGCGAGCCACGACATCTTGCAACCACTCAACGCGGCGCGCCTTTATGTCACCAGTCTGATTGAACGTGGCGGGCGCGAGGACAGACGTCTGGTCGACAATATCGACGCCTCTCTCGAAGCCGTCGAAGAAATATTCGGTGCCTTGCTCGACATGTCGCGTCTCGACACCGGTGCTTTGCGTCCCGAATTCGCGAGTTTTCGCATCGATGAGTTGATGCGTCAGATCCAACTCGAATTCGCTCCGCTGGCTACCGCAAAGGGGCTGGACCTTACTTTCATGCCCTGTGGCCTCGTGGTGCGGTCCGATCGCCGGCTGTTGCGAAGGCTGATTCAGAACCTTGTTTCCAATGCCATCAAATACACGCCGGAGGGACGCGTGCTCGTGGGTTGCCGGCGCCATGGCGACCGTCTGCGCATCGACGTTTACGACACTGGCGTCGGCATTCCGCAATCAAGATGGCGGGACATATTTGTGGAATTCCATCGCCTCGACCAGGGCGCCAAAATCGCGCGCGGACTGGGCCTGGGCCTATCCATCGTGGAGCGGCTGGCGCGGGTACTCGATTGCGCGATCGGGCTCGAATCGGAAGCCGGCCGCGGGTCGCGTTTCATGGTCACCGTACCACGGTCGAACGCGGCGCCGGTCGAAATGCCGGCGCGCGAGGATACCCGCATTGATCCGGGCCAGCTCGTCGGCATCACGGCGCTTTGCATCGACAACGAACCGTCTGTGCTCGACGGCATGGAAACGCTCCTGCGAGGCTGGGGCTGTGAAGTCCTCAAGGCGCCAGATCTGGAGACGGCGCTTGCCGTTATCGAGGAAAGTCCACTGATGCCGAATGGGCTCCTGGTCGACTATCATCTCGACCACGGGAACGGCGTCGAGGCAATCATAGAACTCCGGCGCAGCCACGGCGACCTGCCAGCGATTCTGATCACCGCTGACCGCTCACCGACTGTGCGTAAACAGGCACGTGCCGAGAGAATTCAAGTCTTGCACAAGCCGATCAAGCCCGCTGCGCTCCGCGCGCTGTTGGCACAATGGCGCATGATGCGCGCTGCTGCGGCAGAGTAGTGCGATCAACCTTCGGCAGCAGCACCTTGCGGCCACTGACCGGCTTCAATCTTGGCGGCAGCGATAACGGCCTGAGTCCGGCTTTCGACACCGAGCTTCTGCAAAATCGCTGACACATGCGCTTTCACCGTCGCCTCCGAGACGCCGAGCTGAAACGCAATCTGCTTATTCAGAAGTCCTTCAGACAGCATCATCAACACACGCACCTGTTGCGGTGTTAGAGTCGCCATTCGCGCCATCAACTCAGCCGCTTCGGCATCCGAGCCGCCGGCAAGGTCGACATCGGGGGGCGTCCACACGTCGCCGCCCAGTACGCGCGAAATCGCGGTGCGCATCGCTTCAACACCGAGCGTTTTCGGTATGAATCCGGAAGCGCCAAATTCCATGCAACGTCGGATAGCAGCTGGATCGTCGTTGGCTGACACAACAATTACCGGCACGCCGGGGTATTGGGCCCGCATATACATGAGACCGGAGAAGCCGCGGACTCCGGGCATGGCGAGATCGAGCAGCACAAGGTCAACGTCGCCGCTGCGTTCGAGGAGCTCAACAAGTTCGTCGTAAGTGCCGGCTTCCGCTATATCCGCCTGCTCCAAGAGACCTGTGACCGCTTCGCGCAGCGCTCCACGAAACAGCGGATGGTCGTCGGCAATTACAAGCCGGTATTGCAACGCTTCATTCAAACCGCAATTTTCCTTTGGACATTTCGGCGGCGCGGCCATGCGCCGCACCTTTTTTTGCGGACCAACTCGCCTTCTAAACCATGTTCCTCCCCCGCTCGGTCCAGTGCAAGCCTTTCACCTCTCGATAAAAATCGCTTTGTGCAGTGCAAGAAATCTCTGATAAATCCACGCTTTAGGGACCTAGGTTCGCCAAAAGTCGAATAGGGCACAGGGCTCTCGCCGGACTAGTGTTTTTCAACCACCGCCAGCGGGGGCGCATGGTCGGTCGGACTCCGATCGGCAATGCGTTTTCGTCACTAGCGGCGGGAACGTTGTTTGGAAAAACACAAAACGGGGGACTCAAGATGAGCGCAGTGGCTGGTACCGCTTCTCGCGCCGGCGGCATGTCGAGGGACGAAAAATTCGTCATCTTCGCATCTTCGCTCGGCACAATTTTCGAATGGTATGATTTCTATCTCTACGCGGTGCTAGCACCGTTCTTTGCCTCCTTGTTTTTCCCAGCTGGCAATGACACGGCGGCCCTGCTCTCCGCATTCGCCACTTATGCGGCGGGCTTCCTGGTGCGTCCGTTCGGCGCGCTTATTTTCGGACGCATCGGCGATCTCGTCGGACGCAAGTACACTTTCCTCGTCACGATCATGGTGATGGGATCGGCGACGTTCCTCGTTGGTGTCTTGCCAACATTCAATAGTGTCGGCTGGCTGGCACCCATCTTGCTGGTCACCTTGCGCTTGTGCCAAGGCCTTGCGCTGGGCGGCGAATACGGTGGCGCGGCGACGTACGTGGCCGAGCACTCGCGGCCGCACGAGCGCGGCTACGCCACAAGCTACATTCAAACCACGGCCACGCTTGGGTTGCTATTGGCACTTATCGTCATCGCACTCTGCCGCGGCAACATGGTCGCCAAGGACTTCTCCGAGTGGGGCTGGCGCATTCCGTTCCTGGTGTCAGTGATCCTGCTGGTCTTCTCCGTCTATATCCGGCTCAAGCTGAATGAGACGCCCATTTTCCAGAAGATGGTGTCGGAAGGAAAAGGCTCAAAGGCTCCGCTGACAGAGAGCTTCTTCCACTATCCTAACAACAAATACGTGCTACTCGCATTGCTCGGCGCAACCGCCGGTCAAGGCGTGGTGTGGTACACGGGACAGTTCTACGCGCTGTTCTTCCTCGTGATCACGCTGAAGGTCGACTACATCACAGCCTACTGGTTGATCGGTCTGTCGCTGGTCATCGGCACGCCGTTCTTCATCTTCTTCGGATGGCTCTCTGACCGCATCGGCCGGCTCAAGATCATTCTGGCCGGCTGCGCGATTGCAGCGATCACTTACTTCCCGCTGTTCCAGGGATTGACCCACTACGTCAATCCGGACCTGGAAGCCTTCTCCAAGGCCAACCCGATCACGGTAACCGCCGACCAGTCGACGTGTAATTTCCACATCTTCGTCGGACCGTGGTCGAAGTTCACCGACTGCGACCGCGCACAGGACTTCCTGACCAAGTCAGGCCTATCGTTCAAGATAGCGCATTCGGCAGGGTCCAAGTCGGTCGACATGGACATTGGAGGCACCAAGACACAGGGGTGGGATAACGCCAAGTGGGCGGCTGCGCTTGCTGCCAAGGGTTATCCGAAGGCGGCCGATCCCAAGAAGATCAACTGGTTCATGACCGAGTTGATCCTGGTCATCATGGTGATCTACGTGACCATGGTGTACGGACCGATTGCGGCCTTCCTGGTCGAGATGTTCCCGACCAAGATCCGCTACACGTCGATGTCGCTGCCTTATCACATTGGTAACGGCTGGTTCGGCGGAATGTTGCCCTTGCTCGCCACGGCAGTGGTGGCGGCACAAGGCGATATTTATGCCGGCCTTTGGTACCCGATCATAGTCGCAGTGATGACGTTGGTGGTAGGCCTCGTCTTCCTGCGCGATACCAAAGGTGTCGATATCACCACCAGTTCCGGTGTTGCGATCCAAAAAGGCTGATTGTTAGAGGGCGGTGGGAAACCGCCGCCCTTTTCATTCGTAAACGCCCCGCGTTATACGCGGGGCGTTTTCATTTCCGGCTGCCGAAAAATTGAAAAATAACTTCACGACTATGTGGCCTGCGCCGATGCTCGATCAGATAGATGCCTTGCCAAGATCCGAGCGCAAGCCTTCCGCCGGTTACTGGCACGTGTAGCGACACGCCATTGAGCATCGCCTTGACATGCGCCGGCATATCGTCCGGCCCTTCCGCATCGTGTATCCAGTTCGCGTTTTCGGGTGCGAGCCTATCGAGCGCGACAATCAAATCCGTTTGCACGTCGGGATCGGCATTTTCCTGGATTGCCAACGAAGCCGAGGTGTGTCGCAAGTAGATCAGCAGCACCCCCTCGCTCGCTCTGATGTCCTCGATAAAACTTGCCGCATTGGCGGTGATATCGATGAAGCCAACACCTGGCGTATCGATACGCAAGGTCGCGCTGGCAATCAGCTGCGGCGTGACCTCGACAATGGCGGACATTCGAGCAGGCATGGATCGGTCTTGCGCCACCGCTTGTTCAGGTCTTGCGCATTATGTCTTTGCGGAGCGAGCCGAACATCTCAACGAGGCGACGCCAGGTTTCTTCCAAAAATTCGCGGGCGCGCGTCATATCTTCCTGCGTCGGCAATTTTATCGTTATGTCGGGCCCTTTATCGGACTGCGGCGTCAGATCCGCGGGCGGACGCGGCGGCGCCGGCTCCTTCAGGGCCGCAATTTGCTTCTTCAGCGATGCGACTTCATCCTGCAGGCGGGCAATTTCCGCTTTCAACGCCTTCTGTGCACTTTCAACGTCCGTTGCCGACGAAGCATGGTCGATGGACATCGTTTGACAGGCCCATCCGGCCGCCTGAAAGCTGCAATAGGCAATCTCGCCATTCTCGTTATCGAGCCTGACAAAGCCGTTCTCCACACGATTGAAGCTATAGCGGCTTGGCGACTGCGAATTTCCCTGCGCCTCGGTCGCTGGCCGCGCGCCTGATTGGCCCGGACCGGAGGGCGTATCTTTCTGGCCCTCTGTGCCGATCGTGGTTTGCGCCTGCGCAGATCCCGCGATGCAGGCAAGAACGAGTGCAAGTGCAAGCGTAGAAACGCGCATGGCCCCTTCCTGTGATGCGGTGACGGGATTTTTTGAGCGTAACACCGACTGTGCGCAGGCTGAACCTTTAACCCCCCGTTCTGCGCCATCATTCCGCAGCGTACGCGCGCACCGCTTTCGTTGGCGAAAATTCCTCATTTTGTGCTTCATATCAAACACTTATGCCGCAGGCTCAGTTCCTTGACTCGAGTAAACCCGATAAGTATGGTCCGCGCGGCTTTTAGGGCGGCGGGACACGCGACACCTGGAATCCACGCGAGTCGCAAGAATGTCTGACGGCACGCGCGGCAAAGGTAATCGCAACGAACCGCCGGACGACGAGGCTGCTCTCTCCGCGAGGCTCCAACGTCTCGGCGATCGGCTCGCAGAAGCGCACCGACCACCCGAAAACGACACTGGTCCTCGTCAGACCGCCGATCCTTCGGCGGTCGCCCGCGGTTTCCGGCTGTCGACTGAACTGGTCGCTGGAGTGCTAGTGGGCGCCGTGATCGGTTGGCTGCTTGACCGCTGGCTGGGAATTTCGCCGTGGGGGCTCATCGTATTTCTGTTGCTTGGCTTTGTGGCGGGCGTGCTGAACGTGATGCGGGCGGCAGGAGTCGTTCGCGATAGGCAATTGTAGTGCTCATGGCTGTCGATCCAATTCATCAATTCCAGATCATCGATCTGTTTCCGATCGGCAAAATCGGCAATACCGAGATCGCCTTCACCAATTCTGCGGCCTATATGATCGCTGCCGTGGTGGTTATTACCGGATTCTTTCTTGGCGCCACCGCCAAGCGCAGTCTGGTGCCTGGCCGCGTGCAATCGGCAGCGGAACTGACATACGAATTCGTCGCCAACACAATACGAAGTACGGCCGGCACCGAAGGCATGCGCTTCTTCCCCTTCGTGTTCACGCTATTCACGTTCATCCTGACGGTGAACATTATCGGCCTTATCCCGTATGCCTTCACCGTCACTACGCACATCATCATTACCGCGACACTGACGATGTCGGTCTTCCTGACGGTTCTCGTGTATGGATTCTGGAAACACGGGCTTCACTTCTTCAACCTGTTCGTGCCCAAGGGAATCCCGATCTACATCCTACCGCTCATCGTGTTTATCGAAGTGTTGTCGTTCCTTTCGCGCCCGATCTCTCACAGTGTGCGTCTTTTTGCCAACATGTTGGCAGGTCACATCACGCTGAAGGTGTTCGCAAGCTTCATCACTTTGCTTGGAAGCGCGGGAATCATTGGCATGGCCGGCGCGACATTGCCGCTGGCGATGGTCGTCGCACTTACGGCGCTCGAACTGCTCGTCGCCTTCCTGCAGGCTTACGTGTTTGCAATCCTCACCTGCATCTATCTCAACGATGCCATCCATCCCGGTCATTGAAGACCGGACAAGATCAAGCAAAGGAGTTCGTCATGGATCCAATCGCAGCAAAATACATCGGTGCCGGCATTGCTTGCATCGGCATGGGCGGCGCCGGTGTCGGTGTCGGCGCTATTTTCGGCCACTATCTGGCTGCCGCCTTGAGAAATCCGTCGGCCGCTCAGGGACAGTTCGGCAATCTGATCTTCGGATTCGCCGTAACCGAAGCGCTCGGCATCTTCTCGCTGCTGATCGCGCTGCTGCTTCTCTTTGCGCTGTAAGAAGTATCCGCCCGTTCCACAATGGCCACCACTGCCCATACCGAGGCGCCAGGCGGACATAAGGGGGTATTTCCGCCCTTCGATTCGCATACATTTGCCTCGCAGCTCGTTTGGCTCGCCATCACCTTCGTATTGCTCTACCTCTTGATGGCGAAGATCGCGCTGCCGCGCGTCGGCGGCATTATCGCGGAACGACAAAAGCGGATTGACGACGACCTCGTGCAGGCCAATTCGTTCAAAACGCAATCCGACGCCGCGCTTGCGGCCTATGAAAAGGCTTTAGCCGACGCTCGCAACCGCGCGCAGTCGATCGCCAACGATATGCGCGAGAAGCAGAGTGCCGAAGCGGATTCAGTTCGTAAAAAGCTTGAGGGCCAACTCAACGTCAAGTTAGCCGAAGCAGAGAAGGCCATTACCACAACCAAACAGGCGGCCATGGCGAATGTGCACGGTATCGCAACAGATGCGGCCAAGGCGATCGTCGAACGGCTTATAGGCAAAGCACCAGCCGACACCGCAATCGATGCGGCGATCGCTGATGTGCTCAAAAGGTAACGGGACAGGCCATGGAACTCTTGCGTGAGCCGGAAACCTGGGTGGCCGTCGCATTCATCATCTTCGTGTGCGGCCTGGGTTATCTCGGCGTCCACAAGATGGCATCGAAGGCGCTGGACGATCGTGCCGGCCGGATCCGTGCTGAGCTCGATGAAGCGCGCAAGCTCAAGGACGAGGCAGCCCAACTCCTGGCGGAATACCAGACCAAATGGCATGCCGCTGAAGGCGAAGCAGAGGATATTATCGCCGGCGCCAAAGCCGAGGCCGAGCGGCTTGCGGTGGAAGCAAAAGCGAGGATCGAAGATTTCGTGGCCCGACGCACCGCGATGGCCGAAACCAAAATCGCTCAAGCAGAAGCGCAGGCAGCCACGGACGTTCGTGCGGCCGCTGCCGAAGCTGCTGTCGCAGCCGCGGAAAAGATCCTGAGCGCGGAGACCAAGGGCAAGCTGGCCGGCGAGCTGATCGCCAGAGGCATCGAGGACGTGCGCAAGAAACTCAACTAGTACGCGCTACCGACCCGAAGTTCATCAAATCGTTATTGTGACCGCGCGCAGCCTGATCAGCGCGATTTTCGTTTCCTAATTTCAGCTTTGACGCGGTTTCGCCGCCGGATTCGACTTCGGTTTCGGCTTACTTGCGGGTTTTTTCTTCTGCTGCTGAGCTCCCGCTGGATCGAACCCCACGTAGACCACATAAGCGTCGATGTCCGACAAAGGCTGTGGCAACGGGAACGAGATTTCTGGATCAACGTGTACAAAGGGGACGCGGTCCACCGCGTTTGCCACGGAAACTTGTACGCTCGCGAATCTTGACACAATGGTTTTAGGGTTGACCCCCTCCTGAACCACTGCAAGGCGAAGCGGCACATCGATGCTACCCGGACCGCCGGCAGGACCGATGATGACCCGTCCCTCAATGCCAACCTTTATGGTCATGATGCCGGAATTCACCTGACACTCACGTGCGGTACGGATGATTGTGGCCTGATAGCGCAGGTCCAGTGCCGACGGTTCGCCTTCACCCGGCTTGCTGCCGATCATGAGCGTGGCCGCCCCTGTGCGCACCATGACGCCCGGACATTCGATATCGGGGGCCGATCCGCCTGCGGCTTGGGCGTCCCCACTCGCCTTCGACGACGTACTGAAAAGGTCCAGGGCGGAGCTGCTGAAAAGATTGCTTGAACTGGAGCCGCAGCCGGCAAGCGCCAGTGAGAGGCTTAGCATCGCTGCGATTACGCCGGCTACCTGCATGATCTACCCATTTCCTTCGGCATTTCTTTTTGCGCGTTCAGACAATCGATTTATTGTAGCAGTCAATCGACATCGCCTTTGAGACGCGCATACAACAAATGATCCTGCCATACTCCATTGATGCACAGATAACCGCGGGCATAGCCCTCATGCTTGAAGCCGGTCTTTTCCAACAGACGGACTGAGGCCACGTTATCCGGGATGCAAGCCGCTTCCAGCCGGTGCAGGCGCAGCGTGGTGAAGCTGTATGGTATTAGCGCCCGCACCGCCGCGGTCATATACCCCTTTCGGGCGAATGGTGCCCCGATCCAATACCCAACACTGCCCGCTTGAGCCACACCGCGACGAATATTGGCAATAGTCAATCCACCAACCATGGCGTTGTTGTCGCTGCGAAATATCAAAAATGCGTAGGCTAGGTCGCTGCGCTGATCTTCGGCGTATCGTTTGAGCCTGCGACGGAAAGCGCCGCGCGTGAGATCATCGGATGGCCAGGTCGGCTCCCAAGGGACCAGGAAGCGGCGGCTCGTTTCTCGCAAAGCGGCCCACTCGGCAAAATCACCGCTATGTGGCGGACGCAATGTTACGCCTGCGCCGGTAATGCCCGGTACTGTTTCATTAGAACTGACGGTTCTGAAAAACGCCATGGACGTATCGCGGTCATGCCGCGCGGCGGACCAGACTTTCAGCGATTGCGGCAGTACTTGCAAGACCACTGCCCGGTCCGAGCGCAGCGATCGCCGGTCTGGCGCGACATATCAAGGCGCGGCCGGCAGCGCGGGCGCTTTCAATGGTCACTGCGTCGACCTTTGCGACAATCTCCTCAAGCGGAATTGGGCGTCCGTAAGCCAGCATCTGCCTCGCCAGTTGACTAACGCGCGCCTCAGAGCTCTCCAGCGCCATCAGTAGACCTGCTTTCATCTGCGCCTTGGCGCGATTTACCTCGGTATCGTTCAGCGTCTCGGTGGCATTGCCAATTTGATCTATAACCACACGCATAAGTTCGGGAGCATCGGATTCATCCGTGCCGGCATAAAGAGCGAATAACCCAGTGTCAGAGAAAGGCATATGAAAGGCGTGAATTGCGTAACAAAGACCACGAATTTCCCGTACTTCCTGGAAGAGACGGGATGACATGCCTCCGCCGAGCACACTCGTGAATACCTGCAGGCTGTAGAGCTGCTCGTCGCGCACTGACAATCCTTGCAGCGCCATAGCGATGTGCACTTGTTCAAGCTCGCGCGTCTCCACTTTGGTGCCCCCGCGGAAATGCGCCGGCTCCGGATCTGGAGCAGGTGGACCTTTGAAAGTTGCCAAACGCTTATCGACCTCGGCCACGATCGCCTCATGCTCTACAGCGCCGGCCGCGGCAACGACCATGTTAGGAGCCTTATAATTGCGCGATAGATAGGATCGCAAACGCGACGGATTGAACGAGCGTACGGTCTCCGGCGTGCCGAGAATGGAACGGCCGACCGGCTGCTGGGGAAACGCTGTTTCCTGCAGGCGGTCAAACACGAGGTCATCGGGGGCATCTTCAGTCGCGCCGATCTCCTGCACGATCACATTTTGTTCACGCCTCAGTTCGTCGGCGTCGAAAGCCGGCTCGGAGAGTATGTCGGACAGGACGTCGAGTGCGAGCAGAACATCCGCCTTCAGCACGCGCGCAAAATAACCGGTCGATTCAACGCTGGTCGCAGCATTGAGATCCCCGCCGACCGCCTCAATCGTTTCTGCGATCTGCCGCGCGCTGCGCCGCTTGGTCCCCTTGAACGCCATGTGCTCGAGCAAATGCGAGATACCATGCTCGTCGGGATTTTCGTTGCGGCTACCCGAACCGATCCACACGCCGAGAGAGGCCGTTTCAAGATGCGGCATTCGATCGGTCACAACCGAGAGACCCGAGGCAAGGCGGGTTACTTCAACACTCATGCAGCTGCTCCTTCACGCGCCGCGCGCGACACAGATGTTACATATCGCTCTACGGCCGCCTGATCTGCCGGTAAAATAACGATCCGCTCATCCCGCCTTGCCAGATCGGCAAGCCTATCAGGCAGCGCGGGCGTTACACCGCAAGCCGCCTTCACAGCGTCGGGGAACTTTGCGGGATGCGCAGTCGACAGCACGATCATCGGGACCGATGGGTCTCGTTTCTCCTTTTCCGCCACCGCCAGGGCCACGGCAGTGTGCGGATCTACGCAATAGTCGGCCTCTCGAATCCAGGCGCGAATCTCAGCGGCGCCTTCCTGCTCGTCGGCCCGATCGGCGGTAAATAGCGATCGCAGCTCCTTGAGCGCCGATGCAGACAGAGCGAAGCGCCGGTGCTGGGCCAAAGAACCCATCAACGCCCGCACGGCCTGTGCATCCTGTCCGTAGGCGTCGAACAACAGGCGCTCGAAGTTGGATGAGACCTGAATATCCATTGACGGCGAAGTTGTTGCAATGACTTCGCGGATTTCATAGGCACCCGTCGCAAATGTGCGCACCAGGATGTCATTGACATTGGTTGCCACGACAAGGCGATCGACCGGCAATCCCATGCGCGAAGCGACATAGCCGGCATAGACATCACCAAAATTTCCCGTCGGCACAGTGAACGCTATTTTCCGGTGCGGAGCGCCGAGCGCAACCGCAGCCGTAAAGTAGTAAACTGCCTGCGTGGCAACGCGCGCCCAATTGATCGAATTCACGCCGGAAAGTCGTACGCGATCGCGAAAAGCGTGGTGATTGAACATGGCCTTCACTAACGCCTGACAATCGTCGAAAGTCCCTTCAATGGCGAGAGCGTGAACATTCGCGTCCGGAGCAGTACTCATCATCCTTCGCTGCACCTCGGAGATGCGTCCTTGGGGGAATAGAACCACTACATCAACCTGCGCACGGCCGCGAAAGGCTTCGACAGCGGCGCCGCCTGTGTCGCCGGAAGTCGCGACGACAATTGTCCTGCGCTCGGCGCGTTGTTGCAGCACGTGATCCATCATCCGCGCCACAAATTGCATGGCCAGGTCTTTGAACGCGAGCGTCGGGCCATGAAAAAGCTCGAGCACGAACAGATTCGCTTCAAGCTGGGCCAGCGGCGCCACAGCCGGATGTTGAAAGTTGCCGTAAGCTTCACGCGCCATGCGGGCCAGGTTCGCCTCCGCGATTCCATCCCCCACAAAGGGACGGATCACTTCGACAGCGACTTCGGCATAGGGCTTCCCCGCGAAGTTTTCGACGGTCGCGCGATCCATAGTCGGCCAAAGTTCCGGCACGTAAAGACCACCGTCGCGTGCAAGGCCCGAGAGCATCACGTCGACAAAATCGAGCGAGGGAGCCTCGCCCCGGGTGGAGATGTAACGCATTGATTCAACTTGAGTTTATGGTCCGGCCACGGCGGTATCGGCAGTCGCACAGTAGCCTCGCGCACGCCCTTTCACAAGAAAACGCTCAGTTCCGCCGAACCAAGTGACGTGCAAGCCAGACGACGTACACGCCAGAGAGGGCGAGCGCGAGGCCGAACCACGTGATGGCGTATTGCAGATGGTCATCGGGCAAATGCGCCTCGAGTTTGCCCGGCTTTGGCCAGCCGCCGGACGGTATCGGTGCCTCCTGATCGATATAGAAAGGCGCCGCGGTCGCCCATTTCTTGAATGTGGCGATCGAATTTGAATCGCGCAGGAACCAGACATTGTTTTTGGGATCGCCCGCCGGAGTGAAGGAATTGCGCGGTTCCGGCCAGCGCAAAACACCCACTATATCGACTATACCGCGTGGTGCGCCCTCAGCGCGCGTCCCCGGGTCCTTGCGATCGGCTGGCACAAACCCGCGATTGATAAGGATGATGCTGCCTCCGGCAAGACGCGCCGGCGCGAAAACCCAGTAACCCAGTCCCCTGACATCAGGGCGCAGTGGAGAGCCAGCCGTGTAGACAAGCGCTTCCTCGCCATCGAGGAATTCCGCCGGAAATGCAACCCGGCGAAATTCCTCTCCGTCTTCACGAAGCTGCGGCCAACTGGAACGCGGCGGCAGATCTTCCGGAGTGCGGCCGAGCCGAGTGTTGATCGTTGTAATAAGATTTTCTTTCCAGGTCTTGCGGTCGAGTTGCCAGACGCCAAGCCCGATCAGAATTACAACGCCGGCGAAAGCCAGGAGCGTTGCATCGAGGGTGCTGCTCTTCCTCCTGGATCGAGCCTTGCTCACATCTCACCCCGGCGCTCGAGACGGCCTTCTGCCGCCTTGTGATGGTACTGCAGCGCTATCAACAGGCCCTTGACCAGGCGGAGCGGCGCAAGCGTCACGATCAAAATTAGCGGGAGCCAAAGAGCCATGCACCCAATAGGGTGGTTGATATACGATCTCAGTGATCAATGCCGCGAAGACAACAATGAAGCCCGCAATGAGGATTACAAACACGGCCGGGCCGTCGCCGGAATCGGCGAAGGTGTAGTCGAGACCACAGTGTTCGCACGTCGGACGCACCGACAGAAATCCCTGAAATAGATGACCCTCACCGCAGCGTGGACAGCGGCCGCGAAGACCGCGGCCGATCGGCAGGTGGCCGTGTAACGGTTGTCCGGTCATGCGCTTCTGATTTCAAAATAAAAGGGCAGCGTGATGACTCCGCCCTTTTTCACCAACCATCCATCGTCGGTCACTCGGGATGACCGGCACCTGATCCCCAAACATATATGCACGCGAACAGAAACAGCCATACTACGTCGACAAAGTGCCAGTACCACGCGGCGAATTCGAAGCCGAGGTGTTGTTTCGGGGTGAAATGGCCAGCCATGGCGCGCAGCAGACAAACGATCAAGAAGATCGAGCCGATGATTACATGCGCGCCATGGAATCCGGTCGCCATAAAGAAGGTGGCGCCGTAAATGTTTCCACTGAAGTGAAAATGCGCATGCGAATATTCATAAGCCTGCACAGCCGTGAAAGTCAGGCCAAGAAGGATTGTGAGGATCAAACCCCATTTCAGTCCCTGCCGATCATCTTCAAGCAACGCGTGGTGCGCCCAGGTCACCGTGGTACCTGACGTAAGCAGGATGAGAGTGTTAAGGAGCGGCAGGTGCCAGGGATCAAACGTCTCAATCCCTTTCGGCGGCCAGACGCCACCGGTTGCTGCAAGACGACCGATGTCCTGTGCCTCTCCGGGAAACAGCGCCGTATTGAAATAGGCCCAGAACCAGGCGACGAAGAACATCACCTCGGAAGCGATGAAGAGGATCATTCCGTAGCGGTGCGAAATCTGCACAACGCGTGTATGAAAACCCTCATACTGGGCCTCACGAATAACATCGCGCCACCAGGCGACAAATGTGTAGAGCACGCCAAGCACGCCCACGCCGAATACGAGCGGCGCCGCTGCGTACATATGATGCATCCAGCTGATGGCACCGACCGCCAAAACGAAGGCGGACACAGAGCCGACTGCCGGCCACGGACTCGGATCGACCAGATGATAGTCGTGTTGTTTGGCGTGTGCGTCGGCCATCGTCTTAGTCCGTTAGAGCTTGCTCAAATTTTTCTTGGGCGCTTCAGCCACCGGCTGATCCGGCTCGCGCAGGCGGTAGAACGTGTATGACAGCGTGATAGTGTTCAGATCGTTCTGATCACTGTCATTCACGAGAGAGGGATCGACGTAGAAAACGACGGTCATTTCACGAGTCTCGCCTGCTTTCAGGCGCTGCTCCGTGAAACAGAAGCAGTTTATCTTGCTGAAATAGGCGCCTACCGTTGGTGGCGAGACGTTGTACCCGGCCTGCCCGGCGATTTCTCGCGCAGCCTCGTTGATGACCTTGTAGCGGACGGTCGCTACCTCGCCGATACGCACCTGGATCTCGTTCTGCTCCGGCACGAATTTCCACGGCAACCCAGGGGCAACATTGGAATCGAAGCGGATGGTGAGCGTGCGATCAAGCACATGATCGGGAGCCTTCTCCGCAACCTGAGTGGTGCCCCCGAAGCCGGTGGTCTTGCAAAACCACGTGTAGAGCGGCACTGCGGCGTAGGCAGCGCCGACCATGCCGACAACCAGGGCTCCGCAGCAAGAGGCGACAAAAACATCGCGCCGCAAAGGTCGTTGATCGGAATTGCGAGGCAGTGCGGTCATCGCTCTAGATCGGGCGAATCAGAACGCCCGGCCCTTTCACCAAAGTCATTGCGTAGAACAACACAACCAGAACGGCCAGTGCGAGCGCAATGGCAATCGAACGGGAACGCCGCGCGCGCTTCTGTGCTTCGGTAAGCACGATGCCGTCGTCGTCACGGTGCTCGCTCATCGCGGTTTCCACCATGCTCACGCTGCCAATCGGGCGATCAACCCGCCCCATCCCCGTTCAACCAACAGCACAGCAAACAGGAGAAACAGGTACAGGATCGAGAAAGCAAAAAGATTGCGGCTTGCACGTTCAGCCGGACGGCTTTCGCGATAAACCTGCCAGCCCAGCGTCACCATGATGGCGCCAGCTACCGTGGCGGTGATCCCGTATAGTGCGCCGGCATAGCCGAAAGCCCACGGCGCCACGCCGAGCGGCACAAGAATGACGGTATAGAGCATGATCTGACGCCGCGTCGTGGCATCGCCTAAGACCACAGGCAGCATCGGAATGCGGGCTCGCGCATAGTCTTCAGTGCGGTAAAGTGCCAGCGCCCAAAAATGCGGAGGCGTCCAGAAGAAGATGATCAAAAACAAAAGTACGGGCTCGAGTCCCAGCGACCCGGTCACCGCCGCCCAGCCGATCATCGGGGGGAATGCTCCAGCGGCTCCGCCGATAACGATATTCTGCGGCGTCGAACGCTTGAGCCAGATTGTATAAATCACGATATAAAAGAAGATGGTGAAGGCGAGCAGCGCCGATGCCACCCAGTTCACCAGCAAGCCGAGCACGACAACGGCGAACGAACCGAGTGTCAGCCCAAACGCCAGAGCTTCGCCGGGACGCACGCGTGCCATCGGCACAGGTCGACGCGCTGTCCGTGTCATGAGCGCGTCAATATCCGCGTCGTACCACATATTAAGTGCGCCGGCCGCCCCTGCCCCGACAGCAATGCAAAGCAAGGCGGTAAAGGCGGCGACCGGATGCAGCGATCCTGGCGCAATAGCGAGACCCACCAGCGCGGTGAAAACCACGAGCGACATGACTCGCGGTTTCATCAGCGCGATGTAGTCGCCGACCGTCGCCAGGCTCGGTTCGCCGACGCCGGCGACGAGCGGACTGTGGACTTCTACACCTTCGCTGACGAGTGACATGAGTTAAGCCGTAGTCCTATTTGATACGCGGTAGCGTTTCAAACTGATGGAACGGCGGCGGTGATGACAGCGTCCACTCCAGCGTTGTCGCGCCAACACCCCACGGATTGTTTCCGGCCACGCGCTTCTTTACGAAAGCCTCGATCAGGCCGAAGAAAAAGATGATCACGCCGAAGCCGGAAATATACGATCCGTAGGACGACACCATGTTCCAGCCGTGGAACTGAGCACGGCATTACCACGGGCGTGGCAGCTTGGGCGGCGCGGCGGGACGGGGGGAAATCCCGGCCTCTCAAACCACAATTCCAGTCCCCCCGCAATGCGCCTTATAAAGGCCCGCATGCGACAAACGGCGTATCCAAAAACGGCTTTTGGGGCAGCCTTTATGGCTCGCCCTGCCCCGATGGTCCCAGCTTGACAGGACCGGCCGGGCATGACCCAACGAAGGCGAATAAAATGCCGTCCGGGCTGCGATTCGCCTGTGCTCCGGGGTACTAAGGTGGGCGCTCAGGGTGGCAAGGGATCGATCATGGGAATTTTCGAGCTTGGCAGGCGGGATTCGAATGCCGCGAGGCGACGCAAAGCAGTCTTGCTGGGCGCGCTATTGGCCCTTGCGTCTGCGGGAAACGCCCTGGCTCAAGGCGCGGTTAAGTCGGTGCACAAGGATTGGCAGGTTCGCTGCGACACGCCACCTGGAGCCAAAGCCGAACAATGCGCTCTCATTCAGAGTGTGACGGCGGAAGACCGCGCCAATGTCGGTTTGACCGTCATCGTGCTCAAAACCGCCGATCAGAAAAGCCGGCTTATGCGCGTGGTGGCTCCGCTCGGCGTCCTGTTGCCGTCGGGTCTGGGACTTAAGATCGACCAGGCTGATATCGGACGGGCCGGCTTTGTACGTTGTCTCCCCAACGGCTGCATCGCCGAGGTGGTCATGGACGACGAACTCATCAAAAAGCTTCGTAGCGGGAAGAGCGCAACCTTCATTATCTTCCAGACACCGGAAGAAGGTATCGGCTTCCCAATGAGCCTTGCCGGCTTTGGCGAAGGCTACGACAAGCTGCCGTGACGCCCCTCGCGGTCCGGCTTCCGCAACATTATCTGTTAGCTAACGCGTGGCGGAGCCAAGCATGACATCAACCTCCTCCCTTATCGATCGCGCCGAACTCGATCGCGGGAAACTCAGCCAGCTTATCGGGCGCGGGCTTGATGGAGCCGACGACGGGGAACTATTCCTCGAGTATCGCCAGGCCGAAGCCCTGACGTTCGACAATGGTCGCCTCAAACAGGCGACCTACGATACGGTCCAGGGATTCGGCCTGCGCGCTGTAAAGGATGAGGCTGTCGGTTACGCCCACGCCTCGGACCTCTCAGAAGCCGCGCTCGGGCGCGCGGTTGAAGCGGTCCGGGCCGTCAAAGGCGGACACAGCGGCACTTACGCCGAGGCCCCCGCGCGCACCAATCGCAAACTTTACGGTGACGAAAACCCCCTGGGCTCCCCGGCGTTTGAAACCAAGGTCAAACTGCTCGAGTCGATCGATGCCTATGCACGCGAGAAAGACGCGCGCGTCCGGCAGGTAACCGCCAGCGTCGCGGCGAGTTGGCAGGTCGTCGAGATCCTGCGCGCCGACGGGGAAACGTATCGCGATATCCGTCCGATGGTGCGGATGAATGTATCGATCGTCACCGGGGATGGCGATCGACAGGAGTCCGGCAGCTATGGTTTTGGTGGACGCGAGGGCTTTCAGCGACTCATCGAACCAAAAGCCTGGCAAGGCGCGGTCGATGAAGCGATAAGGCAGGCCTTGGTCAACCTTCAGGCCGTCCCCGCTCCGGCCGGTGAAATGGATGTCGTGCTCGGCTCCGGCTGGCCCGGCGTGATGTTGCATGAAGCGGTCGGGCACGGGCTCGAAGGCGATTTCAATCGCAAAAAGACGTCGGCATTTGCCGGACTTATGGGCCAGCAAGTGGCGGCCAAAGGCGTCACGGTTGTCGACGACGGCACCATACAGGCGCGTCGCGGATCATTATCCATCGACGATGAAGGCACGGCGACCAATCGCACTGTCCTGATCGAGGACGGCATCCTGGTCGGATATATGCAGGATCGGCAAAATGCGCGGTTGATGCGCATGAAGCCAACCGGCAACGGCCGGCGCGAATCACACGCGCATATGCCGATGCCACGAATGACCAACACCTACATGCTCGGCGGCGACCGCGATCCGAATGAAATTATCGCCTCGGTGAAGAATGGGCTTTATGCCGCGAGCTTTGGTGGCGGACAGGTCGACATCACATCCGGGAAATACGTATTTCAATGCACAGAGGCTTACCGGATCGAGAACGGTAAAGTCGGCGCGCCGGTGAAGGGCGCAATGTTGATCGGCAACGGACCGACGGATCTGCATCGCATCAGTATGGTTGGCAACGATTTCGCGCTCGATCCCGGCATCGGCACCTGTGGCAAGAACGGCCAAGGTGTGCCGGTTGGCGTCGGGCAGCCGAGCCTGCGCATGGACAAGATCACGGTGGGCGGCACTGCGTAGGCGATGGAGCAAGCCGACATGCAGGAAAACTCGCGCCTTGCCCGATGGATCAAGAACATCGCCGATGTCGCCGTTATCGTGCTGATCGTGGTGGCGGCGAAAACCGCAATTGCGGAACCGTTCTACGTTCCATCCGGTTCGATGGAGCCCACTCTTCTGATCGGCGATGAATTGTTGGCGACAAAATTTCCATACGGCTATAGCGCCGCGTCCTTGCCCTCATTCCTGACCGTGCCGAACACGCCGCGAGTCTTCGCGACATTGCCCAAGCGAGGAGACGTCGTCGTGTTTCGATGGCCGGGCGACCGGTCACAAGTCTGGGTGAAGCGCGTGATCGGATTGCCTGGTGACCGGATCGGATTGCGTCACGGGCAGGTATGGATCAACGGCGCACCGGTCAGTGTCCGCCCCGCCGGCAAAGGTTACGCGGAAATCGAGGATGGCAGCGCCATATCCGCGGCACGCTATATCGAGACGCTGCCGAATGGATACGAACACCCGATCTTCAAAATGGCTGCCCACGCGGAATACGACGATATGGCCGATGTCATTGTGCCGGCCGGCCATCTGTTCGTCATGGGAGACAATCGCGATAACTCCGCCGACAGCCGCGTACCCGTGCGCGCTGGCGGCGTCGGATTGTTGCCCATGGAAGATCTGGTCGGTCGCGTGGATGCGGTCGTTGGTTCCTGGGATCTCGCCATCAAGAGCCGTCCGCTGAACGAATGGCCTTCCGGTTTGCGGTTGTCGCGATTTTTCACCGCAGTGCGCTGACCGTCGCTACCTCACCACGCCTGAAATGCAGCATGGCTTGCTCCGCGGCCGCGTGATTCGGTCCTTGAGATAGCAACGCGCAGCAGCGCCAATGTAGCCAGGCCGCACATAAGTCCATGCGCGGCATTTGTTGTCGGCCTCGCACGCTGCCTTGCAAGGCGCGCCGACAGAATCGGTTGCAATTTCCAAGCTGCGGTAATCGCCGCCGAACCGGTCGATGGAATATTCAATCGGTCCCTTGCGGGGCTCGATGACGCCCGCGCCGCGAACGCCGGAAACGCAGCACTTGTCCTCGGTACGTGTCGGGACCTGGCTCTTCAACCAGCAGGTGGCAATTGCGTTCGCGGTGCGTGGATATGAGAAGCTCCAGGCGTGGCAACGTGGATCGCGCTCACAGCGAGCGGCGCATACCGCCGGGTCGCCGTTGCGGACCTGGAAATTCGTGTAGTCACCACCGCGGCGGTCGAACCCGGATTGAGCATGCGCCGCCCCAACTGCCGCCCACACCGCCAATATGAGGGCGGCCCACAGCCAGATTGGAAATCGCATGCGCGCCCGTTCGAATTCGAGAATCGGTAGCTTTGCCCCACCTGCATGTTACCGCAACGCTCAACGATTGTGCAGGAGAGTCTGCGACGCGCGGCAACGGGTCTTTGGATAAGAAAAATAAGCGCCCGCCGGAGGGGCCGACGGGCGCGGGATCCGGCCGCGAGAGGGGATGTTCGCGGGTGTCGGATCAAGCGGCCGACGAGAGGGATCGGCCGTTTTCTATTTCGCTACGATGCGTGCCGAGGCTGTTCCGGCACAGCACGGCGTGCGCTCATGTCGAACTCGGCGCGCCTGATCGAATGGTTCAGGCGCCGCTCGAGCGCGCGCTCGCGCAGGAGAGCCGTCGGGTCGTCCCAAAAAGGCTCAGAAAATGCGTCGCGTACGTCGGAGCGGGTGATGCCGATATCCGCCAGCATCCGGCGATCGAGCCCGATCAACACATTGGCCTCGCGACGGTGACGGCGCGCCCGGGCGACCTCTTTGAGCCAGTAGGTCACCAAGGCCAGCAACGAGGCAAACGCCCGTACCAGAGCGCTGCCGGCCAACGGCAAAATGGGATATTTGGCGCTCATATAAGTCTCCATTCAGTTCGCGGGTTACAGCGCCAAAATCGCTTCTGGCGCAGCCCAGAACCACCCGAAATCCCCACCCGATTCCTCTGGAAGCAGCAGAATATTGCACTGCGGGGATTGATTAGTGAAACGAATGTTTTTAATCTAATCAATCAGGAATAGTGATAGCTAGCCGGCCCCCTCGCCGGCCTAACCAGGACCGCGCCAATGACGGCAACGCTCGATATCGATCAACTGCGCACTTTCATCGCCATTTCGGAAACCGGCAGCTTCACCAAGGCCGCCGAGGTCGTGAACAAGACCCAGTCCGCCGTATCGATGCAGATGAAACGGCTGGAGGAACGGCTGGAGCGCCCCATCTTTGCCCGTGACGGCCGCGCGTCGAAGCTGACCGAAGATGGGCAGCGCCTGCTGGATTACGCACGCCGCATCGTCAAGCTCAACGTCGAAACCTTGGCTGCATTTTCGGACGGAGAGTTGTCCGGCCGCGTGCGGTTGGGCGTTCCCGACGATTACGCCGACCGTTATTTGCCGGAGATCATGGCCCGTTTCTCGCACAGCTATCCTGCCGTCGAATTGACCGTGATCTGCGAACCCTCGGTTGATCTCCTTGAGCGTATCGACGCGAATGAAATCGATCTTGCCATCGTCACCAATTGCGAGTCGAAGCGGGCCTCGGAAACATTCCGCCGCGAGCGGCTGCTATGGGTGACGTCCAATCGCCACTCCACGCACCTTGAAGAGCGCATGCCGCTCGCCCTTGGCAGACCAAGTTGCACCTGGCGGCGTATCGCCATTGAGCGACTTGAGGCGATCGGCCGCCCCTTCCGCGTGCTCTACTCGAGCTCGAACGCCGGCGCGGTTGCGGCCGCCGTCCTTGCCGGCCTTGCTGTCTCTGTTCTGCCGGAATCCGGACTCCGCCCAGGTATGCGCGTGCTGTCTGCGTCCGACGGCTTTCCGGATCTGCCGAGTTGCCGCATCGGCCTGGTTCGCAACGCCCACGAAAGCTCCGCGTTGGCCGGTGCGCTTGCCGAGCACATCATCTCATCGCTCGACAACCTGTCGGAGGCCGCGCAGGCAGCTGAGTAATTACGGCCTGGCATGCAAGGGCGAGAGATCAATAGGCATATTCGTCGAAGAGCGGTTCGACCGAATCGTTCCATTCCCCGTGGAATTTCTCCAGCAGCTCTTCAGCCGGTGTAATGCCGCGGGCGATCGATTCCTCCAGCGGCCGTAGATAGCGCGTCTCGTCTCGGCCATTCCGGTCGAGCCGCTTGCGTCGCGCCAGCCCGCGCGAACAAAACCTCAAGGTCTCCTGGGCCAAAGTAAACACATTGCGGTTGCGGATTTCCGCCTTGAAGCCGAGCCTCGGCACGTCGTCCCGCAGCTTTTGTCGCTCCTCCGCGGTCCACGACTTGATCATGTCCCAGCAGGAGCCGAGTGCGTCATCATCATAGAGCAACCCAACCCAATAGGCCGTCAGCGAAGGCAATCGCCGCCACGGGCCGCCATCTGCGCCACGCATTTCGAGGTAACGCTTAAGCCTCACTTCGGGGAAGATGGTGCTCAGATGGTTTGCCCAATCTGAAATTGTCGGGCGCTCGCCAGGCAGTTCAGGAAGCTTGCCAGCAAAAAAATCGCGGAAAGATTTCCCTGAGACGTCGATATACTTGTCGCCCCGCTTGACGAAGTACATGGGCACATCGAGCGCATAATCGGTCCAGCGTTCGAAACCCATGCCATCTTCGAACGCCCACGGCAGCATTCCTGAACGTTGATTGTCCGTATCGCGCCAGATTTCAGAGCGAAACGAAAGAAATCCGTTCGGCTTGCCCTCGGTGAACGGCGAATTGGCGAACAGCGCTGTTGCCACCGGTTGCAGTGCGAGCGAGACGCGCAGCTTTTTGACCATGTCGGCTTCGTTGGCGAAGTCGAGGTTCGCCTGTACGGTGCAGGTGCGATACATCATATCGAGGCCGAGCTTGCCGACCTTCGGCATGTACGCCGTCATGATCTTGTATCGGCCTTTCGGCATTTTCGGCATATCGGCACGCGTCCAGTTCGGCGTCATCCCGATGCCAAGAAAACCGATGCCGAGAGGCTTTGCCACCTCCCTCACTTGGGCGAGATGCGCCATGAGTTCGGCCGCGGTCTGGTGCACATTGTCGAGGGGGGCGCCGGAAAGCTCGAACTGCCCCCCCGGTTCGAGCGAGATCGCGCCGCCGCCGGTGACATCGAACATGCCGATGATGCTGTCGCCCTCCATGATCGGCTCCCAACCGAGCAGACCGTGCATTCCTTCAAGCAAAGCGCGGATGCTGCGCTTGCCGGAATAAGGGACCGGGCGGTGATCCGCGACGGTGAAAGCGAATTTCTCGTGCTCAGTGCCGACGCGGAACTGCGTCTTCGGCTTGCAGCCCGCTTCAAGCCACGCGACAAGTTCGTCGCGAGTCTCGATCGGGGTCATGTCGATCTGATCACGGGCCATGCAGATTTCCGTCGCCGCAAAGGGCCGCGACGTTAAACATGCTGCACCGCAAAGGGCAATGTGTCGGTTTCCACTTGGCAGGAAAATAATCCAACGCCCCCTCGCTATTGCGTTCTATTTTTGTTCTTTCATCAACACCCTCAATGCGCTAGTGATTTCGCCTATGGCGCAATTCACCCCCCACCAGAATAAAGCCCTCAAATCCGTCGCCGATTGGCTCAAGTCCGCAACCGGGACGAACGGTGCACCGCAGGTCTTCCGGCTGTTCGGTTATGCCGGCACGGGCAAGACCACTCTGGCAAGACACATCGCCGAGGAGGCTGATGGAGACGTGAAGTTCGCGGCTTTCACCGGCAAAGCTGCCTCGGTGATGCGCGGCAAAGGCTGCCGCGGCGCCTCTACGATCCACAGCTTGATCTACCGAGCGCGCGAGAGCGGCGAGGAAGTGCCCAGTTTTGATTTGTGGGACGAGGCACCGGCCTCAAAGGCCAAACTGATCGTCATCGACGAATGTTCGATGGTCGATGCAGAGCTCGGACGCGACCTGCTCTCCTTCGGTGTGCCCGTGCTGGTGCTCGGGGATCCGGCGCAACTGCCGCCTATCCAGGGCGGTGGGTTTTTCACTGAAAGCGAGCCTGACGCGATGCTCACCGAGGTTCATCGACAGGCTCAGGACGACCCGATCGTGCGCCTATCGATGGACATTCGCGCGAGCGCATACATTGAGCCTGGACGTTACGGCGAGACCGAGGTCTTGCGTAAAGGCGAACTCGATCCGGATCGCATGCTCGAAGCCGACCAGGTACTGGTGGGACGCAACGCAACGCGGCGTGCCTACAACGCCCGCATGCGCGAACGACGCGGCTTTGAGGGTGAAATGCCTTTGGCCGGCGACAAACTGGTTTGTCTGCGCAACAACCGCAAAAAAGGTCTCTTCAACGGCGGACTGTGGACCGTGAAAGAACGCGGCGGGCCCAAGGGCCACACTAAAGCCGAGATAATGACGATGCGGCTTCTGCCCGACGACGAAACAGGCACGCGCGGGGTCAAGGTGTCAGTACGTCCGGAGTGTTTTGCCGGCGGAATCGAGAAAGTCGATTGGGAGCGGCGCAAACGCTACGACGAGTTCGACTACGGCTACGTGCTGACCGTGCACAAGGCACAAGGCTCGCAATGGGACGACGTCGTGCTTTTCGACGAGTCGTTTGCATTTCCCGACAGCCGCGAACGTTGGCTCTACACCGGCGTGACCCGGGCTGCGAAGCGGCTGACGGTGGTGGTGTAGTCGTCGAGCGACTCGACAAGCACCTACGCCGCTTCCTTCTTTTTGCCAGGCGCGAAACGCTGATAGAACCCCTCGCCTTTCGCCGCGAGATCGACAAGGAGCTTATTAGGCGCAAATCGCGCGCCGTACTTCTTGTCCAGCTTGCGGCACAATTCGACAAAACGCTTGGTACCCATCATGTCGACCCATGAAAGTGTGCCGCCGGAGAATGGCGCAAAGCCGAAACCGAGAATCGAACCGACGTCGGCCTCCCGCACATCGGTCAGTACTTTTTCGTCGAAGCAGCGCGACGTCTCCAGGGCCTGAATGCCGAGCAGCCGCAACTTCAATTCCTCGATGTCGATCTTGTCGGGGTCGAGTTGCTTCAGCTGAAAATCGACCAGACCAGGCCACAGTTTCTTCGGACCGTTTGCGGGATAGTCGTAAAAGCCTTTCCCGTTCTTTCGTCCGAAACGCCCGCGTTTTTCAACCATCTCACGCAGCAAAGTTTTTTGTCGTGCGTCGATTGCCTTGGCCCCCAGATCGGCCTCTGTCGCCTTGAGAATCTTCCACGCAAGGTCCACCGCCACCTCATCGTTCAGCGCGAGCGGTCCGACCGGCATGCCCGCCATGCGGCCCACGTTCTCGATCATCGCCGCGGGCACGCCCTCGGTGAGCATCAAATGGCCCTCGCGGATATATGTGCCCACGACGCGTGAGGTGTAGAAGCCGCGCGAATCGTTCACAACGATCGGCGTCTTTCGAATGGCGCGCACGTAGTCGAGCGCCGCGGCTAAAGCCTTGCTGCCGGTTTGTTTGCCGAGAATGATTTCGACCAGCATCATCCGGTCGACGGGCGAGAAAAAATGGATTCCGATGAAGCGGGCGGGATCCTTGAATTCGGAAGCAAGCGAAGAAATCGGCAAGGTCGATGTGTTGGAAGCGAAAATCGCCTTGTCACCGATGACCGCCTGGATTTTTGCGATGACCTCGGATTTGACTTTGCGGTCTTCAAACACGGCTTCGATGACGAGATCGCAGTCCTTCAACGCCGCGTAATCGGCGGTGGGTGAGATGCGCGCCAGCCACTCGTCCCGCTCGGCCCCCTTCATGCGACCTTTCATGACACGGTCGCTGAGCGCCTTGTGCAGGCCCGCCTTGCCCTTGTCGGCAGTTTCCTGATCGCGATCGATCAACACCACCTGCAAGCCGGCAGCGGCACTGACCTGGGCGATGCCTGCTCCCATGAACCCCGCACCGACCACGCCGATTTTTTTCAGGCTCGTCGGCGGTTCGTTTGCCGGACGGCGCGCGCCTTTGTTGAGCTCCTGCATCGACACGAAAAGTGAACGGATCATCGCAGCCGCTTCCGGCGAACGCAGAATTTTCGCGAACCACCGCGATTCGATGCGCAGCGCCGTATCAAACGGGACCTGCAAGCCTTCGTATACGACCTGGAGGATGGCGCGTGCCGCGGGATAGTTGTCGTAGGTCTCGCGCCGATAGATCGCGTTGGCCGCTGGGAATGTCATCATTCCGGCCTTGGAATAGATCGGTCCGCCCGGCAGGCGGAATCCTTCGGTATCCCACGGCGCTTTGGCCTTGCCGCCGGCCGTGATCCAGTCCTTTGCTGCCTTGATCAGATCGGTTTGCGGGACCACGGCATCGATCAGCTTCATCGCTTTTGCACGATCGACTTTGAGCTGCTCGCCCTTGAGAAGAAATTGAAGCGCGTCGGCAGGCGCGAGCATACGCGCGACCCGCTGTGTCCCGCCCGCGCCGGGAAACAAACCGACCTTTATTTCAGGAAGACCAAGCCGCGTTTTCGGATTGTCGGCAGCGACCCGGTAGTGGCAAGCGAGCGCGAATTCGAATCCGCCGCCCATCGCCGTCCCGTTGAGCGCACACACCCATGGTTTGCCGGACGTTTCGAGCCGCCGGTAAACCTGCGACAACTTTCGGCTTTCCTCGAATACGAAAGCTGCGGCTGCCTCCTCGCTCTTTGTGCGCACCAGATTCGCGAACACGGCACCCATACCCTCGAGCATGGTAAGATCGGCGCCGCCACAGAAAGCGTCCTTGCCTGACGTAACGACCGCTCCCTTTATGGTGGGGTCAGCCGCAACCTTATCGACGAACGCACCCAACTCCTCGATCACGGCGGTGTTGATCACGTTCATCGAGCGATCGGCCATGTCCCATGTAATGAGCGCGACCCCATCACCGTCGACGTCGAGCTTGAAATTCGCCATCGCTGGCTCCCTCAGTATGGTTCGCCGTTTTTCCTGGTGTAGCGCGCCCCCTTTTCGTTGCGCACCACCATCATGTCGATATCGGAGTAGTACGCGCGATCGGCGGCAGCGCGCGTACCGACTTCAATAAATACGGCGTCGCGATCGGACCGGTTGATGAGGCAGTGTCCGTCCGGGACGCCGGCTTTCCAGGCAACAGCGTCGCCAGGCTTGAGCACGGTCTCGCCATTGTCTTCGCACAACACAACTTCGCCTTGGAGAACGTAGACAAGTTCGTCCTCCTCCTCGTGCCAATGACGCTGCGAGGACGCCGCGCCAGGTTTGAGCGTGCAAATGTTGACGCCAAATTGGGTGAGGCCAGCGGCGCGCCCAAGTCGCTTGCGCGAGCGGCCATCGACCGCCTTGTTAAAAGGCGCCGGATAGCCGGTCGCAGTATCGATTGGAATCTTACCGATATCGATCTTGGGCATTCGCAACTCCGCTCAAACGCGCTCAATGATTGTTGCCGTTCCCATTCCGACACCAATGCACAGCGTTACAAGCGCAGTCTCCTTGTCGCGCCGCTCGAGCTCATCCAGTACCGTGCCGAGGATCATCGCGCCGGTTGCGCCCAGAGGATGGCCCATCGCTATCGCGCCACCATTCACGTTTATTTTGTCGTGTGGGATGTTGAGCGCCTGCATGTAGCGCAGCACCACCGAAGCAAATGCCTCGTTTAGCTCCCACAGGTCGATGTCTTTCTTGGTCATGCCGGCTTTTTTCAGGACTTTTTCGGTCACCGGAATTGGACCGGTCAGCATGATCGACGGCTCAGAACCGACATTGGCGAACTGGCGAATACGCGCGCGCGGCTTCAGCCCGGCAGCCTTGCCTGCGGCCTTGCTGCCGATGAGCACCGCCGCTGCCCCATCAACGATGCCCGAAGAATTGCCCGGCGTGTGGACGTGGTTGACCGCTTCGACTTCCGGATAGCGCTGCACAGCGACCGCATCGAACCCCGCCATCTCGCCCATCTGTACGAAAGAGGGCTGCAAGGCAGCGAGCGTCTGCATGGTCGTGCCGGGCCGCATGTGTTCGTCTTTTGCGAGAATGGTCAGGCCGTTGACATCCTTCACAGGCACAACCGAATTCTTGAAACGCCCTTCCTCCCAAGCCTTGGCGGCGCGCTTCTGGCTTTCAACGGCGTAAGCGTCGACGTCGTCGCGCGAAAACCCATATTTCGTCGCGATAAGGTCAGCGGAAATGCCTTGCGGCAGAAAATAGGTCGTGACTGCGATCGAGGGGTCCACCGGCCAGGCGCCGCCAGATGCACCAATGCCGACTCGGCTCATCGATTCAGCGCCGCCGCCGATCGTCATTTCGTGCTGCCCGGACATGATCTCGGCCGCAGCGAAGTTGACCGCGTCGAGGCCGGAGGCGCAAAACCGGTTGATCTGCACGCCTGGCACTCCGTCGCCAAAACCGGCGACCAAAGCCGCCGCACGCGCGATGTCCCCGCCCGCTTCGCCGACCGGGTCGACACAACCCAGCACCACATCATCGACAAGCGCGGGATCGAGCTTGTTGCGCTCCTTGACGGCCGACAGCGTCTGCGCGGCGAGATTGAGCGCGGTCACCTCATGCAGCGATCCGTCGGCCTTGCCTCGACCACGGGGGCTGCGAACGGCGTCGTATATGAATGCCTCAGGCATCGTGGGCCTCCAGTTTGTGTCCGCGTTCAGAGACTGCGCGCAATCAGCAACTTCATGATCTCGTTGGTACCGGCATAGATGCGCAACACACGGGCATCCCGGTACATACGCGAAATCGGATATTCGTCCATATAGCCATAGCCACCGAACAATTGCAGGCATCGATCGATCACTTTGCCTTGCGTATCGGTGAGCCGATATTTGGCCATCGAAGCGGTGACCGTATCCAATTCACCCCTGACGTGTCGTTCAATGCAGTGATCGAGGAAGACCTTGGCGATAGTGGCCTCGGTCTTGCACTCGGCAAGCTCGAATTGGGTATTCTGAAACTCGATAATTGCCTGACCAAAGGCTTTGCGTTGCTTGACGTAGTCGATTGTCAGAGCAAGAGCGCGCTCCATCATCGCAACTGCGTGCACGGCGACTATCAGCCGTTCCTGCGGCAGCTCCTTCATCAACTCATAGAAACCTTGTCCCTCTTCCGTGCCAAGCAGGCTCCATGCCGGGAGCTGCACATCCTCAAAAAACAGCTCGGACGTATCGGCGGAATCCATGCCGAGCTTCTTCAGCTTTCGTCCCCGGCGAAACCCTTGCGCATCATCCGTTTCGACCACGAACAAGGACGTCCCCTTCGCACCTGCTTTCGGGTCGGTCTTGGCAACAACGACAATCAGATTGGCATGTTGACCGTTTGTGATGAATGTCTTCGAGCCATTGAGGACATAGCCGTTGCCGGACTTCTTCGCCGTAGCTCGCACCCCCTGCAAATCCGATCCGGTCCCGGGCTCGGTCATGGCGATCGCGCCAACGAGCTCGCCTGTAGCGAGCTTTGGCAGCCAACGTTTCTTCTGGTCCTCCGTGCCGTAGTGGAGGATGTACGGAGCGACAATTCCCGAATGCAACGGCGCACCGAAAGTATCGAATCCGGCGAGGGCAAATTCGCGGTTGATCACCGCTTCGTGGGCAAAGCTTCCACCGGCGCCGCCGTATTCCTCCGGCATTGTAGCGCAGAGCAACCCGGCCTCGCCGGCCTTGGTCCACACATCGCGATCGTAGATGCCGGCCTCATGCCAGCGATCAAGATGAGGAACAAACGCGTCGGCGATGAAGCGCCGCGCCTGCTCTTCGAGCAGGACAAGGTCTTCGCTCATCCACGCTGGTCGCGGAAGATTGAGTGCGTCCATTGCCGGGTCATTCCCTACTTAGGGCGCTGCGAATGCTTTCGCTACTTTTTGGCAGGATCCTTCACATTCTCGATCTTGTCGATCTCGACGTTCTGGCCCTTGCCATCCACTTTCTCGACCCTGCGGATATAGACGGTCTGCACGATGTCGCGGGTTTCGGGATCGATCGATATCTCACCGCGGGGACTTTCCCATTTCATGCGCTTTGCGGCGGCGATCAGGGAATCGCCGTCGGCCTTGCCACCGGTTTTCTTCAGAGCCTCGTAGATCAGATGCATGCCATCCCAACCGCCGATTGAGAATACATCGGGGCTGCGGTTGAACTCAGCGCGGTATGCCTTCACGAACGCCTCGTTCATCGCCGATTTGTGCTCCCAGCCATAGTGAAACACGGTTCGGATACCGATAGCACTGTCACCCATGTTCCTCAGTGCGTTGTCGTCCATCGTGATTTCACCTTGGCCGAGGATCTTGCTCGCGGGAATGCCACGTTCCTGCATGGCCTTGGTCATCGCCGCGGGCTGCGTCCCTCCGGGGATGAAAATGAAGATGGCCTCAGGATCGAGATCCTTCGCGCGCTGCACGAAAGCTGAGAAGTCTGGGCTGGCGACCGGCATGCGCACCGCGCCGACGATCTCGCCGCCGGCATCCTTGAATCCTTTGGTGAACCAGGTCTCGGCGTCGATTCCGGGGCCATAGTCCGAAACCATGGTGTAGATCTTGCGCAGGCCGGTTTTGAAGGCCCACTGACCGAAAGTGTTTTCGAGCTGCGGAATGGTCAAAGAGGTGCGCGCGATGTACGGCGACTTCGTCGTGATAACAGAAGTGGCAGCATTCATCACCACCATGAGTTTTTTCGCTTCGGCCGATACGTCGCCTGCGCCCAGCGCTTCGGGCGTCAGTGTAAACCCGGCAAGAATATCGACCTGATCGCGGACCACCAGTTCCTGGGCAAGGCGCTTGGCAACGTCCGGATTCGGACCGCCCGTGTCCTTGCGGATGATCTCGATCTTTTTGCCCGCAACAGTATCGCCGTGCTGTTTGATGTATAGCTTGATGGAATTGTCCATCTGCGCCGCGGTGTCCGCGAACTGGCCTGAATAGGCCATGATCAGCCCGATCTTGACGGTCTGTTGCGCATTCGCAGAGGATGCCGCAAACAGCATCGCTGCAATGAAAAATAAAGTCTTTTGCATGAAGGCCTTCCTACCCGTTTCGATTGACCGTTTGCGTGTCAGGTTAGCGACATTTGATGACGCCGTCACGGAGGTGACGGCGTGCTGAATTTCGCGATCTTCGATCACCTCGACAGCGACGGCGGCCCTTTGGGCCGCTTCTTCGAGGAACGCTTGCGCCTCCTCGAATTGATCGAACAGTCAGGCTTTGGCGCCTATCATCTTGCAGAGCATCACTCGACCCCACTCGGCATGGCGTCGAGCCCGAGCGTATTCCTGGCCTCCGCGATCCAGCGGACACGAAGGATTCGGTTGGGCCCGCTGGTCTACGTACTGCCGCTTTATCACCCGCTGCGGCTCTACGAGGAAATATGCATGCTCGACCATCTCAGCGGCGGACGCCTGACAGTGGGCGTAGGCCGCGGCGGGGCGCTCATCGAACATCAGCGTTTTGGAGTCGATCCCGCTCTGGCGCCGGCGATGTACCAGGAAGCTTTCGCCGTGATGATGCGCGCTTTCGAGGTTGCCGTTCTCGATTTCGAGGGTCGTTTCTACAACTACAAGGATTACGTCGTTCAGACCAAACCGGTACAGCGGCCGCATCCGCCGATCTGGTACGGCGCACCCAACGCCGATGCGATCGCCTGGGCTGCGCCGCGAGGCATCAACGTCGTGTCGCTTGGACCTGGAGCACGAGCGCGCGCGATCAGCGACCGTTATCGTGAAGACTGGCACAAGCTTGGACGCGACAGCGTTACTCTGCCCGGCATTGGCATTACCCGGCACATTGTTGTGGCTGAGACAGATGACGCGGCGCGAGCGATCGCCAACGCGGCCTATCCGCGTTGGCGCGACGCCATTGATTTTCTCTGGCGCAGGACAAACACGGAATTCGTCTTGAAGGATATTTATCCCCGCGATTTCGCAACGCTGGAACGTATAGGCCATGGCGTTGCTGGCTCGCCTGCGACGGTACGAGACTATCTGATCCGCTTGCATGCAGAGACCTGCGTGAACACCGTGCTTTGCCAAATGGTGTTCGGCGACATGCGCTTTGAGGACGCGGCCCGCTCCATCGGCATGTTTGGCCGAGAAATCATCCCGGCCTTTTCGTAAACGCATAGCTGTGCATCTGGATTTGTACCCCTGCGTGGTGTTACCACGCTGCGCAGTGCCGGGATTTCAACCATGATTGCTCAGGCGGGTGCAGAGCCCGGCGAGATCGAGTCATCGTACGCATGGCTGCGCCTTGTCGTCGCCGTAACGATCTCTACCGTTGGCGGCGTCGGCATGTGGTCATTCATGGTGGCCCTCCCCGCCCTCCAAACCGATTTCGGCGTCAGCCGCGCCGATGCTTCGTTTCCCTTCACAATGGTGATGTTCGGTTTTGCGGCGGGGGGCGTGCTGATGGGACGTCTCGCCGACCGTTTCGGCATCGCCGTGCCGCTCGGCATCGGAGCGCTGGCGGTTTCGGCCGGCTATCTCGCGACCGGATGGTCGCCAAATCTTTGGCTGGTTTCGCTGGCACACGCCCTGATCGGCCTTGGCTGCTCGGCCAGTTTCGGACCGCTGATGGCCGACATCTCGCACTGGTTTGTACGGCGACGCGGTATTGCCGTCGCGATTGCGGCATCCGGCAACTATATCGCCGGCACCATCTGGCCGCCGGTCGTGGAGCACTTTATCTCTACGTCAGGCTGGCGTGCGACGCATATCGGTATAGGTCTGTTTTGTCTCGTTGCAATGTTGCCGCTGGTTTTCGCACTGCGGCGGCGAATCGATCATCACACCGAGACCGACGAAGACGCCGCGGCCCGCCGCGCTGAGAGCCCATTTTCACCGCTCGTTCTCCAGATTCTCTTATGCATCGCCGGTGTTGCCTGTTGCGTCGCGATGTCGATGCCGCAGGTCCATATCGTCGCCTATTGCGGCGATCTCGGTTATGGCGTGGCACGCGGCGCCGAAATGCTGTCGTTGATGCTGGGCTTTGGCATCATCAGCCGCATCGGCTCAGGCTTTATCGCCGACCGTATTGGCGGCGTACGTACTCTCCTGCTTGGATCTGTTCTTCAAGGCGTGGCCTTGTTTCTCTATCTCTGGTTCGACGGCCTCATATCGCTCTACGTGATCTCGGCACTGTTCGGCCTCTTCCAGGGAGGAATCGTGCCGAGCTATGCCATCATCGTGCGCGAATATTTCTCGCCGCGCGAAGCCGCCACGCGACTTGGTCTTGTGCTGATGGCGACGCTGCTCGGCATGGCCCTGGGCGGCTGGCTGTCTGGCCTGGTCTTTGACCTCACCGGCTCTTACCGGGCGGCATTCCTGAACGGTCTCGGTTGGAACTTTTTGAACGTTGCGATCATGGTCTGGCTGCTGCAGCGCACGCGACGCCGCATGGCGTATGCCTGATGGCTTCCGCGACGGACGACGCGCTAGAAAGCGTCGTCCGACAGCTCCATGGTCGACCCCGCACCCGCTTCGATTCGAGCAAGGCGCGTCGCCGTCTCGGGCAGCATACGGTCCATAAAGAAGCGCGCAGTGACGAGCTTTGCGTTCAAGCGTGCGGCGGAACCGTTCGCCTTCGGCAATTTCGCAAGCGCCGCTTCGGCAATTCTGCACCACATGTACCCAAGTGCGACCAGTCCAAAGAGGTGCATGTAGTCGTACGAGCCGGCACCGGCATTGTCAGGCTTGGCCATCGCATTCTGCATGAACCACATTGACGCCTGTTGCAGATGAGCCAGTGATTGGCCAAGTGGCTTGAGGTAGACGTTCATCGCGTCGCTGTTGGCGCGCTCCTTGAGGTAAGTCTGGACTTCGTTGAAGAAGGCCATGATTGCCCGGCCGCCATCTTTACCAAGCTTTCGTCCGACCAGATCCAGCGCCTGAATGCCATTGGCGCCTTCGTAAATCTGCGCAATGCGGGCATCGCGCACGAATTGCTCCATCCCGTGCTCGGCGATGTAGCCGTGTCCGCCGAAGACCTGTTGCGCGAGGACTGCATTGGCAAAACCGCTGTCGGTGAGAACGCCTTTGATCACAGGCGTGAGCAGCCCCATGTGATCGTCGGCGCCCTGACGTTCATTTTCATCGTCGGAGCGGTGCGCGACATCGCTCTTGAGCGCCGTCCACATCACCAAGGCGCGCGCTGCCTCGTTGAACGCCCGGATACTCATTAGGATACGGCGTACATCCGGATGCACGATAATCGGATCAGCCGCTTTGTCAGGATATTTTGGACCGGAAATTGACCGGCCTTGCAAACGCCCTTTCGCGTAGGCCGCCGCATTTTGATAGGCCACCTCGGAAAGTGCGAGGCCCTGAACGCCCACGCCCAATCGCGCTTCATTCATCATCGTGAACATCGCGTTGAGGCCGCGATTTTCCTCGCCGATGAGCCAACCCGTGGCGCCATCATAGTTCATCACGCAGGTGGAGTTGCCGTGGATGCCCATCTTCTCCTCGATCGAGCCGCAAGTGACGGCATTGCGTGCGTCCAGCGAACCGTCATCCTTGACCAGAAACTTCGGAACCACGAACAGTGAGATGCCTTTGGTTCCTGCGGGCGCCCCTTCGATGCGAGCGAGCACAAGGTGAATAATATTTTCGGACAGATCGTGCTCACCGGCTGAGATGAAGATTTTGGTGCCACTGATCTTGTAGCTGCCGTCCGCTTGCTTGGCTGCCTTCGACCGCAGCAACCCGAGATCGGTCCCGCAGTGCGGCTCGGTGAGATTCATGGTGCCGGTCCAGACACCTTCGATCATTTTTGGCAGAAATTTTGCCTTCAATTGCCCCGAGGCATGTGTCAATAGAGCCGCGATCGCACCCTGGGTCAGACCCGGATACATGGCGAATGCCATGTTGGCCGAACAGAAAAATTCGTTGACGATTTCGGTCAGTGTCGCCGGCAAGCCTTGGCCCCCGAACTCAGGAGGCACTGAAATCCCGATCCAACCGCCTTCGACAATTTGTTTGTAAGCGTCCTTGAAGCCCTTCGGCGTTGACACGCTGCCATCGGCGGCCCGCTTGCAGCCTTCCTTGTCGCCGACGCGGTTAAGCGGCGTGAGCACTTCCTCGCTGAACTTGGCGGCCTCGCGTAGCACTGCCTCTACGACATCGGGTGATGCATCAGAGAACCCCGGTAGATTTCCATAGTGGTCCAGATGAAACACGTCGTTGAGCAGGAATAACGCGTCATCGACGGGGGCTTTATAGATTGGCATCGTTTCTCTCCCGGCAGCGAGCCGCAAAAGTTAACAGAATGTAAAGCTGGCGATTCTGTGCTTCAGACGGCCGGGGCTCCGTCCCCCGAAACCGGCGCACGTAGGCCAAAACTCCCGATCACTATGGGGTTTTTGGTTTACACCTGTATTAAGGGGCAGGAAACGCAGAAATCGCGATACGAGTCAGGCCTTTCTCGACACTGAAGCTTCGCTCGCAGGCGACAAATCCGACGCAACAAACATCTCGGTGTAGATCTGCCGCAATTCAGCCAACGCGCCGTCAATGTCGCGCCGCTGACGCTCCAGCATATTGATCTGCTCGACACATTTTCGGCGACCGATCGGAAGGGCCTTGCTGCAGCCACGATCTCGCGCCGACAGCATCTCGCGGATTTCGGTCAAAGTGAACCCGAGTCGTTTTCCCTGCAGAATCAACACCAAACGGTCTCGGTAGCTGAACAAACGAGCCCAGCCATTGCGTCGCGGAGCCAGTAAACCCTTGCTCTGATAGAAGCGCAGGGCCCTCAACGTTACGCCCGAATCGCGCGAAAGTTCTCCGATGGTAAGACTATCCGCCCCGTGTGAGCCTGCGCGCTCGGTGGTATTGCCGCCTCGATCCATACCACCGAAAGTATGATCGCGTTCT
>DATDLC010000118.1:0-29314 GCA_036519515.1 Pseudolabrys sp. | reverse complement strand
GAAAGCGACGATCATCACGCCAGAATTTTTGGTCCGTTTTTCGGCCAAGCCTGCCCCCCGCTATTGTGGCCCCGTGGGGAGACTAGTGGATTTGTCGGGCAGGTTCTATGCGCCCGCCTTTGGGGGGCGCGGGCTCAGACGCGTCGTACTCGACGATGATGTCGACCACATGATCGCAAGCGGGGCACTCGAATGTGCGCCTGTCGCAAGAGAGCAACCACATCGCCGTGCCGCATTTAGGACAGCCCGGCCGCTCGATGTCAGGAAAAGACGGTTCAGGCGAGAGCGCGACTGGCCCCTCAGTTGCTGGCGCCTAGCAGGCCTTGGCTGGCGGTGCCTTGAATGTGCGCTCGCGTCTGCCGGGAGTCGAGGTGTGCGAAAGCGGATGGATCAAATTTGATCGAGTCCGTCGCCGCGTCTGGTTTGCACTGCGAAATCGCAAAGACCGGCCCCGAACTACAATTCTACCATTTAAAATTGTTAACGGGTTTGAGCCAACTTTTTGCGGTGTTCCTGGAACGATTTCAGAAATGTTGCATTGCACGATTGTCGTATGCGTAAAAAGACGTAGCGGGACGAAATGGCCTCGGGGGATGATTACCTTTTTCGGGCGGCCGAGCTCTTGGCCAGGGCCGAGTGTGAGAGTGACCCGGAAAAAAGGGCGGACCTTGAGAACCTCGGCTGGGCTTTTTTGCGTCTGGCCGAGCAGGCGCGGCGCAATCGCGCGACTGACATCGTCTATGAGCCGCCACCACCAAAACTCGACGATGCAAAAGCAAAATCATAATTCAAGCGACGCTGCCCGCCCGGAGTCGTATGGAAAAATTCCTAGGAAAAAAATCTTGACAGCGCGACGCTGCTCGGGTAGACATTCGGCACGCTCCACATTTGCACCTTTTGGAAAAACTCCCTCGACGGAACAGCCGCCGGGCGCGCCGCGTTGTTTTGTCTTGGGGCAGTGGAGTAGTCGAGATGCCGCACACGAAAAACGACCGTATCGTTGAAAGCGCGACCGAAGCGCGCGCTGGCGTCACGGGCCACAACGTGCGCTACGTGCTTTTGATCGGCACGCTATTGGTTATCGTCCTTTTCGCGATCGCGTATGTGGTGACCAGGACCTGATAATTTTTTACTGCTGAGACCGTTCGCGCCGGGGATTTCCCCGGCGCTTTTTGTCCTGCAGTCCGCGGCGTTCTCAAGCCGAACAGCCCTAGCTCTTATTGCAGTCCCGGCGCGTTGCGTCGGGTGACAGGAATCGCATGCTCAATCGTCTCAAGTTCTGTTCACCGAATCAAAATCCTCTCGCGCAGCGCGACTCGTTGCGGTGGAGGGTGGGGGACGCGCGCGCTGGACGCCTCGCGACTATGCCGCCCTGGCGCGCGAAGGCTATGCGCGCAACGCCATCGTCTACCGCGCGGTGCGGCTGATCGCCGAAAGCCTCGGCGCGCTGTCTTTCGTTCTCTACGAAGGCACGGCCGAACGCGACAGCCATCCGCTGCTCGATCTCGTGCGACGGCCGAACCCACGCCAGGATGGTGCATCGCTGCTCGAAGCCATTGCCTCGCATCTTCTGCTGGCCGGCAACGCCTACATCGAGGCCGTCGGCCTTGGCGGGGAGGGCGAAGCGCACGTCCGCGAGCTCTATGCGCTACGGCCCGATCGCATGAAGCTTTTGCCCGGACCGAACGGCTGGCCGCAGGCCTACGAATACGCGGTTGGCGGTTCGACGGTGCGCTTCGACCAGAACGCCGCGCTGCCGCCGATCCTTCACCTGACGTTGTTCAATCTCAACTCCGCGCGTCCGTCCGGCGCGCTGGTCTATGCCGGGCCGATGGCGCAATGCTGTCGGCCGTGCAGTACGAGCGCCTGAAGAAGGAGTTCGCGGACTTTTATCAAGGAGCGAATAACGCCGGCCGGCCCCTTGTGCTCGATGGCGGGCTCGACTGGCGGCCGATGTCCTTGTCGCCGCGCGACATGGATTTCCTCGAGGCCAAACATGCCGCCGCGCGTGAGATTGCGCTGGCCTTCGGGGTTCCGCCGATGCTGCTGGGAATCCCTGGCGACAATACATATTCGAACTATCAGGAAGCCAACCGCGTGTTCTGGCGTCAGAGCGTGCTGCCGCTTGCCGGGCGCATTGGCTGTGCGCTCACGCACTGGCTGGCGCCGGTGTTCGGCGAAGGTCGCACCGACAAGATCGAGGCCCTAAGCACCGACAGGGCGGCGCTGTGGGAACGCGTCAGCAAGGCGTCGTTCCTCAGCGTCAATGAGAAACGTCTTGCCGCAGGCTACGGACCGATCGAGGGCGGAGATGTGTTCCAACAGCCGCAATAGGAACAAACTTGGGGCGCCCGCCGTTTTCATTCCGAGCTCGCGATGCGAGGCGCGCTCGAATGGAACTTTAGGTGACATCATGATCAGAACAACCACGATGCTGGCAATCGCCCTGGCGGGAACATTGGCTGCGACGGGCGCGCTGGCGCAGTCGAAGTCGGCCGACAAAGCGAGCCAGAAATTTATCGCATCCGCCATCCAGGGTGACATCGCCGAGGTCGATTTCGGCAAACTCGCTCAGGAGAAGGGACAGAGCGACGCCGTCAAACAATACGGCGCCCTGCTGGTCAAGGACCACGGCGACCACCAGGCCAAGGCCGAGCAGGTGGCGGGCGAACTGGGCGTGACGCCGCCGACCGGTTCAAGCATCGGCGCAAAAGCCACTTATGCAAAGCTCAAGCTTCTGTCCGGTGCTTCCTTCGACAGATCCTTTGCGAAATCGATGGTGAAGGACCATCAGGAGGACATCAAGGAATATCGGAAGGAGGCGAGCAAGAACGACGCCGCCGGCCGACTGGCCAAGGAGACGCTGCCGATCCTGGAGAAACATTTGCAGGCGGCACAGTCGCTTGAGAAGCAGACCGCACAGAAACAGTCTTCGCGGTGAGGAGGGTCGGCGAATTTTTTAGTCGATCCGGATGACGCCCGCTGCCAGTCCCCGCAGCCGGGCGTCATTTTTTGTATACACAGGTCGCTAGAATTTGGCGGGGTTCGCCCAGCGCGCCTTGAGTTCCTTCATTGCCTGTTCGCAGCTCACGGCGTAACCGCGATTTTGCGTGCTGTCCGGCCCCGCAGTGATCTCCCAGAACCATGGCATGCCCTGCGGCCCCTGGGTCGAGAGGACGATATGCCCGATGAGGCGCGGGCCTTCGAACACGTCGTAGTCATCGGTCGACCATTCGCCATCCCGGCTCTTGCCGGCGCGTGTCAGAGTGAGTGTGCCCATGCCTCGGACCGTGCCCCCAGGTGCCGACGCCTCCGTTGCGGGCGTCCGGTCTGGGCCTCCGCGCAGCGGCAGGAAATACGGGCCATCTGGGTCAGAAGAACTCATTATTGCGGTTATCCAATCACAGGCCCGCGTGCCTTGCCAAATGCCAGATGCGTGCTCTGAATTGTGAGGGCGGACTATTCGAAGACTTCGTCGGCGGCGATCACCAGCCCCGGCGGGACTGTGAGCCCCAATGTCTTGGCGGTCTTGAGGTTGATGTACATCTCGACTTTCGAGGATCGATGCACCGGCAGGTCGCCCGGTTTCTCGCCGGTCAGGATCCGGCCGGTATAGATGCCGGCGAGATGATAGGAATCGGCAACGCTGCCGCCGTAACTCATCAATCCACCGGCCGCCGCGAACTCGCGACCGAGGAAGACTGTCGGCACGGCATGCCGGACAGTGGCTGCGGCAAGCAGCGCACTTTCGCTCAGGAAAAACGAGTCGCCGCCGGCAATGACAAGGCCGATGGACCGTTGGGACAGACTAGCGACGACTTTGTCGAATTCCGCCGGCGTGCTGGCTTGCAAAATCTGCAATTGCAGCCCGAGGGCACGCACAGCCTCCTGCGCATCGCGAATCTGGACCTCGGTCACGCGCGGATTAGCGGGGTTGACCACGAGGGCGATGCTTGCCGCATTGGGCAACAATTGACGCATCAGTTCCAGCCGCTTCGGCCCGAGCTCCATATTCAACTGCGTGGCCCCGGTCATGTTGCCGGCTGGTCGCGCAAGGCTGGCGACGAAGCCGAGCGCGACCGGATCACTCGCTGTGGTAAAAACAATTGGAATCTTCGTGGTGGCCGCTTTTGCCACAAGTGCTGCAGGCGTGCTGGTAGCGGCAATAACGGTGACCTGTCGACGAATGAGATCGGCCGCGAGCTCCGGCAGACGTTCGTAGTGGTTTTCCGCCCAGCGATATTCGACGACAACATTCTGGCCCTCGACAAAACCCATTTCATTCAGGCCGCGTCGGAATTCGCGCAGAAACTTTGTGTAGAGCTCCGGTGAGGCGCCGTTGAGAAAGCCGACCACCGGCATTGTTGCGCGCTGCGCGCGTACCGATAGCGGCAGCATGGCGACGGCGCCGCCGACAACTGCGATGAAGTCGCGCCGTCTCATTCGATGACCTCGTCGGCCCGTTCGAGGAGTGATCGCGGCACCTCGATGCCCATTGCCTTCGCTGTCCGGAGATTGATCACCAGCTGATACCTGGTCGGTCCCTGCACGGGAAGATTGCCGGGTTTCTCGCCTTTGAGAATTCGATCGACGTAGCCGGCCGCAGCCCGGACCTGGTCGTCGAAATTTGGCCCATACGAAAATAAACCGCCGGCGGTGGCAAAGAAACGTTCGAAATAGATGGTGGGCAACTTGTGTCGCTCGGCAAGCGCGATGATCAGGTCTTGATTGACGGTGGCGAGCGGACCCGCGGTTACGACCAGTCCGCCATAGGCAGAACCCCCAAAGCTCGTGATGGCACGCTCCATCACGGCGCGATCGCGCACATTGATCGCGGTGACTTCCAAACCGAGCGAAGGTGCGACAGCCTGGATGACGGCGAACTGCCCCGTTCCCGCGCCGATGCTGGGATCGCGGATGACCGCAACCCGGCGCATGTCAGGTGCGATCTGCTTGAGCAGGTCCAGCCATTTACCACTCAGACTGTATTCGAATAGCATAAAGCCTGTGGCATCGCCGCCCGGCCGCGACAGGTTGTCGACGAGGCCAGCGCCCAAGGGATCGGTGACGATCGTGAAGACGATCGGCACGGTCTGCGTGGCTTGAAGCAGGTGCTCCGTCGTGGCACTGCCAAAGGCCACGAGGACCTGGGGCGCGAGTTCGACCAGCTCGGCTGCGTGTTTGCGCAGGGCATCCGCGCTGCCCCGGCAACGCGGCTGGCGATGCGGACATTGCGGCCGTCGACCCAGCCCAGTCGCTCCAACTCGCGAAGAAGAGGCTCCATCCGGATTTTGGACTCGTTTTCATC
This sequence comes from Pseudolabrys sp., assembly GCA_036519515.1. Classification (GTDB taxonomy): domain Bacteria; phylum Pseudomonadota; class Alphaproteobacteria; order Rhizobiales; family Xanthobacteraceae; genus Pseudolabrys. The sequence goes on along the minus strand of DATDLC010000118.1, from coordinate 24,006 downwards.
CAGGCCCGTGAGGATGCCGATGCGCCGCAACGGCTGGCCTTGTTGCGCGTGGCTGGCAAATGGCCAAGCAGCAGCCGCGCTGCCCAGAAGCGTGATGAATTCGCGCCGTTGCATGCAGCCCCCGTGCGGACGACGCCCAATATCAGGCCCGGATGGTAGCAAATTGGTTCAGGGCAACCGAGTTAATTTCCTGTTTATGCTCGGGTGGGTGCGAACACGGCCGTGAAATCTTCGGTTACGTACATGTCAGACCTTATCCGCATCTTCAGCGAGCGCGGCGACCTTGCGCACCTCGCCCTGCTGTTATGGGCGTTCTCTGCGAGCGCGCTCACCTGGTTCGCCTTGCGCGAGCTTGCCGCCGCCAGCCGACGCTTCGACGATTTCGTGCGCGAGCTCGCGCGCTTCAACGAGCTATTCGGAGACCATTGATGGACACGTCCAATTTCGTAACGCGCCTGGACCGACTCGAGATCGAAGACCGGCACAATCATCTCGATATATTTGGCGAATTCCTCGATCACCTCGGCGTATTCCGCGCGATCGAGGCGACAAGCCCGCGCCCGACCAACTGCGTGGCCCCAACCTCTGAACATTTTTCACATTCGCTTGATGTTCGCCGTCCCTGCAGGGGCGGCTTTATTCTTTGCAGATTGTCATGCTCGCACCTTCATCCGAACCGACCGTCGCCTCCGTCTTCGCGCCACGCACAACCATCGATGCCGACGGCACCGTCGAGGGTTATGCAAGCCTGTTCGGTGAAATCGATCAGGCGCGCGATATGGTCATGCGCGGCGCTTTTAGCGATACGCTGGCGGCGCGCGGCGTCCGTCGTATTCCGATGCTGTTCCAGCACGATCCGTCCGAACCGACTGGTATCTGGCTCGAGTTGCGCGAAGACCACCGCGGCCTGTTTGCGCTCGGGCGTCTTGTACCGGAGGTGACACGCGGACCTGAGCTGCTGTCGCTTCTGCGCGCAGGTGCCATTGACGGCCTGTCGATCGGTTTTCGTACTGCAAAAGCCCGCATCGACCCGAGCACGCGGATCCGCCGCCTTTATGCGGTCGACCTTTGGGAACTTTCCATCGTTACATTCCCGATGCTGATGGGTGCACGCGTGCGCAACGTGAAAGGCACAACGCGCCCAAAATCGCATATCGACTGCCGCCCGGTTCGTCGGTGACTACAGATTTCCCAAAAATCCGAAGTCTTCCATGACGCGCTTCGTATGGTGGTCGCGGACTGCCTCGATGTCGGCGACGCAGATGTCGTGCCTTTTCGTGCCTGGCGGCATGCCCCATTTTTCGCAGACTCTCCGGCTTTCCAAGGCCATTTCAATGGTCTGCTGTTGTTCGAGGGCCGCTCGGGCGCCGGCTGCCGTATAAGTGTTCCACCAGATGAAGGCGAGGAGCGCGAGAATGCCGGTAGCCCACAGCTTCCATAGGCTGGCCTCGCCACGGTGTGACCGATTGATGCTGGCCATTTGAAGCCTCCTTCAAATCGGCCAAGTCTACCGCAGTGCCACACGCGTCCTCTGTGAAGCAGGACACTGTCGGCGTGTAAAAACGACATATCGGAAAACGAGCATGGAGAATTGTCCGGCATATGCGTAGGATGAATGGGGCGATTGCGGCGGGGTGACGGGAGTTGAAAGGAGTTTCCTCGTGTCGGCCTGGTCTTGTGCACGTAAATTCAGCTTTGCGGGGGTGGTGATCGTGCTGGCCGGCACTTACTGGCCCGTGACGGTTCAGGCGCAGAAGCCTCCTGAGCAGGCCGCTCCGCAACAGCAGCCTCCGCCGCAACAACAGCCTGAGCAAATGGCGCCGGCACTGAGCCAGCAGCAGATTCAGCAGCTGGTCGCGCCGATTGCGCTATATCCCGACACCTTGCTGGCGCAGGTGCTGACCGCATCGACCTATCCGCTCGAAGTGACGCTCGCGGCCCGTTGGGTCGAGAAAAATCCCAACCTCAAGGGCTCAGCGCTCGAGGACGCCATGCAACAGCAGCCGTGGGACCCGAGCATCAAGGGGCTGACGTCGGTGCCGCAGGTGCTGGCGATGATGAACGAAAAGCTGGACTGGACCAACCAGCTTGGCGAGGCCTTTCTCGCCCAGCCCGACGACGTACAGAATGCAATTCAGACTTTGCGCAAGCAGGCCGAAGTGACCGGCAACCTGAAACCGAGCAAGGAGCAGAAGGTCAGGAGGATGCCTGCGCCAAGTACCGGCTATGCGGGACCGCCCGAGTACATCGTGATCGAGCCGGCGGAGCCTGATTACATTTACGTGCCGGTTTACGATCCTGTCGTTGTCTACGGTCCCAGCTACTGGGCACCGGCTTATGTCCCCTTCTTTTGGCATCCGCCCTGGTGGGCGGTTGGGCCAGTCTTCGGATTCGGCGCGGCGCTCTTTGTCGGTCCTGCGCTGTGGTCCCATTACAATTGGGGACACGGCGGGTTTGCGGCGATCCAGACCAACACCGTGCTGTACAGCAAATTCAATAAGGTCAATGTCGGCGGCGGTGGCCAGTTCCAGAACTGGAAATTCAACCCGGCGCACCACGGCAACGTTCAATTCAAAGACGTGAAGCTGCAACAGCAGTTCGGAAATCTGGGCGGCAAGAACGTCCAGGGCATCCAGGGCGCCAAAGCAATCCAAGGTATTCAGGGCACGCAGGGTCTCCAGGGGAGCAAAGGCCTTCAGGGCATCCAGACGAACAAAGGCTTGCAGGGCGTCCAGACCAACAAGGGCGCTCAGGGAATCAAAACCAGCAAGCGCATTGAGGGCGTTCAGACCGGCAACAAGAACATCCATGCAGGCGGAAACAAGAACAAAGGCGCCAAAATGGTCAGCAGCCAGCAAATTCGTTCGGCCGGCCCCAGCGGTCCCGCGATGCGCGCCAAAGGTGGTGGTGGCAAGCCCAAGAAAGGCCACTGATCGACGGCGTCTGATATTTTTTTCGAAGGACGAAGCCCGCGCCGCGCATCGCGCGGGCTTTCTAGCGACTAAGCGGCCCGGACGCCTTCTTCCAGGCATCGATGCCGCCCTGGATGTGGCACGCAGAGGCAAGACCTGCGTCCTGTGCCGCCTGCACCGCCATGGCCGAACGTTCGCCGAAGGCGCAGTAAAACAGCAGGCGCTTGTTTGTCGACTTCGCAAGCTCGTGCAACATGCCGCCGTCGCTGATGTTTTCCTGCAGCGAAGGGTAGGGCACATGCAATGAGCCGGGTATGGTGCCGTGACGTTCGCGCTCTGAGCGCTCGCGCAAATCGATAAGCGCGACTTCCGGCTTGCCGACCATTGCAAGTGCCTGTGTCGCCGTAACCGCCCAGCCACGAAGCGCGATCTTCTCCTGCGCAAGGCCGACCTTGACATTAGCGGGCACCGCGATGTCCATCATCTTTGGGTTGGCAAGCTTGAGATTGTTCATGAGGTCGACATATTCCTCGATCGACTTCACCTGCAGTCGCGGATTGAAGGCCTTCTCCTCACCGATGGTCGAGACGGTGTCACCCTTGTAGTCGTGGGCCGGGTAAACGAGAGTCATTTCCGGAAGTTTGAGCAGGCGATTGAATATTGACTCGTATTGCTGGCGCGGATCGCCGTTCTGGAAGTCGGTGCGGCCGGTGCCGCGGATCAGTAGCGTATCGCCCGTGAAAACGCGGTCCGGCAAGACGAAGCTGTAGGAATCATCGGTGTGGCCCGGCGTATAGATGGCGTCGAGTGACAATCCCTCGATCGTCAGTTTGTCGCCGTCCGAGAGGCGCATCGAGACGACATCAGCCTTTGTCTGCTCGCCCATCACCGTGATGCAATGTGTATGATCGCGCAGCGCGCCAAGCCCGGTGATATGGTCGGCGTGCAGATGCGTGTCGACGGCTTTCACGAGCTTCAGATCGAGTTCGTGAACGAGATGCAGATAGCGGTCGACCTTTTCCAGAACCGGATCGATGATCAGTGCTTCGCCGCCTGGACGGCTCGCGAGCAGATAGGAATAGGTACTGGACACATGGTCGAAGAGCTGACGGAAAATCATTTCAAAATCGTAGTCCAGGTTACGCGTGCGGCGCAATCCGGCGGGGCGGGGCTTGGAACGACCGTATTTGAGGTTTATTTCCGGTTGTCATGCGGTACATTCGCTGGGTGGTACCTGCGGTTTCGGTTGCGCTGCTGCTCACAGGTGGGCCTGGCGCCGCGGCAACGGCTTCGCGTTCCTCGCTTTGCCTCATGCTGGAATCGGCAGCCCGCGCCAACGATCTGCCGACCGCTTTTCTGGTTCGCGTCATATGGCGCGAGAGCCGCTTCGACCCGCTCGCCATCGGACCGCGAACGCGAAGCGGAGCGCACGCGCAAGGAATTGCACAGTTCATGGCCCGTACGGCGGCCGAGCGTGCACTCAGCAACCCGTTCGATCCGGTGCAAGCCTTGCCGAAAGCGGCCGAGTATCTGCGCGAGCTTCGCGACGAGTTCGGCAACCTGGGGCTTGCGGCCGCAGCGTACAATGCTGGCCCCGGTCGCGTGCGCGGATGGCTCGACGGCGCACGCACGATGCCGGATGAAACGCAGCGCTACGTCCAGGCAATCACCGGGCGCAGCGTCGGCGACTGGGCGAAGGCGGGCAACGTTTCGATGGTCACGCCGCAAGCGGATTGTCTCGAGCTTGTTGCTTCGCTCGAGCAGGGGCCGAGCCGGTTCTTCTATGAGCTTGAAGAGCGCATAACGGCGGCCATTGGTCTGCCATGGGGTGTTCAGCTTGCGGCGGGATTTTCCCGCGATCGTGTGCTTGCGACCTACTCCCGGCTGATGACGAAGCTCTCCGATCTGGTCGGCGAACATGATCCGGTCATTACCGTCGCATTGATCCGCAGCCGCGGCACGCTTCCGATTTATCAGGCGAAAATCGGCGCCGAGACCAGAGGCTCTGCGAACGATATCTGCAAGAAGATAAAAACCGCCGGCATCGCATGCCTGGTGTTGCGAAATGCCACGGTGCGCGGTGTGCTCACGAAGACGCCCGAATGATCGATCGCGCTTGCTGACGCCGATGAAAGATTATGTCTCCTGCCTACTCGACTACCTCGTGCGCACGACAGTGAGCGGCCCGAAAAAATAACCTCTGCGAATCCGGATCGCCGTTCGCAAAAGCTGGCACGCCTCAACAATCTCTTGGCCGATCGCAACAAGACACTGACGGACATTCGCTCATAGAAGTCCCCCGCTTCGACGTGCCGACGCAGTCGTTGCGCATCATCAACAACCTATGAGCGGAGAGAATGAGGAATCGTTATCGCATAGCGTTTTGGACTCTCACTTTGGTAGCAATGGTTGGATCGTCTTCGCCACTGATGGCGTCTTCAGAGACGGGAATCGCTTCGGTCTATAGCGGAGAGAAAACCGCCAATGGCGAATACGCCCACGCATCTGCGTTGACCGCGGCGCACAAGACTCTGCCCTTCGGCACAAAGGTCAAGGTCACCAACATCACGACCGGGCAGTCGGTCGTTGTCCGCATCAATGACCGCGGTCCCTACATCAAGGGGCGGATTATCGATCTCACGCCCGCCGGCGCCCGCGCGATCGGATCTGCCGGCCTCGCAGTGGTTCAGCTAACGGTGCAGTAAGACGAGTAATTTGAACGAAAGTGTAGGCAGCGTCGTCAGTCAAAGTTCAAACATCGAGCTGACGGCACGATAGCTTGAGTAAAAAACTTCGGGCCTGCTTGCGCACGGCAAGCAGGCCCGATGGACTTTCACTACAGGAACACGACGTTACGCAACGCAGACATACTGCGATGAGTGCATTCCGATCCGCTGCGCCGCGCCGCGCGCGAGATCAAGTTGCGCACCCATGCGATAGGCAACACCGTACGGGCCCCTGTCATTGATTCTGACAGTAATCGACCGGCCGTTCTTGGGATTTGTCACGGTGAGAACGGTCCCGAGCGGCCAGGTCCGCGCTGCCGCGGTATTGCCACTTGCATCGAACCGCTCACCGCTGGCCGTCCGTGTGCCCGATGAATAGTGGCTGGCAAGGACTTCTTGTCCGGCACAATTGCCGGTTCGCTTTACATATTTATGCACCGACGACCATCCTGCCGCGCCGGCCGACGTGACCGTCAACAGTCCAATCAGACTTCCGATGCCGATAGATTTCATTGTCATCATGAGTCCCCTGCAATGAATTATGTCTTTGCACATGACCTGTCGGAATCGGAGCGTCGCCGAATCACGCCAAGATGCTGAGGGGAGGTTAAGCATGGCTCAAGATGGCGGAAGGAAGGCAAGCCTGAACAACGCGCAAGTTTGCTGCGAAAACGACGCGAGAACGTTAATAATCGAACCGACTGCCGGTATCCGGCCACTTTGCCCGCGACGAATTGCTCGCTGCGGGCGGCTGCTGTTCCTGTTCGGGGCCGCGACGTCCGATCTGAAGCTGATAGAGTCGTTCTCACAGGGGACGACGTTTCATGGACAACTGGTGGCTTTTTTTCGCCATCGGATTCGGAGCGCAGCTTGTCGACGGCACGCTCGGCATGGCGTACGGCGTGCTGTCGAATACCGCGCTCATGGCGATTGGCCTTCCGCCGGCGCACGCCAGCGCCTTGGTTCACACCGCTGAAATTTTCACCACCAGCGCATCGGCCGCCTCGCACATCTATCACCGCAACGTTGATTGGCGCCTGGTCGCGAGGCTTGGAATCGCGGGGGTTCTCGGTGCCATCTTGGGCGCATGGATTCTGTCGAATGTGGAAGTCACCTCGGCACGCCGTTTCGTCTACGCCTACCTGCTGATCATGGGTCTCTATATTCTGTGGAAATCGGTGCGAATCGCGATCGAAGCGCGAAAGCCCTCGGGCTGGACGGCGCTTCTCGGATTTGTTGGAGGATTTCTCGATGCGAGCGGCGGCGGGGGCTGGGGACCGATGACGACTTCGACGCTCGTCGGCTCCGGACATGCGCCGCGCTATTCCGTCGGTTCGGTCAACACGACTGAGTTTTTCGTGACGGTTGCTGCGGCAACCACGTTCTTTACGGAACTCGGCGCCGTGGCATTCGATCACTTCGTTCCGCTTGTCCTTGGAGGCGTGCTGGCCGCACCTTTCGGGGGATGGCTCGTCAAGAAAGTCCCCGCACAGAAGTTGATGATCGCCGTAGGGCTCCTGATCGTCGTTGTGTCCGTATTCCAGCTTTTGCGAGCGTTTCGGGTCGTATAGCCCGATTTTCATCGTTAACCGACCGTCGATAACGCAGAAAAACAAATCATCGCTGTGTGAACGGCCTCACAATTCATATGCGCCGACCGGCCCATTATCCCGTTGTCGCGGGGCAGCAGGAGGCTCAGATGCGCAAGGCAGTATCGATCGTGATTATGGCCGCGCTGGTCAGCGTCTTCCTCGATGCGCTGCTCGGCCCGGACGAAACAATCGCTCAGCGAGACATGACGACCCAGAACGACGCGCCGTTCTACGGGCTTCATGTTGCATTGCCGACGGGCATGAAGAATTTTTCGGCGGAGCTTGTCCCGCTGCCGTAACGAGATTTGGCGAATTTCCATGACTGGTCCACGATGCTGGCCCGTCATGTCTTGGCACTGTGACCGCGCTCCCCCAGTGGGGAGCGCGGTCTGTCTTTCAGATGATGTAGACTTGCCACAGCCACTTCGCGGCTTTTGTCCCGGCGTCGACTTTGGCAAAGGGCGGGTGATAATCGCCCAGGGTCGTCAACTCGTTTGCGTCATGGGGACGACGATGTTCGGCGATACGCCCTGCGATGGCGGCCCGGCTGGTCCAGTTCAGGAAGCTATTTGACATAAGCGCCTCCAACTCTAGGGACAGTTCAACCTTCGCAAACCGACAATCCGGTGCAGGCTGCAAGGGTGTAATTCCCGGCTCGTACATTTCCCACGGCTGCCTCGATCGCCTCGTCGGAGACGTCGTAGCGAAGGAAGGTTTCTTCCTCCTGGTATCCGATGCTTGTGTCAGTCATGACATTGCGCCTTTTGTTGACGGGTGTCTCCAATCCGTCTTTCACAAATAGGACCGCAGGCGCGTCCCGCATGTGATGGCGGTCACAAGATTTACGATTGGTATTTTGCTACGGCGTGAACCGTGCGCCGGTCCGGCCGCTCGGCGCGCCCGAGCGCGAAATGCCTGCAGTACAGTGGCGTGCGCCTATATCACGGAGGTATCGGCAACGGCGGCACGGGGTGTGACGGCTGGCGCGGCGCGGTCGGCAACTGCACCGCGGGCTCCGGAGACGTGCGTGGCGGCGGAGGGACGGCGGCCGCGCGGGATTGTGGCGGAGGCGTCGTCTTTGGTTTTACGCTTGGCTCGGTCGCCTGCAATTTCGCGAGATTCTGCGCCAGCTGTTCCTGCTTGGCGGCAAGTTGTGTCTGTTTGGCCGCGAGTTGTTCCAGCTGCTGTTGAGCGGCGGCGAGCTCCTCCTGTTTGGCGGCGAGTTGCTCCACACTGCGCCGTACGACGGTCAGATCCTGGGCTATTGTTTCAAGCTGTTTCACCAGTTCAGGAGTTGGCGGGGGCGCCGGCGTTGCCGCAGCTTGCGCGACAGGCGTTGTTTGCGCAGGAGCAATTGAGGCGGACGCTCCACTGGCAGGGGCGGCGGCCGTCACCTTGGGCGTTGCGACGTCCGCACCAGTGGTCGATGCCGTTGGCCAGACAAGATTTGATTGCCAGGCGATTCCGGCGCCGGTCAAGGCGGCCAGGCAAACGCCGGCCAGCGTGGCGATTGTTCGCCTGCGCATCGGCAGGCGTCCGCTCACGATTGGATTGCCTTCAAAATCGGCGCGCGGAGGCACGCGGATTGAAGGCTCAGCTACTTGCGACTCGACAGAAAGTTCGGGTTCTTTTTGGGCCGCTTTGATGACTTCATCAGATGAAGGGCGTCCTCTCGCGGCGAGATCGGACGCCAGTTCGTCAAGCTGATCTATTAACTCGGACGTTTTCGCGGACGGCACCTGTGGCGGATGAATGTCAGGCGCCGGTGGCGGGGACTCATTCCGGGCGGACGTTTCAAAACTGGGCGCCGGACAGCTTTCTTCGGCCGAAACGTCGACGGGCTGCGGCGACATAGCCGCCGCGGCGAACCAGCCGTCCGAATCTTGCAAGGGACCGCCAAGTCGAGCCGTCACAGCCGTCGGTCCGGGCACAAGCGGGGCGATATCTTCCTTGTGGCGTTGATCCTTCGGTGGACTCAGCAACGAATCCATTTGGCGCTCCAACTTTATTGCGTGAGAGAACAGCTTTTTTGCTCGGTTGGGCCGAAAACAGGCCAGCATGGTGTGACAGGACGAAGGCGGGAGGGAAGCAAGCGAGTGGCATTGTTTTGGCCAAATTTGCCATGCCACATCCTGGTAGGTGATCACTTTGGCAGTTGCTTTGCCTTCAGGATCAGCCTGACGCGTGCGATAGCCGCATTCATCGAGAGTCGCTGAACTCGGGCGGCAGCGCCTCACGGAACCCGCCGATCCCATTGTTGTTATGTCGTGATGGGCAGGGCAAAGTCATCGGTCGGGAAATCGGCCGCTAAAGTTGCTTCGGGCGCGAAGTCGTCCGAAACCAAATCCACTGACACCAAGTCCGCCGACAGGTCCGCGAGCAAAAGCAAATCCGGTGCGGCAAAGAAATCCGGAAAGCCAGCGGACAAGTCGGCATCCTCCGAAGCGACTTCGCGGAAAAGCGGAGCGGGCAAACCATCGAAAGCCGAGGGCGCCGATATCGCAGAGTCGACGAAGGTCGAGCCTCCGCCGCCAGAGATGGCCGAGCCCGATGAGGCAATGTCGCCGGAAGAGATCGAGAAGGCGCGCAAGCGATACCTGCTGAAGCGCTTCTGGATTACGGCTCGCGGCTTCTGGGGCGACAGGGGGAAGAGGATCGCCTGGATTGGCTCGATCGGGCTTCTGCTGCTGATCATCTGCCACGTCGCTGTTCAATACGGCATTAATGTCTGGAACCGCAGCATCTTCGATGCCATCGAGAAGCGTGACTCCGCCGTCGTACTATGGCTTTCGGCGGTATTCTTTCCGCTTGCGTTAACGAGCGTTGCGCTCGGCGTTGGGCAGGTTTACGCGCGCATGGGAATCCAACGGCGTTGGCGCGCCTGGCTGACGGACAATGTGGTCTCGCGTTGGCTCGATCACGGCCGCTACTACCAACTCAACCTTGTCGCCGGGGATCACAAGAATCCGGAATATCGCATCGCCGAAGATCTGCGGATCGCCACCGACGCACCGGTCGATTTCATCGCGGGCGTTACTTCGGCACTGCTGTCCGCGGCGACCTTCATCGTCGTGCTCTGGACCATCGGTGGCGCACTGAACGTATCGCTTGCCGGCACGACATTGACCATTCCCGGATTTCTCGTGGTCGCGGCGGTTGCCTATGCGGCCCTCGCCAGCACCGCGATGGCGGTGATCGGCAGACGGTTTGTGGCGATTTCGGAAAGCCGCAACCAGGCCGAAGCGGAGTTCCGCTACGTGCTGACGCGCCTGCGCGAGAACGGCGAGAGCATCGCGCTGCTGGGCGGCGAAGCGGAGGAGCGCGATGGCATCGACAAGTCTTTGCGTAACGTGCTCAGGCAATGGGCGCGGTTGTGTGGCCAGCACATGCGAACCACCATTGTCTCGCAGGGCTCGAGCATTATTGCGCCGGTGCTTCCGGTCTTGCTGTGCGTGCCGAAATTTCTCGACGGCAGCATGACACTTGGTCAGGTGATGCAGGCAGCCTCCGCCTTCACCATCGTGCAGAGCGCGTTCGGGTGGCTGGTCGACAATTACCCGCGCCTTGCCGACTGGAATGCGTGCGCGCGACGGATCGCCTCGTTGATGATGTCGATCGACGCGCTCGAGCGGGCCGAGACCGGAGACGACATCGGCCGGATCACCCGCGGTGAAACCGAGGATGATTCGATGCTCAGCCTCAGCGAACTGACGGTGACGCTCGGTGACGGGACTGCTGTGGTCGACCAGGCTGAGGTGGATGTCGAGTCTGGCGAGCGTCTGCTGGTTGCAGGCGATTCCGGCAGCGGCAAGAGCACGCTCGTTCGCGCGATCTCCGGGCTATGGCCGTGGGGAAGCGGCCGCATCGACATTCATCCCGACCGCAGGCTCTTCATGCTTCCGCAGCGGCCTTACGTGCCGGCGGGAACGCTACGGCGAGCGACCGCATATCCCGGCGCGGCTGAAGACTGGACCGCCGAGGAGATCGAGGAGGTGCTCGGCAAGGTCGGATTGGCGCACCTGCAAGACAAGATCGAGGAAGAGGAAACGCCTTGGGACCAGACGTTGTCAGGCGGCGAAAAGCAGCGGCTCGCGTTCGCGCGGCTGTTCCTGCACAACCCCGATATCGTCGTGCTCGACGAGGCGACTTCGGCGCTCGACGCAAAGAGCCAGGACAAGATGATGGAACTTCTGATCAAAGAGCTGCCGGGTGCGACCCTGGTGAGTGTCGCCCATCGCGCCGAGCTTGAAGATTTTCATAGCCGCAAGATTGTGCTCGCAAGACGCAAGGGTGGCGCGAAACTCGTGCGCGACATCGATCTTGTGCCGCGCAAGGGCAGAGGGCGCCTGCTCGGCCGCTGGTTGCGCCGTGCCTAGCGGATTCGCCGCGGCAGCGGCTTGAGAGACCGTCTTGGGGCAATATTGGGCCCTTTCAAAAAGGTCGTTCGGCTTGTTACGATGCCCCTTGAGCTGGGGAGGACAGCGATGAGGCGGCGCGAATTCATGACGCTCCGCTGGGCTGCGGTGGCGATTTTCGCTGCCTCGGTTTTTTGCGCCCCTGTATTTGCACAAAACGAGCCGGATTCGGACTGCAAGGAAGTGCGCGTGCGTGATGGAACGCTCGCTGACACTGCAATGTGCGTGCTCAACCTGAATACAAAGGTCATGCTCAACGAACGCTGTCGAATAGCCGTGGCGCCCGGTGGGAAAGAGCACGTCATCGACGCCGGCAAATATGTCGTAATCGTTTCCTCTGGTGTCGACCGGAACAACAAGGCCACTCTGTCGGCCAAATGGAACAACGGGGATGGTCGGACCGACGACCTGAGAGCGCTTGGTCCGGTGACGACGGTCAAACGTGGAGCGGCGGACTGCTACCAGAATCAGACCAAGCGTTTTGAGCTCTGTGTGTCGGACTTCATGGCCTGTCGCTGATAGCGTGGCGCGATCGCGTTCATCTTGGGCAGGACTGGCATCGATTGAACGAAAAATCAGGCCTGCTTGAAAGAAAAATCCAGATCCCCTTCAAGTTTGCGCTGGCCGATGCGGCTATGAGCGTCCCGCGTATCCTCCTTCGCGGGCGACAGATGCCCTGTCGCCTGCGCTTTTTTCGTCGGGCCGTGCTTTCAAATCGCCGGCGGATGCGCAATCCTCGCCGGCGGCAATGCTATTCGGGGTGGGGAAGTACCAGGCTCCATGGCCAAGCTCGGCATCGTGATGTTCTACATTGTGATGGCGGCGATTTGGCTCGCCGCTCTTTGGTTTTTGTTCGTTACGTCGGGAATACCGCTTTTCCCCAACGTGTGAACAATCAGTGGCAAAGCTTCTTGTCGGGCGCCGTCATATTGTCGCTGAGCGCGTCGTCGATAATCCGGTAAAACCGCCAAACAGGCGCGGCGACGCCGAATCCTTCCGTGCAGCTCGGATCAGCACAAAAATGATGACCGCTTGGGGTCAGCATCAATTCCGCGCCGCATTCGGCGCAGACATGCGGAAGAGTTGGAGTGTCGTAGTCGATCATGTGCACACCCAGGCTTCGCCCGCGACGCTGAACGCGTACCAAAACAGCGTGGCATCCGGCTTCGTCGCAGTGGGCTTTCGCGCCGTATGTATTAAAAGTTCATAGGGTCAACCTGTCGGTGGCCGCCAAGAATTTGCTTTCAAGGGCCAATCTTTGCGCAGGAGTAACCCGACCCACCACGCGATGGAGGCGCCAATACCTTTCACGCATTTGTAATCCGGCGCTTTCGATCCCAAGGAATAAACCGGAGGGACTGATGGTCTCATGTTTGTCGTTTCGAGCTGCTGGGCGGCGGGTGATGACAGCATTCGTCATCATGAACAACGATGGAGCGACGTCATGAAAAAGTTGATCGGAATCGTCCTTGTCACAATGAGCATGGCTACGCCCGCTCTCGCCCAATACTATGAAACCGGCAACAGGTCCGGATACTGGGCCCCGGGGCGCGTCGTCACGACGGCGCCGGCGCGCGTCCATTCAAGAGCCCGTTATCTTGGCGAACAGTCTTATGCCATGTCGCCGCGAGGCAACATTTATGGCGGATACTTCAACTACGGTGATACCGGAGGCGGCAGCCCGGGCTACAATCAGCTGTTAATGACCTGGTAGTCCTTCCAGAGAAAAAGAGGGCGGCCTTCATGCCGCCCTCTTGCATTTTTTGGGTGCGCAGTGCGGCGCGACGAAGAAGATCCTACTGCCCCTTGATCGAAAATCTGTCGAACAGATTGATGTTCTGTGGGTAGTCGTATGACTGGTTGATACGCCTGTTCTTGGGCGGTGCTTCTGCTCGCGCCGTGCGCGCAGCGGCGTTGATCTTCGCCGGAGCGTCGGGCGCGGCCTTTGGCTGGGCGGAAAGCACAGCCTGCGATGTCATGTCGGGGGCGGGCGCAGGTGTGGTTGTCAGCATCTGCAGGCCATCGGGACGCCATGGCTTTGGCAGACCGGTGCGCTCGCTCGTGACGATCGGCGGGGGACCGTTTTCCAGCGTTGCATCCGCAACGAACAGCAATCCGACGAGCACAAGGCCGACAACGGCCAAAAAGGTGAGAGCTGGCATTGCCGCGCTCCGACTGCACGCTCCTCCACACCCTGAGCAAGGCTAGGCACGGGGATCGCGATTGGTCGAGTTGGACCATGGCCTACGCACCGGGCCGTCGCGCCGGTTTGCCCCAAAATTCCGCTCTTGAGCCTACAATGAAGTGATCGAATGTCCGGAACGATGGTCGTGATCGGCCCCCGGCGGGGATTTCCGCCAAGGGCCGAAGCGCCATGTCAGATCGTCGGATTCCAGATGACCGGAATTTCGCGATAGCCGGTACCGTATTTCTCAACGTGTGCGAGCGAGGGAAACGGGTAGTGGAACCCCTGGACCCGCAGTTTTTCCACCCCCAGCATGTCATAGACCTTACGACGGGTAGCCTCCGCCTTCGGGCCGTCCTGATCGTAGAAGGCATGCCAATCGGGATGGCGCACGAACAGAAACGGTACATGCGTCACGTCGGACTGTACGTACACACTGTTCCCGCCCGACGTGATGACAAATGAAAGTATGGCCGGGCGTGTGACCAGGCGTGCCTTGCGCGATAACACCAGGAATCACCTCCTTGTCCCACTCATATGTCTTCACGCGCTTCAGAACATCCGTACTGAAAACGCGGCGCACATTCTTGAAATTGGTCTGCATGCGAACGGGGCTCGCGCGTCCCATCTCGCCGTCATCCATCCAGAAGGCATGTTCCGTCGCCGGCACCAGGATTTCGGCATTGGGATAAGTGAGCGAATTGTCGTCCATCAGCAGCCCGTTGATGTGGTCGCCGTGGTAGTGCGAGATATTCACGGTATCGACTGCGCCACGATCAATGCCTGCGGCCGAGAGATTGGTGATGAACTGCCCGCCGACTCCGCCGGATTTCTTGTAGTTGGACTCGCCGGTTCCGGTGTCGATGACGGCAAGCTTCGAACCCGTGTTCACGGCGATCGGGTTGTAGGGCGTGGTCATCATGTCCTTTTCCATGAAAACTTCGGCCAATGCAGCGTTTACGGCGTCCAGTTTGATATTGGTGACATGATCCTCGGCCATCTTGAAGCGTGCGACGCCGTCGGTCGCGACCGTTATCTCAATCGTACCGATCTTGTAGCGATACCAGCCAGGCGCCTGTTTGCCGGCAGGCGGTGTCGCAGCCTTCACCGGCTTTTCAAACGGCAGAACGGTGGCGGCTGTTGCGCCTGCCGCTCCGGCCAACAGATTGCGGCGTGTGAGATTGTTCATTGGCGTACCCCCCTTGAATCTTTTGCCCGGAATGTTTCTCCAGGATTGCAGGCATCGTACCAATTCACTCAGTTGCTCTGGAAGGGGGCTGCTGCAGGCGCGAATGGTGCGGATCGAGTGTGAGCGAAAGGTCTGGCGCTGACTCTCCCGCATCGAGTGTGTCCGCTTTCAGGCGGGCGCGCTCGCGGGTAGCCGTCAAGCAGCCATGTTTATGGGTGACAACCGGCTTCGAGAGGGAGACTGGAGATAAGCTAAAATTTACATGGGGCGCATCCAATCTGCTGGCCAAAACTGGTTGAAAGCGGAGAGGCGTTCGATGTCGTCATCGTTACCCCGTCACTAATCAAAGGTTTTATCCAGCAGGGCAAAGTCGTTGATGGATCGGCAGTAAACCTCGCGCGAGCAGGCCTCGGCGTTGCGGTCAAACAAGGTGCACCGAAGCCCGACATTAGTACGGTGGAGGCTTTCAAGAGCACGATGTTGAATGCGAAGGCCATCGCCTATACGACCGCTGGGCAGAGCGGCCTGCATTTCATTAGTGTCGCGGAGAAACTTGGCATCGCTGACCAAGTGAAGGCCAAGGGCAAGACCATTCCCGGTGGTGCGGCTGCGGAGTTTATCGTTAAAGGTGAGGCAGATATGGCCGTCCAACTCATTCCTGAACTAGCGTCAGTCCCCGGTGTTGAGGTCGTCGGCCCGTTTCCCGCGGAGTTACAGAACTACATCGTCCTCACTGGCGGTGTCGGTACAAACGCAAAGGACAAGGTAGCGGCTCAGGCGCTGATTAAATACTTGACTACTCCTGCTGCGATTTCCGTGATCAAAGCCAAGGGCATGGAGCCCGGATAACGCAAGGAGCAATGTCCGCTTTGGGTCATTAGCGGACATTCCGGAAAGTCAGTGCGATGTCCGCTTTACCCCCGAAAGCGGACATATGCAGTGCAATAACGAATGTCCGCTTTGTGCCAATAGCGGACATAGGACCGTGCCTATGCGATGCCCACTTACCCTGGAAAGCGCACGAACCGCACGTACGTTCAAGCAACAAGGATCTGATCGCCGGACTTCCGGCGGGCAGTGAGGTGCGCGGGATTGGGACCGAGGAGATTTTCCGGGGCATTTGCGAGCGTGTAAGAAACACAATCCATGATGTGCGTCGCCAGAAGTCGTTGCGCTGTCTTTGCGTCGCGGTTGAGGGCGCATTCCAGAAGCTTCTGGTGTTCCTCAAAAGCTGCGCTTCGGAAGATAACTGCGATCATCAGGTAGCGTACATACCTGTCAAAGACCGCTGCGTGGCAGTCGAGCAGTACGCGCGAACCGCAGGCCGACAACAGCGCCTGGTGAAATTCGGAATCGTAGCGCTTGAGCACTTCGAGGCCGCGGCGTTCGCCCGCCAATGTCCGCTTTTCCATCGTCGCGAGCTTGTGATGCGCAGCAACGACGCGCCCTTCCCAGTCCATATCGCCTAGCGCGAATGAGCGCTGGAGGGCATGGCTTTCTAGCAGCAGGCGCAAATTTGCGAGTTCTTTGAAATTCTCGGCTGAGACCGGCGCGACTTTAAAGCCCCGAGCGCTTTCGGCGACGATCAACCCTTCCGACGTCAACCGATTAAGCAATTCTCGCAGCGTGCTGACGCTGATGCCGTACGAGTCCTTGAGCACTTCGAGTTTCAGTTTTTGCCCAGGCGCCAGGCGACCGAAGACGATGTCGTTTCGCAGGCGGCGATAGACCCTTTCGCCGACCGTTTCGACCTTGCTGATCGAACCACTCACGTAGACGCTCCTCAGATGATTTACAGATCGTCAGACGATCACATTTTTGACTATTGATGCCCCCTCCACAAGTAGGAAATAACACCAGTTAGAACAAAATCAGGGAGGACAAATATGACGAAAATGACCCGTCGCTCCGTGGTCGCCGGAGGCATGGCAATATTGGCGGCAGGTGCCGCCGGGCCGGCCTACACGCAGACCAAGCAGAAGCTCCGTTTTAGCAGTGCATTCACTGAAACTGACCTGCGCGCGGAAGCCTACAAATCGTTCGCCGCGGCAATTAAAGAAGATTTCGACTTCGAGCCCTATTGGGGCAACACGCTGTTCAAGCAGGGTACCGAGCTCGTCGCACTTCAGCGTGACAATCTCGATCTCTGCAATCTCGCGCCGGCGGACATTTCAAAGCAGATCCCGGCTTGGTCGCTGCTTACCTCGGCCTATCTCTTCCGCGACGCCGACCACATGAAGAAGACGTTCAAAAGCGATGTGGGCCGCGAGTTCATCAAGATGGCAAAGGATCAACTCGGCATCCAAATCATCACACCGGTCTACTTCGGCTCGCGCAGCCTCAACCTCAAGCCCGACAAACAGGTCAAGACGCCCGAGGATCTCAAAGGCATCAAGTTGCGTATGCCACCGGGGGAATTTTGGCAGTTCCTCGGGGAATCGCTCGGTGCCAATCCGACGCCGGTCGCTTATGCCGAGCTCTACACAGCGTTGCAAACCGGTACGGTCGATGGGCAAGACAATCCGGTCGTCGCGAGCAAGCTGATGAAGTTCGACGAGGTGACGACGCAATTTATCCTCACCCGCCACGTCATCGCCTACGACGTCATGGCTATCCGCTCGAAAATCTGGGATGCGATGAAGCCGGAGCAGCAGGCAAAATTCCAGGCCGCAGCCGAGAAGGCGATGGACGAGAACACCGCGCGGTTCGAAAAGCAGGAAGCGGAGACACTCGAGTACTTCAAGAAGGAAGGTAAGAAGGTCTACGAGCCCGACCAGAATGCTTTCCGTACCTTTGCTCAAAAACGCTACGTCGAAAAATACGGCAACGACTGGCCGAAGGGAGCGCTGGAGCGGATCAACGCCGTCAAGTAGCCGCCGCCGGTACGATACAATCTGGCCGGCTCAGAAAACCTGAGCCGGCTCCAAATTCTTCAAGGTCCATCGCGCTGGCGAGCGATCTATAGATGAACCCGCGATTCCAAAAGGCCGGCCACTGGCTCCGGCGACGAGCCGAGAACGTTGCGGTTGCACTACTGTCCGTGATGTTTGCGACCTTCATCATCCAAATTTTCGCACGTTACGTGCTCAATCGTCCGGTGGGGTGGTCGGAAGAGGTCATCATCACGACTTGGCTTTGGACTGTGCTGTGGGGAGCGGCATTCATTCTTCGCGAGTCCGAAGAAATCCGCTTCGACATTGTCTATTCGCTGGTTTCCACGCGCACACGCCGCGTTTTCACGGTTTTGACTGGCATCGCGGTTGTTGCCCTCTACGGAATCTCACTGCCTGCCGCGTACAACTATGTCGGCTTCATGAAGGTGGAGCGCTCTGCCTATTTCCGCATACCGATCAATTGGCTTTACAGCGTCTTTATCATCTTCAGTATCGCGTGCATTTGTCGTTACTGCTGGCTGACCTACCAGGCGATCCGGGGCGCGAAGCCGCCGGAGAGCGATCCAGCCCAGCTTCCCGAATGACGATGCCCCCGCCTTTTCCCATCTGCATCGTCGCGATCGTCCTGCTCGGCGTCCTCGGCTTGCCGATCGGCCACTCCATGATCGCGGGCTCGATCCTGTATCTGCTGTTGTCGGGTCTCGACCTCGGCACCGCAGCCGAACAGATCCTCAATGGGCTGTTCAATTCATACGTCCTGCTCGCTATTCCCTTGTTCATCCTGGCTGCCGACCTGATGAACATCGGTAGCCTGACTGACCGCCTGCTCCAGTTCTGTCTTGTGCTCGTCGGTCGCTTTCGCGGTGGCCTCGGCCACGTCAACGTGGTCGCGAACATGATTTTTGCAGGCATGTCGGGCTCCGCTATCGCCGACGCCGTCGGGATCGGGCGCATCATCATCGGCATGATGAGCAGAGACGGTCGCTATCCAGTGGCCTATGCCGGCGCTATCACCGCTTCCGCCGCCATTATCGGGCCGATCATTCCGCCTTCAATCCCGATGGTGCTTTACGCGCTGATATCCGACACGTCGATTGGCTACCTATTCCTCGGCGGCTTCGTCCCCGGAATCATGCTCGGCATCACATTCATGGTCGCGAACGCTATCATTGCGCGACGACGCAACTATCCGGTCGAACCGCCGATCCCGGTGCGCGAGATTCCGCGCATCACGTTGCGGGCATTCCCTGCGCTTATGCTACCGGTCATCCTGCTATTCGGAATCTACGGCGGCGTGATGACCCCCACCGAAGGCGCCGCGGCAGCCGCGTTCTACGCCCTGTTCGCATCAACCGTGCTCTACCGCGCGGTGACATGGCGGCAGCTCTATGACGCAATGCTCACCAGTGGAAAGGCGACCACGTCTATCGGAATGCTGATCGCCGGCGCACTGGTCTTCAACTACGTCGTCACCGTCGAAAACATTCCGGCATCCCTCGCCCGCATGCTCGCGGGCCAGGACTTCTCGGCGACAATGTTCCTTCTCGTCGTAAACGTCATCCTGATCGTCCTGGGTTGCCTGCTCGAAGGCAGTACTATTCTGCTCGTAGTAGTGCCGATTTTCATTCCGACTGCGAAGGCTCTGGGCATCGACCTGGTGCACTTCGGCGTTGTTGTCGTCGTCAACATTATGATCGGATTGCTGACGCCGCCTTACGGCCTCCTGCTATTCGTTCTCGCTAACATGACCAAACAGCCACTGGGCGCCATTGTCCGCGAGGCTTTGCCGTTCATCGTGATGGCGATCATGGTACTTGCGATTATCACCATCGTTCCAGACTCGATCCTGTGGCTGCCGCGGGTGTGGGGATACAAAGGCTGAGGGCCCAAAAATGAAAAGCATCTATGTGTTGAACGGACCTAATCTAAACCGGCTGGGAAAACGCGAACCCGCGATCTATGGCAAAGCTACCCTCGCCGACGTAGAGCGCTATTGCCGCGAAGAGGCGGGCGATCATGCCGTCGAATTTCGTCAGTCCAACAGCGAGGCTGACATTATCGGCTGGATTCACGAGGCGATCGACAAAGCGGGCGGCATCATTATTAACCCGGCGGCTTTTACGTTTACGTCAATCGCGATCCTTGACGCCCTCAAGATGTTCGAGGGACCAATTATAGAGCTACACATCTCCAACATTCATAAGCGCGAGCCGTACTACCACCACTCGTATGTCTCAAAGGTTGCCACCGCGGTGATTGCTGGGCTCGGTGCCGAGGGCTACCGGGTCGCCACGCAAGCGATGAAGGGCCTCCTGAAATGAAATAGCTTCGCGAGGTGCCAAGGGGCGCACATGTCCGCTTTGGGTCAAAAGCAGACATTTGCAGCGCAAAAAGGTATGTCCGCTTTACCCCCGAAAGCGGACATCGGGGCGACGGTTTGAATGTCCGTTAAGTGCCAAAGCGGACATTGGTATGGATGTTTGCAACGCTTAGGGAGCGGTTACTTAAACGCTAGGCGGAATGCCACCGCCGCGATGATCATGACAAGTGCTGCAACGAGTATAACTTCCATCGAACCGTCGCCATCTGATCGAACGACATTTGGGTTTTTCGCTCGACGGCGGCGCAGAAAAATGAAATGACCGGCTAATCTGATATCTGTGCCAGCGCTGCACAGTTTCGTAGAACCAATGTTTGACACGATGACCGCGCAATTGATCCCGATTTTTCCAGCCTAGTTATGGTCCGGCTCAGAGTCTCGATTGTAAGCCCAAGATGATCAGCTGTGTCTCGGTGCGACATCGGCAGATCGAGATAACTCGTTGTTCCCAACCGCATGGACAGGTCAGGCACGGCGGGCATCTGTCGGTATTGGAGGAAGGTGTGCCGATAACCCGAAACGGATTGCACTGTTGACATCGGTGACGGCAGGAGGGGTGTAGCCTTCGCACATCCGCCGGGGGCTTTAGCGCCGTCTGTCGACTGTGTTCACCGTGCCGAGAGGCGGGGGGTTCGCATCATGAAGCTTGGTGTCATCCGCTGTGGGCTTGCATTGCTGTTCAGCGCCGCCGGCGTCGGGCTAAGTCATGCCGATTGCGCCAGACTCCACGCGCTCGCTCAGCAGCACGCTTACGATATGGCTCGCCGCAACAGCCTCGACCACGCGGGCTTCATGGGGCATCGCGGACCTGCGGGCGCAGCCGCCGAGAATGTTGCAGTGGGGTGCGACACCGAGGCGTGCGCGAGGCGGATGTGGATGCAGTCGCCGCAGCACCGGGCGAACATGATGCTCGGTGGGTGCCAGGCTGTCGCTTCCGCAGTATCCGCCAGCGGTCGCCGTTACTGGGTGATGGAGATCGGCGGCCGTGGCGGCCGTGGTGGCCGTGGTGGTGAAATTGCCGGCCGCGACTTCTCAATCAAAGGCGGCAACGCGCCGTAACCTGCGCGCCGCGCTCAGAGCTGGCAGATGCAAAGTGACATCTGTGAAGGCCGGCTGCCGCTCAGCAGCGAACCATCGTGATGGTCTGATCTTTTCCGCCAGCTCCGGGGACCGTCACGCTTTGCGGGACGCAGCTCAGCGCGCGTGCAGCCGGTGCGAGTGGCGGCTCGGGAGGATTCGGAATAGGAGGGCATCGGTGTGCCCAGTCCCACGGAATATCATAGGTGCAGGCGAAGCTTGGGCGATACGCATCGACATAGAGCACGCCAAAGGGTCCTGCACCGAAATCGCCAAAGGGACTAGACGTTGAGTCCGCCATATGGTCCCATGCGGCCACCGGCAACAAAGCCCTTGTCGACCCGCCGAACGCCTGGTTGGAGACGGGGACAAGCGCAACGCCGAGAGACATGACGAACGCTGCAAAAGCTTTCTGGACCATGGCACGCGCACCAACTCGTGGTTACTGAGCGGTATAGTAGGCCGGGCGCGCGGCGCCCGCCAACGCATAATTAATCATTAGTTAGCGGTTTAAGGCAAAAAGTTCCTGCAATATCGGCACATCTTGAAGCAACGTTCGCAGGGGTAACGACCGGGCTAACGATTTGAAAAGGCCCACAGGCTCGCAGCCGTGGCCGCCTATGCACTCGCTGTGATAACCCATAGCCGGTTCGTCCTGCTGTCACACGTTTGAGCGTCCCTTCCCACAAATTAAACCGCGTCGCAGGGAGCAAAAAATGTCTAACGTGTTTGATCGGCTAAAAAGTGGATCAGCAGGGCACCGTGCGAGAGTGAATAGCGATGGATCGCTTACTATTTCAGCCATTGGCTACGACAAAGGTTCTTTGGAGGCGTTTCAGTTTCACGCCCAGATTGCACTAAATGCGGCAAGGGACGGTCAGATCAGAATCGTAAAAGCGCATCTCAGCGCCCTGTTTTCGGGAACTTCGGGGCAAAACCTGTACGATCAAATCATCCTCGATCGTGTATAGGCGCGGATGCGGCTTGAGTGGCTGATCGTCGCCCTCGGAAATTTTCTTCCAGCAATTAAATAGACAAGATGCTGACGCTCGTCCGCGCCAACAAAAGCCGTGGTGGCGGCCACTGGTCCGACGACGATTACGCTAGTGGCCGGGTGATCGGGCGGATCATGCTGCATCCACAAGCGCCGAAGGATCAGCCTTGGTTTTGCACGATAACCGCGTGCGAAGCTAAACCGACGATCTACAATAAAGGTTACGCGGCGACCCGCGAACAAGCGATGGCGGATTTCAAGGCGCTGTGGTTCAGTCCCGATTTAGCTGTGGTTGGTGGCCTGGGCCATGTCGAAAAGTCTTAAACCGATTCTGTTTGGGATTTGGGGTCTTCTGCTGATCCCCCTGATCGCCACTATCCTCGAGAAATGGTTGAAAGAAAATTTCTTCTCCGATCCAAACGCTGTAACCACGACTGTTTTTATTAATCTCGTCGCATTGAGCCCGCAGCGTTGGTTTCAATTTGCGTTAGTCTTTTTGACCGGAATCGTAATTGGCATTTCACTAGACTGGTTAGCCCGAAAGTCAGACGAAAACAAAGCTTCCGAACTCCGACGCCTCGGTTCTAAATTGCGCAGTCTTTCGGACATCATCAAAAGTCGGACTGCAGAGGTTCACTCAGAATGGCCGGACCATGTACGCGATCTTAAACCTGATATCGTGTCTGCATTTATCTCCGCTAAAAAAATCGGTTTGTGGGTACCCGGTGAGCGCGCGTTCCAATTGTCGGATGCGTCATTCCTTTGCGAATACTTGAGACTTATGGGAAGGCTTTTAGAGGACGGACACTTCGACGAGGCCAAACGCGAGGCGCTCGCCTGGAAACCCTATCTCAATAAAGCGAAGGACGATTGATAGCCATGGCAGATTTCAAGGCGCAGTGGTTGGCGACCACGGTCGTAGCCTTGGAATGTCCCACACCCCGATGAAGGTTCGGCCGTGGTCGCCTTGGTCCGGTGTTGGGCGGGGACCACAGAAACCGGACCGAGCCGCGAAATCATGGCGGCCCATTCGTTAACAAATCGTTGCTAACTGTTCTGACGGAGCCGGCAATGTCCGGTGTGTCCGCAAGCCCCAGTGTCGGCCAATGGCCGCATCGGTCAGTGAACGATCGGGATTGGCCAGTGAACGATCATCGCATTGCCACGCTTGCGGCGGGCGTTAACCTTTCGTTAGTAGTTTCCACCGGAAGCTATGGTGCCGGTCACCGGCCTGCTCAGAGGGGACGCACCGATGATTCTGACTGTGTTCGAATTGATAGCTATGTTGGCCGTACGGCATAGCCTTTGTACTCGGGCGAATGTGGGAGGTTCGGCAGCAGGAGATTCGGCGGGATCATGAAGGGGACGGCCTCAGGATACCGACAGCGCACATTCCCCAGCATTAGCGTCAGGATTTTATAAAAATTTTGCGAGGGTTTAAAATTTCAAAAAAATTTTGCGAGGGTAGTAGGCGCAAATGATCGACTGGGCTCTTGATCAATTCTCAGAGGATGCAATTTGGGCACTTATGGTCCTTGGCGTGATTGCGGTTGTCGCTGGCGTGTTTGAGGCCGCACGTTTTTTAAAAAAGAATTCCGATTAACTTCGGTGTTCAAATTTCATAAAAATTTTGCGAGGGGTC
>DATDLC010000117.1:0-5793 GCA_036519515.1 Pseudolabrys sp. | reverse complement strand
GTACATCTCGAACTCGACCGGATGCGGGGTGTGCTCGAACCGAATCACCTCGGTCATCTTAAGGTCGATATAGCTGTCGATGAAGTCGTCGTCGAACACGCCGCCGGCCTTGAGGAAGGCGCGATCCTTGCTGAGCTCCTCCAGTGCCTGACGCAGCGAGCCGCAGACGGTCGGGATTTGCTTGAGCTCCGCCGGCGGCAGGTCGTAAAGGTCCTTGTCGATGGCCGGGCCGGGGTCGAGCTTGTTCTTCACGCCGTCCATGCCGGCCATCAGCATCGCGGCGAAGCCGAGATAGGGGTTGGCGAGCGGATCGGGGAAACGCACCTCGACGCGCTTGGCCTTCGGGTTGGTGGTGTAGGGGATGCGGCAGGCGGCCGAGCGGTTGCGCGCCGAATAGGCGAGCAGCACCGGCGCCTCGAAGCCCGGCACCAGACGCTTGTAGGAGTTGGTGGTCGGGTTGGTGAAGGCGTTGACCGCCTTGGCGTGCTTGATGATGCCGGCGATGTAGGACAGGCAGGTTTCCGACAGGTCGGAGTACTTGTTGCCCGCGAAGACCGGCTTGCCGCCTTTCCAGATCGACTGGTGGCAATGCATGCCCGAGCCGTTATCGCCATAAACAGGCTTCGGCATGAATGTTGCCGTCTTGCCGTAGATCTGGGCGACCTGCTGGATGCAGTATTTGTAGATCATCATCTGGTCGGCCATCTGCACGAGTGGCGAGAATTTCATGCCGAGTTCGTGCTGGGCGGACGCCACTTCGTGGTGGTGCTTCTCGACCTTGACGCCCATTTTTGACATGGCCGACAGCATCTCGCTACGCATATCCTGCGCCGAGTCTTGCGGTGGCACTGGGAAGTAGCCCTTCTTGGTGCCGATGCGGTGGCCGAGGTTTCCGCCTTCGTATTCGGTTGCGGAGTTGGTCGGCAATTCAATCGAGTCGAGCCTGAAACCCGTGTTGTAAGGTTCGGCGGCGTATTTGACGTCGTCGAACACGAAGAATTCCGCCTCCGGACCGAAGAAAATCGTATCGCCGACCCCCGATGCCTTGACCATGCCCTCGGCTTTCTTCGCGATGCCGCGCGGGTCGCGGTTGTACGGCTCACCGGTTGTCGGCTCGAGCACGTCGCAGACCAGCGAAAGGGTGGTCTCAGCAAAGAATGGATCGATGCAGGCTGTTGCCGGGTCCGGCATCAAATTCATGTCCGACTCGTTGATCGCCTTCCAGCCGGCGATCGATGAGCCGTCGAACATCTGGCCCTCGGCGAAGGTGTCTTCCTCGATCATCGTGACGTCGAAGGTGACGTGCTGCCACTTGCCGCGTGGATCGGTAAATCGGAAATCGACGTATTTCACGTCGTTGTCCTTAATCATCTTCATGACTTCTTTAGCTGTCGTCATGGGACTGCATTCCCCCTTGTTTTCATGAAATTACCCGCGAGGCTCTTTGCGCGCGGGTCAGATTGCATCAATTCCGGAGTCCCCGGTCCTGATTCGAATGGCTTCTTCGATGTTGGAAACGAATATCTTCCCGTCACCAATCCGGCCAGTCTGGGCCGCGCGCCGGATCGCATCGATCGCTTTTTCCACCATGTCGTCGCCGAGAACGATCTCGATTTTAACCTTGGGGAGAAAATCGACCACGTATTCGGCGCCGCGGTATAGCTCGGTGTGCCCCTTCTGTCGCCCAAAGCCCTTGGCCTCGGTGACGGTTATCCCCTGTAGACCTACCTCCTGCAGTGCTTCCTTCACCTCGTCGAGTTTGAAGGGTTTGATGATGGCTTCGATTTTTTTCATTGCCTGTCCTTGCCCCCAGCTCGGTCCCCCAGCTCGCCGGAAGACCCGGAGAAACGCGCGCTTGCGGTTTGCAGGACCCATGCCAAGCCGGCGCCGCACGAAAAAACCATTGGACCCAATGGTTTAATGGACCGAAACGGGTTGCCTAGGACCCTGCCTAATGTTCGACGCCTATAACTTAAGCAAACTGGCTAGATTTTAACCAGCCGGCCAACGGCGCACCGCTTCGAATTGTTTGCCAGGCGAGCGGTCGCTAGGTTCCGTGGCAATGCTTGAATTGCTCACAACTGCCGAGATGGCGGAGGCGGATCGCCTGACGATCGACGATCGCACGTCCGGCATGGCACTCATGGAAAACGCTGGGCGGGCGGTGGCCGAAGCGACCGCTCTAATGCAGCTTACGCGTATCGTCGTCGTGGCCGGTCCGGGCAATAACGGCGGTGATGGATTTGTCGCCGCCCGTCATCTTGCCGAAAGCGGTCACCGAGTCCGTGTCTGCTTTGTGGGCGAACGGCAGAGGCTGAAAGGCGATGCGGCGCAGGCGGCAGATCGTTGGAGCGGGCCGGTGGATGCGGCCTCGCCGGAGCTAACCGATTGCGATGCGATCGTCGATGCGCTGTTCGGCGCCGGCCTCGACCGCGACGTCGACGGACTGCCGCGCGCGATGATCGGTGCAATGAATGCCAGCAGCGTGCCCATCATCGCCGTCGATTTGCCGAGCGGGATCAACGGAACAAGCGGTGCGATCATGGGGGCTGCCGTCAACGCCTCACGCACGGTGACATTCTTCAGGCGCAAGACAGGCCATCTGCTGCTTCCCGGGCGCCTGCAGTGCGGTGCGGTGGAGGTTGCGGACATCGGGATTCCGGACGGTGTTTTGGACAAGATCAAGCCGCAGACCTTTGTCAATGCGCCCGCCTTTTGGGGCGCTTCGTTTCCCCGTCCTGACTCGCGGGCGCACAAATATTCGCGGGGCCATATGGTCGTCGTTTCTGGCGGCGCATCCACCACCGGAGCGGCACGCCTGGCGGCGCGTGGGGCGCTGCGAGCGGGCGCCGGTTTGGTGACCATAGCCAGCCCGCGCGAGGCCCTTGCGATCAATGCCGCCGAGAGTCTGGCGGTCATGGTACGCCCGGTCGATGGGTCGGCCGAGTTGGGTGAATTCCTTAAGGACCGGCGGCGGAATGCCGTGGTTCTAGGTCCCGGTGGCGGAATGGGATCTGCAATGCGCGAACAGGTGCTGGCGGCTCTCGCCAGCCAAGCCAGCGTGGTGCTTGACGCGGACGCATTGACCAGTTTCGCCGAACATCAGGATTTATTGGCCGGCGCCATTCGCAAGCGATCGGGGAATGTGGTTCTGACGCCCCATCAAGGTGAATTTTCACGTATTTTCAGAGATATATACGTAGATCATAAATCTAATTCGAAGGTTGAGAAAACTCGTCTAGCTGCTGACTTTTGTGGGGCTGTTGTCGTCTATAAAGGCGCCGATACCGTTGTGGCGGCGCCCGACCGTAGGGCTACGATCGCTGAAAATGGCCCGCCCAGCCTCGCAACCGCGGGATCAGGAGACGTCCTCGCTGGCATCATTGGTGGCCTGGTGGCGCAAGGCATGCCGGCATTCGAGGCGGCCTGTGCGGGCGTCTGGGTGCACGGGGACGCGGCCTCGGAATTCGGCCCGGGGCTGATTGCTGAAGATCTCCCCGAAATGCTTCCGCGCGTTTATCGGCGTCTGGTGGCCGGCCTTGGCGGCCGGCATTGACGATCAGCCGGTCATTGAGAACGTACGCCAAGTCCCTATTTTCTGCTGGTGTCACGGATACAGGGCCAGGCGGGTTTAGTCTTGCCTTGGCGGGTACCGTCGCGTTAAGCCGTGCCGGATTGCGGCGCGAACCGTCCGTAATTTTGACCTCTGCGGGCGTGGCGGAATTGGTAGACGCAGCAGGTTTAGGTCCTGCCGCCGCAAGGTGTGGGGGTTCGAGTCCCTCCGCCCGCACCACAAAGAGGCCAACGTGATTATAGAAATTTGCGGGTCTGCCCGTATTCCGACACAAGCGGCGCGTTCGGTTCATGGTGAGCCGCTGCGACGCGAGTGCAAGCAGAGAAAAAAGTGTGTCCGATGCAGGTAACTGAAACGCTGTCCGAAGGACTTAAGCGCGAATACAAGGTTGTGGTACCTGCCGCCGAACTGGATGCCAGGGTCAATGCGCGTCTCGACGAGCTGAAGGACCGCGTCCGTATCAATGGATTCCGTCCGGGCAAGGTGCCTGTCACGCACCTCAAGCGTATGTATGGCCGTTCGGCGATGGCCGAAGTGATCGAGGCGACCGTTCGCGACACCAACAACCAGATAGTGACCGAGCGCGGCTATAAGCTCGCCGCCGACCCGAAGGTGACGCTGCCGACGGAAGAAGGTGCAATAGACCAATTGATCGCCGGCAAGAGCGATCTCAACTACACGATGGCACTCGAAATTGTGCCGCCAATCACGCTTGGCGATTTCAAGACCATCAAGTTGACAAGGCTGACCGCTGACGTCAGCGACGCCGAAGTCGAGCAGGGCCTCGAACGCATCGTCCAGCAGAACAGGCCCTACACGGTGCGGCCGCAGGGCGAGAAGGCGGCCAAGGATGATCGCGTGACGATTTCCTTTGCTGGCACGATTGACGGCACGCCATTCGAAGGCGGTTCGGGCGACGACGCGGTTGTCCTCATCGGGTCTAACACTTTCATTCCAGACTTCGAGGATCAGCTCATCGGGATCACCGGCGGCGAAACCCGGACGCTGAAGGTGACTTTCCCCCAGCACTACATGAAGCAGGAGCTCGCCGGCAAAGACGCGGAATTCGTGGTCACCGCCAAGTCAATTGAAACGCCAGGCAGTGTCACTACGGACGATGCCTTCGCGCGATCGCTTGGCCTGGAATCGCTCGCAAAGCTCCGTGATGCGGTTAAAGTCGGCATCGCGCGTGAGTACACGGCGATGTCGCGCCAGAAGCTCAAGCGCGGATTGCTTGATGAGCTCGACAAGTTGCACAAATTCGAGCCTCCGCCGACGCTCGTCGAGGAAGAGTTCGAGCGCGTCTGGAAATCGGTGTTGTCTGAACTGGAAACCGAGCACAAGACCTTTGCCGATGAGGGCACAACCGAGGAGAAGGCCAAGGACGAATACCGTGCGATCGCCGAACGCCGGGTCCGACTCGGTCTGGTGCTCGCCGAAATCGGCGAGAAGAACAACATCACCGTCACCGAGGAAGAGTTAAGTCGCGCTGTGATGGAGCGCGCCCGCCAGTTTGCCGGTCAAGAGCAGCGCGTGTGGGACTACTATCGGCAGAATCCACAGGCGGTTGCCGCCTTGCGCGCGCCGATTTTCGAGGAAAAGGTCGTTGATTTTCTGCTCGAACTTGCCGGCGTAACCGAAAGTAAGGTCTCGCGGGAAGAGCTCTACAAGGAAGAAGATGAGTCGGCCACCTGATGGACGGTGGGTTGCGCAACCGCGCATGTGAAAATAGATCAACGGGCGGACCGGCGCGGGTAGTCTGATCGGTATGATTCGCGTCAAGGAGACAAAATGAAAGACCCACGCGATACCTACATGAACTATCTGGTGCCTATGGTGGTGGAGCAAACCAACCGTGGTGAGCGAGCCTATGATATTTACTCCCGGCTCCTGAAGGAGAGGATCATCTTCATCACCGGAGCAATCGAGGACGGAGTGGCCACATTGGTGGTGGCGCAGCTGTTGTTCCTTGAGGCGGAAAACCCGAAAAAAGAAATCTCGATGTACATCAACTCGCCCGGCGGCGTGGTGACCTCGGGCATGGCGATTTATGACACGATGCAATTCGTGCGGCCGCCGGTGTCCACGCTCTGCGTAGGGCAGGCCGCCTCAATGGGCTCGCTCTTGCTCGCAGCGGGCGCCAAGGATCAACGTTTTGCGCTGCCCAACGCCCGCATCATGGTGCACCAGCCGTCGGGCGGGTTCCAGGGCCAGGCCAC